>CAZKMR010000100.1:0-17245 GCA_964553795.1 uncultured Bifidobacterium sp. | reverse complement strand
ACTTCGGCGTCAATGATCGGACCTTCGTCCTTGCCGCCCTTCTTGTCGTCGGACTTGGCCTGCTCGCCGCCAGCGCTGCTGCCGGTCTGCGTGCCGCTGGCTTTGTTCGCTTCGGCAGCCTTTTTGTAGAGTTCCGCACTCACGGCCTGCCACGCTTCGTTCAGCTTCTCGCTGGACGATTTAATCGCGGCGGCATCGCTGCCCTTGAGCGCTTCCTTCACCGCGCTCACGGCGTCTTCGATCTTCTTCTTGTCGTCGCCCGAGATCTTGTCGCCGTTTTCCTTGAGCATCTTCTCGGTGCGATAAACAGCGTTGTCCGCTTCGTTGCGCGTTTCGACTTCTTCGCGGCGCGCTTTGTCTTCGTCGGCGTGCGCTTCGGCGTCTTTGCGCATCTTCTCGACTTCTTCCTTCGAAAGACCGCTGCTGGCCGTGATGGTGATCTTCTGTTCCTTGCCCGTGCCGAGGTCTTTCGCCCCGACGTGCAGGATGCCGTTGGCGTCAATGTCGAACGTCACCTCAATCTGCGGCACGCCGCGCGGCGCGGGCGGAATGTCCGTGAGTTGGAATTTGCCAATCGTCTTGTTGTCGCGGGAGAACTGGCGTTCGCCCTGCAACACGTGGATTTCCACGCCGGGCTGATTGTCGCTCGCGGTGGAGAAAATTTCCGCCTTGCGCGTCGGAATCGTGGTGTTGCGCTCGATCAACTTAGTGAACACGCCACCGAGCGTTTCGATGCCGAGCGACAGCGGGGTCACGTCGAGGAGCAACACATCTTTCACGTCGCCCTTGAGCACGCCCCCTTGAATCGCCGCGCCGACCGCGACGACTTCATCCGGATTCACGCCTTGATGCGGCGTCTTGTTGACGAGCTTGCGCGCGGTTTCGACGACACGCGGCATCCGTGTCATACCACCGACGAGCACGAGTTCATCAATCTTGCTCGCTTCGAGTTCCGCGTCCTTCAAGCAGGCTTGCGTCGGCTTGATGGTGCGCTCGAACAAACTGTCGGTGAGTTGTTCCATCTTGGCGCGCGAAAGCGTTTTCTGAATGTGCTTCGGCCCGCTCGCATCCGCCGTGATAAACGGCAGGTTGATGTCGTAAGACGAGGAACTGGACAGCGCGATCTTGGCTTTTTCGGCTTCTTCCTTGATGCGTTGCAACGCGTCGGGTTGCTTGCGCAAATCCATGCCATTGTCTTTCTTGAATTCGTCGAGAATCCAATCCATCAACGCATTGTCCCAATCGTCACCGCCGAGATGCGTGTCGCCATTCGTGGCTTTGACTTCAAACACGCCATCACCGATTTCGAGCACGGAGATGTCGAACGTGCCACCGCCCAGGTCATACACGGCGATCTTCTCGTCCTTCTTCTTGTCGAGACCATACGCGAGCGACGCCGCGGTCGGCTCGTTAATGATGCGGAGCACTTCGAGACCGGCAATTTTGCCAGCGTCTTTGGTGGCCTGACGTTGCGAGTCGTTGAAGTAAGCGGGAACGGTGATGACGGCTTGCGTGACCTTTTCGCCAAGACGCGTTTCAGCGTCGGCTTTGAGTTTGGCGAGAATCATCGCGGAAATTTCGGGCGGCGAGAATTGTTTGGTTTTGCCTTCGACTTCAACTTCCACCGCGCAATCGCCATTGGCCGCTTTCACGACCTTGTACGGCATGCGCTTAATTTCCTCCTGCACTTCATCGAACTTGCGGCCCATGAAACGCTTGATGGAGTAAATCGTGTTGCGCGAGTTGGTGACGGCCTGGCGCTTGGCGGCGTCGCCGACGATGCGTTCGCCGCTCTTGGTGAACGCGACGACGCTGGGCGTGGTGCGCTTGCCTTCAGAATTTTCCAGAACGAGCGGCTCACCCGCTTCCATGACGGACATGCAGGAGTTCGTCGTTCCCAAATCGATGCCTAATACTTTTGCCATAATTAAAATCTGGTTGTCGTGCCACGACACTCGCGGCGAGTCTTTCTATGCCAGACTTGTGCCAAGGGGCGGTTTTGGAGCGAAATCGCTGGAAACGCGAATGAAATGCGGCTTTCGCGAGGTTGGGTGTGAGTTCGTCAAGTGTGCCACTGGCGACGGCGTGGCACACTGGCTTGCACTAACACTCTGGCGAGTTGGCGCAACCTCGACGCTCGAAAGCGGCGGTGAACGCGCCGCAAGTCCAAACGCTTCGCGACTGCCCATCGCTCGCGAATTGCGCGCAGCGTTTGGACTGCGGTGGCTTTAGCACCGCTATTTATTGGGGAAATCGCGCCTTCCGAACCGGCAGTTTGTTACGAGATACCTCTCCCTCGATAGACCGTTACCGGCGAACCCTCGGCGAGAAATGCTGAGACGGGCTGCGATTCCAGATAGGCACGAAACTGTTGGCCGTAAAGCAAAGCGACATCGCAATCGAGTCGAGCCGCGGCGGATTCATAAATGCGCCAGCGCGGATGTTCGACCTGATACTCGAGCGTCGCACCGTTGCGCTGTTGGTTGTAGCCCCAGTAGTGTTCGGTGATGAACTCGGCTTCCGATCCGGCACGAAGCATTTGGGCTGCGCCGGACGTTTGCAGACTCACCGATTGCGTGCGTCCCGCCCGGCGCCACGAATATTCCGCGTGTTCAATCGAGCCATTCGTTTGCTGGATTCGATGCGCCATCGGGAGCGCGACGTAAGGTTCGTTGTAAAATACCCGGGCCACGAATGCGATCGCCCGGCGCGGCACGAGTTCTTTGATGAACACCACGCCACGCCGCCAACCCTCTGCCGCTTTCCGGCGCACATAGAACCGCAGGTTTACTTCCTCAAAATTGCGATGATAGGGAATTGGCATTCCCCAAACGCGCGTTTGTAAGAATTGGAATCCCACCACGGAAACGTAAGTTCGCCCCTGCCACGAATCCAACTCCGTCCCGGCCGGAACGAAAGGTTGCAGAATGCGCGGTTCGATCTCGTAGTTGAGCAGCACCAGATTCCGCCATTCCGCAGTCAGGAAAACTTTGGCGGGCGCGGCATTCATGTGGCCAAAATTCTATTTGCTGCCGGGTTTCACCGCGGGAGTGTTGGCGAGGTCGGGCGGCAGATTGTTGGGATCGAACGCCTCCACTTGCAGCGCGATCAGACTGACCATCGGCACGCCGAGTTGGGTTTGACCGTTGGAACGGTCCACCACCATGCCAACGCCGAGCACGTTGCCGCCGTTGGCGCGGACAATATCAAGCGTCTCCTGCACGCGACCGCCCTTGGTCACGACATCTTCCACGATGAGGATTTTTTCACCGGGCGCGATTTTGAACCCGCGGCGCAGCACGAGTTTGCCGTCTTCTTTTTCAACGAAGATGAAACGTAAGCCAAGTTGCCGCGCGACTTCCTGGCCGATGACGAGTCCGCCCATCGCGGGGGAAACGACCGTCACCGCGCCGAGCGACTTGAGTTTTGTCGCCAGAGCGGCGCCGAGTTTTTCGACAATGGGCATCTGTTGCAATGCCAGCGCGCATTGGAAAAACTGCCGGCTATGCAAACCGCTGCGTAAAATAAAATGGCCTTCAAGCAGCGCGCCGGTGTCGCGAAAAACCTGGAGAACTTCGTTCTGTGTCATGCGGCGCAGAGTGTCAGGTGACGCGTGGTGCGTGACAAGATTCAAGTGTTGGGGAGCGCTTTTTGGGCTGCGGTGGCAAGCAAAGCGCGACACCGCTTTCGCACGCTCGACGCCGCTCTTTCGGTCGAACGGTTTCTCGTCCGCCCGAAAGCGCCGTCGTCGCTTCGCTCTGCCGGCGCAGTCCATGATGTCGCAGTCTTGCGCGTGCCTTCATACTTCTCAACAATCCCGCGCGTGCCGAAATGGTTGAAGTTCATCATCGCCTTGTTGTTGTTGCCGGTTTGCGTCGCAGCGGCGCAAACGCTGTGGCAAGTCATGCGTGCATGCGGCAGCGCGGATGTGACGATTGTGCCGATTCTCGGTGGCGCGGCGTGCTGGTTGGCAATTTATCTGATCCTGCCGAAGCCAATGTGGATTTACGTGTTCGGCCACGAACTGACGCATGCGCTGTGGGTCTGGCTTTTTGGCGGCAGGGTAAAGAAATTCAAAGTCACGTCGGGCGGCGGGCACGTGATCGTGGACAAAACCAATTTCATCATCGCGCTCTCGCCGTATTTCTTCCCGCTCTACGCGATTCTCGTCGTGGCAGTGTTTGTGGCCGGACATTTGATCTGGAACTGGAAACATCATTTCGTGTGGTTTCATCTGCTGATCGGCGCGGCGTACGCGTTTCACATCACCTTGAACGCGCATGTGCTCAAGACGCAGCAAACAGACATCACGAGCCAGGGCTATTTGTTTTCTGCCGTCGTGATATTTCTGGGCAACGTGCTGGTGCTGCTTGTCGGCTTGCCGTTACTGACGGCGAAGGTGAATTTGCCGACGATGTTCAAATGGTGGTATGACAACCTCGACACGATTATTCGCAGCATCGTCGGTTGGTTTTGAAAAAAGTCACGTTTCGCCCGTTGCAACTTCAGGTGGCTGTGAAATAATCCCCGTCAAACGCACGATTGCATGAAGGGATTTTTGAAGCACTCCGGGATATGGCTGATGGCGTTAACCTTTTTCTTTGCCGACGATGGACGCGCCCAGCCGTTGAATGCGATTGCACCGGTTGCCTCGACTCCGCCGCATCGCGAAGATCGAATCCTCGTTCTGCCTCGAAATTCCGAAGCCATCACACCACTGCACGCGCAACTCGGCGCCGCAGTGCTGGCGCGCTATCCCGGCCTCGGAGAACTCCAATGCGTACGCGTGCCGCCGGGCGAATCTGTTTCGACGTTAATCGCCAAATATCAGGCCAGTGGATTGGTAGAGTATGCCGAGCCGGATTATTGGCGGACGCTGGATCTCACGCCCAACGATCCGCAATACGCGAACGGCACGGCCTGGGCTTTGCACAACTTCGGGCAAAACGGGGGTGTGGTGGACGCGGATATTGACGCTGCCGAAGGCTGGGATGTCCTGACTTCTGCCAGCAATATCATTGTGGCTGTGATTGACACGGGCATTCGCCGCACCCACGAGGATCTTGCCGCGAATATCTGGACCAATGCTGCCGGTGGTTACGGGTGGAATGCGCTCGCCACCAATAATCTGCCGGCGGACGACGAAGGCCACGGCTCGCTCGTCGCCGGTGTGCTCGGCGCGGTGGGAAACAACGGCAAAGGCAGCGCCGGCGTGGCGTGGCAAGTGCAGATCATGGCGTGCAAGAGCTTTGATGCCGCCCGGAACGGCTCGGATTCTGACATCATCGCAGGAATTGAATTCGCGCGCACGAACGCTGCTCGGATCATCAATATGAGTTTGAGCGGCGCCGGTTTTTCCACGTCACTTTCCAATGCGCTATTTGCTGCGCGCGCGGCGGGAATCATCGTTGTCACCTCGGCGGGAAATGATGCCGCGAACATTGACACCGCGCCGCGCTATCCGGCCTGCTACGAATTGGACAACATCATTTCCGTGGCCGCCACGACGCGAACGGACGAACTCTGGAATCTTTCCAACTACGGCGCCACCAATGTGGACCTCGCCGCTCCAGGCCATCAAATCACCTCCACGTTCACCTTTTCGGACAATCTCTATATCGGCCCGGTTTCCGGGACTTCCTTTGCTGCACCTTATGTTGCCGGAACGTGCGCCTTGCTGATGACCAAATATCCCACCGAGTCGCATCAACAACTCATCGCTCGCGTTTTGAACGGCGTTGATCCCCTGCCTGCGTTGACGGGAAAATGCGTCACAGGCGGGCGACTAAATCTGCGCAAAGCCCTGAGTCCGCCGGTGCAGCTTGCGGTGCTTTCCGTCGCCGGAACATTGCCGCTACAACTGCGGGTGAACGCCGGACCCAATCGCAATTGCGTGGTCGAAGCCAGCACCAATCTCACCAGTTGGCTGCCGGTTCATACCAACACGACCTCGGGGGCGGGTTGGTTTGATTTTACGGCGCCAGCCGAGCCAAGTGCGGCGCACCAATTCTATCGGGCGGTCTCGGCGCTTTGAGCGCGCGGGATTTTTGGCTTTAATTCGCTCGCCGGGGCTTCGATTATTTGTGCGATGCAGAATCCCGTCATTGCCGCTTTAGATGTTCCTACCGCAGAGCAAGCGCTCAAACTCGCGCAGGACATCGCGCCGGTGGTCGGCGCGTTCAAGATTGGCAAGGAACTGTTCACCAGCGCCGGTCCGGACATCGTGAAGCGCGTGCGCGACACGGGCGCGAGCGTGTTTCTCGATCTGAAATTTCACGACATTCCGAACACCGTCGCCAAAGCCATCGCCTCGGCGGTGCGACTTGATGTGCAGATGGTGACGATTCACACCAGCGGCGGCAGTGAGATGATGCGCGCGGCAGAACAGGCGGCGCAACAGACCGCCGCGTCGTTGAATCGGCCCGCGCCGTTGGTGCTCGGGGTCACCGTGCTCACGAGTCACGACGCCAATACGTTGGCGGAGTTAGGCTGGGAAATAAACATCGGCAAACAGGTGGAACGATTGGCAGCGCTCGCCGCGAAATCCGGGTTGCGCGGACTGGTTTGTTCACCGCTCGAAATTGTGGCGCTGCGACGCATTTTGCCGGCGGAAATGCAACTGGTAACGCCGGGCATTCGCACCGGCGCGGAAAAAGCCGACGATCAGAAACGCACCTTGACGCCGCGCGAAGCGATGGACGCCGGGGCGAGTTGGCTGGTGATTGGGCGACCAATCTACGCGGCCCCCAATCCGCGCGCCGCCGCCGAAGCGATCTTGAAATCTTTGTCCTGATTTATGACCCAACCAAAAACTGTCACAGTCGTCGCCACGTTCGAAGCGCGTCCCGGCCAAGAAAATGCATTGCGAAACGCGCTGACCGGACTGGTCGCACCCACGCGCCAGGAAGCCGGCTGTTTGAATTACGATCTGCACGTGTTGCCTGAGAATCCGGCGCGCTTTTTGTTTCACGAGAACTGGACCACCAAGGCCGCATTGGACACGCACTTGCAGTCGGCTCATATCCAGGCGCTGCTACCGCAGTTGGATCAGTTGTGCGTCGCGCCGCCGGTGATTGAAATCTGGGATCGCATCGCCTGACCGGCGCGCCTACCTGAATATGTGTCAGTGAATGCGTCCGGGTGGCTTGACGTCATGAGAAGGCATGAAGGAAACTTCAAGCACTTCAGCATGAACACGACCAAGTCCACCCCACCCGCGACGCGGCGGGATTTTCTCAAAACCACCAGCCTGGTCGGCGCGGCTCTGGCCGCGCCTGCGATTCTGCCCGGCCGACTTTTCGCCGCCGACAATTCGGAAACGCTCCGCGTCGGTCTCATTGGCTGTGGCGGGCGCGGCACGGGCGCCGCGAGCAACGCGCTCAAGGCAGATTCCAACGTCGTGTTGACCGCAATGGGCGATGCGTTTCCCGAACCCGTGGAACGCAGTTTGAAAGCGTTGAAAAGTTCCGAAGCGGTCGCCAGCAAAGTCAAGGTGACGCCGGACAAGTGTTTTGTTGGCTTCGACGCGTATCAAAAGGTGCTCGCGAGCGATGTGGATGTGGTGCTGTTGGCGGCGCCGCCCGGGTTTCGGCCGCAACACCTGCAAGCCGCCGTTGCCGCGGGCAAACATATCTTCGCGGAAAAACCCGTGGCCGTGGATGCGACGGGGGTGCGTTCGGTGCTGGCGAGCGCCGCGGAGGCGAAACGGAAGAGTCTCTCGCTGGTGGCAGGATTTTGTTATCGCTACAACATCGGCGTCCGCGCGTTCATGGACCAGATCCACAACGGCGCCGTCGGTGACATCCGCGCCATTCACACCACCTACAACACGGCGGGCGTGTGGTCCAAACCGCGCCAACCCGGCTGGACGGACATGGAATGGCAGATGCGCAACTGGTATTACTTCACGTGGTTGTCGGGCGACCACATCGTTGAGCAGGCCGTGCACAACGTGGACAAAATGGCGTGGATGATGAAAGACGTGCCGCCATTGAGTTGCATGGCGATTGGCGGACGGCAGGTTCGCACGGAGGCCGAGTTCGGTCACATCTACGATCATTTTGGCGTGGTGTACGATTACGAGAACGACGCACGCGCATTCCATTTCTGCCGGCAACAAGCCGGGGCGGCGGCGGATAACTCTGATCACGTTTGGGGTTCGGACGGCGTGGGCCACATTGTGCGCGCCTTTACCGGACCATTCGTGATTCGCGGCAAAACCAATTGGCGGCATCGCGCCGAAAACATGCGCGACATGTACCAGATTGAACATGACGAATTGTTCGCCTCCATCCGCGCCGGCAAACCCATCAATGACGGCGAATGGATGGCCCATTCAACGTTGCTCGCCATCATGGGCCGCATGGCGGCTTACACTGGTCAGGTGGTCACGTGGGAGGATGCATTGAACTCGAAAGAAAATCTGTTCCCGGAAAAGCTGGCGTGGGACGCTCCGATCAGCGTGCCGCCCGTGGCCATGCCGGGCATCACCAAACTCGTATGACTTCACCCCAATCCGCTCTGCCCCGCCGCAAGTTTTTGCAAGTGAGCGCGGCCACAGTGGCGTTTGCCGCCACGGCATCGCTTTCATCGACCGCCAATACTTCAGCAAAAACAAATCAACGGGCATTCAAGAAGGCGATCATGTGGGGCACGGTGGGCGTGAAAGGTTCGGTGCTGGAGAAAATGCGGACCGTCAAAGCGGCGGGGTTTGACGGCGTGGAAATGACGAGTCATTTGGATCACGCTGAAGTGCTCGCCGCTCGCGCCGAAACCGGACTCGAGATCACCAGTGTTTGCGACGCGCATCATTGGACCAAGCCCCTGTCGCATCCGAACGCCGCCGTGCGGGCGGAAGGGTTGACCGCCCTGCAACAGACATTGCGCGATGCGAAGGCTTATGGCGCCAGTTCCATTTTACTGGTCCCGGGCGTGGTGAACCAGGACGTGGATTTTGACACGTGCTGGCGACGTTCCATCGAACAGATTCGGCAGGCGATTCCGCTGGCGGAAGAATCCGGGGTGAAGATCTCGGTTGAAAACGTCTGGAACAATTTTATCACCAGCGAGGACGTGGCCGTTCGGTATCTGGACGAAATCAACAGTCCGTGGGTGCAATGGCATTTCGACGTCGGCAACATTATCCGTTACGGCGATCCGATTGCCTGGATCAAAGCGTTGGGAAAGCGGATGACTCGCGTGCATATCAAGGAATACAGCCGGGATCGCGCCATGCGCACCGGCGACGTCTGGCAAGGTTTCCGTGTGCCGCTACTCGAAGGGGCGAACAATTGGCCGGGCATTATGAAAGCGCTCGAGGAAGTCGGTTATCGCGACTATCTCATCACGGAACAAGGCGGCGGTGATACGCCGGAAGGATTGCGCGACCTATGTCAGCGCTTGGAGAAAATCATCGCTGCGTGACTCATGCCGCCACCGCGCGCAAATAAGGCTGCACGGCGGCCACCAGTTGCTCCGGCAAACGTTTCATTTTTTCTTCCAGGCTCATGCAGACGTGGAGCGTTTCCGCCTCAAGAATGAGATCGCCCGTGGCGTTGGTAACGCGATAACCGAAATTCAGTCGCACCCGTTCGGCGGCGGTGATCCAGACTGCGACATTCAAAACGTCGTCGTAGCGCGCCAGCGCCTTGTATCGCAGGTGCGCTTCGACCACCGGAAACATGAGTCCAGTCTCCTGCCATTTCAGCATGTTCGTCCCCAAGGCGCGGAAAAACTCACCGCGCGCGGCTTCGAGGATCTCCAAATAGCGGCCATAATAGACATGATTACCTATCGTGCAGTCGGCGTAGGTTACGCGGTGGGAATGGTTAAAACGCTGCTGGCTCATGCGGCGGCAGCGTAAGTGGACGAGTCGAAAGTTCAATCGCAAAACCCGGCGGAATATCCATTTGCCTGCGGCCCGCTGCCGTCTATGTTGGCACCGTGAATGCGGATTGGCAAACGGTGGTGTCCCTGGTGATTGTCGCTGCGGCGGCTACCGGACTGCTGTGGGCCAAGTTCCGGAAACGCCGGTTTGATTTTCGACGCGATACCCATTGCGGCTGCGCATCCCCAAGCCAATCGTCCACCCATCAATCGATTATCTTTCGGGTGCGCAAAGGAGCACGACCAGAGGTGATTTTGCGAAAGAAATAAGCGACGCGATGCTTGCGCAGCCGGAATGCGTGAGATAGTTTGCATTCGAATGGCAGTGACCAAAGTCAGTTCTTCTACGCAGTTTGTCACCCGCGCCTCGGCCATCAGCGGGCGCGACTCCGCCGCCAACGGCCATTGGGTCCCCAACACGGATGTTTACGCCACGGATTGCGGCCTGGTCATCAAGGTGGAACTGGCGGGCATGCGCAGCGAAAATCTGGAAATCACCGTCGAGGGAAATCGCCTGCGCATCAGTGGTGATCGCCCGGATACCTGTCGCGCTCCCAAAGCCAGTTTTCTCGTGATGGAAATCAACTACGGTCCGTTTGAGAGTATTCTGGAATTGCCTCACGGATACGACCTCGGTCAGGCCAAGGCGTCCTACTTGAATGGCTTCCTGCGGATCGAAGTCCCCCCGGTCGCGCCTGCCCAAAATCCCAAAGCTACGAAGTTGACCATCTCGGAAGGCAAATAAGTTTCTGCGGGTTTGCTTGAATTGTTCCCCGGGTTGCGGTTCTAATACCCAAAGTTCGCAACGCCAAGATGACTCCGTCCGATACAGAATTCATCAGCATCATGGGTACGCCCGGCGGCCCCGAAGAAGCCTCGCGCATTTCTTCGCGCTCGCTCCCGGAGACGCTTCCCATTCTCGGCCTGTCAGATATTGTCATTTTCCCCGGCGCCGTCGCGCCGCTACTGGTGGAAACCGGCCCGAGCATTCAACTCATCGACGAAGCCGTCGCCGGTGATCGTTTGATCGGCACGATTTTGCAGAAGCGCGCCGAAGTGCCCGATCCCGCCCCCGAAGATTTATACGAAGTCGGTTGCGTGGTGCGGTTGGCGAAAATGGTGAAATTCCCCGACAACACCGCCCGGGTGCTCGTGGAAGGCCTGTGGCGCATCAACATCAAGGAATACACCGTCACCAGCCCGTACCTGCGCGCCAAGTTCGAGCTGATGCGGGATCAACACGACGACTCGATTGAAGTCTCGGCCATGATGCGGACGGCGCAAACGCAGTTTCAGGAAATCATCAAGCTGTCTCCCGCCCTGTCCGAGCAGGTGAAGGTCGCCGCGTTGAACACCGAAGATCCCGGCCACTTCACCGATCTCATCGCCGCCAATCTGAATCTTTCGTTGGAAGACCGCCAGACGTTACTCGAAACGCCGGTGGTCAAGGAGCGATTAACCAAGTTGCTGCCCATGCTCAATCGCGAGCATGAAGTGTTGACGTTGAGTTCCAAGATTCAAACCGACGTCGCCAGTTCCATCGCCAAAACGCAGCGGGACTTTTTCTTGCGCGAACAAATGCGCGCCATTCAACGCGAACTGGGCGAAGGCGAATCGAATTCCAACGAAATCAAATCGCTGCGCGAGAAAATCGAGCAGACCTCCATGCCGGCGGAGGCGAAGAAAGTCGCAACGCAGGAATTGGAGCGCCTCCAGCAAATCCAGCCGGCTGCGGCCGAGTATCCCGTCGCGCGAAATTACCTCGATTGGATCATCAATCTGCCGTGGGAAAAATCCACCGAGGATAAAATCGATATTGCCGTCGCGGAAAAGATTCTCAACGAGCAACATTTCGGGCTGGAGAAAGTCAAAGACCGGTTGTTGGAATTTCTCGCGGTCATTAAACGCAAACGCGCCATCAAAGGCCCGATCCTTTGTCTCGTTGGCCCGCCCGGCGTCGGCAAAACGTCACTCGGCAAAAGCGTGGCCGATGCGCTCGGACGTAAATTTGCGCGCATCGCCTTGGGTGGCATGCGTGACGAGGCGGAAATCCGTGGCCACCGTCGCACCTATGTCGGCGCCATGCCGGGCCGCATTCTCCAAACGTTGCGCCGCATCGAAAGCAACAATCCAGTCATCCTGCTTGATGAGTTGGACAAGATCGGATCGGATTTTCGTGGCGACCCGGCGTCCGCCCTGCTCGAAGTGCTCGACCCCGCGCAGAACAACACCTTTACCGATCATTATCTGGATTTGCCGTTCGACCTCTCACGCGTGTTGTTCATTGCCACGGCGAACTGGCTCGAGCCGATTCACGCCGCGTTGCGCGACCGGTTGGAGGTGATCGAACTCCCGAGCTATACGGAATCCGAAAAACTGCAAATTGCGAAACGCTATCTCGTACCGCGCCAGTTGGAAGAGCACGGCTTGCTGAAACGCGAATTCTCGTTGCCGGACAAAACGCTGCGCCGGTTGATTCAGGAATACACGCGCGAAGCCGGCGTGCGCCAGTTGGAGCGCCAGATTGCCGCCTTGGTGCGCAAAGCCGCGCGAAAATTAGTCAGCCGCAACGGCGGCGGCCCGGTCAAACTGACGCCCGCCGACTTGCAGACGGAACTCGGCCACGCGCCGTTCGTCAGCGAGACCGCCGAGAAGATCAAAGAGTTCGGCATTGCGACCGGATTGGCGTGGACGCCGGTGGGCGGCGAAGTGCTGTTCATCGAAGTCTCGCGCATGCCGGGCAAAGGCGGATTTCTGCTGACCGGTTCGCTCGGCGAAGTGATGAAAGAAAGCGCGCAAACGGCATTCAGCTATTTGCGCAGTCAGGCGGAGAAGTTGGGGCTCGATCTCAACGACGCGTCCAAATACGACATTCATATCCATGTTCCTGCTGGAGCGACACCGAAAGACGGTCCCAGCGCCGGGGTGGCAATTGTCGCTGCGCTGGCGTCATTATTGGCCCAACGCCGCGTGCGTTCGGACACCGCCATGACGGGCGAAATCAGTTTGCGCGGGCGCGTCCTGCGCGTCGGGGGGGTGAAGGAAAAGGTGCTCGCGGCCGTCCGATTTGGTGTGAAACACGTTATTTTGCCGGAACAAAACAAACCGGACTGGGCGGACATCCCCGCAGAAGTTCGGGGAAAACTCAAAGTCCATTTCGTCAGCCACATTTCTGAAGTCGTCAAAATAGCCTTGGAGGCGAAATGAGCGTGTCAGTTCAATGGGGCGCCGGACTGCGAAGCCGGCAGCCTGCAACGCGCGCTATGCTTGGCACGTTAACTCTCGCCATCCTGCTGGCCTTCCCCGGCATCGGCTTTGCCTCGAGCCAGATTTTTTACGATGCACCTAAAGCAAAGGAATTGGGGCGCGAATTGGTCGCGCAACTTCGTTCGCTGACTCCGGAAAAAAGCTTCACGAATACCGGCACGCTCTTCATCAAAGCAAAACATCAACCGCTGATCAAAGTCAGTTACACCTGTCGGGTAGCAGTCACCGCGACCAACTGGATGAGTTACTATTCCGCCACACAAGGCACAAATGTGCTGCCGGGGTTTTCGGTGGAGCATCGCGAAGGACAGCCGAACACTTATCGTGATGATACCGGTAGGATTTTGTCCGGGAGCGAACTGGATGTTTCGTTTGCCGGCTCTGATTTTTGGCGCTCCGACCTCGGATTGGAATTTCTCCACTGGCCCGAGCAACGCGTGCCGAAGTGGGAGATGGCGCGCAGCGCCGGGTGCAAGGTTCTGGAAAGCAAAAATCCGACACCTTCTCCGACCAGTTATTCGCGAGTGCTGGCGTGGATTCACGATGAATCGCTCGGAATCGTTCAGGCAGAAGCCTATGATGCCCGCGGCAAGTTGCTGAAAGAATTCCGGCCGACCGAACTGCAAAAAATCGATGGCCGGCATGAGGTGAAAGAGGTGGAAATCGAAAACGTAAAAACCGGTTCGACGACAAAACTGGTTCTCGATCTCTAATCTTTACCGCAAGCGCGACAAATGTTGAGCGACAGATGATTGCGTCGCCACAAGAGCATCGCTAATCTGTCGCGCATGAAAACCAGCGCTTCATTAATTCCTCGCAGCTTTCAAACTCTCGCACTGACCCTTGGCTTGCTTGGAGTGCTGGCATTGTCCGGCTGTGCGAGTTCGCAGCCAAGCACTCCCAAACACGTCCTCGTCGTCACCACCACTACGGGTTTCCGGCATTCGTCCATTCCCACGGCGGAAAAAGTGATCGGCGAACTCGCGCAACAGAGCGGCGCATTCACTGTGGATTATGCGCGCGTGAACAACAACGCGCCGGAATTTCGCGGCGCCGACGGCAAACCGGATAAAGCCAAGTATGAATCCGCCATCCGCGCCGTGCTGGCCGAAAAAATGAGCGCGGCCGCCTTGCGCAATTACGACGCGGTCATCTTCGCCAATACCACCGGCAACCTGCCCCTGCCCGACCCGCAAGCGTTCGTGGATTGGGTCAAGTCGGGCAAAGGATTTGTCGGCATGCACTCGGCCACCGATACGTTTCATGGTTTCCCGCCTTACATCGAAATGATCGGCGGCGAATTTCTGATGCATAAAGCGCAGGTCTCCGTGGACGCCATCAATCAAGACCCGCAATGCGCCGCCTGCCGGCACTTGCCGGCGACCTGGACCGTGTTCGATGAAATCTACATTCTCAAAAACTTCGACCGCGCCAAGGTGCATGGATTGTTGGGGCTGGAGCAGCATCCGAACGACAAGACGCCAGGCGATTATCCGATTGCCTGGATTAAGAACTACGGTCAGGGTCGGGTCTTCTATACGTCCCTCGGACATCGCGAAGATGTCTGGGAGCCGAACAGCCCCGCACAATCCGGCGGTATCAAGAACGCCCCCGAAGTGGCCCAAGCGTATCAAGCACACATTCTCGGCGGGATTAAATGGGCGCTCGGCTTGGAGCACTGTGATCCCCGTCCCCAGCCACTCAAATAATCCATGACCGCAAGCTGCTTATTGAGGATTGCCGCGTTTCGTGGTTGAAACTCCGCGCCGCGCATAAGATTATTCTCGCCATGAACCAAGCGGACATTCCCAGTGCTGATTTCAACCGCCGCGATTTCATCAAAGGCAGTTCTTTCGCCACGCTCATGACCTTGATGGGCGGCGTGCAATTAATGGCTCAGGCGCAACCGGAGAAAGCCGCCGACCTGCCGCCCAAGCCAAAGGTCAAAGTCGCCATCATCGGCCTCGGCCCGTGGGGTCGGGATTTGCTCGACCAACTCGGGCGGCTGGAACAAGCCGAGATTGTGGCGCTCTGCGACAGTTATCCGGCGATGTTGCGGCGCAGTTCCAGCAAAGCTCCGGGGGCGGCGCTCGTGGAAAACTACGAGGAAGTCTTGGCCAACAAGGAAATCGCGGCGGTCATCGTTGCCACCGGTTCGCATCAACACAAAGACATCGTCCTCGCGGCGCTCAAAGCCGGCAAACACGTCTATTGTGAAGCGCCCCTGGCTCACACCCTTGAAGATGCCCGCGTGATTGCGCTCGCGGCCAAGGAAGCCGTGACCGTCAATTTTCAGCCGGGCTTGCAAGGTCGCTCCGATCCGCAACGCCATTTTCTGTATCCGTTCATTCGCTCCGGCGCACTCGGCAAATCCGTCATGGCGCGCGCCCAATGGCACAAGAAACAAAGCTGGCGGCAGGCCTCGCCCAACACGGAACGCGAAAAAGCCATTAACTGGCGCTTGCAACAAGCCACCTCGCCCGGACTCATCGGCGAAATTGGCATTCACGCTTTGGATCAAGCAACCTGGATGCTGAATGTAACTCCCGTCGCGGTGACCGGATTCGGTTCAACGCTAATGTGGGCGGACGACGGTCGCAACGTGCCCGACACCGTGGAAGCGGTGATCGAATTTCCCGGCGGCGTGCGCATGAATTACAACGCCTCCCTCGCCACTTCCTTCGACGCCGAATATGAACTGCTTTACGGCAACGAAGCCACCGTTATGATGCGCGACGGCAAAGCCTGGATGTTTAAGGAAGTAGATTCAGCCTTGCTCGGCTGGGAAGTGTACGCGCGCAAAGATAATTTCTACAAAGAAACTGGCATCGCCCTCGTGCTCGATGGTTCGAAGCAAAAAAATCTGTCGGAGGGAGCGCCGGGCAGTCAGCCAGTGGAATTGCCCCAGCACTACTACGCGCTGCAAGCGTTCCTGGCCAACTGCCATGAAGTCAGCACCGAAGTGCGTCTGTTTCAGGAATCCTACGGCAGCGACGACAAGCAGGCGCTGGCCGAACATCTGGCCGAAATCGCGCGCGGTCGTGAAGTCAGCCGGCAAGCCGCGAGCTATCAAGAAGGTTTTGCCGCCACCGTGTTCGCGCTGAAAGTCAATGAAGCCGTCAACGCCGCCAAACGCATCGAATTTCAGAAGGACTGGTTTTCTCTGGCATGAACAGGCTGGAGTTGGTCTGGAGTTAATTTATGAAACAAACTGAAATGAAAATTCAACGAACTATTCGCATATTCACTGCCGTGACCTTGGCGGTCTGGTTGGTCGGCTGCAAAAAGCAGACCGACTCAGCCGCCGAAGCGGCCCAAGACCCGGCCTACGGAGAAAATGCCGTGACCCAAGTCACGAATGCCGTCGCGGCAACGACGGAACCCGCCAAAGAAGTAGCCGCCACAAATGCAACCGAAGCCGTCGCCACTCCGGCCACTGCGGGCGGCCTCGTTCGTTACAACGCTCAGCCAGGCGGCAGCAAAGCGACCGTGTCCGGCGGCTCCAGCCTGCACGATTGGAGCATGGAAACCGGCGTCATCGGCGGCTCGATGGAAGTGCATCCTAATTTCCCGGCAGCCGCGCTGACGGACCCGGCAGCGGCCAAACCGGCGACCACCGTTTACGTTCCCGTGCGCTCCATCAAGAGCGGCAGAGCCACCATGGATGAACGCATGTTGGAAACCATGTCCGCCAAAGACCATGCCCGCATCGAATACAAGCTCATCGAATTGAAACCAAAATCCAAAGCCGGCGCCACTGGCCCGCTCGAATTCGATGCCGTGGGCACGCTAACCATCGTCGGCAAAACCATCACCAACACCATGCCTGTGACGATTGAAAAGCAGGACGACAAACTCAAGGTCACTGGCAGCACCCCGCTGAAATTGACTCAATTCGAAATCAAACCTCCCGTCATCGCCCTGCCCCTCCTGCCGGACATCAGCGTTTATGACGACCTGAAAGTGAACTTCGAGTGGACCCTCGCGCCGAAGAAATAACGTCGCGACCCACTTCCATTGCACAATCACACGGCTGCGGGAAACCCTCGCAGCCGTTTTTGCTTTCAAACATTGGAAACGCCATGAGGAACAG
>CAZKMR010000099.1:11394-17695 GCA_964553795.1 uncultured Bifidobacterium sp. | reverse complement strand
TGGCGGAAGGGGTGGGATTCGAACCCACGGTAGAGTTGCCCCTACTTCTGATTTCGAGTCAGATGCCTTTAACCACTCAGCCACCCTTCCCGCCGGGCAACACAAATAGTCCATCCGCTGCCGGGCGGCAATCTCTAATGCTCGCTGCCCGTGCCGGCATGGTGGCCGCACTGTGCCGGCTTGTTCTCGATTTCCGATTCGCCTATGGTGCGCGCCCATGCAGCCTGTCATCACTACCGTGATTCCCGTTTACAACGGGGCGGAATTCATCAAGCGCACGCTGGAATCGCTCGCGGCACAAACGCGCCGGCCCGATCGGGTGGTGGTGCTGGACAATTGCTCGACGGACGCCACAGCGCAGATCGTTCGCGAGTTCCGCGATTTGCCGTGCGAGTTCATCTGCAATGAGCGGAATCTCGGGTTGTTCGGCAATATGAATCGCGCGCTGACGTATGCGCCGCAAACGCGGTATCTGCACATTTTGTGCGCCGACGATTTGGTGGTACCGGATTTTTTTGCGCGAATGATCCCCACGTTGGAGGAATGTGACGGTTTGGGCCTCGCTTATTGTCTGGACGAGCGCATCGACGAGAAAGGCGAATATTTGAGCACTTCGGGGCGCGTTACCGGCGAAGTGGAGCAGGTGCCGGTGGAAGTGTATTTGTCGCAGAAGGGCGAGATTTCCAATCAGGCCATCGCGGGTACACTGTTAAGGACGAATTATCAACCTGCGCCTTGTTTGTATCGCATGGACATGCCCATTCTTGCGGACATGGTGTTCTACGCGGAGTTCGGTAAACACTGCCGCCGCATTGCCAAAGTGCATGACGCGTTGGCGCAATATCGCTGGCACGGCAGCAATGAAACTCATTTGCAGATGCCGGGCATTCAAGCGTTGGTGTTGGACGAGTGGAAAACGATGGAATTGGTGGAAGTGCTCCGTGGCAGGAGCAGTTTCATTCGGCGCTGCAAATTGAAAGGATTGTTCGGCGTGCGCTCCGGCATCAAAGCGCGGCGGGTGCGGCAACTTGGAGACCGGAAATATTCGCGGGACATTGTCGCCGCCGGTCGGCGCATTTCCGGCTGGCCGCTTTGGCTGGCGGCGCAGTGCGTCGTGCATCTGCGCGAGTTTGTGGTGTACGGCTTGTTGCGCCGCCGCCGGCATCCGCGCAACATTTTCGGCTAACAACTTCGGCGCGCCAGCGCTGGGAGACGCTAAACCAACAGCATTTTGCCGGGCTGCGGTTGGATGATTTTGATTTTGGGGTGGCGTGTGCGGATTTGATCCTCGAACCACAGCCGGGATTCTTCGTTGCCGTGGCCGAGCAAGATGGTGCGCGGGGAAACCTGACCGACAAAATCCAGCAAGTCATCGCGATTGGCGTGGGCGGTCAAATCGAATTCCTGCACATCGCAAAATCGCGTTACGCGTCCGCCTTTCGGGCTGAACACAAATGTATCGCCGGGCTGCGAGGCTTTTAGTCGTCCGCCGGGAGTTTCGGGGTCGGCATAACCGACGAAGAAAATCGACTGTTTTTCGTCGCCGATCATGCGCAGGGCGAGGTCATGTGCCGCGGTGTTTTCGCTCATCATGCCGGAGGTAATGACAAACAGTCGCCCGCCGGTGAGTTTCATTTTTTCCACCTGACCCGGGTCGAGCACGATGAGATTCAGCGCTTCGTGTAATTGGAGATTGGTGTGTTGGCGATGCGCGCGGTGCGCTTCGAGATCGTAAATTTCCGTGAAGACGCGGCCCAGTCCGCCGATGTAAATCGGCTGCTCCTTGATTTTGCCGTCGCGCATGAGCAGGGCCAGCAGGGCGAGGATTTCCTGCGTCCGCCCCAGCGCGAAAGACGGAATCATGACGCAGCCTTTGCGTTTGAGCGCTTTCTGGATGGCGGCGACCAGGCGCTCCACTTCGCTCTGCCGCGTCACGCCTTTGGCGACGGCTTTGTTGCCGCGCGTGGTTTCCATGATGAGCACGTCGGCTTTGACATCTTCGAATCGGGCGGCGCGCAGGATGGTTTGGTCGTGAAAGCAGGCGTCTCCCGTGTAAAACACCGTTTCCTTCTGACCGCGCAACATGATGCCCGCCGAACCCAGGGTGTGGCCCGCGTCATAGAACTCCAGCGACGGTGAAGTGAAGCCGGACTTGGATTTTTCGTATGCCGCCCACTCTACTTCGCGATTGTAGCGAAAGCCCTGGAAACGCGGCGCGATGTCGTCCACTTCATCATGCGTGTAGAGCGGGTAATCCTTGATGCCCAGTTCATCGCGTTGCCGGGTCATGACGTTGACCGAGTTGTGCAGCACGCGTTCGATGATGAAATAGCTTTGCTCCGGCAACAGGACGTGCGCTCTGGGAAAGTAACGGAGGGCGATGGGCAGCGTTCCGACATGATCATGATGACAATGCGAGATGGCGATGGCATCCACGTCTTCGTTTTGAACCGCGCGGTAGAGGGGCAAGCCCTCGCGCCCTTCGCGTTTGGGATGCATGCCGGCATCCAGGAGAATGCGGTGGTCCTCAATATCTATGAACCAGGAGCTGGCGCCGATGTCAGTGTCGGGATTCAGATTGGCAATGCGCATAACGACAGGTCAGCGCAGCCTGCCTGAAAACCGCGAGCCCACCAACCGAAATATGCGTCCGTAATTTTTTGTTAATATCGCTCATTTGACGAGTGGGGTTAATGTGTTAGGCTCATTTCAGAAACTATGAGTGCCCGTATCGCCAATCACACCGACCCAGCCGACAGTTTTACCGTCAACTCGCGTCAGACGACTTTGACCCTATCTCCCGAGGCCGTTGCGATTCACAAGGGAGGAATTGAATTCTTCAGTTCCGTGGCCTTTCCGCACTGGGTGGAAATGACGGTGACTCTCAAATCGCCTCAAGACGGCGCCAGCGTCAATTGCACGGGCGTTGTCGTGGATTGCGTCGGCAACAAGCACTCCGGCTTTCACGTTTCGATGGTGTTTACGGGCATTACCAAGCAGGCTGAAGCCCGGTTGCAAACCATGGCAGATTTGCGCGCCCGGTAAGATTTACGGTAAGTCCCTTGCAAAAAGAACGCCTCAAGTGAGGCGTTCTTTTGTGTCTCAAGACGAGGAGGGTTCGGGCCAATGGAATTCTACTCCGGGGTGGTCGTCAGAAGTAGCGCGTCAATAGCCGTTCGCAGCGCGAGAAAATCCACTGGCTTGGGAAAGAACTGGCGTGCCCCGGCGACTTCCGCCGAAAACCGCGTCACATCGGAGCCGACCGCGGTGATCATGATGATGGGAATATGTTTGGTAGCCGGATGACGCGCGAAGATTTCGCACACGCTTAGCCCGTCGAGGTCCGGCAACAACAGGTCCAACAAGATTAAATCCGGTGGCGTATCCCAAGCCTGATTTAACGCATCGGTGCTGTTGGTTGCCGTGTGGAATTCGTGACCGCTATCTGCCAACCGATATTGCACCAACTCGGAAAAGTCCGGTTCGTCATCCACAATCAGAATCTTTTTGCTCATTCCGCCCTAATAAGTAGCGGACTTCCCGGAAATCCCCGGGGCAGCCGCGTTACAATTCCGTAACTTTGCGTGTCGATCGCCCACCGCTTGCGAGATTGTCTCCTGCGAAGGTTGTTGCTAGTCTCGCGGGCCTTTGCAAAGCGAAGGCTTGGCGCGGCGGTCCATCGCTGCGGCAACTGTGTGGTTGAACCGATTTTATGCGATGAAAGTTACCCTGAACTGGCTGAAGCAATACGTGGATTTTGAGTGGTCGGTGGCCGAGACCGTTGAACGCCTTACCATGCTCGGCCTGGAAGTCGAGGGCGTGCAGAAAATCTCCGGTGAATTTGAGGGGGTTGTCGTCGCGCAAATCCTGACCAAGGACAAAGTGCCGGGCTCGGATAAACTTTCCGTCTGCAAGGTCAACGACGGCGCGGGCGAGCGCACCATCATTTGCGGCGCGCAAAATCATAATCCGGGCGACAAAGTGCCGTTGATTTTGCCGAACTTCGCGCTGCCCCTGAAGGCGGGCGAGAAAGAACCGTTCGTTATCAAGGAGCGAAAGGTTTTCGGCATCACGAGTCAGGGCATGATGTGTTCGCCGCAGGAATTGGGTTTGCCGGATGACGTGGATGGTTTGCTGCTGTTGCCGAAGGATGCGCCAGTAGGAAAACCGTTTGCGGAGTATCTCGGGCGCACCGGTGGCGACGTGGTATTCGATCTCGAAGTCACCCCGAACCGTCCGGATCTCAATAGCATTATCGGAATCGCGCGGGAGATTGCGGCGATTACCGGCAATCCGCTGAAAGTGCCAGCGGTCAAGGGTCAGGTGTCAGGGGAGAAGACCGCAAATCTCGTCAACGTTCGCATCGAGGATGCGGAGTTTTGTCCGCGTTACACGGCGCGGGTGATCAAAGGCGTGAAAGTTGGACCGAGCCCGGACTGGTTGCGCAGCACGCTGGAGAAGGTCGGCATTCGCAGCATCAGCAACGTGGTGGATGTGACGAATTATGTGATGCTCGAAATCGGTCAGCCGTTGCACGCGTTTGATTATCATCTCATCGCCAAGAGCGCAGATGGCAAACCGACCATCGTCGTGCGGCGCGCGGCGGCCGGGGAAAAGTTCAAGACGCTCGATAATCAGGAACGCGCGCTGACGAACGAGATGCTTCTCATCGCCGATGAGCAGAAAGGCATCGCCCTCGCAGGGGTGATGGGCGGCGCGAATACCGAAATCAACGAGCAAACCGTGGATGTGTTGATCGAAAGCGCATACTTCACGCCGACCAACATTCGGCGCACGAGCAAGCAACTCGGCTTGCGCAGCGAATCGAGTTATCGCTTTGAGCGGGGCGCGGATGTGAACATCTGCGATTGGGCGAGCCAACGTGCGGCTCAATTGATTTTGGAAACGGCCGGTGGCCAACTGGCTGAAGGCGTCGTGGACGCTTATCCGAAACCGGCGCAGCCGAAAACGGTTTCGCTGCGATTTGCCAAAACGGACGCGTTGCTTGGCATCACAATTCCACCGACGGAGCAAGTCGCGTTGTTGAGCAAGCTGGGACTCGTTGCGGCAGAGCAATCCAGCGAGACCGCTTCGTTCACCGTTCCGAGTTGGCGCGTGGATTTGAAGCGTGAGACGGATTTGATTGAGGAAGTGGAGCGGTTGCACGGGCTCGCCAAAACGCCGGCCACCCCGCCGCGTGGCGCGATTGGCACGAATGTGTTCGATGCTGTTTATGATCAAATCAGCGAGGTGCGGCGCATTCTTGCCGGTCTCGGCTTGAATGAAGCGCAAGGGCAGACGTTGGTGTCGAAGGCCGAGTGTCGCACGGCGAGCGAGGAGATCGTCGCGCTGGCGAATCCGCTCAGCGCGGACATGGATGTTCTGCGACCAAGTCTGTTGCCGGGTTTGATGCATTCGCTGCGGCACAATGTCACGCGCAAGAATTACGACGTGGCGTTGTTTGAGATCGGACGAGTCTTCGTTGGTGCAAAGGGTGCGCCGAAGGAAGAGCGCCGGGTGGCCATCGCCTTGACCGGTCAACGCGCGGCGAATTTTTGGAGCGGAGAGGAGCGCGATGCGAAGTTCGATGTGTCCGATCTCAAAGGACTCGTGGAAGAACTGCTGGAACAGTTTGGCGTGCGCGGCGTCGTGTTTGCGCGACGTGCGGCCGCAACCGACCTGTTCCTTGAATCCGCGACGATTACGCTGGGCGGTAAATTGCCGCTGGGCGAATTCGGATTGGTTTCGCCGGTCCTGGCAAAGAAATACGATTTGCGCGATGCGGTGTTGCTCGCAGAGTTGAACCTCGATCAACTCATCGCGCGGCGGAATCCGGCCAAGGCTTTCAAGGCGCTACCGCAGTTTCCGTCGAGTCGCCGCGACGTGGCAATGCTCGTACCGGAAGCGGTGACGCACGAGGCTGTGTTGCAAACCGTGAAGCAAGCCAAAGCACCGAATCTGGAGGCAGTCGAATTATTCGATATATTCCGTGGCAAGAACGTGCCAGAAGGGCAGAAGAGCCTCGCGTATGCGTTCACTTATCGCGGCGCAGACAAGACGTTGACCGACGCAGATGTGAATGCCGCCCACGCGAAAGTCGTGGACGCGTTGAAGGCGCAGTTGCAGGCGGAGTTGCGGTAGGGCGATCCGAGACAACTTCTGCTGAGTTTTTGGCAGATCCGGGTTAGCCCGGGCGAGAGGTGAGGTTGAGAATGTGTCGTGCCACACATTCTATGAGCCGTACGACGAATTTCGCCCTGACGCAAGAGGACATTCCCGCCGCGTGGTATAACCTCAACGC
>CAZKMR010000099.1:10169-11294 GCA_964553795.1 uncultured Bifidobacterium sp. | reverse complement strand
GAAACCGGCGCGGGACAATGGGGCGCTTCACTTGCTTTTGCCACCAGTCTGTTCGGATTGGAATGCAACGTTTACATGGTCAAGGTGAGTTACGACGGCAAACCGTATCGCCGCATGTTGATGCACACGTGGGGCGCGACCGTCCATTCGAGCCCGAGCCAAGAGACGGAGTTTGGTCGCAAGTTGCGCGCGGCAGATCCGCATTGTCCCGGCAGCCTGGGCATCGCAATCAGTGAAGCGATCGAGGACACGCTGAAACATCCGAATACAAAATATTCGCTCGGCAGCGTGTTGAATCACGTGTGCCTGCATCAAACCGTCATCGGCGAGGAAACGATCAAGCAGATGGAAATGGCGGGCGAGGCGCCGGATGTCATTTTCGGTTGCTGTGGTGGCGGCAGTAATTTTGCCGGGCTCGCGTTTCCATTCATTCGCCGCAAGCTGAAGGACAAGAGAAAGTATCGCATTGTGGGGGTTGAACCATCGGCCTGTCCGACATTGACCAAGGGTGAACTGCGCTACGACTTCGGCGACACGGCAGAAACCACGCCGCTCATGATGATGCACACGCTGGGACATCAATTTATGCCGCCGTCCATTCACGCGGGCGGACTACGCTATCACGGCATGGCTCCGATGGTAAGTCACGCAATGAAGCTGGGTTTAATGGAGGCGGAGGCGTATCACCAAACCAAAGTTTTCGAAGCCGCCACGCTGTTTGCCCGTACCGAGGGATTAGTGCCCGCGCCCGAATCTGCCCACGCTATCGCTGCGGTAATCAACGAAGCGCTTAAGTGTCGCGAATCTGGGCGCAACAAGGTTTTACTGTTCAACCTCTCTGGCCATGGCCTACTCGATCTCAGTGCATACGAGAGTTATCTGCACGGGAAACTTCAGGACGTCTAAAGTTAAACCAGTTTTTGAAGTTTCTTATCAGCCGCTAGTTTCTTGACCAGTTCCTTGATTTTTTGGGCCTGCGATTTGTGGGCGAGCAGGACGGCGTCGTCGGTTTGCACGAGGATGGAATCGCGGAGACCGACGACGGCAATGGGCGTGCGATGCGCCTTGGTGCGGGCGTCGTAAATGATATTTCGCGCCGCGTCCACGTGGATAAAATCGGCCACG
>CAZKMR010000099.1:0-10069 GCA_964553795.1 uncultured Bifidobacterium sp. | reverse complement strand
CCGCTGTTCACGTATTCCAGCGCCTTCTCGAAATTGGGTTTCTCGACGAATTGTTCGGCTTTGAAAAAAGTGGTTTTGGTTTTCTTGCCGCCGGCGGGCGTGGGCAATTCGTTTCCGGTATGAATGTAGCCGTAACCAGTCGCGGGTTCGGTCGGCTTGATGCCGATGGTGACAATGGCCTGACCTTTCGCTGCAACATCGAAGGCGTCGCTCAACACTTGTTGAAACTTTTTCTCTTCCGGAATGACATGGTCGGCGGGCAATACAGCCATAACGCCCGTGGTCGAGCGAGCGCCCACCAACGCCGCGCCGAGTGTGACGGCGGCGCAGGTGTCGCGACCAATCGGTTCGCCGACGATGTTTTCCTTGGGTAACTTGGGCAATTGCTTCCGCACTTCGGCGGCCTGGGCGGCGTTCGTGATGATGAAAATATTCTTGAGCGGCACGAGTGGCAGGACGCGCGCGACGGCTTCCTGCAAAAACGATTTGTCGCCAAACAATTTGATGAGTTGCTTCGGCGTCGTTTCGCGGCTCACCGGCCAGAAACGCTCGCCGCGTCCACCCGCCATAATGATCACGAAACGATCTTTGGGGTTTCCTGATGCTTTCATTCGCGTTGATTGAACACAGGGCGGGCGCGAAAGGCAAAACTGTTTCGCATCCGAGGCGGGCAAGGAAAAACCCCGGCGTTAGGCCGGGGTGGAAATTGCCACTGGATCGCCGGTGTCGGTCAGGATTTGCGTTTGCGCATCATCCACAGACCCGACGCGGCCAAACCGATCAGCGCCAAGGAGGATGGTTCGGGGACGGGAGTGATGCTGATATTGTCAAAGTAAACGATCGTTGACGCCCCGTCGCCATTCAGGATGAGGCCAATGCGCTGGAAGCCTTGAGCGAGGTGGTCGGGATTGAGCGGACTACCATATTTCTGGGTGAACGTCTCGCTGACCGTGCCGGAAAATACATTGCCACTGGCGAGTTGCACGCCATCCAACTCGATATCTTTGCCGGTGGCCGGGAAATCCTGGGAATACGCGCCGCTGCCAGAATTGAAGTAAGTGCCGATTTGCAGAAAATTGCCGTAGTTGCCTAGTGAAAGTGAAGTGTCCACGTACCAGTCGTATTTGAAGAGATAGCCCGAAGGATTGGCGGCTGCCGCATTCATGGCGTCGAGAAAAGCGCCGCTGGCACCCTCGCGTCCGGCCACTTGGAATCCGCCGAGCGGGACTCCCATCCGAAAACTGCCGCCGATGTTCACCACTGAAAATGACGCGGAAGCATCATTGCCGAAACCAGTGCCGAAGCCTTGGTCCGTGCCATCTTCAAAATCGAAAGTGACTGACTGGCCAGCGGCTTGGTTCGCGATCAGGCACGCGCCCAGCAGAGCCAGACACGTTCCGGTGGTGAGGGACAGAGTATGTTTCATAAGACAATTGTTGGGTACGAATTTCGTCGGGCTGATTGCCCGTAATCGTCCTACGATGAGGAAAAACCGTCGAGAAAAAATTTGTCAAAAACCCGCCGCAATAATACGTAATGTTTTTTGATGACGTAAATGTGGTTGAGCCCGAATTGCACTCCCGAACCAGACGGTTCGGCCAGTGGGAGTTTGCTCCGTCGCGGCGCGTTTCTATAGCGATTTTACCGCATCAGCCATCGCTTTCACGTAGCTGCCAAGCTGCTCCACCAATTCCAGAGATTTGCCGTGTTCGGCGATTTGATTGACCACCGCGCTGCCGACGACGCAGCCATCAGCTTCTTTCGCGACGGCTTTGGCTTGATCGGGATTGGAGATGCCGAAGCCCACCACGATCGGCAGAGGCGTGTGGGCGCGAATCTTCGCCACTTGCGCCGCAAGGTTCGACGCAATCTGGGCCTGCATTCCGGTCACGCCTTCGCGGGAGATGTAGTAAATGAAACCGGCGCCGCGTTTGACGATTTTCGCCATGCGGTCGTCCGGCGTGGTGGGGGCGACGAGGTAAATCTGATGCAAGCCATGTTTTCCCATCATGGCTTCGTAATTGTCGCTTTCCTCGGGCGGCAAATCGAGCACGAGCAAACCATCCACGCCGGCGTTGGCGGCTGTTCGGATAAAATTCTCCATCCCGACTTTGTGAATCAAGTTGAAGTAGATGTAGAGGACGATGGGAATCTGCGATTGCTTGCGAATGGCGGCGACAGTTTCGAGCAATTTGGGTGGGGTCGTGCCGGATTCGAGGCCGCGTTGCGCGGCGAGTTGATTGACCAAACCATCGGCCAGCGGATCGCTGAACGGAACGCCGAGTTCCAAAATGTCCACGCCGGCCTGATCAAATTCCAACGCGAGTTGACGCGTGGCTTCCAGATGCGGATCACCCGCGCCGATATAAACGACGAATGCCTTTTTGCCGGCGCGCTTGAGTTGCGCGAAACGTGCCTCAATACGGTTCATGCGCGCGAATTGTTTCGGCGCAACGCGTTTGAGGCAAGAGACAAGTTGTTGTGGCGTGTCGCGGGGAGTTACTTTTTCGGCTCTTCCGGCTTCTTGGGGGTGAGCAATTCGCCGAGGCCTTTGGTCGCTTTGTTCAGCGCGTCAGTGGCGGCTTTGTTCACGACGTTCGTGGCGGTCGTAGTGAGGTTCTGCAAGGCTTCTGCACCCGCCTGCGCGAGTTTGTCCGTGTACGTTTTTAGCGCCTCCTGATTGATTTGGGAGAGAATCACGCGGCCCAACTCGCGCCCGGTGATGCCTTCGGGGCCTTGCCCAAGATTGTTCAACCGGATTTCCGGCAGAGGCGCTTCAATGACTTTTCCGCCCAACATGGCGGCGCCCAAAGTGACTTTGCCGCCGGTGACGATGATTTCGTCCACCTGCAATTTCTTGCCGGGCTTGGATTCGGCGGGAGGTTCTTCCGCGGGTTTAGCTTCGCCACCGCCGGTTGAAGCCTGAAGATTTTCCTGGATGCGTTGCAGGTTGTTGCCGCCAGGCCCGAACTCAAACGTGACTTGCGGCGCTTGAATCCGGATGGATTTAACGACGATTTTGTCGGAGAGCAATGAACCCGGGGCGACTGCGACGCTGGCCTCGCCGACGCTGATGGCCTCCGGAGTTTTGTAGCCTTCGGGATTGCCGACCATCAAGCCCTTGAGCGTGCCCGAGCCGGAAAACAGCGAGAGATTTGCCGAATCCAATTTCACGTCCACCTTCGCGATTTTGGGCCCGACGGTTTCGACGCCCTTCTTGATGGCGGTATCAAGCGACAAACCGATGGTGACAACGGCGGCGATGAGCAGGACGACTACGACGATGCCGCCGCGAATGAGAATCTTTTTCATAGCGTTGCCCATTTGAGCAGACCGAACCGCATCGAGCAAACCCAATTCCGTCGGAGCGAATGGGCGCAATCTTGCTCTGTTTCCCACCCCTTGGCAACATGGCGCGCACATGCGAGAAACGTTCCGCGCCTGGGCTGAAGCCGTTGAAACTTTCGTGCTCGAAGTCATTTTCGAAGAGCGAAAGGGCAAACGCGCCGCCATCGTGCGCGGCCTGCTTTTTTTGGGGTCCAAGTTGTTTGCGGTCGCCGTCAAATTCCGTCGCTTCCTCTATAACGCACGCATTCTGCGCGACACCACGCTCGGCGTGCAGGTCATTGCGATCGGGAACTTAACCGTCGGCGGCACGGGCAAAACGCCGGTGGTGGAAAAATTTGCCCGCGAACTTCAGGATGCCGGACGCACGGTGGCCATTCTCTCGCGCGGCTATCGCTCCAAACCGCCGCCTCTGCACAAATCGTTGTTGGACCGGCTGCTGTTTCGCCGGGAATCGACACCGCCTCGGATTGTGTCCGACGGCAAATCGCTGCTGCTCGATTCCGAGATGGCCGGAGACGAGCCGCACATGCTCGCGTCGAATCTCAAAGACGTCGTGGTGCTCGTGGACAAGGACCGCGTGAAAAGCGGACGCTATGCGATTGAGAAATTTGGCTGCGACACCTTGTTGCTGGATGATGGCTATCAGTACTGGGATTTACGCGGCCGCCGGCACGACGTGGTGTTGATTGATCGGCAACAACCGTTCGGCAACGAACATCTCCTGCCGCGCGGCACCTTGCGTGAACCGGCGTCGCACCTCGCGCGCGCCAACACGATCTTCATCACTAAGAGCGACGGCAACACGGCGGAGTTGCGCCGGCGCATCATGTCATTGAATCCGCACGCGCCGATCATCGAATGCATTCATAGCCCGATGTATCTGGAGGACGTGTTCACCGGCGAACGCATCGCGTTGGATTTCATCAAAGCCAGGAAAGTTGCGTCGCTGAGCGGCATCGCGCAGCCGGAAAGTTTTGAGCAAAGCCTGGTGAAACTCGGCGCGGAACTGGTGTATTCCAAACGCTTCGCCGATCACCATCGCTTCACCCAGCAGGAGGTGTTGAACGCCATCAATCGCGGCAAAAAACGCCAGGCTGAAGTTATCGTGACGACGCAAAAAGACGCGGTGCGGTTTCCCAAGCTGGACCGGCGCGACTTGCCGATTCTGTTCATGCGGGTGGAAATCAACATCGTCAGCGGCGCAGAAGGCTTTCGCGACTGCGTCCGCAAAATCTGTTTTCGCTAAACATGGAGTCGCTGCTTTACTGGTTTGCGCGCGCCGTGGTGACGTTTTTGCAGGCGTTGCCGTTGCGCGGCGTGGCGCGCATTGGTCGAATCGGCGGCACGGTGGCTTATTTTCTCGACGGTCGGCATCGGCGCGTGGCGCTTCGCAATCTGGCCATGTGTTTTCCGGACAAACCGGCCGACGAGATCCGCGCCATTGCGAAGGAGAATTTCCGGCGGCTCGGGGAGAATTATTTGTCCGCCATCAAGACGGCGGCCATGAGTCCGGAGGAGTTGAAGCCGTACTTCAAATTTGTCGGCGCCGAGAAGGTGATGCCGCACGGTACAGCCTCCGGTCCGCAAAGTCGCATCATTGCCATCGGTCACTTCGGCAACTTCGAACTGTACGCGCGGTTCGGGCAATACGTCCCTATTTTCCACTGCGCCACGACCTATCGCGCGCTGCGGCAACCTTCACTGAACCGTTTGATGCAGGAATTGCGCGAGAAATCCGGGTGCCGCTTTTTCGAACGACGCACCGATGCGGCGGCATTGAAAGCGGCGATGGCCGATACGGGCTTAATGCTGGGCTTGTTGGCGGATCAACATTCCTCCGTCGGCGGCGTGCGCCTGCCGTTTTTCGGGCACGAATGTTCCACCAACGCCGCTCCCGCGGTATTTGCGCTGCGATATCGTTGTCCGTTGCACACGGCGATTTGTTACCGCGTCGGGCTGGCGCAATGGGTGATTGAAGCGGGCGACGAAATCCCGACTCGCGAAAACGATCAACCTCGGCGGACCGAAGACATCATGACGGATGTGAATCGCGCCTTTGAAGTGGCCATTCGCCGCGATCCGGCCAACTGGTTCTGGGTGCATAACCGCTGGAAGCCGGTGCGCGTAAAGAAACTATGAATCGCGCCAATAGTCCTGCGATGCATTTTGTGTTCCAGCGCTCGCGCCGTGTTTTCAACTTTGAACTCCGCTTCTGGGGCTGATAGTCTCGGCTCATGGCGCGGAAGGATTCAGCGGAATCGCATCATGGTTGGGCGGATTTTATCGGCGTAGGCCTCTTGGTCGCGGCGGTGTTATTGCTTTTTGCTCAACTCTCGTTTGACCGGGGCGACATCAGCGCGCTCGTCAATCCCCCCAACAAACCGCTGCATAATTGGATCGGCTGGGCCGGGGCGCATTTCGCGTGGCTGTTCTTTTTGCTCTTCGGAGTCACGGCGTATTTCGTGCCGGTGCTCTTTGTCGCTTTTGGCCTGGGCTATTTGTTCAACTTTCTCGGTTACCTGCGCGAGCGCTCGAGGTGGAGTCTGTTCTGGGCGGCGATGTTGTTGGTGTCCCTGACGGGTTTGCTGCACATCATGCACGATTCCGGTATGACGGGAAAAGTTTATGAAAGTCTGGGCACGCACAGCGCGGGCGGCTGGCTGGGATTCCTCACGTTTGAATACTTGTTTTGGATGGCGGGGAAGATTGGCGCTGTCATTCTTTACAGCACGATTGCTCTGTTTGGGGTTTTGTTCCTGACCAACTTCCGGCTCGGGGAATGGTTGCAAAAATGGCTGGACGGGCAGTCGATGCCGTTGGCCAAGGCCGGCGCCAATTCCGCCGAAGCCGCGCTGGAACGAAAAGCGCGCGACCTCGAGAAAAAGAAACGCGATTTGGAAGCTGAAGTTGCCAAAACCGTGACTGGCACCAGCAGCGCGGCGATTCCGGGGTTGGGACAGGATTTGCGCCCGGTACCCGAACCCATGGTGCGTGATCTCAGTGTTCCGCAATCGAAAGGGCGCGGGAAGAAAGCCGCCGCCGAGCCAGTGAAGGAAATTGAACCCGCTGACGAGGGTGAAGTGATTTCCGCCAGCGAAGTCAAAGCCGCGGCTACGACGGACGATATCTTAGGTCGTAAATCCGAAGCTGCTGCCAAAGCGGAGGACAAGTCTTCGGAAGAAAAGCCGGAAGAAGTTGTCGCTGCAAACGGGGAAGAAAAACCGGCTGAACCCAAACCCGAACCGGAGGTCAACATCACTGGCTTGCCCGCGCCACGCCCGAAAGCCAAGCCGAAGAAGCCCATCCGCGTCGCTGCCACACCGATGATTGGCAATTATCAATTGCCGTCGCTGGATTTCCTGCAATTGCCTGATCTCACCGTGAGGCCGACGGAGTCCAAGGAGGAATTGCTCGCCAACGCGCGCTTGATGCAGCAAACGCTCGCGCAGTTCGGCATTCCGGTGGAACTCGGCGACATCACCAAAGGGCCGACGATCACGCGCTACGAATTACATCCCGCGCCGGGCGTGAAGTTGGAAAAAATCGCGGCGCTCTCAAACAACATCGCGGCCGCGCTCAAAGCGGAACGTATCAACATTCTCGCGCCGGTGCCGGGCAAGAGTTCCGTCGGTGTCGAAGTGCCGAATTCGGTGAAGACGAAAGTCATCATGCGCGATTTGTTCGAGTCGGATGAATGGCGGCATACGAAAGCGAAAATTCCGATTGCGCTGGGCAAAGACGTTTACGGCCATCCGATCATTGCCGATCTCGCGGAAATGCCGCACTGCCTCATCGCCGGCAGCACGGGCTCAGGCAAATCCGTGTGCATCAACTCCATCATCGCGTCGTTGCTGTATCGCTTCACGCCGGATCAATTGCGCTTCGTGATGATTGATCCGAAGGTCGTCGAATTGCAGCAGTACAACGTGTTGCCGCATCTCGTCGTGCCGGTTGTGACCGATCCGAAGAAGGTGATTCTCGCGTTGCGCTGGGTCGTGAACGAGATGGAGAAGCGCTATCAAATTTTTGCGCGCGTCGGGGTGCGGAACATTGCGACGTTCAACGCGCGACCGAAAAACAAGCCGTTGCCTGACCGCGAGCCGGAGTTGCCGCTCATGGCCAAGAAGGAAAAAGTCGAGCCGGGTGCGGAAGGTTTTGCGGTGGAAGTGGACGAGCAAATCGTCGTGCCGCGCGAGGAAGACATCGTCATTCCGGAGAAACTTTCCTACATCGTCGTCATCATTGATGAATTGGCGGACTTGATGTTGGTCGCGCCGGCGGACGTAGAAATGGCCATTGCGCGCATCACGCAAATGGCGCGCGCGGCGGGCATTCATTGCATCGTCGCCACGCAACGTCCGTCGGTGGACGTCATCACCGGCGTCATCAAGGCGAACATTCCGGCGCGTATCGCGTTCCAGGTCGCGGCCAAGGTGGACTCGCGCACGATTCTTGATGCGATGGGCGCGGACAAATTGCTCGGCAAGGGCGACATGCTTTATTTGCCGCCGGGTTCGGCGAAGTTGATTCGCGCGCAAGGCGCGTTGGTGACGGATCACGAGATTCAGAGCGTCGTGGACTTCATCGCGAAGCAGGCCAAGCCGAGTTACGAGATGGAAATTCATCAACAGCTTTCCAAGCCGACGCCGAGCTTTGAGGAAAGCGGAATTGATGAGGACGAAGAAATCATCCAGCAATGCATCGAGGTCATTCGGAGCGAGCAGAAGGCGAGCGTGTCGTTGCTGCAACGCCGCTTACGGCTGGGCTACGGTCGCGCCGCGCGGATCATGGATGAACTGGAAAATCGCGGCATCGTCGGTCCAAGCAAGGGCGCGGAACCGCGCGATATTCTGATTGATCTGGATGTCGAGCAGCCGGCTGGCAATCCCGCGCCGCAGTGATTGTGTAGCGGCGGGCATCCTTGCCTGCCGTAGAGCCGGGCTTCCAGCCCGGCGGAAGGAATGCTCGTTTTCAATGAGCATTCACGAGTGTGCTTTAACATCCCCTGTGTTCTCCGCGCCAAATTCGGGCGGCAAGATGCCGCCCGCTACGTCAGGCAGGATGCCTGACGCTACACTGTGTGAGTCGCGCTGTCCGTGACAACCGGTCCGGCTGATTTTTGCAGATTGACCGGCATTTACACGCTGGCTACCCTCCGCGTCCCTGCAAACAGGGCTTTATGCGACATACCATCTCCATTTTGGTCGAGAACAAGTTCGGCGTGCTGACGCGCGTGGCAGGCTTGTTCAGCGGACGCGGTTACAACATTGATTCGCTCAATGTCGCTCCCACGAACGATGCGACGGCCTCCCGCATGACCATCGTGACGCACGGCGATGAAGCCACGTTGGAGCAGATCGTCAAACAGCTCAAAAAATTGCCGGACGTGCTCAAGGTGCAGGATTTTCGCGAAGGCGAATACGTGGATCGTGAACTCGTGCTCGTGAAGGTTTCCGTGGATTCCAAAGCGCGCGCTGAAGTGATGCAGATCACCGACATCTTTCGCGCCAAGATCGTTGATGTGCAGCCCAAGACGTTGACCATCGAAATCACCGGCAACGAAAGCAAGGTCGAGAAGTTCATCGGACTGATGGATAATTTCGGCATTGAAGAACTGACCCGCACCGGCAAAGCCGCGATGCCGCGGAAATAGTTTCAGCCCCAGCTCAACTCTCAACCCAGAACTCTCAACTCGTTTTTATGGCTAAAGTCTATACCGAAAAAGACGCCGATCTCGGCGTGTTGAAAAAGAAAACCCTCGCCGTGCTTGGCTTCGGCTCGCAGGGCCACGCCCACGCGCTGAATCTCAAAGAGAGCGGCCTCAAGGTCATCATCGGCCTGTACGAAGGCAGCAAGTCGATTCCGGTCGCGAAGGAAAAAGGTTTTGAAGTCGTCAGCACCGCCGAAGCGGTGAAGCGCGCCGATGTCATCATGGTCGCGCTGCCTGATACCAAGCAGCCCGCCTGTTACGAGAAGGACATCAAGCCGAATCTCACCAAAGGCAAAACACTCGTGTTCAGCCACGGTTTCTCAATTCATTTCAAGACCATCGTTCCGCCGAAAAACGTGAACGTCATCATGGTCGCGCCGAAGGGCCCGGGCCACACCGTGCGCCGCCAATATGTCGAAGGCAAAGGCGTGCCGACGTTGATCGCGATTTATCAAAACCCCGGCAAAGACGCGAAAAAGATCGCGCTCGCCTGGGCGAAAGGCATCGGCGGCGCGCGCGCCGGCGTGATCGAAACCAACTTCAAGGAAGAGACCGAAACCGATTTGTTCGGCGAACAAACGGTGTTGTGCGGTGGCGCGAGCGCGCTGGTGCAGGCCGGATTTGAAACGCTGGTCGAAGCGGGTTATTCGCCTGAGATGGCGTATTTCGAATGCTTGCACGAGCTGAAGTTGATCGTGGATTTGATGAACGAATCCGGCATCAGCGGCATGCGCTTTTCGATTTCCGAAACGGCCAAGTGGGGCGACGTGTTGGTTGGTCCGAAGATTATTGACGCGAGCGTCAAGAAGCGGATGAAGGCCGCGCTGAAGGACATTCAGACTGGCAAGTTTGCCAAAGACTGGGTCAAGGAATACAAAGGCGGTTACAAGAAATACAACGCGCTGCTCAAGAAGGGCGAGCAACACCCGATCGAAAAGACCGGCGCGAAACTGCGTTCCATGATGCCGTGGATGGGCAAGAAGAACATCAAAGGCGCGCAAGCCGCCTACT
>CAZKMR010000098.1:0-17712 GCA_964553795.1 uncultured Bifidobacterium sp. | reverse complement strand
GGCGCAAATGGTTTTACGCGCGCAGCAAAGGCGTGAAATGCGTCATCAATCCCGACGCCCATCGCAATGGCGACGCCGGCTATCTGCGTCTCGGCGTCGGCGTGGCGCGCAAAGCCTGGCTCACAAAGGCGGATGTCATCAACACACTGCCGTTGGATAAGCTGAAGAAGGAACTGGCGAAGAAGCGGGAGAAGTAGGAAGCAGCCTTGGACTGCGGCGGGAACAAGTTATCAACTTCTCCTTGTGGGCACACAATTAGGCTGCAATGAATCAGTCCGTGATGACGCAGGAAGAACGATTTGAAAACCATCCAAGTGTCATTATGCGCTTGGATGAGCGTTTGCAGGTGCGTGAATTTTTGTATCCGAAAGACGATTTGGAGGCGCGAATTCGCAACAGCAAATGTGTTGTCGTGGACAGAAATCCACCGTGGGCAAAAATCTCAATGATGCCAGAGAACAGGGACACTATTTTTGTTGTTGGACGCACTGTTTTGGACGAAGAAGAAACAATAGAACACTTCTTCAAGGAAAAGATGTTCGCGGCGAAAAACATCGTTTTGATGGTGCCATATCCGGATAATAACGGGTTTGAAATCCACCTTCACCTTTTGGACGAGGTGATGAATGACATTCTGTCTGCGGAGAGTCGGAATGCCATAAAGGATAAAACGGAGAAATACCAACAGTGGCGGAAAACTCGCCTTTCACATATCGCTTTTGAGAAGCAGGAGATTCTGAAAATTCTTCGAGTAAATGATATTGCCGAATTGGGCGAAACCAAATTGGACAATATTGCAATCATTCGGCAATTGGCAGCTTACATCATGCAATATTCTCCAAGATGTCATTACCATTACGGGCTGGCTGCGGAAGTTGCGCGACGATGCTATGCCGTCTTGCTTGCAGCCAACTTTGGGAAAATTCGGAAAGAATTTCAAGAGGGCAAAATCAACGTCTTTGGGGACACCATGATTTTGCAGAACGCCCTCTTCATGAACGCTGGCATCCTCACCGGAGACAAGGCTTTGATTGAAATGGCTGGATATGGAGGGGTAGAAGTAATGCAGGTTGCTTGTTAGGTGGATGGCTTTTTCTGTCGGCCCCGGCGCGCCCGGAGTGGCGCGCCCTACCAACGCATCGCAATTCCGAATGCGTCTTGGACTTGCGGTGGGAAGCGCAGCGCCACGCCGCTTTTAGCACGAACCGAGGCCCACTTCACTTACGATGAATTTCGTTCGCTCGAAAGCGCCGTCGCCGCTTCGCTTTGCCGGCGCAGTCCAAGATGATTTCCGGCCTGCCTAGCGGCTCTAAAAACACAAGGCGCATTCGTTGCCGAATGCGCCTCGTGTGAAATGAATTGCTCCGCTTAAGCAGCCGGCCCGGAAGGCGGTGTTGTTTCCGCAGGAGCAGTTGGCTCGCTGGCGGCCTCGGTCGGTGGCGGCGGCACGTAGGCTTCGATCTTTTCGATGCGATGGCGATGTTTCGCGCCGTCCACTTCGGCTTCCACTTCTTCGCCGACCCGGCGGTTCAGCAGCGCCTGGCCGATGGGCGTCAGGTAGCTGATGATGCCTTTCTCCGCATCAAAATCCCACGCGCCCAGCACCGTGAACACTTCCGGTTTCTGCGCATTCAAATCCGTCGCATGCACCACGGTGCCGATACTGACGACGTCCGTACGCGGATTACTGAAGTCTGTGCCGCGGGCGCGATTGAGCAACGCTTCCAATTCCTCTTTCCGGCGCATCAGCACTTTCTGCATTTCCTTCGCGGCCTTGTATTCATGGTTTTCGCGCAAGTCCCCATAACTGCGCGCAACTGCGATTTCCTTTGAGTTCGCGGGAATTTTCTTCTGCACCAACTCGGTGTATTCCGTTTTGCGCCGTTCCAGACTGTCCCAGGAAACGTAGATGGCAGAATCCTGTTTGCTGCTTTGATCGCCCGTGATGAGCGATTGCACGCTCGGATGACGCTTCACGATGCGCGCCAGCAAGGAACGCTTGTCCATGTCTTCGAACACCGGCGAGAACTGCAATGCACGCGTGAGGTCTTTCACCACTTCGATGTCCGCGGAGCCGGTGAGATCGGCGACCAACTCCTGATCCGCGAGCATGAAGTCGCGCAATCGGTTCGAGCGTTTCTCATTGAACTGATCGCGTTCCATCGCCGTGAGCATGGCGCGAAACACTTCCGGTCCGAGAATATCCGCAAACGTATCGTCGCCGCGCTCTTTGCCGAGCCAGAGCAACAATTCGCTGCTGGCCGCGTGCTGGCTGACGAGGCGCGCGAGCGTTTCCTTGAGTTCATCCAACTTGCCGCTGTGCGCGAGAATGCTGGCGAACTCCTTGCACAATTTGGCGGGCACCATATTCAATGCCACGCGCAACGTTTCGCTCCACTGTTCGGGTTCAGCTTCCTTGAACGACTCCAGTGTGCGGCGATGTTTGGCTGCGGGGATATCCTCCATCACTGAACCGAACTTCACGCCCTCCTGCTGCCACAACTGAGTGGCGGTCAATTCCTCCGGGGCCGGCGGCAACTTGGCCATCGCCGCGACGTCGTCCCGGGCAAAGATGGCTTCCAGCGCCACCGCGGTTTGCGTGCGCGCATGCGATGGAATGTCGGCGTTGAGCGCGGCCACGACTTCTTTCGCCGCCGCTTCTTTGTCGGTCAAGTCGGCGGCGTTCTTCACCAATTCCGCCGCAATTGTCAGTTTCGCCTTCAAACCCTTCGCCGCGCGGAAATCCGCCAGCAACCGATCCTGCAACGACGTTTCCTGCGCCTGATAAACGATGGGCTCGGATTTTTTGGTCGGGACGACGAAGTGGCCGTCCTTTTTCATCTCCTGCTTCGCGGTTTCCCACCATTTCTTCCAATCGTCGCGAATCACATCCGGCACGAGCACCTGCTGAATCTGGTCCAGCGTCGCTTTGCCTTCGTAACTGTTGAGCACGATTTTGATGAGGTCGAGATGATGCAACGCCGCGATTTTCTGCAATCCCTCCAAATCCACAAATTTGCGCGCCAGAATGTGGTCTTTGGGAATGGGCTTGAGCGAATCCGCCGCAAAGGAGAGATCCATCGTGTGACCGGGCTTGCCGGCGAAATCAATGGTGAAGCGCGCAAAAACCGTATCCACGGTTTTGATTCGGCCGAAGCCCCAACTGCGATGCGAACAAAAACCGCTGTCTGTCAATTGAACCAAGGCGTCCACCTGACGTCCTTCGATTTTTCCGGCCGCCGCCAGCTTTTCAAATTCTTCTCTCATAAAAATTGGTTCTTCCTCGCGTCACCACTCTCAGCTTGCCACCATTAAACGAAGTGAACGGTCAAAATCCAAGAGAAATTGCGGCCCGCGTGCTCGGAAAACGACATGTCAGCGACGATTACACCGAAAATTTGCTCGAACGCGCCGTGACACCCGCGCGCCTCTCGCCCGCCGACCGCGGGCTCGCACACGAACTCGTCTTCGGCGTGGTGCGCTGGCAGGCGACGCTCGACTGGCTCATCGATCGGAAAACGCAAGGTCGCAAACAAAAAGCCGGCTTGCAGGATTTGCTGCGCCTCGGTCTGTACCAAATTTTCTGGCTTGAGCGAATTCCCGATCACGCCGCCGTGCACGAGACCGTGGAGCAGGCCAAACGCGGCGGTTACGGCGCGCAAGCCGGTTTCATCAATGCCGTGTTGCGCGGCTATCTGCGTGAGGCCGACGAAACGCGCCGGATGTTGGGCGAACTCAAAACCACCCAGCCCGCGCTCGGTTACTCGCATCCCGACTGGCTCGTGACGCGCTGGGAAAAGCAATTTGGCCTTGAGCGCACGCGCGAATTGCTGGCCCACAACAACACCCCGCCGCCCACGTTCGCTCGCGTCAACACTTTGCGGACCGAGGCCGGCAAATTATTGGAACAATGGCGTGCCGAAAATGTGGAATACGATTTTGTGACGCGAGATTGGATCAGCGCGAACCTCGTCTTCGAACTGAAAGCGCATCCGCCGCTCACCACGTTGGAAAGTTTTCGCAAAGGTTGGTTTTACATTCAGGACCCAAGCACGCTGCTGGCCGTACGTGAACTTGATCCGCAGCCAGGAGAATCCGTGCTCGACCTGTGCGCCGCGCCGGGCGGCAAAACGACACTCATCGCGCAACTGATGAACAATCAAGGCCGGGTCGTCGCCCACGATATTTCTCCCGAGCGGCTCAAACTGGTGCAGGAGAATTGTCAGCGCCTCGGCGTCACGAATGTGGAAATTACCGCGATTCCCGGCTCGGCGCGGCCAGTATTTGATCGCGTGCTGGTGGACGCGCCGTGCTCCAACACGGGCGTGTTGCGCCGGCGCGTGGATTTGCGCTGGCGCCTTCAGCCGGGTGAAATCACGCGGTTGCAGGCCATGCAGTTGGAACTCCTGCAAGACGCCGCCGCGCGCCTGAAACCGGGTGGCACGCTGGTTTACAGCACATGCAGTCTTGAGCCGGAGGAAAATGCGGAATTAGTAAAACAGTTCCTCGCGGCGAACCCGGATTGCGCCTTGCAGACCGAGCGGCCATTGCTGCCGTTTGCGGACCGCGTCGATGGCGCGTATGTGGCGCGAATTGCCAAATCTTGAGGGCGCGGAGGCTTGCCCCGCCCCGCTGGTTTTGTTACCGGAATTCGCGTGATTAAATCAAGAACGAGCAACGTCTGAAACACATGGCCGATTTGTTTGCCAAACGTCCGCGCGTCACTGTGGACGGGAAATTTTTTCGTCGCGGCGCAGAGAAGTTATATCTCAAGGGCGTTTCTTATGGTCCATTCGCTCCGGGCAAAGACGGTCAACCGTTTGCCTCGCTCGAACAGACCGCGGCGGATTTTGCGCTGATCAAGGAACTCGGCGCGAATCTGCTGCGCATTTATCACCTGCCCCCGCGCTGGTTTCTGGATCTCGCCGCCGAAAAGGATTTGTTGCTGCTGATTGATATTCCGTGGAACAAGCATCTGGTGTTTCTGGACGACGCGGTGCGTCGCGCGGAAGCGCGCCAGGCGGTTTGTCACGCGGTGCTTTCCTGCGCGCATCACCAAGCGGTGTTCGCCTACAGCGTGGCGAACGAAATCCCCGCTGACGTTGTGCGCTGGAGCGGCGCGAGCAAGATCGCCGAGTTCATTGATGAACTGGTCGCCGAAGCCAAGCGCATCGATCCCGAGTGCCTGTGCACCTATTCCAATTTCCCCTCCACGGAATTTCTGCATCCGCAAACGCTCGATTTCATTTGCTTCAACGTCTATCTGCACGAACCCACGGCGTTCAAAAGCTACCTCGCGCGGTTGCAAATGCTGGCCGACGCCAAACCGTTGTTGCTTGGAGAATTTGGCATTGATTCGCAACGCGAAGGCGAAACCGCCAAATGCGAAATGCTCGGTTGGCAAATCGAACTGGCGTTTCGCGGCGGTCTGGCCGGGGCGGTGGTTTTCAGTTTCACCGACGACTGGTATCGCGGCGGCGAGCAAATCACGGATTGGCAAATGGGCCTCACCACCCGCACGCGAGAACGCAAGGAATCGTTCTTCGCGGTGCAAAAAGCGTTTGGGCTGGCGCCCAAATTTCCGCTGGCGCGCAAACCAAAGGTTTCGGTTGTCGTCGCGAGTTACAACGGCGCGAACACGCTCAAGGCCTGCCTGGAATCGTTGCGCAATCTGAATTATGCCGATTACGAAGTCATTCTGGTGGATGACGGCTCAACGGACGCAACGCCGCAACTGGTGCAGCAGTTCCCCAACGTCCGGTATTTTCGGCATCACAAGAATCTCGGCCTCTCGGTCGCTCGGAACAGCGGCATTGCCGCAGCGGAAGGCGAAATCGTGGCCTTCACGGACGCCGATTGTCGTGCGGACGAAGACTGGTTGTATTATCTCGTCGCCGATTTGATCACGGGCGAATTCGCCGGCGTGGGCGGGCACAATTTGTTGCCAGCGGATGATTCGGCCACGGCCGCAGCGGTGATGGTGTCGCCCGGCGGACCGGCGCACGTGATGTTGACGGACCGGGAAGCCGAACATATTCCAGGCTGCAACATGGCCTTCCGGAAGAGCGCGCTCGTCGCGGTGGGCGGATTTGATGCCATCTTCCGCAAAGCCGGAGACGACGTGGACATTTGTTGGCGCTTGCAACAGGCGGGACTCAAGATCGGGTTCAGCGCGGCGGCGTTCGTGTGGCATTATCGGCGCTCCACCGTCGGCGCCTACCTCCGCCAACAACGCGGGTACGGCGAAGCCGAAGCGTTGCTAGTGCGCAAACATCCGGAATATTTCAACGCCTTCGGCAGCAGCATCTGGCGGGGGCGCATCTACAGCGCGTCCCGTTACGGTTTGATGCTGCAACGCCCCATCATCTATCGCGGCGTGTTTGGCAGCGCGCCGTTTCAAACGCTGTATGCCTCCGCACCCGCCACCACGCTGATGCTCCTCACCACGCTGGAATATCACATTCTGATTTCGCTGCCGTTGTGGGTGTTGACAGTCGTCTTGCCGGTTTTGTTGCCCCTGGCATTGACGAGTCTGGCCATCCCGTTGGGCGTCTGCATAACTGCCGGAGTGCAGGCGAATTTGTCGCGCCAGAATCGGCATTGGTGGTCGCGGCCCTTGGTGATGCTGTTGTTCTTTTTGCAACCCATCGTGCGCGGGTGGGAACGGCATCAAAGCCGGCTCGCCCTGCGGGTTTCCGCCGAACCCGAGCGCGATTCGCTGGATTCCGTGTCGATGCGCGAAAACGGCGATTCCTTGCATGAAGTCAGTTATTGGGCCGAACAACGAATTGAGCGCGTGGATTTCGTGGCGAAAATTTTGCACGAACTCGACCGGCGCGCGTGGCCCAATCGCTCCGACATCGGGTGGAGTGAATTTGACATCGAGGTCTTTGGCAACCGCTGGGTCAACGTGCAACTCACCACCGCGGCCGAAGATCATCCGCGTGGGCGTCAAATGCTCCGCTGCCGCTTGCGCGGTCGCTGGTCGCCGCAAGCCATGGCGATCCTCTGGCTGCTGCTGGCGTTGGAAGCCATCGTGGTCGGCGTCTTGGGCGGCTGGCTGTGGGTGTTGGTCAGCGTCGGCCTGACGTTGCCCCTGGCCGCCTATGGATTGTCGTTACAAAAACGCAAAACCCAGAGTCAACTCGTCGTCTTCCTCGACGAACTCGCGAAGGAATTGAAGTTAATCAAAGTTCCGGCGCGTCAGCCCGTTGAGCCGCCCGCCGCCAAACCCAAATCCGACCGGCGCCGCGTCGAGTTGCCCACGGCCAATCCTCCCGCTGCTTCGTCCTCCACGAACGAAGTTTCCGCCACTTGAGGCCTGTTCCCCAAGCTTCGGCGTGACAAGCCACGGTTTCGTGGTTTAATCCCCGGCGCGATGATTCAGTATCTCGATCTGCTCCGCCACGTTTTGGAGCATGGCAAATTCAAGGCCGACCGCACGGGCACGGGCACGTATTCCCTGTTCGGCGCGCAGGCGCGGTATCCGCTCGCTGAAGGTTTTCCGCTCGTCACGACGAAGAAAGTTCACACCAAATCCATCATCCACGAGCTGCTGTGGTTTCTCAAAGGCGATACCAACATCAAGTATCTCAAGGAAAATGGCGTGAGCATCTGGGACGAGTGGGCCGATGAAAACGGCGATCTGGGCCGCGTCTATGGCGCGCAATGGTGCGATTGGCGTACCGCCGATGGCCGCAGCATCAATCAGATTGACGAGGTCATCGCGCAGATTAAGAAGAACCCGGACAGCCGCCGCCTCCTCGTCAGCGCGTGGAATCCCGGCGAGATTCACACCATGGCGCTGCCGCCGTGTCATTCGCTGTTCCAATTTTACGTCAGCGAAGGCGAACTCAGTTGTCAGCTTTACCAACGCAGCGCGGATATTTTTCTCGGCGTGCCCTTCAATATCGCCAGCTACGCGCTACTGACGTTGATGGTTGCGCAGGTTTGCGATTTGAAACCAGGCGATTTCGTCCACACGTTCGGCGACCTACACCTTTACTCGAACCACGTCGAACAGGCGAAACTCCAACTCACGCGCGAACCACGACCGCTGCCGCAAATCAAATTGAACCCCGCCGTGAAAAACATTCACGACTTCAAGTTTGAAGACATAGAATTGGTCGGCTACGACCCGCATCCCGCCATCAAAGCGCCCGTGGCCGTTTAGCAGTGCGGAAGAGTTGCGAGATACCTTCGCGGCCTACGGTTGTTGCGCGAAGGTCACCTGCCGATCCAGATCGTCAATGGCCCAGATGTTTTCCGGGCGAACGTCCTTCCCGAATTTCAGGTAACGGGCACTACCGTCCACGAAAGCGTAATTCGAACCGCCGCTGGAGCTGACGGTTCCGGGCCGTTCGGTCGAATGGCAACCCCGCTCCACTTGATCGAGGTCATTGCCCAGCCCTTCCAACAGATCCATGTAGTAGTGTTTGGAGAGCCGGCCTTCCGGCGTTGGCACGGGCACGTTCTTCTTTTCTCCGAACACAATCGTGTCCGATGGTTTCTTGACGGCGCTTTCCCTGATGCTCATGCCGATGTAGCTGGCGGGATCAGGATTTCCGGTTTGCCGCCAGAAATAATCGTTCCAGCCGTTGATGACATAACTGCGGGGCGACTTATCGGCCAGCGCAATGGATCCTTCCTGGGTCGGCGGCACCCCGCGCGTGGCGTCCGTGGCGCAAACAAGAATCTTCAAATCCCGATAATTTTCCTGCAACGCCGCCGGCCAGCGCCATTCGTTGGTGCGCGGCGGCAACAAATCGTTGGCATCGCTCGCATACAGCTTGGATGCCAGGGAAAGCTGCTTGAGATTGTTCGCGCAAGTGATGCGGCGCGCCGCTTCCTTCGCGCGGCCGAGCGCCGGCAACAACATGCTCGCGAGAATCGCGATGATGGCAATGACCACTAATAACTCGATTAAGGTGAACGCAATTTTCGCCCGCTGACTCTCCGGGGCGACATGTTTATGCAGGTTTAGAACTGTCATAGTCTCGATTTCATTTCTCCCGTGATCGAATCCGAATAATCATTTTACCACTCACGTCAACGCATTGGGCATGTCGAAAACGAAATTTATCACCATCACGCTTCTGACCCTCGGACTGGCGGGCTTCAGCCTCTACCTCAACAGAGACTACTTCCGGCGCGAGACTATTCAAATTTCGCACCGGCTCAGTCCGTGGCTGCAAATCAAGCGACCCAACGCACGCAATGATCTTGGCGTTCCGGTGAGCTTCACCTTGAACGGCTACTATCAATTGCGCAGCGTGCGCGTGGTGGAGGCGGCAAAATTTGAAACCAACAAATTCGCCGTGCCCGTGTGGCGGCTCGTTTCCGATTCCAATTCCGTGGCACTCTCGAGCTTCAATTACGGCAGCACCATCCGCGGCATGCGACCTGAAGCGAGAGGCGTCCGTCCCGAACCACTCACGCCCGGGGTCACTTATCGGCTCTTCATCGTCACCGACAAGAAGCTCGAAGGAGAACACGATTTCACTATCCCGGGGAATTGAGCAGCCACACATTCATGTCGCGAGATGACACGCGGCGCAGTGCGCGCCGGTCACGCGTCGGAACTCCGGCACGACCGATTCGCAGCGCGGCTGCTCCGCCACCGGACAGCGCGGATGAAAATGGCAACCGGCCGGCAGATGAATCGGCGACGGCACATCGCCGGGCAGAAGAATGCGTTGCCGTTTGGAATCGGGATCCACTTCCGGGACGGCGGAAATCAAAGCCTGCGTGTACGGATGCTTCGGGGCACGGATGACATCCTTCGCCTCGGCCAATTCCACCACTTTGCCGAGGTACATTACCATCACGCGATTGCTGATGTGCTCCACGACGGCGAGATCGTGTGCAATGAACAGGTAGGCAATGCCGTGTTGTTGTTGCAAATCCTGAAGCAGATTGATGATCTGCGCCTGGACCGAAACATCCAACGCGCTCACCGGTTCGTCGCACACGATGAGCTTCGGTTCAACGGCCAACGCCCGCGCAATCCCGATACGTTGTCGCTGTCCGCCGCTGAACTCGTGCGGGTAACGCTCCGCATACGCCGCGTCCAGTCCAACGGAGCGCAACAATTCCGCGACGCGGGCCACGCGGGCGGGTTTGCTGTCGGCCAACCCGTGCAGGTCGAGGGCTTCCCCGATGAGATCCGCCACGGTCAGCCGTGGATTCAATGATCCGTACGGGTCTTGGAAAATCATCTGCAATTGCCGGCGATGCATCCGTAGTTCCGCCCCGCTCAGTTGGGCGAGATTCTTGTCGGCGAACAAAATATTTCCCGCCGTCGGCTCGAGTAATCGCACGATAGCGCGCCCCAGGGTCGTTTTACCGCAACCGCTCTCCCCGACCAGCCCGAGCGTCTCGCCCGGCGCGATGCTGAAGCTGACGCCGTCCACCGCTTTGACGAAATCGCGCACCCGCCGAAACGCGCCGCGTTTCACGGGAAAATGCACTTTGAGATTTTGAACTTCGAGCAGCGACATGCGATGAACACGAACCTGGCGGCAGCTTATCGGAGTGAGAACGCGACGTCCACGTTCGTCCCGCGCGTCCTCATCACATATTCATAGAGTCGAATGCTGAGCATGTGGCAGCCAGAAGCGACGGCATTGGGGAACGACTACTTCTTGGGCGGGTTCGGTTTCCGGATTTCGGCGCTGAACGTCCCGGCGACGTAGCTTTTCGCGTCATCAGGAGCAGCGAGGAATATTTTCCCGGTAAGGCGGTTGTTGGTCACGCCACCGAACTCCACACGCGCCGCGTATCCCTGGCGAAAATCTTTCGTGACCGGATTCTCGCCCTCATCCTTCCAACGCAAGATCACGCGCGGCGCGTTGGTGCGCGTGGCGTCCAACACCACCGTTTTACCCGCCAAATCTTCCGAGCGATCGGCGAAGAGATGAATTGATAATCCCACGTCCGGCGGCCATTTCGGCCCTTGGCGCAAATCCAACCGTCCGCCGTGAATCACCGCCCGTTCCAGCGCGAAACTGCGCCCCCTAATCATGCCGCTGGCGGGTGCGTTGGGAATCTTCGCGTCCGCCAATTTCAAAGTCCAATTGGTCGAGGGCGGCAACAATTTGACAGTTGCCAAGTGATTGGAAGCAGCGCCCGGGGAGATTTCGGACGGCTTTGGTTTCGCAGGAATCAACCGGTCGCGAAACATCCACACGCCCGCGCCAACGACACCAAGAAGCAGGCCAAGCGTCAGGATGAGAATCGCTGGTGATTTGTTCGAATGCGGCGGCGGCGCGCCGCCTGCCCGATGGTCGCCCGGCAAGGGAACGGGGCGCGAAGAAACTTCCGAGGCTGTCAAAACGAAGTTTTGGGACTGGGGGCCGAGTGCCTGGGGAACGACAAGTTTTCGGAAGCAAGTGGGACAATTCATCTGCGTGCCGCTGCTGCCGGAGTCACATGTAATGTGCTGACCACAAACCGGGCACGCAAATTTGAACTCGCTCATGGGCGGATTTCGTTGCCGGAAAATGACACTGAATTCGCGCCGTCGCAACCAGCCAATTGTCCGACCTACGCCGGTTCTTGCTGGGTCAAACAGTGTAGCGAACCAAAGCCCCAGACCAAATCCACGGCGTGAATACCCACCACAAGCCGATCTTTGAATAGCTCACCGAGAATGCCCAGCGCCACGCGATCGTTGGGGTCATTGAACGTCGGCACGATGACGTAGGCATTGTTGATGTAAAAGTTCGCATAACTCGCCGGCAGCCGAACGCCATCGAACATCAACGGAGCGGGCATCGGCAGCGGCACGACTTCGGGCTTCGAGCCGTCTTCAAGCCGAAAGTCCTGCACGCGTTCCCAGTTTTCCGCGAGCGGCCGGTAGTTCACATCGCGTTTGTTCGTCTCCTTGATGAGCACGAGCGTTTTGCGATCCGTGAAACGGCAGATGTCGTCAATGTGCCCGTGCGTATCGTCGCCCACCGGCCCCCGGCTCAACCACAACAGATTCGTCACGCCGAGATACTTTTTGAACGTGTCGGCATAGTCGGCCTTGGTCATGCCCGGGTTGCGCACTTGAATCGTCGGATGCTGATAACATTCCTCCGTGGTGATGAGCGTGCCGCGCCCGTTCAATTCCATGCCGCCGCCTTCCATCACGAATGGGCGCCCCTGCCACCGCGCATCGAACAGCGGTCGCTTGAGAAATTTTGCCGCGGTCTCGGGCACGCGCGTGTCGCGTTTCCAGTTGTCGTATTTGGCCCAGCCGTTGAAATGAAAGTGCACAATGGCCTTCTCGCGTTTGCCGCCCTTGCGTCGCACCACATGAATCGGCCCGCTGTCCCGCGTCCAACCGCGATCCGTCGGATGCACCACGAAACGCACGCGTTTCAGATCGCAATGCGCGCGCCGCAAATAACTCGCGGCGAACTTCGCCTCGGTTTGGTGACGCACGATGATGCGGACGTCTTCGCCCTGGGAAATTTTGCGGACCATTTCGCCATAGACCCAACGAATGACTTCGATTTTGCCGGGCCAATCCGACGCGTTATGCGGCCAGCCAATCCAGGTGGCGGCGTGCTTTTCCCATTCCGCCGGCATGGCGTAACCCAATTCGTGCGGCGTCGGACTTGATTGCTTCAGTGCCATATTGCGCGAGGCAGAATAGTGGTTGCGCCCGCATTGGCCAAGCCAACTCCTGTCGCCAAGCCGGGCGACTCGACAAATCCCCCCGCCACTGCCAACTTGAGTGGTGCTCATGGAAAAATTGGAACAACTTCGTGCGACACTGCGGTCCTACGGCTCGTGTTTGGTCGCCTATTCCGGCGGCGTGGACTCGGTTTTTCTCGCCAAGGTGGCGCACGATACACTCGGGGGACGCGCGCTCGCGGCCATCGCCGATTCGCCCAGCCTGCCGCGCCGGGAACTGACGGATGCGCTCGAACTCGGAACCCAATTCGGCTTTCCCGTGCGCGTCATCAAGACCGCCGAGTTCAACAACCCCGACTACCTCGCCAACCCGACCAACCGCTGTTATTTCTGCAAACACGAATTGTTCGAGGAACTCACGCCGCTGGCGCGCGCGGAAAAATTTGCGGTGATTTGTTACGGCGAAAACGCCAGCGACGTGGGCGATTTTCGGCCCGGCGCCAAGGCCGCGGCGGAATTTCAAGTACGCGCTCCGCTCAAAGAAGCGGGCTTGACCAAGGCGGAGATTCGCGAGCTTTCCGCGCAACTTGGCTTACCCACGGCCGACAAACCGCAGATGGCCTGCCTGAGTTCCCGCATTCCCTACGGTGAAGCCGTGACGCCGGAGAAACTCCACATGATCGAGGAAGGCGAGTATGTTTTGCGCGACCTCGGGTTTTACGACGTGCGCGTCCGGCATCACGAATTGAACGGTGCGCAAGCACTGGCGCGCATCGAAGTGGGTCCCGCAGAGTTGCCCAAATTACTCGCCGCCGAAGTCTCGGCGCGGGTGACCGAAGCCCTGAAGAAGATCGGCTACGCCCATGTCACCGTGGATTTGCAGGGGTATCGGCGGGGCAGTTTGAATTCTCCCGCCTCGTCTTTGGCCGTCGCGAAAGACATTGTTTGAAAGCCGCCCAGCGCGACAGGCCCGCGGCCCGGGCTTTCTTCCAACGTCCTGCGGTGCGCTTCCCTTTGTTCAACCAGCGCCGCGCCCAGACAAATTCCGTCGCCAGAATGGCAATGCCCGCCGGAATCACCACAATCGCCGGCCCGGGCAAGACCGTCATGGCCAACCCGATTAGGACGACCGTTCCACCGATGATTGCGACGACGATTTTCTTCATGCTCAACTTCGCGCTACCATCCATCGTTCCGGGTCATTCGCCAAAAGAAAAACGCGCACCCAGCCTGAACCAGATGCGCGCTTGCAATCAAACTGCGGCCCATTCCCGGCTTACTCGCGCGACCGTCCGCCCAGCAACAACGGCAACAGGTAATACAGGAAATACGCCAGCGACGTGATGAACGCCGCCACATACGTCCAGGCGGCCGCGTCGAGCACTTTCTTGACGCCCAGCGCCTCATCCCCGGGCGAGATGAAGCCAAAGTCCGCCAACACCGCCTTGGCGCGGCGCGACGCGTCGAATTCCACCGGCAACGTCACGAGGTTGAACGCCATGATCACACCCCACGCCGCCGCCAGCACAGCAAAGCCAACGAACGGCTGGATAAAACCGGTCGCGATACCGAGGATCGGCAGAAACATGACGACCGAATTCGCATAAGTCGTAATGCCCACCGCCGCCATGCGCCAATGCAACGGCTTGTACGCGCGGGCATGCTGAATGGCGTGCCCGCATTCGTGGGCCGCCACCCCCAGCGCCGCCGGCGTGCGACCGAAATAATTCTCCCGCGACAACACCAGCCGCTTGTGAATCGGATCGTAATGATCGCCCAGCATGCCTTCGGCGTGCGTGATCTGCACATCGAAGATGCCTTCGTGCCGTAAAATTTCCGCTGCCACCTGCCCGCCGGTCAGCCCGGAACGGACCACCCCTTGATTGTAGCGATGGTAAACCGATTTGACTCGGGCGGCCGCCAGCAACGACAACGCCATCGTTCCACCAAACAATAACAACATCAGTATCATAGTTATAATCTATCTCTTCCAGTCGTCCGGGCTGGTCCCGAACTCGTCGCTTTGACAATAGCAACGATTGAAACGTTTGACCAATTACACATCGTTTTCACTTTTTGAACCGGGCGGCGCAGGCGAATGGGCGCTTGAACGCTCCCCGGGGATGGGAAATACTCGCGGTCGAATGGCCCGGCCCGGAACTTTCCGGCCCGCCCGGTTTTAAGAACACAGTTTATGCCGCAGTTTTCCTACAAAGCCCGCCGTCGCTCCGGCGAAGTGGTGAATGGCACCGTGGACGTGACGGATCGCGCCGCCGCACTGATGGCGATCGAGCGATTGGGCCTGTTCCCCGTCGCGGTGGACGCCCCACGCGGCGCTGCCGCCAAACCCGGAAAACCCGCGGGCGAAAAGAAAAGTTGGACCGCGGTCCTCCCGCCGTCGTTACAAGGACAATTCACGCGCCAACGCAAGCCCAAGTTGCAAGAGCTGGCAACCTACACCCAGCAAATGGCCAACCTGCTCCAGGCCGGCATGCCGCTGACGGTCGCGTTGAACAGCATGTCCCACTTGGAAACCAAGGGCATCCCCAAACAGGTCAGTCTGGATTTGCGGCAGGAAGTCATGGAAGGCCGCAGTTTATCGGATGCCATGGCCAAACAACCGGTCATCTTCTCGGAGCTGTACATCAACATGGTCAAAGCCGGCGAACAATCCGGCGCGTTGGTGGATGTGTTGCGCCGCATGGCCAATCACTTCGAACGCTACGCGGAAGTGCAAAGCAAACTGAAATCCGCGCTGATTTATCCGTTGCTCGTCTGCGCCGTGGGCGTGGGGCTCATGCTGTTCTTCATCTATTTCATGTTGCCGCAGTTCACCAAGATGTTCAGCGGCTTCAACGTGGAGTTGCCCGCCCCGACGCGATTTCTCATTGCGGTGGGCGAAGTGTTTTCCAGCTACTGGATTTTGGCGGTCGTCGCCGCCTTGATCGTGCTGGCCGTTTTGTTCGACCGTTTCCGACGCACCGCCGAGGGCAGCCAGAAGTTGGATCGGTTGAAACTCAAACTGCCCATTGTCGGCAAAGTCATCAGTTTGAGTTACTACGGCCAGTTTGCGCGCACGCTCGCCACGTTGTTGGAAAACGGCGTGCCGGTTTTGACGGCGCTCAAAATTACCGAGCAGGTCATGACCAACAATGTCATCCGCGAGGCCATCTCCAAAACACGTGATGCCGTGACGGACGGCAAAACCCTGGCCCAACCGCTCGCCGCCAGCCGGGTGTTCCCGCAGTTGATGGTGGACCTCGTCAAGATCGGCGAGGAAACCGGCGACGTGCCCGGGGCGTTGAAAAACGTGGCAGACACGTACGACAGTGAATTGACCATTGCGTTGCGGGTGATGATGACGTTGATCGAGCCGCTGCTGATCATCGTCATGGCGTTGGGCGTCGGCTTCCTGCTGTTGAGCGTGTTGCTGCCGATGTTCCGACTCATCTCCAACATCAGCGGCGGAATGGGTGGCCGATGAAACCCGGCTGCAGGTCAAACGCAACTCGCCGCCGGCCCAATACCTGGCGCGCCGGATTCACGTTGATCGAAATCCTCATCGTGGCTGGCATCATTGCGCTCATCTGCACGCTGGCGATTCCGAATATTTATCAATTGGCGAAGAAAACCGGCCTGCGCCGCGCCATCGGCGATTTGCGCGACGTTTGCGCCAACGCCCGCGCCCAGGCCATCTTCAGCGGCAAAGAAGTCACCGTGGTGTTTTATCCGTTGGAACGCCGCTTCGGCATCAGTGGCGGCGCGGCGGCGGGCGGCGATTCCGGCGGCGACTACGAAACGCTGCCCGGGACGGACGTCACTGGCATCATCCCGGAGGACATTTCGCTGGAAATGCTCGACGTGAATCAATCCGAATACAAGGACTCCGAATGGACCCGTGTTCGGTTTTATCCCAACGGCACCAGCGACGAACTCACCGTGGTGTATCGGACGGACGAGAATGAATTCCGCAAGTTGATGCTCGAACCCACTACTGGCCTGCTCTCCCAAGGTCCGATGCGATGAAGCCGAACTGGACATTGACTCCCATCGCCCGCGCTGCGCATCGAACCGATAGCCGGCGCTGGCGAAGCAAACTCGCGTTCTCGCTCATTGAAGTGATGATTGCGATGGGCATTTTCTTCATCGCGTTGTTTGCGATTCTGGGTTTGACCGCGCAATTGTTGAACAGCGCGCGCGTTATTCAGAATAATCGCAAACCGCACGTCTCGATGGTGCACGCGTGGTGGACGTCCAAGACCAACCGCGTCGTGGAGGGCACGACCAGTGTGGAGTTCAGTGATATTGCCACCGACCTGGGCGAATTACATCGCGATTACTACGCGGAGATTTACGCCGAGCCGGACCTGCAAATGACCAACGGACTGTGGAACGTTTCCTTCAAGGTGTTCAGCCGCAAGACGCGCCAGGTGGACTCCGAAATGTTCACGCTCTATTGGGATCCGAACACCCAGAGCGGATTGGCGGGAGGGCTGCGATGAAAACCCTCTCGCCCCGCCTCGCATTCGCCTCAGCCGCGCCCCGCCGACGCGCGTTCACGCTGATCGAAATCATGATGGCGATGGCCATCTTCGGTTTGCTGATTGCGGCGATTTACGCCTCGTGGACGCTGATTCTGAAATCCACCAAAATCGGGCAGGAAGCCGCGGCAAAAGTGCAACGCGAACGCGTGGCCATGCGCACCATTAAAGAAGCGCTCGAAGGTGTGCTCTCGTTCCAAGCTGATCCTTACAACTACGCTTTCCTCGGCGAGAACAATAACAACGGCTTTCTCAGTTTTGCCGCGCGCCTGCCCGAGCCGTTTCCGCGCAGCGGTCGTCCCGCGTGGGATGGCTTTGACGTGCGCCGCGTCACGTTTTCTGTCGAGGCCGGCGCGGACTACTCGCAACGCCAGTTGGTTTTGCGGCAACAACCGTTGCTCAAGGAAATGCATCCGGACGAACGCGATTATCCCTTCGTGGTTTCCAAGGATTTCGACAAGATGGAATTGGAATTCTGGGACCAACGGAAACGCGATTGGGTGGACGAATGGACGCGCACCAACGAGTTGCCGAAGATGATCAAAAT
>CAZKMR010000097.1:0-17824 GCA_964553795.1 uncultured Bifidobacterium sp. | reverse complement strand
ATCAATTCGCTGATGATGACCGGGCCAACGCGCGGGCCGGAATTGGTCGTGCCGAACGTGCGGGTCAGCATTGGATACAATTCCCCGGCGCCGTTGGGCCAGCGGCCGAACGATTCGCCGTTGCGCGCGGCGCCAAAACTCACGTAATCCACAAACGCCACGAGATTGCTTTGGGCGTCGCCTTGCAACAGCCACAGCGTTTCGCCTTGCGCGGCGTTCAGGGCAAAATCGTTGGAATGAATTCCGCCGGAGGTGTTGAAGTGCTGGGCTTCGGTGAAGGTGATGTAACCGCCCGCCGGCAGAATAGTGCCGTCCGGGATGCGATACTTTTTGTGTTGCGTGTCGGAGTCGCTGAGATACCAGCCGCCAATGTTGAGGCTCTCGTCGGTGGGATTGTGCAATTCAATCGAATCGGAAAGCGGCGGATCGGTGTGGGTTAAAATTTCGTTGATGACTACGCCGGGCGATTGCGTCACTCCCGCCTCGCCGGGCGAGCCACCAAAACTGATGCTGTCGCGCCAACGGGCGGGATCGTTGTAATCGCCTGCGGGGTTGATCAATTCGATCGAACAGCCGCGTCCATCCGCACGTTCCGGCCACGGCGCGGCGTCGGCATACGTGAATTGATGAATGGTCACGCCGTCCGGGGCCACCAAGTGCAATTCCTCGCCGCTGTTGCTGAGTTGGCCGTCGTACGGTCCGGAGATGTTGCTGCCGCCACCGTAGCGCGCCGTGAACGCCGCGACATTTTTGACGAGCACGATTCGCTGTCCGGCGGCGAGGGATTGCGTGGGAAACGTATAGGTGATGCCGGCGATGAATTGCACCCCGTTCAAGTTGATGATCGTGCTGCCGAGGTTTTGAAATTCGATGAACTCGTAATCTTCCGGATTGGAGCTGACAAGCAATTCACCCCCGGTGGGATCGTTTGGATGATAATTCAGTTCGGTGATGGCCAGGTTGAGAAACGGACTACCGATGACGAGTGAAGCTTGATCGGTCGCGCCGCCCCACGGCTCAAAGGTGGATTTGTTCACGTTGTCGGTGGCCTGCACGTAGTATGTCACTGTTCCCCCGGTCGCGAACGGTCCGATCTGGGCGGTGTAAATTTTGTCGTCCGCCATCGCATCGGCGCCCGTGCCGCTATCCGTCATGGTGTTGGTTACGCTGGTGCCGCCGTTGAGTTGATAAATGACGCGCACGGAGCTGACGCTGACATTGTCCTCAACGCGGGCGGCAATGACGATGGGCTGATTTGTAGTCGGCAACACCGGAGCAACCTGAAGCTGCGAGATGATTGGCCCAATGTTCGTCAGATTCAACTGACTGAGCGCGTTGTTGCGGCGCGCGGTGATGATCTCCGTGATGCCGTGATGATTCGGCACGTTGCCGTTAAATGGGGCTTGGCCTTGATCGTAGGAATTGAAGTATTGCGAATAGGTCCAGTTGGGCCAGTCACCGCTGTAGCGGGCGCGATCGGCGGATTTGGCATTGGCGATGCCGAGATCATTAAACGGCAGGGCGGCGGTTTGATTCTCCCGGATGCGATAAACGAGCGGGTTGAGGGACGCGTTTTGGTAAAACGTTTGCAGCATTTGGTTGAGATAATAGGAGTAGCGATTCCGGAACTCCGTCACGCCCAGGATGCGATGCGCGAGCGGTGTGCTGGTGGTATGCCCCCAGTTGTAAATGTTCTGCGTAGCCCAGCTTCCCGACGAAGGAGTAATCCACTGAATGCTGAACGTGTTGTCCTTGTCGTACGGAATGTAATGCCACTTTCCCGTGCTGGGATGGCGATAGAGATAATAATTGTTGTAATTGCCCCAGTAGCCATCCCAGTTCGCCGTGAGCACGTCGAGCGCAAGTCGTTTGAGAAAATCGTCCACTTCAAAATGCTTCCGAATGGTGGTCGCGAAATTGCCGGATGGGGTGTTGTTCAGCATGTTGATGAAACTGGCCAGATCATTGAACGAGCCATCGCCGCTGCCTTGATGTTTCAACTCGTAGCGCGCCTGCCCGGTGTATGAACTTCCGGTCGGGCCGAGATACAGCAGATTGGCGGGCTGGCCGCGATAGTTGCACTTGTAGAGATTGCCGCGATCATTGGCGAAGCGTTGCCGCAGAAAAACGTCGTCCACGGGTTGCGTGTTATTCAAGACAGCATCGAAGAAATAACCGTCCGGGCCGGAGCGATGGTTGTCGGGGCCAACGATGACGGTGGCGACGTGATTCGCGAAGGGCGCGGGCAGACCGGCGGCGTTCGCGAGATCGAAGCAAAGTTTGGAACGCGCGGTGGAAGGATCGTTGGCTTCGGAATTCAAATTCAGTTTCTCGATGCCGAACAGATTTTGGCCGGGCACGAACGAGTTGAACGAAATGTTAAACGAACGCGGATATTTGTTCAGGCTGGTATTGCCCCGCGCGCTGATGCCGACGTTGGTGACGGTCACGTCAATGTCGCCGTGGCGGAAACGAATGTTCACGGCGCCTTCAACACTCGTGGGCGAGCCAGCCTGCAATCCGTTCCAGACGGCTTGCGAAGCGGTGATTTCGAGGCGGGCAAGCGAGGTGTCGCAGTAGAGTGGATGCGGGCCCGGAATGATAGTGTTGGCGGCGCCGGGTGTGCGCGCGATGAGATAACCGGGTTGGCCGGCGCGTAACGTGGGGTTCACTCCGGCGGTTTGAGAGCCGTAGGAAATGTTGCGGTATTGTCTGGGAAACAGCGGCGCAAAGCCGGACACCACGGTGCTGCCGTCGGGCGCGATCAGAGCGAGGAATTCTCCATCGGCATCGAGCGCGAAGTTCGTGTGCAGTTCCGTTCCGGGGATGGTCCGGTTTTTTCCCGACGCGAAAATCACCAGGTAACCGCCCGCTGGCAGTAGTTCGGCCGGCAATCGCCATTTGGTCAAATTTCCGGCGTCATCGGTGAGGTAATAGCCGTCCAGGTTGACGGCGGCGGGACCGGGATTGTGCAACTCGAGCCAATCGGAGTATTCGCCGTCGGCATCCGGCAGCGCCGAATCGTTCTGCGCCATGAACTCGCTGATGATGGGCTGGGCGCAAACCGGTGCGGCGGACGCCAACAGCGCCGCGGCAATTCGCAGGATACGAAAAAAATGCATGAGTGAATCGCTTTCGGAATGAACATGATAACCCAAGACCCCGGAACTGCATCAACCACACGTCTGTGCGGTCGCGCGGCGCGGCAAAGACCGGCGCGCCCCCATCTTTATGTTGCGGTGGCGGGGGAATGCCGCTTGGAGGAATTGGATTTACGGGTTAAGGTGCGCCGACGTAAAACTCGCAATTTTCCAAGCCGATCATGAGTTGTTTCTCCCGAATGTTTTCCCTCCGCTGTAATGCTTTGTTCACCGGCGTGCTTGGCGCTTACGTGGTTCTTCTGAGCGCCACCAGTCGGGCCCACGATGAGCACGCTGATCGCATTGCGCCGGTGACTGCCGAGGAATTGGCCGCTGTGCAAACGCCCGAAGTCTCTGAAGGTTTTGTGCCGCCGCCGCCGAAGAGCGGCTTGGTGGAATCCTCCTTGTTCGCCGCCTTTGGTTCTTCCACGCAACAACGCCAGGGCGTGCTCTCGGGCAAAATCGTGTTCATGAACAGCGGTCACGGTTGGACGTGGTTCGGCAGCGCTTGGGATTTGCAGCGGCCTGAATTGCTGGATATGAATGAGGACTACGGCAATCTCGATCAGTTGAATTTTTTCGCGCAATATTGCTTCAACGCAGGGGCCACGGTGGTGTCCATGCGCCCGCTCGGTCATCAAACGAATGAGGTGATTCTCGATAACGACGATGCCGGCGTGGCGTTTGCCGGCACTTGGAGCAACAGTTCGCAAACCACTTTCTGGGGCAGTCCGGGCGACGTGCCGTATCGCTTCGCGTCTTTGAGTGCCACGGAAACCGCCACCGCCACGTACACGCCGAATATTCCGGTGGCGGGATTTTATCCCGTCTATTGCTGGGTGTTGGCGGGATCGGATCGCGGCGATCAACTCTATCGCATTCGGCACACCGGCGGGGAAACGCAGATTCGCATCCCGCATCACATGGTAGGCAACGGCTGGATTTATCTGGGCGAATATTACTTCAACGCGGGGGCCAACTCGGCTCTGGGTTCGGTGGTGGTCAGCAATCTGCGCGACACGCCGCAGGGCGGCGTGGTCATCGCGGATGCCATACGATTTGGCAATGGCATGGGCAGCGTGAATCGCGGTGGAGGCGTTTCTGGCTACCCGCGCGAGGACGAAAGTATGCGGTATTGGATTCAGGCGAATCTGGCGCAGGGGCAATCTACGAGTCTTTACGATGGCACCGGCAATGATGAGCAGGACAGTTGGTCCGCGCCGCCGAAAATGTCCGCGCACATGAATCGCGCCGAGGCGGGCGATATTTATGATCGCATTCACATCAGTTTTCATTCGAATGCCGGTGGCGGGCGCGGCACGGTGGCTTTGATCACGAGTGATCCGACGCCCAACCAGGCGCAGCTTGCGGAAATCGTGGGCGGCGAGGTGAACGACGATTTGGTCGCGCTTGGTTCACCGCCGTTGGAAGCGCCTTGGTTTAACAAGTCTGGCCACACTTACAGTGGCGGCTATGGCGAAATTGACGGGAGCACATTCGGTTACGAGATGCCCGCGACGATTGTGGAGGTGGCATTTCATGACAACGCAATTGATGCCGCTTTGATGCGCGATCCCAAAGCGCGAGCGGCTGTCGCGCGCGCGACGTTACACGGCGTCATCAAGTTCATGAACGCCTACGATACGAATGGCGCGCCGCCGTTGGCGTTTTTGCCCGAACCACCCACGAACTTGCGGGCCATTGCGAACAGCAGCGGGCAAGTTTCACTCGCGTGGACGCAACCGGTGAGCAGTGGCGGGAGTCAAAGCCCGACGAATTATGTGATCTATCGTTCCACGAATGGCCTCGGTTTCGGCGAGCCAATTTCCGCAGGTAATGTGATCAGTTACACCGTTTCCAATCTAACGGCAGGAGTGGAATATTATTTCCGCGTCACCGCAGCCAACGCCGGGGGCGAATCCATGCCCTCGGAAACCGTTGGCTGTCGGGTGGCGCTGACCAACGGCGCACCGCGTGTGCTAGTGGTGAATGCTTTTGACCGTTTGGATCGCTCGGCGAACTTGCGCCACGACGTCGTGGCCAAAAATTGGGATCGCCCCGGGAACAGTGGCATTATCGAGCGCGTCTATCCGCGTTGGAACAATGCGTTCGATTACGTGGTCCCGCATGGCAAAGCTATCGCGGCGGCGGGTTGGGCGTTTGATTCGTGCCAGAACGAAGCGGTCGCGAACAATCAGGTGTTGCTCGCCAATTATGCCGTAGTGGTTTGGGCGACGGGCAACGAAGGCACGGCTGATGAAACGTTCAGTGCCACCGAACAAACTCGACTAGCTACCTATCTCGCCACCGGGGGAGCGTTGTTCGCTTCCGGCGCGGAAATCGCCTACGATCTCGGTCGTCCTTCCGGGCCCACCACCGCCGACCGCAACTTTTTGCAAAATCAACTGCACGTGAATTACGGCGCGGACAATTCCGGCAGTTACACCGCTGCCGTTGCGCCCGCCGGAATTTTTGCCGGTCGCGCGAGCGCCACATTTGATAATGGCAACAACGGCATTTATTGGGTCAAAGCGCCGGATGTGCTCGTGCCGGTGGGCAGTGCAATTGCCGCCTTGAATTATTCGGGCGGTGGTGCGGCGGCGGTTCAATTTGATGGCGGTGTGAACAGTGGTCGCGTGGTTGTGTTTGGCTTTCCGTTTGAAACCATCACCAGCACGCCGCGGCGTAACGAATACATGACGGACATTTTGAACTTCCTCAGCGAACCGGCATCCACTAACGCGCCGCCCGTCGTACAGCTTCAACCGCAGGGTGGCTATGTGATCCTCGGCTCGAATAAGACGTTGACCGTGAGCGCCAGCGGCACTGCACCGTTGACGTATCAATGGCGGTTGAATGGCACCGACATTCCCGGGGCGACGAGTTTCAGTTACACCCGCGTCAATGCGCAACCGATTCACTCTGGCCTGTATGACGTGGTGGTTTCCAACGCCTGGGGCACCGCAGATAGCACGCCGGCGCTGGTGGAAGTCATGCTGTCCCCGCTGCAAACCTTGTTCGGCGATAACTTCGATGTGAACACCGCCGCGAACTGGGTGACGAATCGCAGTTCCACGGACACGCGCGTCACGTTCAATTACAACTACGCCGCCGATGGTATTCCGTCCGCGCCCAACTCCACGGGTGGGACGACGCGTGGGGTAAAGTTTGAAGCGAACCTGGTGAATGGTGCGACGGCGGCGATTAACATTTCACCTGTCGGGCAAAGTTTTACCGGCGATTATCGCTTGCGGTTTGACATGTGGATCAATGCGAATGGTCCGTTTCCGGCGGGCGGCACGGGTTCGACCGAGCATTTTACTGCGGGCGTCGGCACGACGGGAAACCAAGTGCAATGGAGTTCCGGCTCGGCAAATGGCGTGTGGTTCGCGGCGGATGGCGAAGGGCAGGCGACGGATACGTCCGCGACGTTGCCTGATTGGCGGGCGTTTGTCGGCACGACGTTGCAGGCGGCGGATAGCGGTATTTATGTCGGCGGAACGGAGTCGAACATTCGCGGCAATGGTCATCCTTATTATCACGGTACGTTCCCCGGTGGCCAAACTGCGCCAGCGTCACAACAGTCCGCTCACGCGCAACAAACCGGCAGTCTCGCGCCGGGTGCCGTGGGTTTCGCCTGGCGCGATGTGCTCATCAGCAAAACCGGCAATATCATCGAGTGGTTCATTGATGGACTGAAGATTGCCTCGGTCACCAATGCACCGTTGGCGGGCAACAACATTTTTGTCGGTTACTGGGATTCGTTTACCTCGATTTCGGATAATGCAGCGCTCAGTTTCGGTCTCGCTGACAACGTACGCGTCGAGCACTTCGTGACCAATGTGCCGCCGTACGTTCTCACGCAACCCGAGTCGCTCGAAACAACTGCCGGCGCGGACGCAACCTTCAATGTCACGGCTGGCGGGACGCCCGCCCTCGCGTATCAATGGCGTTTTAACGGGACGAACATCGCCGGCGCGACGGGCAGCAGTTACACGCGCTTCAACGCGCAAGCGATTCACGCCGGCGCCTACGCTTGCGTCGTGACGAATGCCAGCGGAACAGTGACCAGCGCGGCGGCCACATTGAGCGTCGTGCCCGCGGTGCCGCCGGGATTTGATGCCATCGAACTCCTGGCTGACGGGGCTGTGCGGTTGACGCTTTCGGGCGACCCGGGCTTCCCAATCGAACTCCTGACCTCGACCAATTTGGTGGACTGGTCGGTGCTGACCAACTTGGCCAATCCGACCGGCACGTTGTGGTTCACGAACGGTATCACGCCGGGCGTGCCGCACGAATTCTATCGCGCCCGCTATCCGTAAACCGGCGTGCGTCGCTCACAAACGCGAAGCCAAAGTTTTGGGTGCAGTAAAATTCCGCATCTATCTTCGTCTTGTCTTTGTCCTTTTCGCCCTGGATTCTCGCTTAACTGTTGGATGAGAACCGTGCCTGGTTCGCCTGATGGAACAACCGGGCGCGGGAAACGGCATGAAAGACAAGCCTAATCCGGACGTAGCCATTTTCGCCGCTGCTCATGCGTTGCCGGCAGCGGAGCGGTCGGCTTTTTTGGCGAAGGCGTGTGGCGCTGATGAAGCACTGCGTCAACGGGTGGAGGCTTTGTTGCGGGCGCATGACCAAGCCGGGGATTTTCTGGAACAAACTCCCGCACGCACAAGGGCATCACGTCCTGAGCTGCCGCCGGTGGGTGAGAAGCCCGGCGACCGCGTGGGGCACTACAAACTGCTTCAGCAGATTGGCGAGGGCGGCTGCGGCGCGGTGTTCATGGCGGAACAGGAAGAACCAGTCCGGCGGCGCGTCGCTTTGAAGATTATCAAGCCGGGCATGGACACGAAGTCCGTCATCGCCCGCTTTGAAGCGGAACGTCAGGCGCTGGCGTTGATGGAGCATCCGAACATTGCGCAGGTGTGGGATGCGGGGGCGACAGCTGCGGGGCGGCCCTACTTCGTCATGGAACTGGTGCGTGGCGTCAAGATTACCGATTACTGCGACCAGAATTCTTTGTCCACGAGTGCTCGCTTGGAATTGTTTGTCCAGGTTTGTCATGCCATCCAGCACGCGCATCAGAAGGGCATCATTCATCGCGACATCAAACCGTCGAATATTCTGGTGACGACGACGGCGGAGGGACATCCGTTACCCAAGGTGATTGATTTCGGCATCGCGAAAGCCACGACCGGGCAACAACTCACGGACAAAACGTTGTTCACGGCGTTCGAGATGCTCATCGGCACGCCCGCCTACATGAGTCCGGAACAAGCGGCCTTGACGAGCGTGGATGTGGACACCCGCACGGACATTTACAGTCTCGGCGTGCTGCTCTACGAATTGTTGACCAGCCAGACGCCCTTCGATGCGCGTGAGTTGCTCAAGTCCGGCCTCGATGAAATCCGGCGCGTCATTCTCAGCGCAGATCCCGTTCGGCCGTCCACTCGCTTGAGCACGATGCAGGCGGCCGCGCTGCTCACCGTGGCGCAGCAGCGGCAAGCGGAGGCGTTCAAGTTGGTGCATGCGGTGCGCGGCGATCTCGACTGGATCGTGATGAAGGCGCTGGATAAAGATCGCGCGCGACGCTATGCCACTGCCAACGGATTGGCGGCGGATGTGCAACGCTATTTGGCGGACGAACCGATTTCCGCCCGCCCGCCCAGCCCGGCTTACAAACTTAAAAAACTCGTCGCGCGGAATAAATTGTTGGTGGCGGGCCTGGCCATCATCGGGGCGTTGCTGGTGGTGGGATTGGGAACGGTGTCGGTTTTACTGGCGCGAGAACGCGCGGCCCATGACGGAGCCGAACAGGCTCGCAAGCAAGCCGAGACGGACCAGCGCACTGCCGAAGCGGAATCGGTCAAGAGTCGGCAGGTGACCACATTTCTCCGCGAGATGCTCGAGGGCGTTGGGCCGTCCGTGGCGTTGGGCCGGGATACGACGTTGTTGCGGGAGATTTTGGATCGCATTGCCGCGCGCATTCCCACCGAGCTAACCGACCAGCCCGCCGTGGAGGCGGAGTTGCGAACCACGCTAGGAAAGGTTTATTCCGATGTGGCGGCTCATGAATCCGCCGAGGCGATGTACCGGCGGGTGCTGGAGTTGAACCGCACCTTGTTTCCGGCGCAAAGTCCCGCAGTGGCGAGTGCCTTGAACCAGGTCGGAATCGCGCTATTGCGACAACACAAACTGGATGAGGCTGAGCAACAGATTCAAGCTTCGTTGACGATGTGCCGCCAGTTGCATGGGGACGAGCATCTCGACACGATCCTCGCCCTGGAAAATCTGGCGATGATCCGTTGGCATCAGAAGCGGCCGGCAGAGGCGGAGCCGATGATGCGTCGCGTCCATGCCCTCCGCCAACAACTCTTGCCTGCGGAACATCCAGATGTGCTGAACGCGCTCAATAATCTGGGCAATGTAATCTTCGCCCAAGGCCGCTTTCCCGAGGCCGAACAGATCTTCCGGCAGGTCCTCGCCGCCAAGCTTGAGTATCAGGGCGAGGAACATCTGAGTCTCGGCGTGACCTATCAAAATCTGGGAGCGACCCTTTTTGAACTCGGAAGAATGGATGAAGCGAAAGACTTTTTCACGCGCGCCGTTGTCCTGCGACGCAAGTTTTTCGGCGAGGATCACCCCAATTTTACCACCTCGCTCGACGGCTTGGCCGATGTGTATCGGTTGAGCGGTAAGTACGCGGATGCGGAGACGCTCTATCGCGAGAACTACAAACTGCGATCGAAGCAATTGAGTCCGCTCGACCCGGCGGTGATTCGCACGGTCGGGAACTTGGTGAATGTGCTGGTGGCGCAACAAAAAACCGAGGCGGTGGAAACGTTGCTCGCTGAGGTGCTGACGCCGGAATTTATCAGCAGACCCGAAAGCGCGACAATCTTGAGCACTCGTCTGGAATTTCATGCGCGAGCCGGACGATGGCGGGAGGCGGCCGCCGATGCCCGGCGCGTTCTGGAATTTCAACCCACCGAACACCTGCACTATCACGCGCTCGCGCCATTGCTGGTCGCGGGGGAAAACTTGGAAGCCTATCGCAAGATCTGTGGTGAAATCGTTGCCCGCTTCGGTGCGACTGAGGACATCTACGTCGCGGATCGGATGGCGAAGGATTGTTTGATTCACCCGGCGGCAGGCGTGGATTTGTCACGCGTTGCCGCGCTGGCCGAACATGCCGTGACGGCGGGAAAAGGGCAGGCGGCGTATCCGTTCTTTCAGTTCTGCAAGTCCCTGGCTGCCTATCGGCAGGGGAATTATTCCGCGGCGGTGGAGTGGGCGCGTGAACCGGCGCAATCCATGTTTCCCATCGTCGCCGTCGAAGCCAACGCGGTATTGGCCATGGCGCAACAACAACTGAAACAACCAACCGCCGCCCGCGCCACTCTGGCCAAAGGCGTCGCGATCTTTGAAACGAAGCTGCCGAAACTCGAAAGCGGCGATCTTGGCACCGACTGGCGAGATTGGATCATCGCTCGTGCCCTGTTGACTGAGGCCCGTTCGCTGATTGAGCCCGCGGCCAGTTCGCCAGGCAAACAACCTGGACCATGAGCAACGGCGTTATCATTTCACCCATCGCATGCAGCGCCGCTGCATCGGAGTTGCCGCGCGAATCCGTTTCAGGAAAGATCAGCGCGCCGATGAGCGAAGCCACCGTCATGTTAGCGGCGATTGAGCGAGGCGACACCCAGGCCGCTGAAAACCTGCTCAATCTCGTTTACGATGAACTCCGCCGACTCGCGGCGTTCAAGCTCGCGCAGGAAGCGCCGGGACAAACGCTCCAGCCCACCGCGCTCGTCCATGAAGCGTGGCTGAAACTGGTCGGAGCGGAAGGCCGGAAATTTCAGAGTCGCACTCATTTCTTCGCCGCCGCCGCCGAAGCCATGCGACGGATTCTGGTGGATCGCGCCCGCCGCCGCTTGACCCAACGTCACGGCGGTGGTTATCAGCGCGTGGAGTTGGAAGAAAGTGGTCTGGTCGCGCCCGATGAAGATGATCAACTGCTCGCGGTGAACGACGCGTTGGAGAAACTCGCGCGCGATTATCCAGCCCAAGCGCAAGTGGTGAAACTCCGTTACTTCGCCGGCATGACGAACGAAGAAGCCGCCCAACTTCTCGGTCTGTCGGTTTCCACGATCAAGAACTACTGGGCCTTCGCGCGCGCCTGGTTGTTCCAAGAGATCAAAGGCGAATAGCCTTCAGAACTTTTTCTCACCGTCGGTTGTCCTTTCGCGGAGGAAATCTCGCTTCTCTACACGGCGGGCATCAATACGGAGTTAACGGATCGCCCCCGCCAGCGATTCCAATTGATTCACATCTGAACGAAGAGCTTCACGCATGAATACGATTACGACCCAGGACGGCACGACAATTTACTTCAAAGATTGGGGACCGAAGAACGGCCCGGTGATTACCTTCAGCCACGGCTGGCCGCTCTCGGCGGATGCGTGGGAAGCGCAGATGTTCTTCCTCGCGTCGAATGGCTATCGCTGCATCGCGCACGACCGCCGCGGACACGGACGTTCCAGTCAACCTTGGGAGGGTAATCACATGGACCAGTACGCCGATGATCTGGCGGAGCTTTTCGAGAAGCTCGACCTGAAGAAAGTCATGATGGTCGGGCACTCGACCGGTGGTGGCGAGGTGGCGCGGTTCATTGGTCGCCACGGCACGAAACGCGTTTCCAAGGCCGTGCTGATGGGTGCGGTGCCGCCCATTATGCTTAAGACGGTGAACAATCCCCGCGGCTTGCCGCTCGAAGTCTTCGATGGGTTCCGCAAAGCGTATCTCGAAGATCGCTCGCAATTCTTCCTCAACGTCGCCAGCGGTCCGTTCTTCAACTTCAATCGCCCCGGCGCAAAAGTTTCGCAGGGATTGATTCAGTCGTGGTGGATGCAGGGCATGATGTCCGGCCACAAGAACGCCTACGATTGCATCAAGGCGTTTTCGGAAACGGATTTCACTGAAGACCTCAAGAAGTTCGACGTGCCGACGCTCATCGTCCACGGCGATGACGATCAGATCGTGCCCATTGATGCGTCGGCGAAGTTGTCCGCCAAGCTCGTGAAGAACTCCGTGCTCAAAATTTATCCCGGCGGTTCGCACAGCCTCGGCGACACGAGCAAAGATCAGTTTAACCAGGACCTGTTGAATTTTGCGAAGTCGTGAATTCAAGGCTGGTAGGGCGTTGCTGCCGCAACGCCTTGGCGCTGGTCTGGCGTGAAATCGTGGCGCGGCAGCGCCGCCCTGCCTTGAGAGTGCCGAGGTGAGTGGCAATGCCTGAAAGGCATGGTTACGCGACCAACATGATATTGGGCGGAAATGAAACGACGGATTAGAACTGTGTGCGGTCAAGCAGTGGCAGCTTGGTGAAAATATGAAAACAAAACGAACCATCCTGCTCATCCACGGCCTCTGGGTGACGCCGTCGAGTTGGGCGAAGTTCAAAAGCTATTTTGAGGTGCGCGGTCACGAGGTCATCGTCGCGCCCTGGCCTGGCATCACCAAAGATGTTGCGGCAATGCGGCGCGATCCGTCGGGCTTGTATGGCATCGGCATCGCGGAGGTGATCGCGCATTATGCCAACCTCATTCGCAACCTCCCCGAGCCGCCCATCATCATGGGGCATTCGTACGGCGGGCTAATTACGCAGTTGCTCATTGATCGAGGATTTGGCGCCGCCGGGGTGGCGATTGATTCGGTGCCACCGAAGGGAATTCTGGTTTTGCCGCTGTCCACTTACCTCGCATTGACGCCCGCTTTCCTGCAGCCGAGCACGTTCAAAAAGACTTTCATCTTCACGTTCAAGCAGTGGTGGCAGGTGTTCGCCAATACGCTTCCGGAGGCGGAGGCGCGCGAAGAATACGAACGCGAAGTCATTCCCGCCTCAGGTCGCGCCATCTTTCAGGCGGCGCTCGCGAACGTAACTCCCAATTCGCTCGCCACGATCAATTTCAAAAATAATGCGCACCAGCCGCTGCTATTCATTGGTGGAGAGAAAGACGTCATTATGCCGGCGGCGCTGAATCGAAAGAATTTCAAGAAATACCAGGCGAGTTCCGCGCTCACGGAATACCAAGAATTTCCCGGTCGCAGTCACTACATCATCGCCGAGAAAGGCTGGGAAGAAGTCGCTCAGTACGCCCTCGACTGGACCACAACCAAGCTGGCCAAGGTCGTGCGAATTCCAACCCCAAACCCCGAATTACTACCCGTATGAATACCAAAAAACTCTCCGGCAAAGTTGCCGTCGTCACCGGCGCTTCCAAAGGCATCGGCGCGGCCATCGCCAAAAGATTGGCCGAGGACGGAGCGGCCGTCGTGGTGAATTATTCGTCCTCGAAGACGGATGGCGAGAAAGTGGTCGCGGCGATCATTGCGGCAGGCGGCAAGGCGATTGCCGTGCATGCCAACGCAGCCGAGCAAGGCGACATTACGCGCCTCTTTGCCGAAACCAAACAGGCGTTTGGGCGGCTGGACATACTGGTGAATAACGCCGGGATTTATCACGGCCAACCGCTGGGACAAATCACCGCGGACGACTTTCACCGCCATTTCAATCTGAACGTGCTCGGGGTCATTCTCGCGACGCAGGAAGCGCTTAAGTATTTCGGTCCCGATGGCGGCAGCATCATCAATATCAGTTCCGTGGTCAGCACGCTGGGAATTCCGAACACGGCGGTTTACAACGCGACCAAAGGTGCGGTGGATACTTTGACGCGCACGTTTTCCAAAGAATTGGGCGCGCGCAAAATTCGCGTGAACTCGGTGAACCCCGGGCCGATCGAAACCGAAGGCACGCACGCGGCGGGAATCGTTTCGCACTTTCAGACTTTTGCCGCCATCACCCCGTTGGGCCGCGTCGGTCAACCGGAGGACATCGCGCCTGTCGTTGCCTTTCTGGCGGCGGCGGATTCCGGTTGGATTACCGGCGAATCGCTTTACGTCACCGGCGGCCTGCGCTAAATCGAAGAATTTTTCCTGTTTAATCAACTCCCTCATCCCATGACAAAAATCCTTGTTCTCTACTATTCGCGCTACGGTCACGTCGCCAAACTCGCCGAAGCCATCGCGGCAGGCGCACGCGGTGTCAAAGACGCCGAAGTCATTATAAAACGCGTTCCGGAACTGACCCTCGACGAAGACGCGGAGCGGCACGGTTCATCGCCTGTGCCTGCCGCGACGGTGGATGAACTTGCCGATTACGACGCCATCCTGTTCGGCACGCCGACGCGCTTCGGCAACATGGCCGCGCCGATGCGCAGTTTCCTGGATCGCACCGGCGGCTTATGGGTCAAGGGCGCGCTGGTCGGCAAGCCCGGCAGCATCTTCACCAGCACCGGCACGGGCGGCGGTAATGAAAGCACAATTATCAGTTTCGCCACGACGTTGATTCATCACGGCATGATTTTCGTCGGCCTGCCGTATGCCTGTCCGGAACTGGCCGATATCAGCGAATTGAAAGGCGGTTCACCGTGGGGCGCGGCGACGATTGCCGGGGCGGATGGTTCGCGCCAACCCTCGGTCAAAGAACTCGCGCAGGCAAAATTCCAAGGCAAACACGTCGCGGAAATCGCCACGCGTTTGAAAGGTTAAACGGCGCGATGCACCCGGATTTGTCTCCAAAAACCAAAAACTGAAACTCAAATTGTTATGCCGAACTATCACAAACTCTACACGGCTGAAGACAGCGCGGTCGTCTTCATTGATCACCAACCGCAGATGACTTTTGGCGTGTCGAACATTGACCGCGCCACGCTGATGAACAATGTCACGCTCCTCGCCAAGGTGGCGAAGGAATTCAAGGTGCCGACGATTCTCTCGAGCGTGGAAACCGAGTCGTTCAGCGGCTATCTCTGGCCGCAACTCTTGGATGTGTTCCCCGGTCAGGAGGTCATCGAGCGCAGTTCCATGAATGCGTGGGACGATGCGGGTTTCCGCAAAGCTATCGAAGCCACGGGCCGCAAGAACATCCTGCTCACCGGACTGTGGACAGAAGTCTGCGTGGCCTGGCCGACCATCGAAATGATCGGCGCAGGCTACAACATTTACGTCGTCGAAGATTGCTGCGGTGCGACGTCGCAGGTCGCGCACGAAGCGGCGCTGTCCCGCATGGTGCAGGCCGGCGCGATTCGGCTCACGACCATCGCGGCTTTGTTGGAATGGCAGCGCGACTGGGCGCGACGTGAGCACTATGACAACCTGATGACGCTGATCAAGCAACAGGGCGGCGCGTATGGCGCGGGCGTCGAATACGCCTACACGATGGTTCACAAAGCGCCGCAATCCGCGAAGAAGGCGCAAGTCGTGCCGAAGAAATCACACTGAGCATGAAGCATGACGCGGCCATCACGGTTTCGATCACGCGCACGGTGAAGCCGGGTTGCGAAGTAGAGTTCGAGCGGGCGTTGCATGAGTTCGTGCAGCGCTCGCTTTCGCTGCCGGGTCAATTGGGAGTTCACATCATGCGCCCCGCGCCGGGCAGCAGTTCCCGCGAATATGGCATCATCCGCAAGTTCGCGAACCGTGAGGCACTGGTTGAATTCCGCACCTCGGCGGAATATCTGGAGTGGAATCAACTGGCGGTCGAACTGACCGAAGGGAAAGGACGCACGGAGGAACTTTGTGGTCTGGAGAGTTGGTTCACCTCTCAAGGCTCGCCACTGCTGCCGCTGCCGAAAGGGAAGATGGCCATCGCGACATTTCTCGGCGTGTTTCCCGTGGCCACCGTTCTGAATCTCACGCTTGGGCCCGCCCTCAAGTCCTGGCACTTCGTGCTAAGTAATGCTGTGTTCAACGCGTGCGTCGTGATTCTCCTGACGTGGGTGGTAATGCCGCTCATCACGCGGGGGTTACACAATTGGCTGCATGCCCCAGAAACGAAAACAATCTCATGAGTTCAAATATTGTTCCAGACCTGATTCTTCACAACGGCCGCATCACCACCCTGGACTTGAAATACCCCGAAGCCGAAAGCATCGCCATCAAAGCCGGGCGCATCATCGGCGTGGGCCCGGAGGATTACGAACGCGGGCCGGATACCAGGGTGATTGACCTCAAAGGTCGCCGCGTGATTCCCGGCCTGAACGACTCGCACCTGCACGTCATTCGCGGCGGGCTGAATTATAACCTCGAACTGCGCTGGGACGGCGTGCCGTCGTTGGCAGATGGCTTGCGCATGTTGAAGGAGCAGGCACAACGTACGCCGCCCGGGCAATGGGTGCGCGTGGTGGGCGGCTGGAGCGAATTTCAATTTGCCGAACGCCGCATGCCGACGCTGGAGGAATTGAACGCGGCCGCACCGGACACGCCAGTGTTCATTTTGCACCTGTATTGTCGCGCGCTGTTGAACCAAGCCGCGTTGCGAACCGTGGGCTACACCAAGGACACCCCTAATCCGCCCGGCGGCGAAATCCAACGGGACGCGCAGGGCAATCCCACCGGCCTGCTCATCGCGCGGCCCAACGCCACGATTCTTTACGCCACGCTCGCCAAAGGCCCGAAGCTGCCGCCGGAACATCAGTTGAATTCCACGCGCCATTTCATGCGCGAACTGAATCGCCTCGGGCTCACCAGCATCATTGACGCGGGCGGCGGCTTTCAGAATTATCCAGAGGATTACGCGGTTATTGACGAGCTGCACAAACGTGGCGAACTCACGTTGCGCATCGCCTACAATCTTTTCACGCAAAAGCCCAAGCAGGAGAAGGAGGACTTCGCGCGCTGGATAAAGATGACCGGTCCGGGCAAAGGCGACGATTACTTCCGCTGCAACGGCGCGGGCGAGATGCTCGTGTTCAGCGCCGCCGACTTCGAGGACTTCCTGGAGCCGCGACCCGATTTGAATCCATCGCTCGAAGGCGAGTTGAAGGAAGTCGTCTCGTTGCTGGCGGCGCACAAGTGGCCGTTCCGTTTGCACGCGACGTATGACGAAAGCATTACGCGCTTCCTGAACGTGTTCGAGGAGGTGAATCGCGATGTGCCGTTCAAAGGCTTGAACTGGTTCTTCGATCATTGCGAAACCATTTCCGATCGCAATCTGGAGCGGGTTAAGGCCCTGGGTGGCGGGATCGCCATTCAACATCGCATGGCGTATCAGGGCGAATATTTCATGGATCGCTACGGCAAACAGGCCGCCGAACGCACACCGCCAGTTCGCAAAATGCTCGAACTCGGCCTGCCCGTCGGCGCGGGCTCGGATGCGACGCGCGTGGCGAGTTACAACCCGTGGGTGTCGCTCTACTGGCTCACGACCGGCAGGACCGTGGGCGGGGTTTCGATGTACCCGGACCGGAATTGTCTGAATCGCGAGGAAGCGTTGCGACTCTATACGCAAGGCAGCAGTTGGTTCAGCACCGAGAGCGGCAAGAAAGGAGCGATTGCCGTGGGCCAACTGGCCGATCTCGCAACGCTCAGCGATGATTATTTTTCCGTTCCGGACGAGCAGATCAAGAGTCTTGAATCCGTGCTGACCATCGTCGGCGGCAAAGTGGTTCTTGCGACGAATGAATTTTCGCCACACGCGCCCACTCCGATTCCGGTGCTGCCCGAGTGGTCGCCGGTGAAAGTGTTCGGCGGTTATGGTGCCCCATTGGACCTGCGCAAAGCTGCTCGCGCGGGCGTGCCCATGCCGCAACACCAGCATACCGCCACGTGTCACGAGCACGGTT
>CAZKMR010000096.1:4101-18118 GCA_964553795.1 uncultured Bifidobacterium sp. | reverse complement strand
GGACGGGGCGACGGGCAGCCCGTGCAGCGAAGCAAACCGCGCGTTGGTCACGGCGAGACTACAGTTTGTTCCAACTCTGGATTCAATGCGGTCTGTAGTTTTTGCTTTGCGTAGCTCAGTGAAATTCGTTCCTGTTCCAACAGCCTGCCGTCTGCTTTGAGCGTCGTGAATAGTTGGCGCTCCCTGTCCGAGAGAACCAGTTCCACGCTTGAAACGTAAGGCGCTGCCTTTTTTGAGAACTGTCGAAACAGTTCATAAGTTTCGCCATCCATCATCAGGCTTTCGGTTTGAGCATGATGCTTGCGAAGGAGAGAAAGTCCCTCAAAGCCGTGCGTGTCCATGTCGCCCCAATACACGATGCGAAATTGTTTCAGCCAATCCATCTGCCGAAACAAGGAGACGGCATCGCCTGCTCCAAGGAGCGCGAGCGTGTTGGCGAGAGGCGGTAAGGTGAGGAATGTCGTTTCGTTCTCCACGACGAGGACGTTCTTGGCGATGGTGATAATGCGGCAGGCTTCATCAAGCGGAATGGCAAAGTCAGCGAACGGCAGTTTACTTGTTCCGACAAGGCTTGGATCAAGGGCTCGAAACCGAATCAGCGGCTGCTTTTGCCGAAAGCCGAAGCGAGTCTCGAAAGTCGAGACATCATCTCCGACGCAACCAGGAGCGACGATGGGAAGAATCTCGCCCAAGACACCACGCTTACGTTCACTAAATTTTGTGTCCACCTCGACGGGAAGTTCGCGGAGATAGCAATTCGGACGACCATGCCGATGCAGATACGCGCACACGGCGAGTAGTCCAGTCCAGTCGCCCGCGTGCTCAACCACTTTAATCGGGTTTCGCTCAATCCAGCCGGCAAGCTCCGGGAATGCCTCAAGCACGAGTTTGCAGTCATCCTCAAACTGACGGACCTCGGAGCACTTTCCAAGAAACCGCGTGTAATCCTCCCGCGTGGGGAATGAGACGGTCACGGGGACTTGCTGCTCTCCGAATCGCCGGAAAGTTTGCTCCTTCCATTCTACCGAGTAGCCAAACTCTTTAGTCTGCTTGGAATGCTCGCGGAGTGCGATGATGGCATCCCGCGCATTCGTGTAGTCCGTGACGCGCGATAATCCACCGCCGAACAGCGGGAGTGGGAAGATATTTTCCCCGGCTGCCAACGATCGAAGAAATCCCTCGTATCCATTGAGCGCGCGTTTCCGAATCTGTTCAGGCGATAGCATGGGCGTGAGGGGCGGGCGGGAGTTTCGCGAGACGTTCGTGAATCTCCTCGACGGTAATTGTGCGAACCGTTGACGCCTGAGTGGTTGGGTTCAACGAGAGATGATAACTGGAAACGAACGGCTCGACCACGCGGGCGCGTGCATCGAAAGGGCACACAATCAGAAGCTGCAACTGAAACTTCGCGAACAGTTGCAACGCATACTTGGAGTTTGCTTCGTCCGAGCGGGCAAACATTTCGTCCACGACAACGAAGCGGAACGAGTTGGGATTCGTTGAATCTTTGGCGATACCGTATTGGTAGGCGATGGCTGATGCCAGAATGGTGAAGGCCAGCTTTGCCTTTTGGCCGCCCGATTTTCCGCCCGTGTCGCTATAATAATTCTCCTGCCCGTTGTCCTCGCGGCGCAACTCCTCGACGGCGAAAGTCAGCCAAGTCCGCGTGTCCGTCACTTTCGCTGCCCAATCAGGCTTTTCTCGAATACGGTTAATCAGGTCACTGATCTGGCGAAAGGCACTTTCGCGAGCGGCGGCATCAGCGTTGAAACCATACTTGAGGCAACCGGCGAGGCGATTGCGGAAATCCCGGATGTCCGGGTCGTTTGAATAGGCTGCACGGATGGTGATATAAGTCTTGGGCGAGTAGGCGATGGTTCGCAATGCGTCGTTCAAATTCCCGACCTTGCCACGAATTTCTTCACAATGGGTTTCCAACCGGTCTTGGAAGGACGCCACATGAGCAAGCACATCCCGGCTCATCAACTCGCGGAAACGATCCTCGTGGCGCGGAAGATCGTCGGCCTTGATATTCTCTCGCAGTTTCAAAAACTCCGGTAGATACCGTTCATCCGCTAAAAGGTCGGTCTTCATGTCGGCGAACTCGCTCAAAAAACTCTGCATGAATTTTGTTGCCGTTTTCGCCACATCGTCCCGTTTGCCCTGTATTGCCAGCATTTCCTTTCCCAAATTTGCTGCGGCCTTGTGTTGCGTAATTGAAGCTTCCGCGATGGTCAGTTCCGCGCATTGCAGCGCTTGTAGCAATGCGTTCACACGCCCATCAAAAACCGTCAGGTCTGCTTCCGGGCACGAACGAAGCGTGTCCGCGCATTGAGTCAATTGTGTCTCGTAGCCTTCACGCTTGGTTTCAAATCCACCCTTTTTCCCAATCGCCGCCGTCTTTTGCCCGCCAAGCTCTGCGATCTCGCCTTTCAGTTTTTTAAGTTGCTCCTGCAATTGGCGGATTTGATTGGAGCTTTCCTCCAACTTCCGCATGCGGTCTTGAAGCTCGCCCTTCCGTTTCGCTGCTGAACGCCAGTCAATTTCAAAGAATGTCCGAAATCCTGCGAGCTTGCCAGTCTGCTCCGCCCGCTTCTTTGCTTTCTGCTGGCGTGTTTGCGCCTGCGTCACCAGCAATGCCTGCGCTTGGGCGTTTCCCTGCAACTCGCCGAGCGATTCTTCAAGACGACGGATTTTGTCGAGGTTAGACCAACCAAGGATGTGATAGCGGGCATCGCGAATATCAACACCATCATCTTTCACATGCCGCGTGCCGCCGCTGCGAATCAAACCTTGGCGAGTGATCGCGAAGCCGCTGACGCGCTCGAACTCCTCCAGGTTTTCACAACACCGATGGTTGAATTGATTCCGAAGCTCCGCCTCGACCCAAAGCGCAAGCGGGTGTTCCTCTTTGAGCTTCATTTTCTCAATCACGCGTCCTTGATCTGAACCCCGCGACACTTGTGAGACTTGGGCCGGAACGCGATGATAGACCACGCGACGACGCAAATTGTGGTCGTTGATGAAACGATTGACCCGAGAGTAAATCTGCTCCGGCACAAGAATGGACAGGCCAAAGCCACGCAGCAATCGCTCCAGCGCGCCCCGCCATTGCGTGCTGTGTTCCTCACGGACATCCATCAACTCACCAGCAAAGGGAAGCTCGGCGACTTCAACGCCTGCCCCTCGCGCGATCAACTCTCGCAACTGTCGCTCGCCTTCGGGAATCAAGTCCGGGCGGTTGCGGAGCGAAGTCAATTCGCGATCAACTTCGTCGGCTTTGATTTTCAATTGCCGTAGCTCCTCACCCGCGCCAGCCATTTCTATCGCGGATGTGTTGATGATTTCGGTTTGCGCTTCGCCTTCCGTCTGTGCCCATGCGTGCAACTCTGCGAAGTGCGCCTCATCGGCCACTTCTTTGACGATGCCGAGTTCCTTGAGCGAAGCGTGGTATTGAGACGACAACGCGCGACGGTTATTTTCCAGCGCGTTGGCGGCTTCAAACTCCTCTTGAACCTTCGCGAGTTGCTTCCCGACTTCATCGTTGTCAATCGCCTGCTGGATGGAAAACTTGTCTTTCTCCATTCCTTCCAATTCTTCGGTCCACCTTGTGATGTCCTTTTCAAGCGAGGTGATTGCATCCGCGAGCACGCCCATTTCGGTTTCCAACAAAGCCTTCAAGCGAATCGCAAAACAGGCGGGCAGCGCATCGTTGAAGCGCGCCGCCGCATCGAGTTCGGTCTGATGGGTCTGAATCTCCGCTGCCTTGTCCGCGACGGGTTGAAGCAGTTCGAGTTGCCGGCGGGCGCGCTGGATTGCGTCCCAGCATTTGGTCAAGTCTTCATAGTGCTGCTCAAGTCGCTCCATGAGTTCCCGTGTATCAAGCCGCTCCAGCATGTGATCGCGAATGAACGTGCTGACGTGCGTGATTTCCTTGATGGCGACAGTCTGGCTGAATAACGCGAGCGTCGTCGTGGATTCCATCTTCAAGTAACGAACCACCTTCTCCGCATAGTCGGGAAAACTTTCCTCCACTTCAAAACCGCGCTGCTTCAACGCCTTCTTCCACGACCTCGACTCCTGCAATCCGCCGAAGTCGCCTTGAATGGATCGTGCGCTGCGTGCAACAAGAAACAGTTTGCGAACTTCGTCATCCTGCACCCACAGGATTTGCGCGAGGCTTACGGACTCGCCCGTGGCGTCGTTGAGAAAACATGCCAGCAAGATGGTTGGCGGTGCGCCGGGTTTCTTGCGCAGGAATTTGATCTGGGCGCGACTTTCTTCAGAACTGCTTTCGCTGCCGTAAGCGCCCAAGACGTAGGTGCGCTCGTCACGTTCGCGCTTTTTTGCCGAACCGGCAGACATATTGTAATTCCGCTTCGTGCGCGGCACGAGCAGCGTCAAAAAAGCGTCAACCAAAGTGGACTTGCCGCTGCCGTTCTCGCCAAGCAGCAGGGCGGTTTTCCCCAGCGGATCAAGAATGTGAATCTTTCCGTCGAACGTGCCCCAATTCCGCACCTCCAAGCGTTGCAGGCGGAATCCGGGTTGCGGCGGAGTATTATTGGTTGTCGCGTGCGCTGACATGGTTTTTCAATTGGTCGCGAAGTTCCTTGAGTGTCTCGACGGGAAAGCGAGCTTTTACAATGCGGCGGACTTCGTAACGTTCATCCCCCTCCATCCCGATTAGCTTTCGGAGCAGTCCGAGTTCCTCTGCTTTGTGGATGGCTGCCTCCAAGCGCTTGTCCGCACGAATCTCGTCGTTGGTCTCCGGGAAAAATGGCGCAGCCAACTGAAGGATGTCGTCCTTCCGAATCGTGAGCTTGGTTTCATCGTGAACCTTCTCGTCGAAGTGAAGCAGTTGCTCCCGCAGGATGACGCCGACAATCGCCACTCCTTTGGTCAGCTTGTCTCGCCGAAACAGCCGGGGAAGTCCGCCCCCATCTTCGCTCTCCGCTTGCTTCAAATAGGCAAAGCCGTCCTGTTCATGCACGACGAGTTCCAAGCCGATCTCGTGAAAGTGGTTCTCGATGTGTTGTTGATACCGCAGCAGCGCCGTCCACAAATCGGCTTCCTCGGAATACACGGCGTCTTGCAACAGGCGGATTTTCACCGCCGCCGATGGATAAGTTTTTGCAGGTGCGGGATTCATGTGTTGGAAAAAATCACCCGTGGCACTTTGAAATGGCGATGCGGTGTGTCGGGCAGTTCAATTAAATCAAATTCGTCAAAGATCGCGTGCGGTCCGTCGGTCTCGGCGATGACGAGGTATGCCAGCACTTCGAGAATGCCGTTGCGCGGCGGATACTCCGCGAGCAATTCGGTGAGGGATACTTGGACTCGCGTTTGCAGAAACTCGCGGATGTTTTCCCGTAGCTTGTCGAAGTCCACCGGATGAAGCCGCAGAAAAGCTTCCAACGCGTCGTGGTAGTCGCCACCCTCATCAACCTGCAAATCACCGCCGAACTCGACCACGGTTGGGGGCGTCCAAGTGCCTTTTGACATGAGTGACGCCAGCCCCAACGCGCCATCTATCTCCAGCAATTCAGTCTGTGCGGGCATTTCACGCGAATCATGGGCGAGGCTTTTGATTTCTTGAAGCAGGCGACCAACCTCCTTGCGCTCGGCAGATTCACGAACGTCGAGAATGCGCCGGAGTTGTGCCACGAGCCGCTCGTTGGATGCGAGAACCTTCGCTCCTTCCACACGAAGATGCAGTTGAAGCCCCCGCAACATGGTGTCGGCGCGGAGTTGTTCCGAGAGTTCCTCAAGCATGTAGGCTTTTTCGACCAACCCGTTGAATTCCCGGCGACGTTCTGACGCGAGAAGGAAATCCCAGAACGCATAGAAGCTTTGCCCCTGGCTCGACTCGCGCAGACGATCTTGAGCGTCAAGCGTCTGACTGACGATTCCGCCGCGCGTCGCCGTTGCGTCAGTCTGGCGAACAACAATATCTTCCGTGACAACGCGGAAATGGCGTTCGACTTCCCGAAAATCTCCGAGCAACTGGCGGGCGATTTCGAGGAGATTTTGGAAGCGTTCATTGATCTGCGTCGCGGAATAAACCGGGACAACACCGGTTCGCTCAATCTCATCAATCTGCGCCTGGAGGCGTGCTTGCTCCGTGCGCAACTTTTGGATTCGCACGTCGGGCTCACGCGTCGCGTTTTCGATTACTTCAGCGAGCGTGCTGGCGAGACTTTTGAACTTGGACTCAGTGCCGACGTGAGGGCGCGGCTTGAGAGACTCAACCCACTGAAAGACGCGCTCGATCTCGGGCGTCAGTTCGTAAGCCGGCTCATCACTGTCGGCTGGTTGAAAACGGTGAACGTATCCGTGTTGAGCATCTGCCCATTCAACCAAATAATCTTTCGCAGCCTTCTCGCCGTGGGGTGCATCGGCCTCGCGCATTTCCTCCATCTCAATTTCCAGCAACGAGCGCAGCCGGCTCTCCGGGACAACCGCGTGATGCTCGTGCTTGAAGGCAGCAAACAAGGTCGCCAAGACGAGCGGCGCATTCTCAGCCCGTAGCAACCGAAGCGTCGGTGATTGCTCGAACTGCAATTGCAGGTCTATGTAGTTCATTGTCCCCATCCAAGAGGCCTACGAGCGCCTCTTCATGGATTATGGTGGAAAGAATTACCAGAAGCAGACGGACAAATACAGTCCAACCCTTTCAATACGGAATCGGCGTTTGTGGCACTCTGCGCGCGCTCGCCAGTGACGAGCGCGCCAGCGGAGAGTGCGTCGTCGAGTGGGGGAATGGGGCGAGGGGCAGCTCATGCACCGAAGCAAACCGCGCGTTGCTCAGAACGCGATCAGAATTTGTTTGCATGGAAACTTTGATAGAACATCACAGCCTGTTCACCGCTGACAGTCCAAGATCGGAGTAGATCATTTCCAAATGTTTTAGATCAGCGGGCCAGCTCTTTGGAACGGCATCGGGCTGATTTGCGATTAAAAAATAAACCCCGAGCACGGACGGATGCCGGTAGAAAAGAGAAAATGGGGCTCGTTCCTTGATACGGTCGGCGATGAAGTCATTTGTTTTGAGAAAAACATCCAGCGATTCCGGGGTGATGGCCGCTAAATGTTCGCGGTATGGGTCAAGCAATGAATAGGACAGACGCAGATCAGGAATGGGCGTTAGCCCGATTTTTGTCTGATACGTGCTGGCGGTCAAATCATGGACACGCCGCAATTCAGCGCTTGCTGCCTGCACCTTCGCATTTACATAAACAAATATTTCATCCGTTGCCTCCACCAGTGCAGCACTCTTTGCAATTTGCCGGCTGACTTCGCGGTCAACTGCAAACGAAGTCTTGTAGGTTGTGTCGTGAGCAAGCTCGGCATAGGCGTGCTGCAAAAGCGTTCGCACTTGGATTTCGCAAACGATGTCCGCCGGCACAGTCACGCTGCCGCATGGCAGAGGTTTCTTGGGCCGAGCAATATAATGAACCGACTGGTAGTCAAAATGGTGGGGGCGCTCGGTTCGCTCGGTTTCAAAATCACGCGATTTCTCGGCTTCCCAAAGCTCGCATCCTTCAATGACATCTTCGATGATTTTCAACTCGCATAAGAGCAACACGACAAAACGGACGCCAACCTTGTCGGTTATTTGGTCTAGCGGTCGTTCGTAGTCCTTCCCACGGCGCAGCGCTTTTGCCAGAAACGAATCGGTTGCCTTCACTCGCGGCTCGACTGGGATTTTCAGAAATTCAGACAGGGGTTTGGTTAGTCCCGGCGTTCCTTGCAAACGCGACAAAACCGTCTCCTTCACCGCATTGCCCCAAGCAGCAAGATACGGCTTTTGAGCTTCGTAAGCGGATTTTAATTCGGCCTCGGTCACGTCTGGGCTTCCAACTCGCCGTTGATTTTAACCGTCGTCCAGCCGTCTTTGGTTTCCACAATTTGAACCACGTCGTTGAAATTTTCTTCGGGCGCTGAAATGCGAACCTTGGAAGAGAAAAACATCCGGCGCACCTGCAATTTTCGCCGGATTTGGTGATTGTCCTTTGATACATCCCGCGCGGGAAAACCAGCTTTCTTGAACCGGCTGAAATAACTGTCTTGAAGCGATTTCGGGAGATACCGGTCGGCGAATGTGCGTGGATTGACGACGTTGTCCTGCGACTTCAAATACGAAACCAGATGGTTTTTCAATTCCACCCGTTTTTGGGTCGTCAATTTGGCTTCATCAATGTGCTTCGACGTTTCTTCGTAAAACACCCTGGTCAACCGTTGCGAATTGTCAGCCAGGCGGCATCCCAGAAATGTGCCGTAAAAATAGCGGGCGGCATTATTGTCGCCCGTGTTGCTCATTTGATGGTCATAAACAATGGCTGCAAAATCGTCCTTGGACCGGACATCGCCATTGCTGCCCGGTACGGGGGACTTGGTTTCGACGAAGCAACCGATTTTGTAAAGACGCTGCTGCGCGCCGAGCACCATATCGCTGATATATTTCAAAAGCACCGCCTTCTTGGTGATCTCCTTTACAAATCCGGCGTCGGATTCAGCTTTCAAGATCGCCACGAACCGGCTGGGGCTGCTGTTGCTGCCCATCGTGCCGGCGAGCACAACACAAATTCCCGCTTTGATCGTGCCGGCGTTTTGCGCTTTGGTAAGCAACAGCGCCAGTTCTTTGGAGATGGAAATGAAATCTACGTCTTTCGCGTCCGGGAGTTTGGTAATCAGATCAAACGTCGAGCCCTCCCGGTCAACGTCCACGGTTAATTCGATGCTGTGACTGTCCGAGCCCAGCGAGTCCGTGAGGCGTTTTGCTAACAGGCTTTCGCCTTTGGGGTCTAACTCCAGAAACAATTCACTCTGTTGCGGGTTCTTGCCACCGTCGAGGTCCGCGGCGAGTAACACCTCATGCACGATGATCCGTTTAAGTTTTAGGTTGGCAAATGTCGTGGACATGGTTGTTCCTTCTAGTTTTGGGCGATGGAGAAACGTTGTCGCAAAAGCGTGGCGGGGAAAAGCTCAATTTCGGATAGCCATCCACGATGTTAGTATTCGGATTGGCTTTGGCCTCAATGCTGACTTCAAGCGACCACCAACCACGCGGTTCGATTTCGGGGTTTCTGGATTGGGCTTCGTTCCGCGACATTAGTAGTCAAGTATGAACACAATTCAGCCGTGGTCAATTCAGCGGATTGAGCTACAACCGTATCCATCGTGAAAACCATTTCGCAACTGTGCAGTCCGATTCGAGGGGCGGCGAGGTAACGCGGCGGAAGCCGCGCTCGCAGTGGACGAGCACGCACTCGTGGTCGCGGAGATTGCGGAGTTTGTGCGGTTTGATTTTGTGTTCCTCGGTTTCGGAGTAGTTGACGTTGCGCTTGCCGGCGCTGAATCCCCATGAGCGTTTCACGACGCGCTTCTTGCCGATGAAGTCGGCGGCTTGGACGGCATCCGCTTCATCGGCGGCGCACCAGACGAGGAGGTTGTGAGATGGCAGGCGGGGTTTTCGTCTTCATGGTGCTTCCTGCTTCAACGCCGGGTAACGGCGGGGATCGGATGCTCCGATGCCGTGATGTAGTCAGCGAGGATGTTCTGTGTTTCGCGGAGGAGGATGTCATCGGCAGGCGCGGCGGCCTCGGCATCAGCGACCGGGGTGGTTGCGGCGGACGCGGCAAGCTTGGCGGTCGCCGCCTGGGCGACGCTCGTGACTGGCGGCAAGCCGGGCTGGTCGGCGTTCTGGACGGTGATTTCGTAAGTCGGTGGCGGCGTCGGCCCAGGGTGTGCAAGGCGCTCGCGCTTGCGCGCCTCATTGCGGGCCTGGGTCTCCGCTTTTTCCTTTCGGCGGTCGATTTCGTTGAGGGAAACCGTCTTCGTCTCAAGGTTCTTCTTCATTTGCGCCACGTCCTCGCGCAGCCAGGCGAAGTCCTGTTCCGTGCGGAGTCGCGCCGTGGATTGCGCGCGCAGTTTTTCCAGATACGGCGCGACGCGGTTCAGCGATTCGTGGCGCGCGGCGAGCACGGCGTCCCACGGCAGCGGATTCTTCATGGCGGACTCGGCGATGTCGCGCACGTCGGAGAGAGAGGGCAGCGCGATGTCGGATGTGACACCGCGCAATTGCGTGGATGCGCCGTCGGGCCGGTAGAATTTGCGGATGGTGACTTTGAGCGCGCCGGGGTCTGTCGCATGAGGAAGGTCGTTGCGGTCAAACAGCGGCGCGAGGGGCAGGACGCTTTGCACCGTGCCTTTGCCAAAAGTCGAAGAGTCTCCGACGATCAGCGCCCGGCCATAATCCTGGAGAGCGCCCGCGAGAATTTCCGACGCGGAGGCGCTGAAGCGACTCGTCAGCACGATCAGCGGACCATCGTAGGCCACCGCGCCGTCTTCGTCCGCGCCCACGTCCACGCGCCCGGATGCGTCGCGGGTTTGCACCACCGGGCCTTCACGGACGAACAAGCCGGTCAGGCTGATGGCCTCTTCGAGTGACCCGCCGCCGTTGCGCCGCAGGTCGAGGATGATGCCTTGGACGTGCTCTGCGTTCAGCTTGCGCAACAGGCGGGCCACGTCCTTGGTCGCGGATTCGCGCCCGCCTTTCGCGCCGTCCAGGCTGGCGTAGAACGAGGGCAGGTCAATCATGCCCACGCGCCGTGGCGTGCCGTTATCCTGGGGCAACTCCACAATGCGCGCCCTGGCCCGCTGGTCTTCGAGTTTGATTTCATCGCGCACCAGCGAAATGGTTTTGCGGGTGGAATCGTCCGCGCCCGCCGGAATGAGCGTGAGCCGCACGGTCGAGCCTTTCGGTCCGCGAATCATCTCGACCGCCTGTGGCAATGGCAGGTCCACCACGTCCACCGGTTCTTGGCCGTCTTGCGCCACCGCCACGATGCGGTCGCCGGGATGCAGCAGGCCGCTGCGCGCCGCCGGGCCGCCGGGCATCAGTTCGCGGACTTTGCAATAGCCGTCCTCGCCTTGCAGCGTCGCGCCGACGCCGAAGAGCGACAGGTTCATGGCGATGGAGAAACTTTGCATCTCCTCGCGGCCCAGATAATCCGAGTGCGGATCATAGACGTGGGCGAGCGCGTTAAGGTAGAGCTGCAACACGGTATCGCGGTTGAACTTCGCCATCGTCTGTCTCAGGCGCGTGTAGCGGCGGGCGAGCGAGCGAGCGATTTCCTCGGGTTGCTTGTCGGCCAATTTTTCCTGCAAGAACTCGAAGCGCAGATGCTGCCGCCAGAGCTGTTGCGCCGCCGCCAGGTCGCGCGGACGCGGGGCGTGCTCGCGGTCGAGCGCGTATTGGTCGTGGCCGGTGAAATCAAACTTCTCGGTTTGGAGCAGGTTCGTGACGTAGCTCACGCGCTGGTCAAGCCGTTCGAGGTAGCGTGCGAAGATGGCGTGCGCCGGAGTGGTGTCGCCCTCGCGGCGGGTCAACTCCGCGAGTTGCGGGCGCAGGGCCGCGAACTCATCCATGTCCGATTGCAGAAAAAGCAGATGCGCCCCGTCGAGCGTGTCAAAGTAGCGGTCGAGGAACTTCGCCGCCAGTTCGTCGTCAAGCCGCTGATGGGAAAACTGCGAGCTTTCCAGCAGGCGCGTGGTCAGGCGGGTGATGTTCGCCTCCTCCGCGCCGGCCTCGGGCAGCCGTTTGGAAAAGCCCGACGCCGTGAGGACCAGCGCGAGCGAGGACAGGACGAGGCCGGTGAGAATTCGAGTTTTCAGTTTCATGGCAGTTTTCAATGGTTGAATGGCGGCGCGGTTTCACGGTCGCACCCGACTCGCGGTGGTTGTGCCGCGAGTCCGGGCGGGCGCTTCAAGTGGCTTTTACGGCCAGCAATTCGACCTCAAAGATGAGCGTCGCGTTCGGCGGAATGTCCCGCCCCGCCCCGCGTTCGCCGTAGGCCAGTTCAGCCGGCACAAAGAGTTGCCACTTTGCGCCGGTCTTCATCAAGGGCAGCGCCTCGGACCATGCCTTGATGACTTCGTTAACCGGGAACGTGGCCGCTTCGCCGCGCTTGTAGGAACTGTCGAATTCCGTTCCGTCGAGGAGCGTGCCCCGGTAATTCACCGTGACCTGGTCGGCGGGTTTGGGCTGCGCGCCCTTGCCCTCGGCGAGCACCTTGTATTGCAGTCCACTGGGCAGCGCTTTCACGCCGTCCTTGGACTTGTTGGTGGCGAGGAATTCATCGCCCGCTTTTTTGTTTTTCTCAGCGGCGGCCTTGTGCTCGGCCATTGCCCTGGCCATCGCTTCGCGCTGGAAGGCCATCATTGTTTCCCGCCGTTGCTCGTCCGTGAGTAACGGCTTGCCGCCAGTGAACGTGTCTTTGAATCCGGCCATGAGCGTGTCTGCGTCGAGGTCGAGCGACTGACGTTTCATGTCCTCGCCGATGGTCATGCCGAGGCTGTAACTGGCGCGTTCGCGCTGGCTCTTGAAGGGCGACGGGTCATTGGCGACGGGCGGTGCGGCCGGAGTCGCCGGGGCTTTGGCCGACACGGCGGCCTCGGGCGTGGAAGGGGTGGTGCTCGCATAGAGCGTTGCGCCGAGGGCGAGCGCCGCGAGCGGGGTGAGGACTTTCATTTTCATAATGGTGCAAGGTTGCTGTGTTTGTTGTTGCGGGCCGCCGCGTCGTGACCGACCCCGCCGGCCTGTGTCTGCAAGCAACATGCACGACGCGGTTTGCCCTGCGCTTTCCGGAACATTACAAGTGTGCAAGGAAACTACGCCCCACATGGTGTCCGTCCGTCCGCTCCTCCCGCGCTTCACCGGTGTACATGGAAAGTTTGTAATGCGCGCGAAAGGCTGCGGCAAAACTCCGCGCCTACTTTGGCATTAGAGAAAACAGCGGGCCGCGCCGAAGTCCGGCCCGGTCGCAAAATGAAACCTTCAACCACCGAGAATGACTTATGAAACGTCGCATTATCAAAGTTGTGACCCGCCCGGAGCGGGCCGTGCCCATTTGCATCATCCGCAAGTGTCCACTAACCGGGCCGTGCGAACGCATCAGCTACGCCGTCGGACTCCACCTCGCGCGCCGCCTGCGCGACCTGCCGTTCGACTTTAATCCCCAAAATCTACTCGCCGGCTTCCGCGACGGCTTCGCCGATGCGCAACCGCTGCTCACCGACTTGGAGCGCCGCGACCTGTTCCTGAGTTTCCACCAGGAACTCATCGCCCGGACCCGTGCCCGTTGCCGCCAGACGGCAGAAAGGAATCGTGCTTTGGGCACGGCCTTCCTTTCAGAAAATCAATCCAAGGAAGGCGTTCACACTTTGCCGAGCGGTTTGCAATACCGCGTGCTGGTGGAAGGTGTCGGACCTGTCCCTTCGGCGACGGATGTCGTCATCGTGAATTTCCGTGGAACACTCGTGGACGGGACGGAATTCGACAACTCAGCCCAACACGCCGAGCCGGCGCGGTGCAAAATCAATCAGACCATTTCCGGTTGGGCCGAGGCCTTGTGCCGGATGAATCTGGGCGCGAAGTGGCAACTCTTTGTCCCGGCTGAACTCGCCTATGGCGAACGCGGCACGGGGCGGGACATTCCGCCGAACGCCACTCTCATCTACGAGTTGGAACTGGCTTGGATCGAGACTTGAGAATCGCACGGTCGCGGATGAACGGCTTCGGCGCTCCTGCGACTGCTGCCAGCCGCTATCGCACTTGCAGGCGCGCGAACAGCCACACCTTGAACCAGTCCAGCGCAAGGAAGTAAAATAGCGCCATTCCCGCCACGGCGGCGAAGAGCGACAGGTTGATGGCCGCGACATGAAATCCCGCCAAGGTAATGAACGCGGTTACGCCCAGCCCCAGCGCGGTACTGCCCAGCATCGCGCGGCTCGGCCGCGATGCCCAGAAATGTCCGCGCTCGCGGAGCAGATAGACGCCAGCCTGTGAACCGAGGATGACCGTCGCAAACGTCAGTGATTGCAAATGCGCCGTGTCCAGCCGCAAGGCGTAATGGCCGTAGGCAAACACGCCGAAGGTGAAGACCAACCGGAGCAATCCAAGCACGACGCCCGTGACGACGATGGGCCGCGTGCGCCACGGGTTCGGTTGCGATGC
>CAZKMR010000096.1:2700-4001 GCA_964553795.1 uncultured Bifidobacterium sp. | reverse complement strand
GCCACCGCGATGCCGGCCTCGGCCTGGCGCAATGCGGGCGCGTCGTTCACGCCGTCGCCACTCATCCCGACGACCGCGCCCTGCCGCTGAAAGCCGCGCACGAGCTTGAACTTGTCCTCGGGAAAAACGCCCGCGAACACGCTGTTCTCCAGAACGCCGCCGCTCAAGTCGCCATGCACGGCCTCGGGCGGGCACACCTTGGGCGAAATTCCGACTTGTTCCGCCACGACGCGGGCCGTCAGCTCGTTGTCGCCCGTGACCATCACCACGCGCACGCCCGCATCGCTGATGGCTTTGACCACCGCGCGCGAGTCGTCGCGCACGGCATCCTCCAGTCCAATCAAGCCCGCGAATCGCAACTGACCTTCCTCGCCCGCCGCCACACCGAGCACGCGCTGGCCGCGCGCGGCAATCTCCTGCGCCTGCGGTTGCCACGCCGATTCCGGCACACCGCAGAGTTGCGCGATGACAGCAGGCGCGCCCTTCGTGTAGCGCCGCACGCCGTCGGCTTCGCGATACGCGGCCTCGGCGCGCTTGGTTGCAGGGTCGAACGGCTTGAATTCGACCCGCGCCGCGCCGTCCTCAATGAGCGCTTTCGCTTTCCCCGCGCGCACCATCGCGCCGTCCACCGGGTCTTGACCCGCCGGGTCGCTCGCGCGCCAGGCGGCGCGCAGCAGTTGTTCCTCGGTGAAACCTTGCGCCGGATGGAGCGTGCTGACCGTCGCTTCATTGCGGGTAAGCGTGCCGGTCTTGTCGCTGCACAACACGGTCATCGAAGCGATGTCGTGCAGCGCGTTGAGCCGCGTCACCAACACGCCGAACCTGGACAACTCCACCGACCCCAGCGCGGCGGCCAAAGTGAATGTGGCCGGCAGCGCGACAGGAATGGACGCGAGCAGAATGGTCAGCACGAGCGGCAGCGTGTGCCCCAGCGTCATACCTTGGGCATAAGCGAAACCGAATACCACCACGACCAGTCCGGCGTTGAGCACGAACAAGTCGCGCACAACGTGAACAATTTCGTGCTCCTGCCGGTTGGCGGCGTGGGCCGTGCGGACAAGCTCCGCTGTCTTGCCAAAAAAAGTCTTTGCTCCGGTGGCGGTGACAATGCCAGTCGCTTCGCCGCCGCGCACCATCGCGCCGGCGTAAGCGAGCTTACCCGCCGGAATCTGCACGGCGGCGGATTCTCCGGTGAGCGCCGATTGATCGAGCAGCAGCGAGTCGTCCGCCAGCCGCACATCCGCCGGCACGATGCCGCCCTGCCGCAGATGAATCACGTCGTCCGGCACGAGTTCCTCTGC
>CAZKMR010000096.1:0-2600 GCA_964553795.1 uncultured Bifidobacterium sp. | reverse complement strand
TGCCGCAGCTTGGCTGGGTTGGTTGTTGCCGGAGTTCATCTCAAGATCGTCGGCGGGTTTTCGGGTGGAGTCGTTGCGACTGAGCCGACCTTGAGAACGGACAGCAGCACGGGTAGCACCACAAGCATGAGTGGCAGTTGCGCCATGAGTCCGAAGATGATGGCGATGGCCAGCGGTTGCTGCATCGCCGAGCCTTGGCCGATGCCGAAGGCGAGCGGGCTTAACGCGAGAATTGCCGCCAGCGTCGTCATCGCGATGGGCCGCATGCGGTTTTTGCCCGCCGCGATAAATGCGTCCATCGCGCCGGCCGACCGGGGTTGTTCCGCGAGTTCCGACACGTAGAAGATGGCGACTTCGGCGGCGATGCCGACAGCCATCGTCATCCCCATCATGGTGGAAATGTTCATCTCCGTGCCGGTCAACCAAAGGCCGATGAAGACCGCGCACAGCCCCAGCAGTGCGCAGAAGACCATCGCCAGCGCAATGCGCACCCGTTCATAAACAAACAACAGCAGCAGAAAGACGAGCGCCACCGCCGCCGCAAAGACGCCGGCGAGCGCCGTGAAGGCCGCCCGCTGTTGCTCAAACGTGCCGCCCAGCCGGTAGTAAACTCCGGCGGGCAGCAAGCCGGGTTGCGCTATCGCCTGTTCCACATCCCGGATGGTCGAGCCGAGATCCCGTCCGCTGATGCGCCCGGTGACGGCCACAAATCGTTTCAAATCATCGCGCATGATTTGCGGCTGCCCGGCGACCGCAGAAATCTTGGCGACGCGACGCAGCGGGAAAAGATGTCCGTCAGGTGCGCGGATTTGCAGCGACTCGACATCGCGATCGGTGGCGCGCATCTCGGCAGGCGGCCACACGCGCACGCCCACCATCTTTGGTCCGCGCTGAATTTCGGTGGTGACGATCCCGCTGAGATAATCGGCCACGACGCGGGTGACGGCTTCCGCGTCCATGCCTTCAAGCGAGGCTTTCACCCGATCCACTTCGATGTTCAGAGCGTCGCCGGCCAGCACGATGCCGTCGCGGACATCCACCACGCCAGGAATCTTGCCGACCGCCGCCGCCACGCGGGCGGCCACGAGGCGGAGTTGCTCGCCATCGTCCGAGTAGAGCTTCACCTCGATGGGTTGCGGCACGGCGGTGAGGTCGCCAATCAAGTCTTCCATCAACTGCGCCATTTCGATTTTCAATCCGGGCACGGTTTGTTCGACGCGGCTGCGCACGTCTTCCATGACTTGTTCGATGGCGCGGCGCGGTGGCGGATGGAGGCGCACAAAAAAATCCCCCTCGTTGGATTCCGTGAGGCCGCCGCCCAATTGCAAGCCGGTGCGCCGCGAGTAGGTTTGGACTTCCGGTGTGGCGCGGAGAATCGCTTCGACCTGGCGCAGCAGCCGGTCGGCTTCCGTCAGGGACGTGCCCGCTGCGGCGCGGTAGTCGAGGATGAATCCGCCTTCATCCATCGCCGGCATGAAGCCCGAGCCGACGTGGCGATAGCCGAACCAGGCCGCCAGCACCAACGGCACAAGTCCGACCAACACCAGAATGGGACGCCCAAGCAAGCGCTTGAGCAATCGCCCGTAGATGCGTTGCATCCAATTGTCTTCACCGTGCCCCTCCACTTTTTTGGCATCGGTGGGGTTGAGCCAGCGGTCGGCAAGCAAAGGAACGACCAGCCAAGCGAGCAGAAACGAAATGACAAGACTCGCGGCGACGGTGAGTGAAAGCGCTTTGAAGAACGCACCCGTGACACCTGACAAAAACGGCAGCGGCGCAAAGATGACGATGGTGCAGGCGGAGGACGCGACGAGCGGACGCGTGAATTCCCGCGCGGCCATCAGCACTACGCTGCCGCCCGCGCGCCGCGACTCGGCGCGGCGGCGCGCGATGTGTTCCACCATCACGATGGCGTCGTCAATGATGAGGCCGACGGCCGCCGCCATGCCGCCAAGCGTCATGATGTTAAAGCTAAGGTTGAATCCGAGGAGGAGCAGCACTGTGACGGCGAGCGCGGCGGGCACACAGACCACTGCGATGGCGGTGATTTTGAAATCGCGCAGAAACGCCAGCAACACCAGCGCCGCGAGCGCTGCGCCCAGCAGCACGGCATCGCGCACGCTCGTGGCGGAGGCCACAATCAAGTCGCTTTGGTCATACCAGTTCGCCAACCGGACGCCGCTCGGCAACTGGCTGCCGAAAGCCGCGAGTTTGGCTTTCACGTCACGGGCAATCCGCACCGTGTTGCCGCCCGGCTGCTGATAGACCTGGAAGCTGACGGCATCGTGGCCGTCCGCCGTGACCCGAGTCCATTGCGGGACTGTTCCCCGGCTCACGGTTGCCACGTCCTCGAGTCGGACGATGCCATTCGGCCCGGTGAACAAAACCGTGTCGCGAATCTGTTCCAAGTCTGTCAGCCGCGTGTCGGAGAGCACGAGGTATAACTTGTAGTGGTCTTCCAAACGCCCGACCGCCGTGATGACGTTGGCGGCGGACAATGCCTTGGCCACATCGGAGAGCGCCAATCCGTAGGCGCTCAGACGGTCGGGATTGACGGTCACGCGGAACTCCTCCTGCGCCCCACCGAGCACAACGACGCG
>CAZKMR010000095.1:9016-18169 GCA_964553795.1 uncultured Bifidobacterium sp. | reverse complement strand
GGGCCGCGCCGAATCGCTACGAAGACAACCCCACCGGCAGCGAGAAAGGCGTGAAGGGTCAATACTTCAAAGGCGGCGAAATGTTGCCCGAACACAAGACGTGGTTTTTCTACCTCGCGCGCATCTGCAATCATTGCTCATATCCCGCATGTCTCGCCGCCTGTCCGCGCAACGCCATCTACAAGCGCCCGGAGGATGGCATCGTCCTCGTGGATCAGGAACGCTGTCGCGGCTACCGCAAGTGCATGGAGGCCTGCCCCTACAAGAAAACGTATTATCGCGGCACAACCCGCACGACCGAGAAGTGTATCGGCTGCTTTCCACGCGTTGAAGGCAAGGATCAAGCAAGCCACGGTTTGCCGATGCAAACCCGCTGCATGTCTGCGTGCATTGGTCACATTCGCTTGCAAGGTTTGGTCGAACTCAACAAGGACGGCACATGGAAAGAGATGCGCAACAACCCGCTCTATTATTTGATCCACGTCGCGAAGGTTGCGCTGCCGCTCTACCCGCAATTTGGCACTGAACCCAACGGCTATTACATCCCGCCACGCTGGGTGTCACGGCCGTATCTGCGCCAGATGTTCGGTCCGGGGGTGGACGATGCCATTGAAAAGTATTCCGCGCCCGACCGCGAATTGCTCGCCGTGCTGCAACTCTTCGGCAAAGACCAGCGCATCTGCCACCGTTACGAAATCAAGGAAGGTCCGAAAGTTTTCGAGACCGAAGTGCGCGGGAAGAAGTTCGTCATGTATAACGACACCGTCATCGGCTATGCGAAAGATGGTACGAAGATCATCGAAACCACCGTCGAAGAACCCCTGCACGTGCGGGACGCCAAACATGCCAACTCCATCTAAAGAACCGCGGAGTGCGGAACGCGGAGTGCAGAGTGGCGAATGGGCCGCCCGCACTACCGACACGTCAAAACGTTCTGTGTTTGGAAACTATCGCAGCAACGATTCTGGTAGCAGCGGACGTGAGTCCACTCCATCTGATCAGAGCCGACTCACGTCGGCTGCTACGAACAATCAAGCTCCGCTCCAATCCGCCATTGACCTCGCGATGGCCCGCTCGTTTATCCATCGTTTCCTCGCGAAAGCTTATGAGGACCCGATGCCCGAGACGTGGCGCTGGTTGACGCAGGCACAGACGATCTATGCCCTCCGCGCCGCCAACGTCTTTGCCGGCCAATCGCTGCTGCCCAATGCCGAGACGTTGATCAATGCCCTCCAACCCGCCGCGTTTGACTCATTTCTCAACGCTTACCTCGCCGCGTTCGGCCACGCGGCGCGTGGTTCGTGTCCGTTAAACGAAATCGAATACGGCGACATCAAAGCCGACCCGTTGTTCCAACCGCATCGCCTCGCCGATCTCGCCGCATTCTATCGTGCGTTCGGACTCGAAGTCGGCGAAGACGCCGGGGAACGCCAGGATCACATCTGTATCGAACTCGAATTCCTGTGCGTACTCGCGGCCAAGGAAGCCTACGCAATCGAACACCAACTCGATGCCGACCAACTGGCCCAATGCCGTGACGCGCAGAAGAAGTTCCTCCGCGAACATCTCGGGCGCTGGACCCCGGCCTTTACCCGCCGTCTCGCCGCCGCGACCAACGAGCCAACGCTTCGCGCACTGGCCGAGTTCACCCGCGCCTTCATCGAATCCGAGTGCGTCCGCTTCGGCGTGAAACCCGGCAGCGAAGAACTGGCGTTGCGTCCGGTGGATGAAGCGGCGGATCGCATGTGCGATTCCTGTGGTATCAATAATCTGCCGCCCGGCGCGTTGGCGACGGAGGCGGTGACCTAAGGATCTGAAGCGGATGAGTGAAGATGTGAAACCTTGAGCCGCTTGAGCCGCTTGACCGCGCGACTGTGGCGGGCGCAGGAAAACCAAAACCAAGACCAAAAGCAACATTATGGCCAGATATGTCAGCCTCCTCCGGTTCACGCCGCAAGGTGTGAAAAACCTAAAACAATCACCCGCCCGCGCCGCCGCATTTTGCAAAGCCGCAGCGAAAGCGGGGGTCAGAGTTGAAGCGCAACTCTGGACCACCGGCAAATACGACGGCATCCTGATTCTCAATGCTGCCAGTGAAACCAAAGTCTTGAGTGTGATCGCGAAGCTGACCGCGCAGGGCAGCGTCAGCACCCAAACCCTGCAAGCGTTCGACGCGCAGGAATTCGCCGCCATCGTGGGCCGGTAAGGCCCCGCCCCGCCATGCAACTCCGCTACGACGAGGATTTCATCGAGGCCGCCGTCTTTCTCTGCGCGAGCGGACGGCGCAAGGGTGTGCCCGCGATGCAAATCGCCCGTTTTCATCGCGAGCGCGAGAAACTTTACAGCATTCTCGACCCTGATGAGCGCAACGCCGCGTTCTTCAAGCTGCACCTCGACTGGTTCCGTGAATGGGGTTTGGAGCAACCACTGACTGACCTCTTCAAGCAATTCCCGCTCGTGCGTGAACAACTCGGCGTGCTCGCGGTGCGCAAGACTGCCGGCAAGAATGACGAGGGCGCGGAGCTTTACGTGAATGACGCCGGCCAGCGCACCGGGATGCTGGCGTTGCGCCTCGAACGGCTGATCAACGATGCGCCGTTGCGCGATTATCTCCGCCACGAGTTCACGCACTTGCACGACATGCTGAATCCCGCGTTCGGTTATTCGCCCGTGCTGAATTTGCCCGGCCTGAATGCGGCGCAGAAGCGGCTCGCGCGCGAGCGCTATCGCCTGCTCTGGGACATCACGATTGATGGCCGGCTCACTGCCGCCGGTCACACGCCAATGCAACCCCGCGAGCAACACGCCGCCGCGTTCGCGCGCGGTTACTCGTTCTGGCCGAATGATCGGCAGATCGAGACATTTGAATCCCTCTGGCACGATACCGCGCCCAACCACGCAAACTTCCTTGCACTCATCGCCGATCCGCGCGGCCTGCGTGACGCGCATCGGCCCGCGCCCGGGGCATCCTGTCCGCTCTGCGATTTTCCCACGTTCACTTGGGCGGATACAAACACGCTCCGACCCGAGATTGCCGCGCGCGTCACCGCCGAGTTTCCCGCCTGGTCGCCAGAACACGGCTTGTGTGGGCGCTGCCTGGAAACCTACCAAGCGGCGGCCCTGCTTGGGGAACCGCCGATGTTCGCGGCGGCAACGTAAAAACGGATTGTTTCATCATGTTGCGCGTCGAACATCTTTTCATTTCACCCGGGCACAATTTTTTCGGCCATCACGACCAACCGGCGGGTGAACATGCCATCATTCCGGCGGAGCAAATCGAGTGCGTGGCCGGACGCGGCATCCGGGGCGATCGCTTCTTTGACTACAAGGAGAATTACAAAGGCCAGATTACGTTCTTTGCGATGGAAGTGCTGGAAGCGCTGCGGCGGGAATTGCATCTACCCGACGCCCAACCGCAGGCGACGCGGCGCAATGCTTTCGTGCGCGGCCTGGATTTGAATGCGCTGATCGGAAAACAATTCGAAGTTCAAGGCGTGCGGTTTGAAGGCGTGGAGGAAAGTCGTCCGTGTCATTGGATGAATGCAGCGCTCGGCCCCGGGGCGGAGGAATGGTTGCGTGGTCGCGCTGGCTTGCGCTGTCGCATTCTCACGGATGGGGTGCTGGTCTGCCGGAATTGACATGAATTCAAGCGCCGTCATTTTGGCCGAAGGGGAGCTTGAGGTAGATTTCGATGCCGGCACCGACGATCAATTGCAGTGCCGCGCATTGTTGCCGCAATTGATTCTGGCGCGAGCTCATGCCATGTTGCCCCCATGCAACTGCTCGAAGAACTGCGCGCCGAGCATGATCTGATTGAACGGGTGCTCGAGTCCTTTCGGACCGCAGTGAGTCAATGCGACACCGCTCCAGGCAGCCCGCCGGACTTGGTTCCGTTCCTGCGCTTTTTTCGGGTTTATGCGGACCAATTTCACCATTCCCGGGAAGAGCAGGTGTTGTTTGCGACTCTGGTAAATCAACTGCATCTCCCCGGTGAGCACGGCCCGATTGCGGTCCTGACCGATGATCACCGCAAGTTCAAAGCCTGCCTGGATCAGATTGAGCAGTTGATCGCGAAACAACCTTTGACGCCGCCGGATCAAAGGCAACTCCAGGCCACAACCGAGCTATATATCGAGGCCATGCAACACCACATTGACGCGGAAAACTCAGTCCTGTTTGTGGAAGGCGAGATTTGTCTGCGGGATGCCGGGATTTCCGAACTTCCGTCCCGAAGCCTCACGACCGAGGAGCAACAGATTCGGATCGAGGCAGAAACACTGCTGCAACGTTACCCGCCTACGACAAATGTTGAGATCATTCGCGGCGATGGCTGCGCCCTTTGTCCGGCGTATCAAAAAACCTGCGACGGCTACGAACGCGAATGGCCCAACGCCTCCCGGTGGGGGCATGCGGACGAGGATGATCCTTTTTTCAACGGTTGAAACCTGCGGCCCGGCTCGGGCGGCGGAGCGACAAGGATCGCGAACGATTTGCCACCAAAAAAATGAACAATACCTCCCAACCTGATTGGAATCCGATTGCTCCAGAAGTGTTGCGCGACCAGCGGGCCGCCTATGACGAGATGCGACAGCGTTGTCCGGTGGCTTACAGTGAGTTCATGGGTTGGTCATTGTTCCGGCACGAGGATGTCATGCGGGTGCTGCTCGATCATCAGACCTTCAGCAGCGCCGTGTCCCGGCACCTCAATGTGCCCAGCGGCCTGGACCAACCGGAACACACCGGTTACCGCCGCATCATTGAACCCTATTTTGCCCCGACCCGAATGGCGGCATTTGAAACGACTTGTCGCGGCATCGCCACGCGACTGGTGCAGGGCTTGAACTCGCGCCCGGAAGTGGAGTTCATGGCGGACGCCGCGCTGCCATTTGCGGTGCAAGCCCAGTGTGGCTTTCTCGGCTGGCCGCTGACCCTGCAGGAACCGCTCGTGCAGTGGACGCGCAAAAACCATGCGGCGACGCTTGCCCAGGACCGCAACGTCATGGCGGAAATTGCGGCGGAATTCGAGGGCATCGTCGCCGACCTGATGGAAAGCCGGCGGCAAGCGGGCGCGGGCCCAGAAACCGATCTGACCACCGCGTTGATGCACGAAAGGGTATGGGGCCGCGCGCTCAACAACGCAGAGCTTGCCAGCATCCTGCGGAATTGGACGGTCGGGGAAATCGGTACGATCTCCGCCGCCGTCGGCATTCTCGTCCATTATCTGGCCGCACACGCGGACTTGCAGCAGCAGTTGCGCGCCAAACCAGATTTGCTGCCGCCAGCGATTGAGGAAATCCTCCGTATTTTCGGTCCGCTCGTATCGAATCGGCGCGTTGCAACGCGGCCGGTGGAAATTGGCGGGCGCAAGATCGAAACGGGCGACCGCATCACGCTCATGTGGATTTCCGCCAACCGCGATGAGCGGGTGTTTGAAGACCCGGATTCGTTTCGGCTCGACCGCGATCAGAGCAAGAATCTGCTCTGGGGCGCCGGCATTCATGTGTGTCCGGGAATGCCGTTGGCGCAACTCGAGCTGCGAGTTTTCCTCGAAGAACTGCTGGCCCGCTCGGAACGAATCAGTCTGGTGCCAGAAAAATCTCCCGCCCTGGCCGTTTATCCCGCCAGTGGCTTCGCAACGCTGCCGCTGCGAGGGTGGTGAATCTCGGTCTCCCGGGTTTCAGCAGTGACCGTCGCCCGTGCCGGACTCCGGCTTGTGCGCGGGTTTGATGAGCGTGAGCAGCATGGAGAATGGCTGTTTAGCTTGAACGGAGTGACGGAGATTGGGCGGCATGTGGAGAAACGCGCCGGCTTTGAGCGTATGCACCTGATCGCCGAGGCTGAATTCACATTCGCCCGACAGAATGTGAATCAACGCGTGTTGCGTGGAGGTATGTTCACTGAGTTCCTGGCCTTCAGCAAAGCCGAACAGGATGGTACGGGAATGGGCGGTGGTGAGCACGGTGCGGCTGACGATGCCGTTGGCGGCGAATTTGGTTTCTTCCACCAGGTCGAGCACTTTTGCTTCAGTGGAGCCAATGAGCGGTAGTTCTTTCATATGGCAGCAACATACCTGATAGCGGGAATGCCGCTGCCGGTGACTTGCACCGAATTGTCGGTGGTTTGCGGAAGTGTGTCGCCCTTTGACTTGGGTCAAGGCTGCGGCGCCGAAGTTGGTTCGTCGGTGGTTGCTCCAAGCAGCGTGGAACGCAAACAAAGTCCGCCCGGCTTTGACTTCGGTCAAAGCGCCCCGCGGGACTTATCGGCAACATAAGCGTCAGATGACAACGATCTGTGTTGATACCACCATTGGCGAAATTGTTCGGACCGGGCCGGGCCGGGCGCGCATTTTCGAAAACCTGGGCATTGACTACTGCTGCGGCGGCAAGCGACCACTGGCGGAGGTCTGCCGCGCCAAGGGCCTCGATCCCGTCACGGTGGTTAAAATGCTGGCTGCGTTGGACCGCGCGGCGGATGCGCCCGGCGCCAACCCTGATGCCATGGGATTGGCGGAATTGTGCGACCACATCGAACAGGCGCACCATGATTGGCTGCGCGAGGAATTGCCCCGGTTGGATTTCATGACGCGCAAGGTGGCAGCGGTTCACGGTGAACATGAACCACGATTGCACGATATTCGCCAGGTGTTTGAATCCTTCCAGACGGAAATCCTTGCCCACACGGAAGAGGAAGAGGCGGTCGTGTTTCCCAAGATTCGCCAGTTGGAAGCTCCGCACGGGGACAAGGCGCGCGCGGGTGCGGAACTCAAGTCGGCCTTTGCGAAACTGGAATCGGAACACGAAAGCGCCGGCGGCGCCCTGGAACAATTCAAGGCGTTGACCGATGATTACGCGCCACCAGACTGGGCCTGCAATACTTTCCGCGCCTTGTTCGACACGCTGGCGCGACTGGAGCGCAACATGCATCAGCACGTGCACAAGGAAAACAATGTGCTGTTTGTGAAAGCGCTCGCGGAGGCCGGTCGGGCATGAACGAGGCCGACCAACCGCCCCTGGTTTACTCCTGTTCTGGCGCTTCCAGCGCCGCGCAGATGGCCAATCACATCGCTGTGAAACTGGATCGGCTCGAAGTCGCCGAGATGTCGTGCATTGCGGGGGTGGGCGGCGACGTGAAACCATTGGTGCGCACCGCGAAATCGGGGCGCCCCATCATTGCGCTGGATGGTTGTCCACTGCATTGCGCGGCCAAGATTTTACAGCGGCACGGCTTGCAGGCCGCGAAACATTATGACTTGAGCAAAATGAATGTGCCGAAACGCAAGCATGAAGACTTCGACCCGCACCAGGCCGCCCAGATTCTCGAACAGATCGCGACGGAACTTCGCAGGGGTGGGGAGTAGCGTCACGCTGCACACTGTTGAAGCAGGGTGGGCTTCAACGTTCAACTTCCTTGACGCGGGTCAAGGTGATTCTCCTCGCGGTTAATAGACTGCGCGCGAATTGAAAATCATTTCTGCGGCGTCGGCTAAAAGTGACGGCGCCAGGGAGGGCAGCGATGAAAACAATCATGAAAAAAATTGCTTTCAGCGGAATCACGTTGGATGATTTCGGCAATCCACAGTAGAAACGGAAATGCAACCCGTAAGAATTGCTCTCATCTTGAGCGTGGTCGCACTGGTCGGGGCCGGTGGCGGGGGAGTGGTGTTTTGGACGGTGCGGGCCGGCGTTGCGTCAGACGCAAAAACTCCTGCGGCCACACCCGAGCCGATCGTCAGCACCCCGCTGCATCCGATCATCATCAAGCAACCTGTCAGCGTGCCCAAAGTGGCCACGGGGCTTACTAATTTTCACGGCGAGCCGGTCATGGCTTCGTGTGTTTCGTGTCATGCCACCACCACGCCGAATCGGGAAATTCGGGCGGCAGTTGACCTGAAGAAGTTTCATCAGGGCTTGAAATACCAGCATGGCAATCTGACCTGCTTGAGCTGTCACAATGCCGACAACTACGACACGTTGCGTCTGGCGGATGGGCGGGCGCTGAATTTCACGGACAGCATGACGCTTTGTTCGCAATGCCACGGACCCCAGCGGCGTGATTATGACATGGGCCTGCACGGCGGCATGAATGGTCACTGGGATTTGCGGCGCGGCGGGCGCACGCGCAACACCTGTATCAATTGTCACGATCCACACGTGCCGGACTTCCCGCTGGTCATGCCGGTGTTGCCGCCGCGGGATCGGATTTCGGTGCCGCATCCGGCCCATGGCGAAACCACTCCGCATTAAACCTGCGCATGAATCAAATCCCAAATCCAATTGCCCCCACCATCCCGGAGATCGGGGGCTTCTCCCGGCGAACCATGCTGAAAGGCTTGGGCGCGATGCTGGGCACGGCGGCGTTTGCCAAGGCCATTGCGCCGTTGACCGAGTGGGCGCGGAACATCCCCGTCGAGGATTTCCTGCAAAAACATTACAAGGAGCTCTCGGCGATTGATCTCGAAATCATTTTGCGCCGGCTCGAAAAGGAGACGAAGGAGCAATACGGCGCGGACGTGACCATCGCGGATTACAAACCGGAAGCGGGCGTGAAGTTTGGCTATGCACTCAATCTCAGCGTGTGCAATGGCTGCCGCAAATGCGCGGAGGCGTGCCACATCGAGAACAATCACGACCGGCCCTCGCACCAGAGCTACATTCGCGTCTTCGAGATGTCGAAAGGCTCGATGGACATGGAGAAGGGCAATGCGCATTACGATCATCCCGTGCCGCAGCCGGACAAGTTTTACATGCCGGTGCAGTGCCAGCAATGCGAGCATCCGCCGTGCGTGGACGTTTGCCCGGTCGAGGCGACGTGGAAGGAAGCAGACGGCATTGTGGTGGTGGATTACAACTGGTGCATCGGCTGCCGCTACTGCGAAGCCGCGTGTCCGTATCATGCGCGGCGCTTCAACTGGACCAAGCCCGTCATCCCGGCGAATGAGATCAATCCGAACCAGTCCTACCTGAGCAATCGCATCCGGCCGCAGGGCGTGATGGAGAAATGCCATTTCTGTCTGCACCGCACGCGCAATGGCCGGCTGCCGGCGTGTCTCGAAGCGTGTCCGACCGGCGCGCGGGTCTTCGGGAATTTGCTCGATCCGAATTCCGAAATCCGGCAGGTGCTCGCGCACAAACGGGTGTTTGTGCTCAAGGAGGA
>CAZKMR010000095.1:0-8916 GCA_964553795.1 uncultured Bifidobacterium sp. | reverse complement strand
ATTCCGAAATCCGGCAGGTGCTCGCGCACAAACGGGTGTTTGTGCTCAAGGAGGAATTGGGACTGAAACCGAACTTCTTTTACTTTTTCGATGTGTGACCGAGTGATGAAAATCCCTGCCGGGCGAATCGACGACGTTTGGGAGTGCGGCGACTTGTCGCCGCTTTGTCCGCCGCCTCCGTATCTGTCCTGCGTAGCGCAGACTGGCAGTCTGCTGAATCGCAGGTTGGCAACCTGCGGCGCGCAGGACCGTCTGGCTGTGATCGTAATATCCGATTCTTCGCCGACTGCCAGTCGGCGACACAGCAGACAAACTGTCTGCGCTACGAAAAAGCGGCGTCAAGCCGCCGCACTTCAAAGTGTCCGCTCCTGGCCTTCCAACTCGGCTTGCAAGCTCGTACTCCAATGACTTCCCCCACCACCAATGTTGCGCCCGCGCCAACGCCATCCTACTGGCGCAATTACCCGCGCTTCCTGGCGAAGGCGCTGCTCGATTCGGTCGAAGGCAACTGGGTGTTTTACGTCTGGATGACCTTTCTCACGGCGATCTTCCTCGTGGGCGCAAACGCGTGGGCGGTGCAGGTTCGTGACGGCATGCACCTGACCAACATGAGCGATCATGTCTCGTGGGGACTTTACATCGCGAACTTCACCTTCCTCGTCGGCCTGGCGGCGGGCGGCGTGATGATGGTCATCCCGGCGTATCTCTATCACGACGAGGAGATGCACGACATCGTCATCATCGGCGAACTGCTCGCCATCGCGGCCATCATCATGGCGTTGATGTTCGTGATCTGTGATCTCGGCCGGCCGGATCGCTTCTGGCATCTGATTCCGGGACTCGGGCGGTTCAATTTCCCGGTGTCCATGCTCACCTGGGACGTGATCGTGCTAAACGGCTACCTGCTGATCAACCTGCACATCTGCGGCTACCTGCTTTACACGCGCTTCCTCGGGCGCAAACCGAATCCCAAGTGGTACGTGCCCTTCGTGTTTCTCTCGATCATCTGGGCCATCTCGATTCACACCGTCACGGCGTTTCTTTACTGCGGCCTCGGCGGGCGACCGTTCTGGAACACCGCGCTGCTCGCGCCGCGTTTCCTCGCCTCGGCGTTCGTTTCCGGCCCGGCGTTCATCATCATCGCCATTCAAGTCATCCGGCGCGCGGTGGGCGGGAATTTTGGCGCAGGCCCGATCCGCACGCTCGTGAACATCATCCGCATCACCATCCTCATCAATCTGCTGATGGTCATCTCAGAAGTGTTCGTGGCCTTCTACACGGGTGGCACGCACGCCGGGTCGGCGCTCTATCTGTTCTTTGGGCTGCATGGGCACAACGCGCTCGTGCCGTGGGTCTGGTCTTCCATTGGCATGACCGTGATCGCCGCGCTCATGTTTCTGTGTCCGAAAGTTTATGAACACCCGACCATGATGAACGTCGGTTGCGTCCTCGCGTTTATCGGCATCTGGATTGAAAAAGGCATGGGCATGGTGATCCCCGGCTTTGTGCCGTCCGTGCTGCACGAAATGGTCGAATACTCTCCCAGCCTGCTTGAATGGAAAATCATGGCCGGTATCTGGGCACTGGGTCTGATGATTTACACGCTGGCCCTCAAGATCGCGATCAACATTCTGCGGCAGTCGTCGTTTTCTGGAAAACCACACACCGCCGTGACCCACCCGCAACCCAACGCCACCTGACATGATCACCAGCGGACTTGTCCTCACGCTCAACGCCGATGCCGTCCTCGCGGGACAGGCGATGGCGAGTCTGCGCACGCGCCCGGAGTTCACGCCCGGCGAGCGCAACGACCGCTGGCTGCCCGTCGCGTTGGAGGCGGCGGACGACGCCACGAGTCGCGCCGCGCATGACTGGTTGAATCAATTGCCCGGCGTGGATTTTGTGGACGTGGTGTATGTGAATTTTGAGGGGGAAGAAAATTTGCGGGCGGAGGAAGCAAGTAGGAACACACACTGTGATCCGGTCGGTGGTAGCACCGGAGGTGCGAAAGGGAGTAGCCCACAGCGCAAGCTGTGGGGGCAACGGGACAAATCGCAAGCCCCGGAGGGGCGAAAGAATATCGTGTTGGCTGCGGAGAAATCTGTCGCCCCTACGGGGCTTGGTTCGTCGCTTACATTCACCCACGGCTCGCGCCGTGGGCTACTCTCTGCCGCTGCTCCGCAGCTAACGCATGGTTCGCACACGCCTGCCGCTACTCAACCACGAGGTGACTTATGAATATTGAACGCCAGCTTTTTGACCGCCGCACCTTCGTCAAACTTTCCGCGCTCGCCGCCGCCAGCGCGGTGGCCAGCACGCGGGCCGGCGCGGCCACAGCCGCAGGGTCACCAGCTCAAACCGGTGCGGACGGCCTGAAGTGGGACAAAGCCCCGTGCCGTTTTTGCGGCACGGGCTGCCATGTCCGCGTTGGCGTGAAGAACGGCAAGGTCGTGGCCATTGAAGGCGATCAACTCGCGGAAGTGAACAAGGGCTTGCTGTGCGTGAAAGGTTATCACGTCGGCCTCGCCCTTTATGGCAAGGATCGCCTTACCACGCCGCAACTGCGCCGCAATGGAAAACTCGAATCCATTTCCTGGGACGAAGCCATTGAGATCATCGCCAAGCGCATCATGGCCGCGCCGGAAAAATTCGCGCTCTACGGCAGCGGGCAATGGACGATTCCCGAAGGCTGCGCAGGCAACAAGTTCATGAAGGGCGGTCTCGGCAGCAACATGATTGATGGCAATCCGCGCCTTTGCATGTCCAGCGCCGTGACCGGTTATCTCTCGACCTACGGCGTGGATGAACCGGCGGGTTGCTACGACGATCTCGACCAATGCGACGTGCTCATCCTCTGGGGTAACAACATGGCCGAGATGCATCCGGTGTTGTTCTCGCGCGTGATTGACCGTCGCAGCCGCGGCGAAAAAGTCATGGTTATTGACATGGCCACACGCCGCACGCGCAGCACGGACTTCGCCGATCATTTTCTGGAATTCCGCCCGCACAGCGATCTCGCCATCGCCAATGGCATCGCGCATCTGCTGCTCAAGAACGGCACGTACAATCGCGAGTTTGTCGAAAAGCACTGCAACTTCCGACGCGACACTGCGACGCCCTCGCTGCTGGGCCAGCCGATGACCTTCGAGGATTATCGCAAGGAAATGGAACTCTACACGCCCGAGCATGTGGAAAAAATCTCCGGCGTGCCGGCGGAAAAAATCCGGTTGCTCGGCGATTTATTCGGGAACAAGGAACTGCGCATCACCAGCACCTGGTGCATGGGTTTCAATCAGCACAGTCGGGGCACGGACATCAACCGCCTCTGCCACGGAGTGCATCTCTTGAGCGGTCATTTTGGCCGGCCCGGCGATGCGCCTACGTCGCTCACCGGCCAGCCCAGTGCGTGCGGCACGGTGCGCGAAGTCGGCACGCTGTGTCATCTGTTGCCCGGCGGTCGCATGGTGGCCAACGCCGAACATCGCGCGGATTCGGAACGATTCTGGAACGTGCCCGCCGGCCGCATTCCGCCCAAGCCCGGCTATCACACTGTGTTGATGTTTGAGAAATTCTGCACACCGACGGACCAAGGTGGCGACGTCACGACCCTGTGGTCGCAAGTCACGAATCCCGGCCATACGCTTCCCAATCTGCACAAACTTTTCAAAGCGAAGCAGAATCTCGCGGACAAGTTTCTCATCGTGTCCGACGTGTATCCCACCGCGACGACGGAACTGGCGGACTTGATTTTGCCCTCGGCCATGTGGGTTGAGAAGAACGGCATGTATGGCAACTCGGAACGTCGCACGCAGCAGTGGTTCAAAATGGTCGAGCCGCCGGGCGACGCGCGGGACGATTGCTGGCAGACCATCGCCGTCGCGCGAAAACTTTTTGAACTGGGTCATCCCGGCATGAAGGACAAGGACGGCAAGTTCCTGTTCACGTTCAAGGATGCCGCCGGCAAGGAAGTGCCGGTGTGGGACTGGAAGCACTACTACGACGTGAATGTGGACGAGGCGTTGTTCGAGGAGTATCGCCTGTTCACGCCGTACAAACACAAGCACCTCGCGCCCTACACCGAGTACGTGAAAGCGCGCGGCATGCGCTGGCCGGTGGTGCAGCAGGCTGACAATTCGTGGCGCGAAACCAAATTCCGCTTCTCGGAGTTCGATGACTCGTTCGTGAAGAAAGGCGCGGAGATTCAGTTCTATCACTCCGTCACGAAGGACGACAAGGCGCTCATCTGGTTTGCGCCCTACGTGAAGGCTGCTGAAGAGCCGGACGCCGAGTATCCGTTCTGGCTTTGCACGGGGCGCGTCCTCGAACACTGGCACTCCGGCACGATGACCATGCGCATTCCGCAACTGCGCGGCTCGATGCCGCACGCGTACGTCGAAATGCATCCCGAAGACGCCGCCGCGCGTGGCATCGCCAACGGCGAAACCGTGGCGGTGAAGACGCGCCGGGGCACTTTGAATCTGCCAGTCTGGATCAATGGCCGCGCCAAACCGCCGCGCGGTTCGTTGTTCATTCCGTTCTTCGATCAACGGCTGCTGGTGAACGACATCACGCTCGGCGATACCGACCCGATTTCGTTCCAGCCGGATTACAAGAAATGCGCCGCGACGGTGGAACGGGTTGGCGTGGCGAAAACGACTGGCGGGAGATCATGAAGCATGGCGTTGCATTATGTGAGGTTCTGCCGTGAAACCCATTAATCCTGAAACCTACAAGAAGGCCGCCTTCATAGTCGGCGCGGTTCTCGTCACCGCGTCGGTGAGCGGTTATTTCATGGGATTGCGCCAGACCGGTTCACAAATCAGCATGACGCGCACCATCTCGCTGGCCACGCCCGACCCGGAACGACGCGCGATCATGGAGAGCAACAACGTGCCCATCGCCGTCAGCTACGCGAAACAGGACTGGTTGCGGGAAGGACCGAATGCCGGCTGGTCGAACCACCTCGCGAAACTTGTCCAAACGACGTTTGATCTCACCACGTTCACCAATGTCACCGAAGCGGAACGCGCCCAAGCCATCAGCGATCGCGCCGCGCGACGGGCGTTCGACGGCGCGCCGCCCGTCGTGCCGCATCCCATCGTGCAGGATTCCGCGGCCTCCTGTTTGGCGTGTCATGGTCCGGGTTTGGTCATCAAAGACAAAGTCGCCTCGAGGATGAGCCATGCGCCGTACGCGAGTTGCACGCAATGCCACGTGCCGGCGGGTGGCCCGGAGATTCCCAATGTCGGATCCGAACTGCTGGCGGCCCTTGCGGAAAATGATTTTAACGGATTGGCCGCCTCGCAAAAGGGAACGCGGGCCTGGGCGCAAGCGCCGCCTACCATTCCGCACAGCACGTTGATGCGCACCGACTGCATGAGTTGTCACGGTCCGCAGGGATTGTTTGGTTTGCGCACGCCGCATCCGGACCGGCAGTCCTGTCTGCAATGCCACGTGCCCAATGCGGAGCGGGATCAACACTACTTCTTCCGGGCCACGGTCGGGCCAAATGGCTCGTCGTCCCCCGCCAACGTTGCGAGCCAATGAAAGCCGGATTATCCAGACGCGACTTGTTTTCGTGGTTGGCGCGACCGTTTCAGGACGAACGGAATCAATCGAACCGTGAACCCGCCGGTCGGGATAACGGCACGCCGCCGCTGGCCGTGGAACGGGTCGCAATCATCCAAGGTCGCCATTGTCTCGCTTTGACTTCCTTTTGCGCGGCGTGCGTGGAGCGATGTCCGGTGAGCGGCGCTATGCAGGTGGTCAACGGCATGCCCATGGTGGTGGCGAATGTCTGCACGGGTTGCGGCATTTGCCACGACGTTTGTCCCGCGCCGACCAATGCGGTATTGGTACGTCCGCGCCGCCCGAAATTTCAATCCCCATCCAATCCCGGTCCATGAATCCCGAAGCCCAGCCGCCTGACGCCGAATCCATTCCCCCGGAATTGCCGGCCTTGCACACCACCATGCTCGACTTCGCACAAGTCGAACAGTTGCTCACGGACATCGAACTATGCACCCAGTTGCAGGAAATCGTGCCCAAGTATGCGGCGCAAGGTCAGGTGCCGGAGACGGCGCAGGTGACGCTGGCGCAGGCGCGCGAACTCTTATCCGCCCGCGCCGTGCGGGGGCTGCAATTGCGCTATCGCTACGAAGGCGCGGATTGGTGGGACACCGTGATGGTCTTGGGCGAACAATTTCGCGTCGTGCGCATCCGTCACGAATTTGGCACCTAGCCGCGCCACTGCCAATCGAGTTACAGTTTCATTCCCAACTGAAAATCAAATCCATGCCTCCGTTGAACAAATTCAAACGCTTTGATGTGCGCGGCCTGCTGCAGCAGGGCATCGAGCCATTCCCGGAAATTTTTGCCCGGGCCCAGGCCTTGAAGGCCAATGAGGGACTCATTGTAATTGCGCCATTTTTACCGTCGCCATTGGTGGAACGCCTGTCCGGCGACGGGTTCGCATCCAAGGTGGAACGCGGGCAGGGCGCTGACTGGCTGGTTTACTTTTGGCGTGAATCAGTTTAATTCATGGCGATGTCCAACTCGTTAGCCGAATTCAAAACCATCGCTCTCGTCAACTCGCTGCGCAGTTGCCAGCTCTTCACTGGCCTGCCGCTGGCGGATCTGGAGCAGATCGCGGCGGTGACTGTCCTGAAGTCCCTAGAGAAGGGGGAGTATCTGTTTCGCGAAGGCGATCCGGCGCTGGGTTTTTACGTCGTGCAACGTGGCGCGGTGAACGTGCATCGCGTCAATGCGGCGGGCAAGGAGCAGATCATTCACGTCTTTCGCACCGGCGATTCGTTCGCCGAAATCGCACTCGCCAGCCCCACCGGTTATCCGGCGGACGCGCGGGTGCTGGAGCCCACGCAAGTGCTGTTGGTGCAAAAGGACGGTTTTCTCGCCCTGTTGAAACGGCAGCCGGAATTGGCGTTGCGCATGTTGGGTTCGATGAGCAGTCATTTGCGCGTGTTAGTGGGCCAGTTGGAGGATCTGACCTTGAAGGACGTGGAAACGCGGCTCGCCAACTGGCTAGTGAAGCGTTGTCCCAATCGCATGGCCGACAAACCAGTGCAGATTGAATTGAAAATGACCAAGCGCGTGCTGGCGGCGGAACTCGGCACGGTGAGCGAAACATTTTCCCGCACCCTGGCCAAATTCCGCGAGCAGAAATTGGTGGCGGTCAAGGGCCGGACTGTGACGGTGCTCTCGCCGAAGCGACTGGCGGAATTGCTGCGCCGGAATTTGGGTGAATAATTTGGGGTGAGAGAATTTCAAGCGGCTGGCGGCTGGAACGGATTCGGCGTTCCGCACTGGTCATTCGGGATTACTGAGGCCCGGGGCGCAGTTGTGTTTGCCATTTGCGGAGAACGGCCACGACGATGGCATCTATCCGGCGATTGAAGACTTCCACGAATGAATAGCCGCGTTTGAGGGCGACCGCGATGGATGTGCCGAACACGCCGAGGAAAATGAGCTGGTTCTGCCAGCCGTCGAGTTTCCATTGGCTTTTCCAGATCCAGATGGGATGACGGAACAAGGGTTCCCCGTAGCAAATTGGCCACAGGTCCGCGATGGACGGCCCGCGGGAGCCAAGCAGGTCACCAAGTAAATGAAGGTGAAAGGTGACGAGGCTCAACGCCGCGACCCGCCACCGCTGCCGGGCAAACAGCGTTAACACTCCCGCGATAAACAAAGCGCCCGGCCAGCCATGCAACAGCAGGTGATGAAATTTGTGGTAATACTCGAAGTTCGTCTCTTTCCCTGAAAGTGCGGCCAGCGCGACATCGGCCAATAGTCCGAATCCGTCCACATCCGGCAGCACTCCGGCCAGCGTGATTAAACGACGGTCGCGCGGATCTTTGGTGGCCGCGACCGCCACCAGCCAACTGCCAAGGAAGTGGGTAATCGGGGACATGCCGGCGCAATATCAGGGCTGCACCACTTTGGGCTGCGCGGCTTGCCATTCAGTTTGACTGACTTTTTTGACGGCATGGCGAAGATAAAATGTTCCGCGCTTGTTGCCGACCACCACATCGGGGAATTTTAAATCGCTGACCGGCGCGGCAACGATCTGGGTGCCGACGCCGGAGTTGTCGTCGATCAAGTAGGGAACAAATGCCGCGGTCCTCCCGGCGCCGCGAACCAGTTTGAACCAATACAGCACCGCTGTGTTGTTTCGGTCGGGATCGCCCTCGTAACCATGCGACCAAAAACGTTTGCCGGTCACGATGTCTTTCAGGCCGTCGCCATCCATGTCCACCAAGGCCAGCGCGTGCAACTCCGAGAAACTCACGCCGTATTGGTCCGGCACCCGTTTCTGTTCCGGGCTGAGAATGGCGTGTGGTTTGAAACTGATTTTGCCCTCGGCGCGGATTTGTTCATACCACAACAAGCCAAATCCATGCGCCGCGTAGCTCGTGATGACATCGTTCAGTCCATCACCATTCAAATCGTAAGCAAACATCTGCGCCCCGCCAATTGGCGTGAATTCGAATGGATGATAAGTCCACACCGGATCGCTGGCCAGTGAGGCGGGTTGTTCCCACCAGCCGCTCTTTTCCAGGACATCCGGACGGCCATCGCCATTTACATCGCCGACGCCCAGTCCGTGGGTAAAGCGTTGGAATTTTTTGTCCGGCGAAATCGCGTGAAATTTCCATGGCGCAGTCGGATTGCTCCAATCAGGCGCGGCGTAACCGAGAAATCCTTTGGCGTTACAGACCAGTTCGGGTTTGCCGTCGCCGGTCAGGTCCGTGAACGCCGGCGATTCATTGTCCGTGGGATGAAACACGTTGTGTTTCTGCCAATGCCCCGGCGCGCCTTTGGGATTTTCATACCACGACGTCCACTCGCCCGGAAATCCCACCACGAGAATGTCGTTCCATTCATCGCCGTTGAAGTCAT
>CAZKMR010000094.1:0-18188 GCA_964553795.1 uncultured Bifidobacterium sp. | reverse complement strand
CATACCACAAACTGTTAAACGTCGTCCCGCTCAACACCACATTCCGCGCCGCGGCAGAATCGTTGCCTCGAAACTCCAGCGTGCCGGTGTGGGTGCCGATGTTGGTGGCGAAATACTGCACCGTCACCAGCACATTGCTGCCGGGCAGCACGGTGAAATTCGTTGGCGTGCTGCTGAACGGTCCGCTTAAGACGCGATTGGTCACCACGAGATTCGTCAAACCGAGATTATCCACGCGCAGCGTCAGGAAATTGGTCTGCGGCAGACGCACGTTGCCGAAGGCCAGATTGGTTCGGCTCAATCGCAGAATCGGCACCGGCCGGCCATTCCCCGTCAGCGCAATCGTGCGCGCGGGACCGGCGTTGTGCAGGACGGTCAACGTCACGTTGCTGCTGCCCGCAGCCACCGGAGTAAACCGCACCGTCACCGGCAGCACCTGGCCCGGATCGAGGTTGAAACTGAACGGCGTCACGCTGAACCCCGCCGGCGCCGATACACTCAGCGTCGCCACCAACGGCGCATTCCCCGTGTTGGTGACGCTCAATGTCCGGTTGCTGCTGCTGCCATAATCCACCACCCCAAAGTTGATCGGGTTCGTGGCGACGCCCAAGCCGGGCAAACGCGCATCCGGCTCAAATCCGATCTCCAGCCGCCCCGTGGCGCCAAAAGTCGCCGGCAACCCGAAACTCCGCACCCCCGTGTCCGCGTAAAAGCGGCCGGTAGATTCCATAAACAAATTCGTAAATGGAGCGGTGATGGTGCTGGCGTAGCTTTCACCGGGGAACAACGTGAGCGTCGGAGATTGGATGCTCAACGATGCCACGCCGTTGGTGCGATTGAGCGTGAACGACCCGTCGGTCAGATTGAAATGGCCGGGGAAATTCAAAGCGCCGCTTTGCGCGGTGACGTTCAAATTGCCGTTGCCGGCAATCAGGAACGAATTCAGCGTAAACAAATCGTTCGTCGGATAACCGGGAACAAGAATGCGCAACTTCGCGCCGCTGGCCAGCGCGAGACCGCCATTGGTGATTGCTGCCGTCATCGCGCCGCCGTTCAGACCGGACACCACAAACACCCCCATCTGGAACGCCGGCACGCTGGCACTGCCGCTGAGACTCAGGCCGTTGGTGGTGACCGTGAGATTGCCGGACACGGAGGGCAGATTCACGTTGGTCAACGCGCCGCCGTTGATGCTGCCGGAAATGCTCAAGTGATTCTGCGTGATCTGGAAACTTGCCCCGGCGGCAACCGACCCAAATCCGAACGCGCTCAAGTCCAGATTCCCGGCAATGCCGCCTTCCAGCAGGAACGTGCCGTCGCTGGAGATGCGCAGGCGATTGTCCACACCGCCGCTGCTCAACGCAAACGTCTGCTGATTCGGGGTACCGGGAAACGCGACGATGGTGATGTTCGTCGGCAGTGTGATTGCCAGCAATTCAAACTGCATTCCCGTGCCACTGAGTTCGGCGGAGAATTGCGAGCCGACCGCGCCGATGCGCGCGATTTCGTTGTTGAACAAATCGCGCACGGAAAGTTGCCCCGCCACACTCACCTGCGCCGCCCACGGGCCAGTGCTCGAGAAGGCGAACGGATCGTTCGTCGTCGCGCCGTGAATGCGCACGGTCAAGCCCGGGCCGAGCATCGGCATGTCAATGCGCGCTGGACTGATGGCGAAGCCGGGCAACGGCGGGCCGCTGGGCGCGCGGTCGAGACTGAAGTCGGCGGCGATTAGCGCGCTGGCGTTGGTCAGGTTCTTGATACTCAGCAGCGGCTGGCTGTTGAGCGGATTGAGGAACACGATGGGATTCACCGCCCCGTTTGCCGCGAGGTAAGGTTCGCCCACCGCTGGATCGGAACTGAACGCAAAATGCGCGTTCTGCAATGCCAGGCCCGGCACGCCCAGCAGCGGCACATCAAACACGCCGGATAGCGCCGGCAATCCGGCAGGACGTACCGCCACGCCGAGTTCCGCGTTATCAATCGTCACGTAGTTAGCGAAATTGAATTGGCCTTGGAACGCCACGCTGCCGTTGCGCGTCACGTCGGCCAGCGGACCGCTGCCCACGAACGCCGGATTGAAGCGCGGCGAATACGCCACAATGCGCGCGCTGGCGCTGGCGGCCAGCACATTGGTGATGGCGTCCGGCACGCGGAAATTGTTCACCTGCAAATCCAGCGATACCTTCGGCAGCGCATCCGCAATGGAATTCTGCGCTGCCACAAGTGCTTGTTGACGCAATTGCGGATCGCTCGAAGCCGCTGCCGCCAGCACCTGCGCCTGCAAATTCGTGAAGAACCGGTCGATGCTTTGCGGCGGCGAACCGCGCATCTGAAATTCCAGCAGCGCGCTGGCCACGAAATCCTTGAGCCACGAATTCGTCGGAATCTGCGCCCGGGCCAGAAAATGGCTGTCCGGTCCGGCGGGGACCATTTCCAGCGTGGCCTGTGCGATCGGCACGCCCAACAAGCGCCCGTCCAGGTAACCGCGGAAGAACGCGAGTTCCGTTGGATAAAGACTGGCGAACGAACCGGCGAGTCCGTCGAACGAATTGATCGAGTTCATCAACGCCTGCGCCGTGAGCGGCTGGCCGTTCGTATCGGTAAAGAACGGTGGATTCGGTGCCGGCACGTAAAAACCCATTGAGCCGACTTCACTTGTTTGCAGCACGTAATCCGTAATCAACGTGGCCGCGGCATCGAGTTGTTCCAGCACGTTGGTGCTGCTGAAGAGCGTGCCGAGTTCGGCGGGCGGCGCATCAGCGATGATTTTTGGCAGACTCAGCCGTCCGGCTCCGAGCAAGCCGCCGTGGGGGAAATAATCAATATTGAAACTCAAACCCTGCAGCGCCCCACCCTCTGGCGAACCGGGCGGATAAATCGTGAACAAATCATTCGCGTCGCCCTTCCACAGCGGGTTCTTCAGATAATCCAATGTGAGCGCCTGGAGTAACAGGTCAATCCGGGCGGGCAAATCTGGCACGCCGCGATTCTCCGGCGGCACGTAAGTGTGGCCCGGCCGGGCCGGATGTGCGGCGAGATTCGGCATCACCACGCGACCCTGCGCCGCGGCCAGTGTCAGCCCCAGCGGCGCGATCTCGTAACCCACCGTCATCGTGGCATCCGACAGGAATCGCTCGAAGCCGTTGCTCAACACGCCCGATAGCGCTTCCGGCGAACTCAACCCTCCACTCAAACCCGCGAGGAATAGCGGCGCGGGATCCGGAATGCCCAGCGCGAATCCCAGCGTTGCTTCATCGAAACCCGGGAACAGCGGATAACAAACCGTGCCGATGGTTTGCGCGCAGAGCAATGCGTTCTGGATGATGTAGGACGGCGAAAAGGTCAGACTGCCGGCGATATTGGTGCGCGTCGCCCCCGCGTTGAAACTTACCAGCGCCGGCGACAGCGTGAAGCCGAAGAGTTTCGGACTGACCTCGCCGCAATACGCAAAGTTCGGCTGGAAGTTGAGCAGCGCATTCGACGCCGAATTGAGAAAGCAATCATACAAACCCGGCACGGGCGGTTGCGAAAACAGCGTGCCGAGATAAGCCATTTTCTCGCCGTCGTTCAGCGACGCGATGGCCTGCGCCACGGGCAGATTCGTCACGGACGGTTTCACCCGCGCCAGCACCGCCCGCGCCTGGGTGTCGCTCATACAGGCAATCATCGCGCCGAAGCTGTTGAGCATTTCCGTCGCGCAACCGTCGCACGCCATCTTCATCGTCACGCGCCCTACATCGATTGGGCCCAAAGCAAAAACGGTTTCGCCGCAGATGGACGGATTCGGATTGCCGCGGGCGTCGGTGATCGAAATGAATTGTTCCATCCGCCCGACCGGCACGCCCATGACATTGAGCGAACCCACCACACCCGCCGAGCCACTGGAACTCAACACCACGCCTACCGTGCCCGATAACGCCGTGGATACGGCGGCGTGCGACAACGTGCCGGTGAGTTTGATCGTCACGTCCGGACACGGCACACCGCCGTACGCCGCAGCCTTGATGGCGTCGTAAACATTGTCGGAATTGCCAAGCACCCCCTGCACGGCGTCGGCCATGATGGCGTTCAATGTCGCTTCGAATTGATTCAAACTGTTTTCAATCTCCTGGTTCAATTGTGTCGCCAGCGGCGCGGTGACAATGACGGGATCAGCCCGCGGGATGAGCACCGAAATGTTCGACCGCACCAGGCCCGAAACTGCCGCCGCAATCTGCGCAGCGGTCGTCAGACCCGATCCCTGAATGAACGCACGCGTGATACCGAACTGGTTCAATCGCGCTTCATCCAGCGACGAGAATTTCACGATGACTTTGCCGGGGAACTGGTTCGTGTCCGGATGCGGCTGGCACAGGATGTTGATGGTCGGCGGCGGACAATCGCCGGTCGGACACGGAAACGTGGGCACGTTCACCACGGGGTTCGTTCCGCCCGCGGGCGGCGGGGGCGGCGGATTAGTGACGGAATAGTTTCGCGCCGCGGTTTCCACGTCCTGCACGAGTTGTTTGCGCTCCTGATCGCGAGTCAAGTGCTCCGAATGTTCCGTCCACGTTTGACTTGCGCCCGGACGATTCGTCACCAGGTCCGGCGGCAATTGGTCGTTTGGAATCGGTCGCCCGCCGGCGTCGAGCGGATAGTAACTTGCAAAGTCGCACGGATCGGCGTTGCTGTTCTGGAAGGAAATTCCGCCCGCTGCACCGGTCAGCAGAAAACCGCCCAGCGCGCCGCCATCAATCGGAATACCCGCTGGTCCGGCGTTCGCGTCGAGACAATAACCAATCAAACCGTGCGCATTGAAGGCGATCAAACCGCGAATTCCGATGTCGTCAAACGTGCCGCCAACCTTGCCGACGAAGAAAATGTCGTCGAGACTGCCTTCGCCGAGCGCGTTCAAGCCGCCGATGTAAACCTGGCCGCCGATCGAGAGCGGCGGAAATTCCAACCCCTCAAAGCCGATACCGATGCCGTTCAGCGAGGCCTTCGGCAGGCCGTTGACCAATTCGAGTCCAAAGTCATCCACTTGCCCCGTGACCAGCGCTTCCGGGCCGGGCGGAATGCCCATGCTCGCCGACAGCGTGATGCGCAAATTGTCCGGCGCAAGAATGGCCGGGAAACCCAACCCGCCGTTCTTGAAGGTCAACGACGCGGCACTCACGTTGAACGGCAGACCGGGAATCGGGAGGAGCGATTCGTTCGTCGTCGCCAGACTGAACGTGCCGGGTTCGATGTTTGGAAATAATGCTCCCGTGAACACAAACCGAAGATGACTCACGCCAATTTGCGGGCCGTTCGGCACAGTAATCGCCCCGCCCAAGGTCAAGCGCCATGGATTCTGCGGCGTCGGGTTGAACAGATTTTGCAAGCCATCGAGGGCGAGTTGCGCGTTCTCGATTTTCAATCCGCCCGTCCCGCCGAGTCGCACCGCGCTGCTGTTGAAACTCAACGCTGTCAGCCCAAGCTGGGGCGAACGATTCTCGCCTGCGGAAAAATCACCGCACGTTGCAAACGCCAACGGTCCGCCCGCATCGTCACCCAGCACCGCGGCCGGAATTTCGAACAACGCCCCGCCGTTCAATGTGAAAAACGCACCTTGCGCGTCGCGACCCACCGTCAGACTCGTGCCGTCGCCGCAAGTCGGATCGTTTGCGCCGGGCAGCGAAAACTTGAAGCCGCTTAAGTCGAGCAACGTGAGATTCGAGCGCAGCGACAACGTGCCCACCGGAAAACCATCCACTGCCCACGCGCCGTTCGTCACGTCAATGATGGCCGTCTGTTGCGGCAACGGTAGTGAAAGCGTGGCTTGCAAATTGGTCAACACGGGCAGCGTGTTGGCCGGAAATTGCAACTGCGCGGAACACACTTCCACGCCGAGATTCGTCAGGCCCGGCACGGTGAATCCAATGTTCCGAAAATCCAGCGCGCCGACAAAGCTCACCGGCGGATTGTCCCCCGCGCCAATGTTGACGGTGACTGCCGAGCCCGGCGACAAACCAACGAGCGGTCCGCTGGGTTGATCCGGATTCGTCGGACACAATCCCGCCGCAAAAAATTCCGGCAGCCGCAACGTGCCGTTTGAAAGGTTGATAGAAAAGGCGTTGGCGGAGTAAGTGAATTCCGTCGCGAGGTTATCCACTACGAGATGGAAATTGGTCCGATCAAGCGACGTCGGCAACGGTGTTTGGCGCGCGAGCATTCCCGCCGACCCGCTGGCGCGAAACGCACCTTCCGGCGAACCCAACGTCAGGTCAAAACCAAACCCCGCATCGAAGATCACGAAATCGTCCGCGATACGCAGGTCGAGATTGCTGCCCGTCGCGTCGAAGCTGAGACGATGCGCCGCGGCGTTGTAGCTGAGGTCCACGCTGAGCACTTGATTGCCCGCGACACCGTTGGAAACCGTCAGCGTGCCGTTGCCCGCAAATGTCGCCACGCCCGCCGGTGTGCCGGCAACATTGAGATTTGCCGCCAGCGAACTGCGCCCGTACGACAGCGGGAATTCCGTGGCCGCACTGATGAAATAAGCGCCGGAACTGTCGAGGCACGCGTTGTTGATTTCAAAAAACGTATTGGTGTTGACCTCGGGAAATTCCAGCCGCCCACCGAAGCAACCTTGCAATGAGCCGGTGACACGGTCGTAGCACAACTTGCCGAAAATACTCGCGATCTCCACGTCGCCCGGCAGCGGCACAATGCAATCATCGCGCACGACGATGTTACTGACCAGATTGCTGAATGCGCCGGCAATACGCATCGAAGCCGCCAGCGAAGCGGCGCGTGCCTGTTGATCGGCCAGACGCAACGCCGCGTTCAGATTAGTGCCGTAAACGCCAGCGTGTTTGCGCAGCGTTTCCTGATAACGGTCCAGCAACCACCAGGCGCGTTGCGCTTCGGCAGCAGCCGTCAGCTCGAAGGAAAAATTCGTGATCGTGAATTGCAGATTCGTCAGCACGTTGAAGTCGTTGGTCAACCGCGTGTCCGCCCAATCCGTCAACCCAATGATCAGACTGGCGAGATTCTGTGCATCGCCCAAACGATTGGTGAGAAATTCGTAGGTGAATGGACGCGCGCGCAACTCCTGCACTTTGAACCGGACGTAATCATCCATCGTGTTCCCGATTACGGGCGGTACGGGCAGACCGACAACGCGGAAGAACTGGTCGAGTTGCGTCAGCAGATCCGGCTGATAGGAATCACCGGGCATCACCAATCCCACCGGGCGATGGCGGCCCAGAATCAAACCGACGTCGCTGCGGATTTGATGCTGCCGCCGGACGAACGCCGCATCCGCTTGCTGCTTTGCGGCGTCCACGTCCTCCGCCGTCACGTTGGCCAGCCGCGCCGTCATTGCGGTTCCGATTTGTGCCATCAAACCGTTGTTATCCACCACCACGCTCATCCCATCCAGATCGTCAATGTTCTCGGCGATCAACTTGACGATCTCAAAACTTCGCGCCAAGGACGTGCCCGCAAGGAGTTCCGCCAACAGCAATTCGCGTTGCCGGTTCAAGATCGGATCAACAAACACCAGAAATTCACCCATGACATCCACGCCCTGATCGCGCAATCCGCCTTCCATGGCCGCCAACGCGCGGCCCGCGCGATACAACTCGAACTCGCTCGTGGCGTTAAACGTGTTGGTGTTGGTGATGCTGCCGCTGACGGCGTCGAAGCCAAATCGCGCGGCCTGCCGGCGCGCGGCACAAAGCCCCAATGCCGTCGCGCGCTGCACCGGAGTTGCCTGACTGTGCAATGCGGCGGCACAGGGGTCAGCGGGAAGCGTGGGCTCTGGCGGACTGATTTCCAGGTCCTGGAACAGCGCGCCGACTTCCAGTAGGACGTTGGCCGTTTCAATCGCCTCGGCAAAACGATCCGCCAGATCCGGCGTCACCAGCCCTGCCGCCAAAGCCGCTTCATCCAGCGCGCCGGCGATCAGAGTTTCCCGCAACTGCGTTAATTCCGTGGGGGCGGCGAGTTGTTGGTTCGCGGCCAGATTTGATGCCTGCGCCATGCGCCGCCGCAATTCCACCCGCGCCGCCAACGCGGCAAGCCGCGCTCGTTCATCGGACAACGCATTGGTGGCGACGCGCGCTTCGGCGTTCAATCGTTGGAGCGAATCGAGCACGGATTGCAAACCTTGTTGCGCGTTCGTCAGCCCGGCCCGCGTGTTGGCAATCACTTCGGCCGACCACGCGCTAAGACTCGACAAATTGAAATTGATTTCTGGCGTCGCGAATTCCGGCGGCCGCCCAAACCCGGTTTCATCCACCGACGGAAAATTCGTCGCCGCCGTGAGCACGGTTTCCGACGCGCCGTTGAGCGCGTGCAAATAATCGCCCAGAGCATCCAGCGATTCGCTGCCGAGGGTTTGCAGCGCGTGGTCTTGAATGACGATGCGGCGCAACAAGAGTTGATTGCCGAGATCGAATTCCAGTCCCCGCGCCGCCAGGCTGAAACAATATTGCGGATCGAGCAGCGACACCGCCGCGTCAAAGCGCAGTCCGTTGTCGAGGTTCAGCCGCGCGCCGCCTTCCAACGACAACCCGCGTTCGGGCGTATACCGCAGATGTGCCGGTTGGCGCGGCGGAATCGCGAGCTGACCGCCGTCGAAATTCAACTGGCCGAACGCGCTTAAATCAAAAATGCCGCCACTGCTGAACGAGGCGTTTGGCACAGTGAGCGTGAGGTCGTATTTTGGCAGGCGCAATTGTCCCCGGACCGCGCCATGGAAATTTCCGCTCTCGCGATTGTAGCAGGCATAGCCGGCGGGGCGCTCGATGATGAGATCGCCGGGTAACGCAAAATCGAGTAGACGGAACAGGCCGCCCGCATCCTGCATCAGGGCACGCGCGACGGTGCGCGAACTTTCCAGCAGAATTGCGGCGTGCAAAAGATACGTGCGACGCAGATCGGAATTGCCCGCGAGCTTTGCGCCATTCGCGGCGTTGATGAGCAAACGAACCGCCTGATCCAGTTCCCGCCAATGACGGCCGGACTCAGCCAATCCCCCAAGACGGTGGACGACTTGCGTGAGGCGATTGCTTTCCCAACTGACGGTCTGCGGCAGATTGACACGCCCGCTCAATTCGCGATGCAATGTGCCGGCTTCGACGAGTTCGAGCAGATTCAGAATGTTTGTCTCCGCCGCCAACGCTGTCGGATTCACGGCGAGATTCATCTGAATTTCCAATTTGTCGTAGGTGCGCTGAATCGGAGGGAACGCAAACGTCACCGTGCCGGGCACGCCCCGCAGCACGCGCAGCAATGCGCGGATTTCGGCCGCCTGCCGCCCCAGGGTTTTTTCACCAAACGGACGATCCAGTTCGATGACCAGCAACGCGTTCAAACGATTTCCCAGTGAAACGAGCGCCGTGCCGTCGTCCAAGGACACCAGCGCCGGCACATTGGGGAACGTGCCGGCTTGAACCCACGCCGCCAGTTCCACCAAATCCTGGCCGGCAAGAATGAACGCGGGCAGATCATTGGTCGCCTCGGCGGCATTAAGCGTCGCATTGACGGTCTGGAATAAATGCACGCCCAGTTGGCCGGTGAGTTCGTCGAGCCGGGTTGCGCTCAAATCAATTCCGGCCAGCGCCGCATTCGCCAGCAAATCAAACCCGTCGCGCAAGGTTTCCATCGCGACAAAACGATTCAGTGTGTTGATCTTTGGATTCGCGTCCGGAACGAACATGTTCGTTTGCACACCGTAAGTGTCGGCAAGTCGCTCGGCAAAACTGCGAAACAGATTCGGCAATGCGTCGGTCGCGAGCGGGCCGGGCGGAAGATTGGCCTGCTGCCGCAAGGCTTCGGTTTCTACAAAACTGCGCGCGACTTCTTTCATTTGCGCGAGATTCAAGCTCCCGCCCAAAGCGGTGGCGCGATCCAGCGCGGCGGCTTCAGCTTCCGCGAGACGCAAATCCAGTCCCGCCAGGCTGGTCGGCGAGCCCACCAGTCCGCCAATGACCACCGCGGCTTTGGCGCGGTACAGTGCTTCGCGATACGCCATCACTTCGGGCAATTCACGATGGCTCGCGGCCTGACTGCCGGTGTCCGCGACGAGTTCGGCGATTTGATCCAGCGGCAAGGCCTGGCCCGCGCCTGCGGTAGCGCTGTATCCCCACGCTTCCAATACTTCGCCGAACACATTCAAGAACTCCGGTGGTGGCATGGCCGAGGGCGGCGCGTTGGAAGCCGAAGCGGCGACGGCCGCGCTGAAATGGCCGTAAGCGCGCGCAAAGCTCTCGAGACAATCGGTTGCCGGATCGAGTTGCCCGCCGACGAGGCAAAGCGTTGGATTGTCCGGCAACAAATCCACGAGGTTGCTCAACGCTTGCACGCGCAGACTGGGAACGGAAATGGCGAGACAATACTCCGGGTCGTTGAAGTCAAGTTCCGCGCGGACGCTCGAACCATTCGGCCAACGCACTTCCACCGGACCATTCAACCCAAGGTGTCCGTTGGCTTGCATCGTTAACCACAGCGGCGCGCCGGGCCTGACGTGAAGTTGCGCGGCATCAGCCGTCCCGTCGGGCAAGGTGAATTGACCGCTTAATGGCACGCGCAAGACGCGTTCGCGAGCGAACTCGACCAGCAAATCGCCGAATGCATCGGACCAGTCGGGCAACGGTAACTTGGGAATGTTCGGGCGGAATTGCGCGGCGCGCAAACCGCGGTCATCCAGCACGCCGCCAAGCCACGTCAGTGGAAATTGGCCGAAGGCACGAAGCGCAATGCCGTCCGTGGGATTGAGGTCAAACACATCGGCAAGATTCGTGAACGCCAGCGGACCGATAATGATCTGCTTCGGTGAACCGGAGGTTCGGTTGGGCGGCAACACAAATTCGAACGGAGAATTGGTTGCAAATCCGGCGGACCCGCGGACGAATTGCAATGCCGTGTTGCCTCCGGAAGGTTGCAACGTCGCACCATCCGGAAAGCGCAGAAACAAATCCACTGCCGCACCGGGCCTGGGCCTGCCGCCGGGATAGTAGACAAACGGACCAACTTGATTCGTCGTCACCGCAGCCAGCGGACGGTCCACCCTGGGATTGCCGAGTGCGTCCAGGGGCGTGAAATAATCCGGATCAATTGCCGTAAGTCCGACCGACGCAGACTCTGCCTGATTGTTGGCAAAGTCTGTGGCCACCGCGGAAAAGAACCGCCCTTGCAGCATGCTGAGATTCGCGGCGACCAGAAAGCTCCAATGATTCCCGCCCGCAGCGGTTGCCGCCCCGAGTGTATTGGAACCTTCCTTCACGAACACAGAACTGACCCCGATATTATCCGTCGCCGTGAACACCAATCGGATCGCGGGTGAACCGTTGGTGGAAACGCTCATGGTGGCGTCGGCAAAAGCCACTGCGGGCGGCTCGACGTCGTTCGTCGGGTTGGTCAATTCAACGACCCGGTAAAATCGCTGGAGCGCTCCTGGCCCGGCGGGATCAATGGCAGTCGCCACCGTGCCCGTCGCCTGAATGCTCACAACGGGAAGCCACGGGGTCGGGTTGGTCAGCGCATCGGCTCGCTGCAACTGATACGTTTTGCCGGCTTCACTGGACCAACGCAGTTGCCGGGTGTTGGTGCCGAGGTTTTGCACTTCGAGCAAACGCAGTTCCGAGGTGCTGACGCCGCAAAAAAATGTGATAACTCCGGCAACGACGATCAAGAGACCGCGTTTCCATGGGCGGACGCCCAATTTATCAGGAGACTGGCGCATGCCAGCGGAAAGTGTTAACAGGGCCAACGCTCTCACTCCGGCCAACCAAGTCAAGCTCCAATTATCCCATTCTTTAGCAATGCTTTTTGTGCTTCAGCACTGTCTCGCGCCTCCCGGCCCGACCCGCCTGCGCGGGCGGCGTCTCGCCCTGTAAAGAGAGTGACCTTGGCTTGAAGTTTAGCCATACTGCCGCCATCGCACCCCCGCCGTCGTCTCCGTGGACTTCGACCGGTTGGCGGAAAGCGCGCTATGAATGCTCTAAAGAAATCAGTTTCGTGGTGGTTGGGAATATTGGCCGTCTGCGTAACGTCTGCCGCCCTCGCTGCAACCCAACGCCCGCCGAACATCATCATTATTTTCACCGACGACCAGGGCTACGCGGACGTCGGCGTGTTCGGCGCGAAAGGGTTTACGACACCGAATCTCGACCGGCTCGCGAAGCAGGGCACGAAGTTCACGAACTTCCACGTGGCACAACCGGTTTGTTCCGCCTCGCGCGCGGCGCTGTTGACAGGTTGTTATCCGAATCGCATCGGCATCCATGGCGCGCTGGGACCGAATGCGAAACATGGCATCAACACGAATGAAATGACGCTGGCTGAATTGTTGAAGCAGAAAGGTTACGCGACCGGCATGGCAGGCAAGTGGCACTTGGGGCGACCGAAGCCGTTGCTGCCAATCCATCACGGTTTCGATGAATACCTCGGACTGCCGTACTCCAACGACATGTGGCCCAGTCATCCCGAAGCGCGGAAAGGCACATATCCGCCCTTGCCGTTGATCGAAGGAGATGAGGTCGTGGATTCCGAAGTGACACCGGAAGAACAAGTGAACCTCACCACGCGTTACACCGAGCGCGCGGTGAAATTTATCGAGCGCCACAAAGACCAACCGTTCTTCTTCTACCTCGCGCATTCGATGCCGCACGTGCCGCTGTTCGTCAGCGACAAATTCAAAGGCAAGTCCGAACAGGGCCTTTACGGCGATGTGATTATGGAAATTGATTGGAGTGTCGGTGAAGTGATGAAGGCACTGGCGAAGCACGAACTCGAAGAAAACACGCTCATTATCTTCACGAGCGACAACGGTCCGTGGCTCAGCTACGGCAATCACGCTGGCTCCGCCGCGCCACTCCGCGAGGGCAAAGGCACGAATTGGGAAGGCGGCTCGCGCGTGCCTTGCATCATGCGGTGGCCGGGAAAAATTCCCGCGGACAAAACCAGCGACGCGATGGTCATGACGATTGATTTGTTTCCAACGATCGCCGGCCTCGTCGGCGCGAAACTTCCCGAACATAAAATCGATGGACTCGATGTCTGGCCAATGCTCGCCGGCAAGGAAGACGCGACGAATCCGCACGACGCCTATTTCTTTTACTACCACCAAAATCACCTCGAAGCCGTGACCAGCGGCGATGGCCGCTGGAAACTCATGTTGCCGCAGACCTATCGCACGCTGGGCGATCAATCCGGCGGCAAAGAGGGCCTCCCCTCCAAATATCAAAACCGAAAAATCATCGCTCCGGAGCTGTATGACTTGAAGAATGACGTTGCGGAAACAACCAACGTTGCGAGCGAGCATCCGGAAATAGTTCAGCGCCTGCTCGGTTTCGCCGAAGCAGCGCGGACTGAATTGGGCGACACGCTCACCGAACGGAAAGGCAACGGCGTTCGCGCGCCGGGCCGGATCTGAATATCTGGACCGACTCAGATGAATTCTTCGGGCGTGGACTGCGTCGCTTCGGCGTCTTCGTATCGCGGCGATACCTATGAATATGTGCGAAACGCCGATTGCTTTCAGCGCGGGCAGCAATGATAAAGAAAGCCATCTGATGAAAATGCTTCTGCGATTCTTATCACTGGCTGCTCTGGGCAGCACGCTGCTTCTTACCGGCTGCACAACGCCTCGTACGGCTCAGACCCAGACGCCGATGAGCTTGATGACGGCGACAGCGCAGTTCGCGGAATCACACCGCGCCACCCGCCTGCCGGCAAATTACATCTGGGCCGCGCTCAAAGACCGCGAGCAGCACGTGGAGATCAACGCCGCGTTCGAGCGCGCGCTCAAGCAGCGCGACTGCGAGTCGAAACGCGCTTTGCTACGCGCGCTGGAATTGAAATTCATTCACGATCCGAAAACCTCCGGCCTCGACATTCTCGGCCCGGAGTTGAGTAAGCATTTCCGCGAGTTTGCTTGGCAGGAGAATGATTTTCCCGGCGGACCGGAAGGGCCGAACGAACAATTCGCCGACGTCATGGTGGACGCGCTCGACCTGGTGTTACCCGAACGTCGCGCCAACAGCACGCGGGACGCCGTCGTCCTCCGCGCCGAGGCGACCGATGCCGCTTGGACTTACATCACCAACCAGTGGGTCGCCGTTCCCGAACAAGAGCGTTGGATGCTCAATCGTCACGCGCGCGAATCGTTTATCCGCATGCGCGAGCAAGCCAAAGCCGAGGGCGTTGATCTGATTATACTTTCCGCCCACCGTCATCCCCAAGTCGCTCAGAGAAATGCCGCCCGCGCTGGAAATCCCAATGCGGTCGCGAGCTTCTCCTCCCATTCGCTTGGTCTCGCGATTGATTTCAAAATGAGCCATCGCGAAGAATTCAAAGTCGGCGAAGCTTCCACTCGGCCGATGGCCGAACTGGTGCGCATGCGTGAATCGCCCGTGCACAAATGGCTAGTCCTGCGCGGCGAGGAATTCGGCTGGTATCCCTACCAGAACGAACCGTGGCATTGGGAATACAATCCGCCCGGCTTCCGCGACATTTATTGGACTGAATTTCCCGGCGGCGCGCCCGAGCGGGAAATCATGATTGATGAGCCATAGTGGAAAGACGATTGAGTTGCTGGGACCTATTGGTAAATGTCGGCGCACCGGTGCCGCAAGTGTTTTACCTATAGGCGGCGGAAGCAATGAAGCAGGCGCAAGTCTTCAGTCGACCTCTCAGCAAACTAATCTTCGCTAATGCCCTCCCTCGGTTAATCTCATTATTCTCCTCTTGAGTTTTCTCAAGTGAATCGCAAAGCAGCCACCTAGACATAACACCTTATGTGGCGTGCAACCCGACCGTGCGTTGCGGTAATTCTTGGGCTGGCTCTCAAAATGCAGTTCTCGCCATGCACGCCTCCAGCCAGGCTGTTCCCTTCGCCATGACGCAACCCGCCACCTTGGCAACGGCGACGATGGCGACACTGCATGGAATGGCTGTGCCAAACGGCGGTCAAAGCACGGCATGGTTTGAATGGGGAGTGCGCGGGACGTTTACTCAGCAAACTCCGCTTCAGGAACTGAACAGCGGCCCCGGCGTTTTCCGGGTCAGCCAATCGGTCAACGGATTAACTAATCGTGGCATATATCAGTTCCGACTCGTCGTCAGCAATGAGTTTGGGGTGACTTATGGTTCAAAGCACTTCTTCACGACGGGGCGCCGCCTCGTTGGCTGGAATCATACCGGTCAAATTGGCTTCTTATGCGCCCTGCCCAGCAATGCGGTGGCAATTGCCCGCGGCGGAAACACAGCGATTGCGATTACGGCGGATCAGGCAACGGCCGTACAGTGGCTCTGGTGTCTTCTTAGCATCGTCCCAATCAAAGTGATCTTCTTGGGTTTCAAGTTCCCGAATCAGGAAGGCCACTGCGGCTTTGACTTCTCTGTCCATGGCGGCGTTCTAACAGAACGGTGAGGCAATCGCCAGAGAGTTCGAGTGGGCTTGTAAGGTCTCCCTCCTTTCCTCGACCAACTCCCGCATGAACGAGCATTTCGATGTCATCATCATCGGCACGGGGGCTGGCGGCGGGACGTTGCTGCACCGACTCGCCAGCAGCGGCAAGCGCATCCTCGTGCTGGAGCGCGGGCCGTTTTTGCCGCGCGAGAAGGACAATTGGAACTACTTCGGCTCGTTCAAGTATTACTCGTCCGAGGTGATGTTCAACAAGGACGGCGGCGAAATCCGGCCGGGCTTTTCGTATCACGTCGGCGGCAACACCAAGGTCTATGGCGCGGCGTTGTTCCGGTTGCGCGAGAAGGATTTTGAAGCGTATCAACATCGCGATGGACTTTCGCCTGAGTGGCCGATCAAGTATCGCGATTGGGAAAATTATTACGCGCAGGCGGAGGAGCTTTACCAGGTGCACGGCCAGGCGGGCGCGGACCCGACCGAGCCGTGGCGCGCGGGGGATTATCCGTTTCCGCCCATCAGTCACGAGCCGCGCATCGCGGAGGTTTTCGAAATCCTCAAGACACGCGGCATGACACCGTATCCCGCGCCGATGGGCGTGCGCCTCGACGAAGCCGCGCCACATCTCAGTCCGTGCATCCGGTGCGACACGTGCGACGGTTATCCGTGTATGGTTGGCGCAAAGTCGGACGCGGATGTGACGTGCGTGCGGCCGGTGGTGTTTGGACAAACGCAATATCGGAGCGCGGCTGTGTCGCAGACCAGCCGCAGCAGTCTGGCTGGTGCTGCGACTGGCTTTCAGCACAGTCGCGCTCCGCTAGCTGAAGTCACCTTGCTCACGGAAGCGAAGGTGTTGCGGTTGCACACGAGTCCGTCGGGGCGCGAAATCACTGGCGTGCTGGCGGAGGTGAAGGGGCAGTTGCGGGAGTTCTCGGGCGACATCGTGGTGGTGGCGTGCGGCGCGGTGAATTCGGCGGCGTTGCTGTTGCGTTCCGCCAACGACCGGCATCCGCGCGGACTAGCGAATAATTCTTCCGGTCTCGTCGGGCGCAATCTGATGAAGCACGTGCTGGGGTCGCTCGTGGCGGTGACGACGTTGAAGCCGAATCCGTCGAAGTTTCAAAAGACGATGGCGATCAATGATTTTTACTGGGGCGAACCGGGCTACGAGTTTCCGATGGGTAACATCCAGCTCATGGGCAAGACGGTCATCGAGGGCTTGCGCGGTTATGAGGAGAAATACGCGCCGTTGACGATCGAGGAGGTGGCGAAGAACTCGATTGACTGGTGGCTGACGACGGAGGATTTGCCGGAGGCGAAGAACCAGGTGCGCGTGAACGGCGACAAGATTGTGATTGATTACACGGAAAACAACAGCGAACCGTTCGCGCGATTGAATGCGCGGTGGAAAGAAATTTTGACGGGGATTGATCAGAGCGGACTCACGTCCGCTGCTACAGGAATCAAGACGGGTTACTTCGAGACCAAAATGCCGATGCACAGCCTCGGGCATCAGGTGGGCACGTGTAAATTCGGCGAAGACCCAAAGACCTCAGTGCTCGATCTGAATTGCCGCGCGCACGACGTGGACAATCTTTACGTAGTGGACGGCAGCTTCTTCGTGTCGAGCGGCGCGGTGAATCCGACGTTGACCATCGTCGCGAACGCGTTGCGGGTGGGGGATCATTTGCTGGAGCGGTTGGGGGTAGCCGCTGACGTGAGGAAGCGGACTTCGAGCGATGAGGGTTTCCGCCTCGTCACCTCGGCGGCTACGGCAGAAATGGCGGCAGCCTGAGTGGTGGTAGTTTTCGCGCTGCGAAAACTCCGCCCGCGAACCAGCAGGCGGAAACTGTAGCGGCGGTCTGTGACCGCCGGATAACAGAAAGCAAAAGGGGACGGCACTCACAGAGCGCCGCTACAAAATAAGCGTTGCGCCGCTGCACGCGGCGCTACTGGTCGCAGCGCGACCAGTTCCACCACGGTTACCCGGCGCGGAGATCGTTACCAACCTGGAGTGAACGTCGCCCGACCCGGGCATAAAACATTCACATGATCGTCATCATCAGCGGCACGAACCGGCCCAACAGCAACACCCGCAAAGTCACCGCACGAGTGGATGCCGGTTACCAAGCGCTGGGCGTAAAAACGCAATTGCTCGATCTCGCCGAGATGCCGCCGGAGATTTTCGCTCCGACCTCCTACGCCGAAAAGCCCGCAAGCTTCAAAAAGTTCACGAATGCCATCCTCGCGGCGGATGGTGTGGTCATCGTGACGCCAGAGTACAACGGTGGCGTGCCGGGCGTGTTGAAGTATTTCATTGATATGCTGCCGTTCCCGGAAAGTTTCGAGCAGCGCCCGGTTTGTTTTGTCGGTCTGGCGATGGGCATCTGGGGCGCGTTGCGACCGGTGGAACAGCTGCAGGCCATCTTCGGCTATCGCAATGCGTTGGTTTGTCCTGAACGCGTCTTCATGCCGGGTGTCGGTAGGCTATTGGATGTCTCTGGTCAATTCTCCAGTGACGACATTCCCAAGCGCCTCGACAAACAGGCAGCGGGGTTTGTGGATTTCGTGGAAAAGTTACGCGGGAAGAGACTGCGATAGGTAGAGGTTGGCGCGCTGCGACGACCCCGTCCGCGCAACAGCGGGGTGTTAAGCTTTGCGCCGCTGCACGCGGCGCTACTCGTCGCAGCGCGACGAGTTCCACCAGCTTGCATTCCACCAGCCTGCGCGCGACATCATGGGCTTCATGTAAGGAAGCTGTTCCATCAGCGACGAATCACCGTGAACGCAG
>CAZKMR010000093.1:0-18300 GCA_964553795.1 uncultured Bifidobacterium sp. | reverse complement strand
AAGTCGCGCGCGTTTATCATCGCGGATGCGAAGGACGCGGACATGGCGTTCGGCGTGCGAGCGACGGGAAAACGGGATTACCTTTCCCATCGGGGTGCGCGACCGGCGCAGTTTTCGCCGGAAGTGTGGTCACGGGAGGAGTTCGGTTATCGCAGCCTGCCCGAGTTCCTTGACATCATTCGCGAGGTTACGCATCAGGGGCTGGTAGACATCATGTTGATGTCCGCTTACGTGAATGAGCAACTCACGATCAAGGAAGGGTTGTTCAAGAGCTCCCACGTAACTCCGGCGGCGCGTGCGAATGACACGACCGATGTCTGGGCGGTGCGACATGGCTGTTACACTCGCGAGCCGGCGCAGCCGTTTCGCTCGGCGAGCATCGATCAGATTCAATGCGGTCAGGCGGAATGCGAACGAAATGGCGCGGAGTTTCCGGGCGCGAACCTGGGTTTGTATTCGGTCACGTTCGTGAACGATCTCGCACAGGATCGAGATACGTTGCTGGCGTACAAAGAATTTCGTGAGGAGGCGGAGCGGAAGCAGTTCCGGCATTTTCTCGAAGTGTTCGATCCCAATGTGGACAGCGGGATTCCGCCGGAGAAACTGGGCGAGTTCATCAACGACAACATTCTGCGCACGCTGGCGGGCGTGCCGGAATCGGGGCGACCGATCTTCCTGAAAGTGGTTTATCATGGGCCGCGCGCGATGGAGGAGCTTTGTCAGTATGATCCGAACATGGTGGTCGGCATCATGGGCGGGAGTTCGGGGACGACTTATGATGCGTTCAAGTTGATTCACGACGCGCAAAAGTATGGCGCACGCGTGGCGTTGTTTGGGCGCAAGATCAACAACGCAGAGCATCAACTCGCATTCATCGAGATGCTGCGGCTTATCACGGATGGTCGTATTTCCCCCGAGGAAGCGGTGCGTGCCTATCACGGTGTGTTGCAAGGGAAGGGGATTAAGCCACATCGGGCGCTGGAAGAAGACTCGAAGCTGACCGATCAGGCGATGAGTTATGACGGGGCGCAGCGCGCAACGACGGTGGCATCCAAGCCGGTCAAGCCGGTGGAAGGTTTGAGCTCGGCGGCAGTGAACTGGCCGCGGTTGCCGAGTGGTGCGCCGGATTTTGGGGCAATGACGTCGGCGCAGCGCCTGGCGTATGATGCGGCGCGACTGGGATTGCGCTAGAATTTGATCGCCGCGAAATGCCTGTTGTCACCAAGCCGCCTGTGGTAGCGTCGCTCCGAAGCGCGCCATGACTGGAAAGATTTTCGTAAAAAGTTGCGGGGGACTTGCGTTATTTTTTGGTTCGGTCATTTGTTCGACTGCGGCAGAGTGTCCGCGATTGCTGTTGCCGCTGACGGCAGACTGGATTTTCTCCACCAATAATCAAGATGGCGTCGATTGGACCGCACCGGGATTTGTGCCAGAAGGATGGTCAAATGCTGCCCCGGCACTTTTCTACATTGAATCCGACCCGCTCTCGCATCCGAAGAATACCGCGTTGCCCGAAAGGCCCGGCGGCGGCCCCATGTTGACGTATTATTTCCGCACGGCCTTTCAACTTCCAGCCGCCAGCAATGTGTTGGCATTAAATTTCTCGGCGCTGGTGGATGATGCGGCGGTGTTTTATTTGAACGGCGTCGAGGTCCGACGAGTGGGACTGACGAATCCAGTGATTGATTATTTCACGCTGTCCGACCGTTATGTGCATAACGCGGTGGAGCCGGACGAATTCAATGTCACCGGCGCTGCTTTAACCAATCTGGTCACGGGCACGAATGTGTTAGCGGTGGAAGTGCATCAGCACGCGCCGACGAGTTCGGATGCGGTGTTTGGCGCGGCGATCTCGGTGGTGGAGCAAGTAAATATCTTGCGCGGGCCGTATTTGCAGAATGGTTCGGCGACTAATGTCACGGTGCGCTGGCGCACGGATGTGCCGACGCCGAGCTTGGTGCGTTTCGGCACTAACGCGATCGATCTGGACCAAACGGCGACGTCGGGTTTGGTGACGACGAATCACGAAGTGCGGTTAACCCAGTTATTGCCGGACACAAAATATTATTATGCCTTCGGCAGTTGTCCGGAGGCGCTCAGCGGCAGTGCGCTGACTTATTTCGTTACGGCGCCAGAGCTGGGCACGCCGAAGCCGACGCGCATTTGGGTGGTGGGAGACGCGGGCACGGCGAATATTCATCAGATCAATGTGCGCAACGCGTATCAGGCGTTCAATGGGACGCGGCACACGGACTTGTGGCTGACGTTGGGGGACAATGCCTACAATTTTGGTTACGACGCGGAATATCAGGTACGGTTGTTCGACATCTACACGAATCTGCTGCCGAATTCGGTGCTGTGGCCGGCGCTCGGGAATCACGACACGGCTTTTTCCACCGCGCACGTGGATACCTATCCTTACTTCGACATTTTCACGCTACCCAGGAACGGCGAAGCGGGCGGTGTGGCGAGTGGCAAGGAGCATTATTACTCATTCGATCACGGCAACATTCACTTTGTCTGTCTCGATTCGGTTACTTCTTTGCGTGCGACGAACAGTCCGATGTACCTGTGGTTGGCCAGTGATCTGGCCACCAATCGCGCCGATTGGACGATCGCGTATTGGCATCATCCACCGTACTCGCGAGGCGGGCACAATTCGGACATCGAATTTGAATTGCTGCAAATGCGCCGGATTTTTGGGCCGGTGTTGGAACGCGGAGGCGTGGATCTGGTGCTGACCGGCCATAGCCACAGTTACGAGCGTTCGTTCCTGTTGGATCGCCATTACGATTTTTCCACCAACATCTCCGACTGCGTTATCTTGGACGCAGGTAGCGGACGAGAGCAGGAGACGGGCGCGTATCGCAAAGCCACGCGTGGACCGGCCCCGCATCAGGGAACAGTTTATGTCGTGGCGGGAAGTTCCGGACAAGCCAGCGGCGGCGCATTGAATCATCCGGCCAATTTTATTTCGCTCAATAACCTGGGTTCGCTGGTTCTCGATGTGGTCAGCAATCGCCTGGACGTCCGATTTGTTCGGGAAACCGGCGCTGTAGCCGATCACTTCACGATATTGAAAGGTCTTGCCCCCACGGCGACGAATGCTTTGAGCTTTATTGACGTTTGTCATGATGTCCGGGGACAGAGCCGGATCACCTGGAGCGGTCTCGGTGGGAAGCGGTATCGGGTCAGTTACCGGGACGGCAGTGCGGAGGGAGTTTACACTGATGTGGTGTTGCCAGCGGTGTTGGAGATCAATCCTGGCGCGCCGGGAGTGCCGACACCGCAATCGTTTCTGGATGATTTGACCCTGACTCCGCCCGCAACAGCGGCGCGGTTTTATCGCGTGCGCGAGATACCTTAAAACGGTCAGGCGACTGCGGCTTCAAGCAGACGCAAGGTTGCGCGCTTGGCATCCAGTTCGGCGCGCACGCCGACGGGCAAAGTCGCATTATGCGGGACGTGACCGAAGGGTAAGCCGATCACGATGGGAATTCGCAATGGTAACAAGCGTTCACGTAAGACCTCTTCCAGCGTTTGGCGGTACTCTTTGGTCTTCTTGGCGACCGGATCTTCGCAATCCGCATTCAAGCCGATCGCGATACCCGCGACTTGTTGCAGCAGTCCGCAGTTGAGCAAGTGCGTCAGCATGCGATCCCAGCGATACGGGGCTTCGCCCACATCCTCAAGGAACAAAATGCTGCCGCGGAAGGGCGGCTGCCACGGTGTGCCGACAAGCGTGCCGAGCAACGCGAGGTTGCCACCGATTAACCGGCCTCGCGCAATTCCGGGTCGCAATGTCTTAATCGTGTTCGCTCCGTACCCGCTTGAAATATCCACGCGACGCGCACCGCCCGCCAAAGTCGTGAGAAAACTCTTTAGCGTAAAATCGGGCAAATCGGCATGAGCGAAGTCCGAGTTGAGCATCGGACCATGGAAAGAAACGAAGCCAGCTTGAGTGAGAAAAGCACAATGCAGCGAGGTTATGTCGCTGTAACCGACAAAGATTTTTGGATTCGCACGAATGAGTTTGTAATCGAGCAACGGCAACAGGCGGGCCGTGCCGTAGCCGCCGCGCACGCAGAGAATCGCATCCACCTTTTTGTCGGTGAACATGCGCATGAGATCGCCGGCGCGCTGGCGGTCGTTGCCGGCGAGATACCCCAGCCGTTGATGAACGTGGGGCGCGAGTTTGATGCGAAAGCCCAGCGATTTGAGCAAGGCGACGGCGCGCTCCACCTTCCGGGATTCCGGCGGCGCGCTGGCGGGCGCGATGATGCCCAACGTGTGACCCGGAAAGAGGGGCTGAGGACGAAAGAGTTTCAAGCGTGGTTTAAGATTCGGAGTTCGACGATTCCGCGTCGCGGAGCACGAGCAGTTGCACCTTGGTTTGGGTGAAAACGTCTTCCAGGTTTTGAATGAGTTGCATGGCCCCGGTGACGCTTCCCGAATTGCCGAGATTTTCGAGTTCCTGGGTGAGTTCCACCACCTTGCGCGCGCCCATGTTGAGGCTCATGCTCTTGAGCGCATGGGCATGGAAGGCCAGTTTCTTGGCGTCTTCCGCGGCCTGAACAATCTGGGTGACGCGAGTGGGCGCACTTTCAAGATAAAGATCAATGAGTTCTCGCAACATGCTCACGCCATTGGTTGGCGGCATGTCGCGCAGATCGGCGATGACCGAGTCATCCACCAGGCCGGGCGAAAGCGAATCCGGATTGCGCAGAAAATATGACGTGTCGTGCTTAACCACTTTGGTCGGTCCCCATCGTTCGAGCGTGGTTTGCAATTCGGGCACGCGCACGGGTTTGGTGATGTAATCGTCCATTCCGGCGGAGAGACATTTTTCCCGGTCACCCATCAGCGCATTGCCGGTCATGGCGATGATCACCGGGCGTTTGTCCCGCGTCCAACGCTGGCAAATGTGGCGGGCGCACTCGAGGCCGTCCATTTCCGGCATTTGCACATCGAGAAACAGCACGTCGTAAGTTTTATTTTCCAAGGCGTGAAGCACTTCGTGGCCGTTGGCGGCCAGGTCGGTTTGATACCCCAGTTTGTTCAGCACGCTCACACCGACTTTTTGATTGATGGGGTTGTCATCGGCCAGCAATACGCGCAACGGCAGCCGACGCGCGAAATCCGAGTCCAGGCCGGGAGTAAAATTGGTTTTCTTCTCGCGTTTGGCGTGAACCCCGAGTGCGCGGCACAAGGAATCGAGTAATTGCGCCGGGCGGATGGGCTTGTGGAGGAAATGCGAACCGGCCAGGTCCATCGTGCGAAAATCTTCGCCTCGCAGTCGTTTGGTCGAGAGGAGAATCAACGGCAGGAAACGGCTTTGATTCAGTTTGCGGATTTCTTTGGCCAACTTCGAACCGTCGGTGTCGCTCAGTTGCAAATCCAGAATGGCCGCATCGTAGCGGTGTTGCGATTGCAACTGCGCATGGGCTTCGCGCGCAGTGGAAACGATATCCACCGCCATGCCCCAATGCTCGATGCGGTGTTTAAGCACGCGGATCACGCCCGGGCCGTCTTCAATTAAGAGAATGCGCTTGTCCGCCAGTTGCGGCTGAGCCGCCTGCCACGCGGGTGGGGAGGTGGCGGCGGCGCCATGCGCCAGAATGGTGAAGTGAAACGTCGCGCCTTTGCCGGCATCGCTGTCCACCCAGATGCGTCCGCCCATTAATTCCACGAGCCGCTTGCTGATGGCGAGGCCCAGGCCGGTGCCGCCGAAATGGCGGGTGGTGGAAGCGTCCACCTGATGGAAGGACTTGAACAAGCGATGTTGCTTTTCGAGCGGAATGCCGATGCCGGTGTCCCGCACACTGAAATGCAACAACCACTGGGCCGGACGTTTCAAGAAAGCGGAGTCAGAACTGATTTCGGGCGGATCCTGACGCGAGCCCTGGTCGGCCGGTCTGACTTCGATTAACACTTCTCCGGAATGGGTGAACTTGACCGCGTTGCCGATCAGATTGACGAGAATCTGGCGCAACCGGGTGACATCGCTGACGAGAATTTTCGGGATCGAGTCGTCCACTTGATAGGCCAGGTCGAGCTTTTTTTCCGCCGCTTTCACGGCCAGCAATTCGAGCGCCTCCTCAATGCAGGTATGCAACTCAAAGGGATGATGTTCAAGTTCCAGCTTGCCCGCTTCGATTTTCGAAAAGTCGAGAATGTCGTTGATGATCGTGAGCAGGGCGTCCGCGCTGCCGCGCACGCCTTCGACGTATTCGCGCTGCTCGTCGCTCAGGTCGGTGTCGAAGAGCAGGGCAATCATGCCGATGACCCCGTTCATCGGCGTGCGGATCTCGTGGCTCATGTTGGCGAGAAAGGCGGATTTCGCGAGCGTGGCTTCCTCGAGTTTTTGATTGAGCGCGACGAGTTGGGAATTGCTGTTGATGAGTTGCTGCTGACTTTCCCGCAACGCGCGATACGCGGCGTCGCGTTGCAATTGGTTCAGAAAAGCGCGCGAGTGGTAACGAATGCGCGCGATGAGTTCGATGCGATCCGGCAGTTTGACCAGATAATCGTTCGCGCCGAGCGCGAAGGCCTGGCCCTTGACCGTCGGGTTTTCGTTCGTGGATAGAACGATGATGGGAATGTCGCGAGTGTTTGGATTGCTGCGAAACTGACTGACCAGAGAAAGGCCGTCGATCCCGGGCATCACGAGGTCCTGCAAAATCACCGTGGGCCGGATTTGATTGGAAATCGCCAGCGCTTCGCGCGCATCGGCGCAATAGTGAAAATCAATATCCGGTTCGGTGGCGAGCGCGCGGCGAATGGCTTCGCACACCATCGCCTGGTCGTCCACCAGCAAAACCATGACGTGATAATCCGGTGGGGGCGGGGCGAAATGAGTTTCGTCCGATGCGTGTTTGTGCTGTTGGTCCTCGGCCATGAGCTACTGATTCACTATATTCGTGAGGCGCGCGGCGATTTTGTCCAGCGCTAAAATATCCTGCGCGGCGTTGAGTTCCGCCGCGGCTTTCGGCATGCCATAAACGGCGCTGGTGATTTTGTCCTGCGCGATGGTGTGATGCCCGGCGTCCCGCAATGCTTTCAAGCCCTCCGCACCGTCGCGGCCCATGCCGGTCAACAACACGCCAATGGCCCGGCCGCGCCATTGCCGGGCGACACTTTTGAAAAAGACATCCACGGACGGACAATAAGAAGTTTCCACCGGTTGGGACGAATAACCCAATTGCGTGGGACTGAACATGACAAGATGCCGATCGCGGCCGGCAAGATATACCGTCCCGGGATGCAGCACATCGCCTTCGGCGGCGACGCGCACGGCCAGTTTGGTGTGCGTGGCAAACCAGCCGGTGAGTCCCTCGGCGAATTGTTCGTCCACATGCTGGACGATGACGACCGACGCCGGGAAGTTCAGCGGCAAACCGGCCAAAATGGCGGTCAACGCAGTGGGCCCGCCGGCGGATGAGCCGATGACCACGAGTCGGTCGGCGCGAGTAACGCTGGGCCGCGCTGGAGGCAAGGCGGCGGGAGCGGGTTTGGATTTGACCGGAGTGCCGACCAGTTTGTTAATCGTTTCAATTTTCGCCAGCAGCGTGCGAGCCCCGCCGGGTTGCTCGGTCTCAGCCAAAGCCGGAACGTTGACCGCGTCCAGCGCGCCGGCGCCCATCGCTTCGAAGACCTTGCCCAGATGATCGGCCACATCGGTGGTGGCGATGATGATGGCGCAGGGAGTGCGCGCCATGATTTCGCGCGTGGCTTGAATACCGTCCATGCGCGGCATGAACAAATCCATGAGCACCAGGTCGGGGCGCGCGCGCTCGCAGCGGTTCACGGCATCTTCGCCATCGCGCGCAATCCAAATGACTTCGTGCCGGCCGTCCCGCGCGATGGCGCGCCGCAGCGTTTCCGCCGCGAGAACGACGTCGTTGACGATGCCGATTTTCATGCGTGCGGGTCGCCGATCAAGTCTGCGACCGCCTTAATCAGAGTTTCGTCGTGGAAGCTGCCCTTGGTCAGATAATAATCCGCGCCGGCATTCAGGCCGCGCATCCGGTCTTCGTCGCGATCCTTATAGGAAACGATCATGACGGGCAGGGATTTGAGGTGGTCGTCTTTCTTAATCAATGCGGTCAATTCAATGCCATCCAGGCGCGGCATGTCCACGTCCGTAATAATGAGATCATAATGCCCGCTGCGAACGGCGTTCCAACCGTCCATGCCGTCCACGGCCACGTCCGCGAGGTAACCGGCGCTGTCGAGCAATTTGCGTTCGAGTTCGCGCACCGTGAGAGAATCGTCCACCACGAGCACGCGCTTGCGGGCTTGGCCGGCCGATTCAATCGCGGGTTGGGTCACGTTGGCGAGTTCGCCGGAGGTAATCAGTTTCTCGATCGAACGCAGCATGTCGTCCACATCAACGATCAATACCGGCGCGCCGTCTTCCATCAAGGCGGCGGCGCTGATGTCTTTGATCTTGCCCAGCCGCGCATCGAGCGGTTGCACGACCAGTTCGCGTTCGCCCAGGAAGCGGTCCACCAACAGGCCGTAACGCTGGTTGCGTTCGCCCAGAATGACGACGGGCATTTCGACTTCCGGCGGTTTGAGATTCGGGCACGCAAAAACCTGGTGCGCCGCGAGCAGGCCGATGTGCTGGTCGCCGAGGCGGAAATGGTGGCGGCCTTCGAGAGTCTCAATGTGCTCGCGATTCAACTTGAGCGTGCTGGCGATTTGCGCGAGCGGGAACGCGTAAGGTTCGCCGCCAATTTCAACCAGCAGCGTGCGCAACACCGAAAGCGTAATCGGCAATTGCAATTGGAAGCGCATGCCGCGGCCACGCAAGGTCGAGACGCGCACACTGCCGCGCACGGCGCGCACCATGTTTTGTACGACATCGAGTCCGACGCCGCGCCCGGAAATTTCGGTGACTTTGTCTTTAAGGGTAAACCCGGGCAGAAATAAAAATTGCAGCAACTCAGCCTCGGTCATTTTTTCTGCCACACTCGGGGTGGTGAGTTTGCGCGCGACGATGACGTCCCGTACGCGGCGCGTGTCGAGTCCGGCGCCGTCGTCGGCGACGATGACCTGCAACATGCCGGCGGTGTGCCGGGCTTCGAGACGGATGACGGCCTCGCGTGGTTTCTGCTGGCGTTGGCGTTCGGCGGGAAGCTCGCAACCGTGATCGACGGCGTTACGCAATAGATGGGTTAACGGCGCTTCCAGGCGGTCGAGAATATCCCGGTCCACTTGCGTGTTCTCGCCGTGGATTTCCAGTCGCACTTGTTTGCCCAGTCCGCGCGCCACATCGCGCACCATGCGGGGGAAACGTTGCACACCGTCGCCAAAGGGGCGCATGCGGGTGCGCAAAACTTCGAGATACAGCCGATTCGAGAGGCTCGCGGAACGGCGGTCGTACAAATCCAGTTCCTGCAAGCGTTCGTTCAAGTAATGCCGCGCATCCCGAGCCTGGCTGAACAATTGACTCATTCGGGCGCGGGCGGTTTCGGAGAGCGTTTCGGTTTCGCACTGGAGGCGCAGCCCATCGAGCGTTTCTTCCAAATCATTTTGCATGCGCTTCAGGCGTTGCATGGATTCGGAGAACGGCCGCAGCCAGCGGGATTCCACCAGCGACTCGCCAGCCAGCGCCAACAGACGATTGAGATTCTCGGCCGTGAGCCGGAGGAAACGATCGGTTTCAACCGGGGTCGCTTCAACGGCAGACTCGATGTCGGCCGTTTTGTAGAGCGACGTGTCGCCGCTGGGGGCCGGGGATTCGAGTTTAACCGCGGCGGGCATGTCCGGTTCGCGCGGCGGGGTGAAGGCGCGGATTTTTTCCAGCCAGGAATTCAATTTGGTCTCGTGCCGTTGTTGCCACACCGTGATATCGCTTTCGGCGTGCCGGGCGATTTCAGTGAGCCAATCCACGCCCCGCAACAATACATCCACGTGGTCCTGTTCGAGGCGCAGGCGGTCTTGTTGGGCCGCGACAAAAGTGTCTTCCAGTGCGTGAGCGACTTCCACCGCGGGAGCGAGATTCACGATGCGGGCCGCGCCTTTGAACGAGTGCGCGGCGCGCATCAGGGATTCGAGTTGTTCGGCGGAGACCGGCCCCCGTTCCAGTTCGAGCAAGCCGCTCGTGAGCAACGCCGCTTGATTCTCAGCTTCCACGCGAAAGAGTTCGTGCATGGACAAATGCTGGGAATGATCTGGGGCGGGCTTTTTCACGACAGATTGCGGTTGAGCGAGGCGAACAAGGAATCCGGGTCGAGAAATCCGACGGTGTAATTGCGCCAGGGAAAGACGCCGAGGGTGCTGTTGTGGCCGGAGCGCGCGATGGTGGCCGGCGGTTCGCGCAGGTCCGCAGAATGGAAACGATGTACGCCGTGAACTTCATCCACGGGAAACGCGAAACGTTGATTGTTCCAATGGGCCACCAGCAAGCGATCGAACACGGCCAGTTGCCGTTTCACGATGGAAGTCGTGCCGAGGCCCAGCAATTTGCCGAGCGCGGCGCAAATCAACAATTCGCCGCGAATATTGACGATGCCCAGCACGATGCCGCGCCGCCGATGCGGCAGCGAATGCATGGCGCGGCGTTCGGCCACTTCCTGGAACGCCTGCGTGGGCATGGCGAGCCATTCGCCGCTGATACGAAAAATGATGGCCGAGGTTTTGGCGGGGGTGGCGACTTGTTTTTCGCGGGCGAAATGTTCCGTCCATTCCCGGCGGTAGTTGGCGGGAAAAGGTTGATCGAGAAACTGCGCGGCGGAACTCGAATAGACCGGACAATTGTGACAGTGATGGTAGCGCTCCAGTTCGCGGCAGGAATTGTCGCCGGTAACGCCGATGGTGTTCCAACAATCCGGCAAGCGCAGTGCCGGCGCCGCGTTACTCGGCGTGACTTGCAAATCCGCCACGACGGACGCTTCCGATTTGGAGGAAGGATCACTCACGCGTCATTTGGGTTTTCGCCTGCAAGCGTTCCGCCCGGCGTTTCAAGGTGCGGGCGCCGGCCACGTCGCCGGTCTTTTCCAGCCAGAGCGCGGCGTGAATCAAGGTTTCGTAGTGATTCGGATCGAGATAGAGCGCTTTGCGATAATAATTGATCGCCTGCGGATCGTTGCCGGCGTCCTTGACCAGGCCGAGCAGATAATAGGCTTCGGCGCAATCGCTGTGGCGCGTCAGGTGCGCTTCGCAAAAAGCGGCGGCTTGAGCGAGTTGGCCGGAGTCGGCGAAGACGCGGGCCTGTTGGAGCGTGCCAGCGTCGGGATTAGGGTCGTTCGCCGCAACTTTCGCGGGAATGCTTACCGCATTCGGCGGCGGCGTGGCGCCGTTGACTGCGGGAGCCGGCACGAACGGGGAACGAATGAACCGGGTTGCCTTGGCGCGCCGGGGCGGGCGCGGAGTCACCAGCGTTCCGGCGATGGTCTTGCGACACGCAAATGCCTGGGCGATTTTTGCGCTCGTAAAACCGCTTTCATTGACGAGCGGCATCTCGGCCGGACCCACAAAGAGAAAGCCATCTTGATTCAACAGCCGGTGCAACTTCGCGAGCGCCATGATCTGGGTCGCCCGGTCAAAGTAGATCAAGAGATTGCGGCAGAAGATGAAATCGTACGGCGCGCTGTCGGCGAGAAAACCTTCGTCCAGCACATTGGCGCGGGCAAAGGACACCTGCCGCCGGACGCTTTGATTCAGCGCGAAACCTTCTTTGATGGCGACGAAATGGCGTTCGCGAAAACTGAGATCATTGCCCCGAAAGGAATTCTTGCCATAGACGGCGCGTTGCGCCCGGGCCAGCGCATTCAGGGAAATGTCCACCGCATCGACGTGAAATCGGTCCGGAGCGACGCCCACATCGAGCAATGCCATCGCCAGCGAGTAGGGTTCTTCTCCGGACGAGCAGGGGACACTCAGAATCCGCATGGTCGCCTCGGGATGTCGCGGCAACCAATCGCGCCCGACCATTTGGGCGAAAACATTGAACGGTTCTTGATCCCGAAAAAACCACGTCTCGGTGACGACAACTTCTTCGATGAGCGCATCCAACTCTTGGCGCGATTCGCGCAACATTTGTTCGTATTCGGAGTCCCGCTTCACGGCATGCTGCTTCATGCGCAGCCGGACGGTGCGCTCGATGAGAGACGAGCCTATCGAAGCCGCATCGAGGCCGATTTCTTTTCGCAACAGGGCTTCAATGTGTTGCATGGTCCATCTCCAAAGCTTGCGCGAAGAGGCGATTGCGCAGGTTTTCCTGAACGAGTTTTTCCGGATGAATGAGTTGGATGACGCCTTCGGTATCCGTGAGGACCGGACCAAGAAAGGTGTTGCCGGCCACGCGTTTGGCGGCGGCAGCGATTTCAGATTCATCGCGCCGGATCGTTTCGGTGACGCGTTCGGCGATCAACCCAAGCAACTGCTCCTCTCCGGCGGGCGACGTGTAACTGACGAGGATGATGCGGGTGCTGAAATGTTCGCGGGCGGGGCGATTCACCGTCAGTTGGCACAGGTCCAGTGCCGGGACCGGGCGACCGCGATACAAAAACATGCCGGCCACGCCGCGAGGGGCTTGCGGCATCTTTTTGATGGCGAGCAAAGGGACCACCTCAACGACGCGCTGGGCATCCAGAGCGTAGCGTTCCGGACCGAGATGAAACAAAACAAACAGCATCGGCTCACTTGGCTTCCAGCTTGAAGCGGGCCACGCTGGCTTGCAGGCCGCGGGCGGCTTCATTGAGTTGCTCGATCGCCAAATTCGATTGGCGCAGGGAATCGGCGGTCTGATGCGCCGCTTCGCTGAGTTGGGTCAATGTTTCGCTAATCTGCTGGGCACCCGTGGCCTGGGCATGCATGCCTTCGCTGACCGTGGCAAAGCGCGGCGTCAGCGTTTGAACCTGATGAATGATTTGGGCCAATTGCGTGCTGATTTGGCGAATTTCATCCACCCCGCGCCGCACTTCTTCGGAAAATTTGTCCATGCCCATCACGCCGGCCGCGACGGCGGATTGCATTTCCTTGACCATCTTTTCGATGTCATAAGTGGCCACAGCGGTCTGGTCGGCCAGGCGCCGGATTTCCATGGCGACGACCGCGAAGCCGAGCCCGTATTCACCGGCTTTCTCGGCTTCGATGGCCGCGTTGAGTGAAAGCAAGTTGGTTTGATCCGCAACTTTCGTGATGGTGGTAACGACGGTGTTAATGTTGGCGGTCTTTTCGTTCAACACGGCCAGCTTGCTGGTGATCGAGCCGGAAGCATCCATGATCGCGCGCATGGTGTTTTCCATACGGCCGATGCCGATTTGACCGCTGCCGGCGAGATCCGCGGTTTCATGCGCGACTTCGACGACTTCATTCATAGTCTTGTCGAGTTCCCGCGAGGTGGCGGAAATTTGTTTCGAAGTAGCGCCAATCTCGGCGGTTGTTGCGGCGATTTCGGTGGTGGTGCTCTGCTGCTCGCGGGAAGTGGCGGAGATTTGAGTCGCGGTGATGTTGACCTGCACGCCGGAGCGTTGCACTTGTCCAACCAGCACGGACAAATCGTCAGCGAGCCGGTTTAACCCGTCGCCCAAAACGCCGAACTCGTCTTTGCGTTTGAGTTCGATGCGTTGCGTGAAGTCGCCATTGCGCATCCGTTCGATGGCATCCACGAGTTGTTTGAGCGGGATGGCGACGGCGGAAGAGGTTGAGCCGTAGGCCCACCAGGACAGGATCAGGACCAGGACGATGCCAACCGTGCCCAGTGCCGCAATGGTAAACGCGTCTTTGTCACCCGCCCGTCGTACTTCGGCAAACTGATTGGTGATTTCTTTGACTTGCGGCTCCAATTGTTGGGCGATGGCGGTATGGGTATTAAGAAATGAATCGCGCGCTGTGATCGGATCGGTTTCGATTTTCTCGATCGTCCCCGCAATATGAAGGTCCAGCGTCAGGTCCAGGAACTTTCGGAGTCCTTCCAGCGGCGCGGTGACGCGTTGATCTTTGGGGAAGTCATCCTGCAATTCCGCGATGGTGAGCTTCAGGTCTTTGACCGCGTCGGTGACCCGCTGTTTTTCGCGGTCGCGCACGGTGGTGTCCCGGGGCGACAACAACATCGAGCGCAATGCGTCGCTGATAACCACGGCGTTATAGCGAATGCGGATGTCTTCAGCCTTGAGCTGATCGCTGATGTGTTTGTTGAGTGAGAGAGTGTGGACGATCCACCAAGCCAGTCCGCTGGCAATCAGCAGCGAGGTAATTGATATGGCCAGCGTCGTATTGAGCCGTTTCCAGATGGACGTGTTCATGGCGCAAATGCTGGGCTGATAATCCCGCCGGGCCAAACGAAAAACAAGAATGTTTGTTTCCGGGCGGGGTTACGTTACACTCTGGGCAGTCTGCTGCATGAAGCCGCCGCCTGTCATCCTTGCTTCTGCGTCGCCCCGCCGGGTCGAGTTGTTGCGTCACGTCATTCCCGAATTCGAGGTGATGGTCAGTCATGCACCCGAAGCGCACGACGAGCAACTCACCGCCTGGGAGATGGCCCAGGTCAATGCTTATCGCAAAGCCCGGGCGGTGGCCAAAAAATTTCCCGACGCGCTGGTGCTGGGCGCCGACACGCTGGTTTACCTGGATCGCGAGACCAAGTTGTTCGGCAAACCGGGTAATCGAGCCGAAGCGGAGCGGATGCTGGCCGAGTTGGCAGGTCAGGTTCACGCGGTTATCACGGGGGTTTGTTTGTTGCAGTTGCGCCGCCATCGGCAGCGAGTGTTCGCCGAATGGACCGATGTGCGATTTCATCCGCTGACGACGGAACAGATTCGCGATTACCTGGCCTTGATGAATCCGTTGGACAAAGCCGGCGCCTACGCGATTCAGGAGCACGGCGAACGCATCGTGGCGGAAATCTCCGGTTCGTACAGCAACGTCGTCGGTTTGCCGCTAGAACGTTTGCGGGAGGAATTGAACGCCTGGCCAGTTTTCCCCGCGGCATCAGCGGCGCAGGTTGGAACAATTCGGCCGCGCGCCTGAGTCCACGGAGTTATTGCGTTGCATCCGGTTGGCATGGTTTGGTTGAGCAAAGATGAGAGTCCGGGTTGGCGTCTAATTTCCTTTTCTTCCGGGGCGTTCCCGCTATCCTGCCGCGCTCTAGTCGGGGAGTGATTCCTCGATTAAGATCAGGAAAAATTAAGAGCAGGTTTTTCGGATGGACGCCGCACATATACGTAATTTCAGCATCATCGCCCACATTGACCATGGGAAGACGACGCTGTCGGATCGCTTGTTGCATTTGACCGGAACGGTCGCCACGCGGGAGATGGAGGATCAACTGCTCGACGCGATGGACCTCGAACGCGAACGCGGCATCACCATCAAGGCGCATCCGGTGACAATGCTCTACAAAGCGAAGAACGGTGAAACTTACGAACTCAATCTCATCGACACGCCCGGCCACGTGGATTTCGCCTACGAAGTCTCGCGGAGTTTGAGCGCGTGCGAAGGGGCGCTGCTGGTGATTGATGCGGCGCAGGGCGTCGAGGCGCAGACGGTGGCCAACTACCACCTCGCCGCGAAGCAGAACCTCGAGATCATTCCCGTCATCAACAAGATTGATTTGCCGCACGCCAACGTGGCGCAAGCGAAGCAGCAACTTGAGGACGTGCTCGCGGTGCCGGCGGATAATGCGATTCCATGCAGTGCCAAAGAAGGCATCGGCATTGAGGATATTCTCGAAGCCATCGTGGCGCGCGTGCCGCCGCCCAAGCCGACGGGGCAACCCAGTTTGCAGGCGTTGGCGTTCGATTCGTATTACGACACCTACAAAGGCGTGGTGACGCACATCCGCGTGTTCAACGGCGAGATCAAGCCGGGCATGATGATCAAGCTGCTGCATTCCGGGCGTTCATACGAAGTCAAGGAAGTCGGCAGTTTCAATCCCAAGCCCTATTCACGCGAGAAACTTGAGACTGGGGAAACCGGTTACATCACCGCGAACATTAAGAGCGCGAGCGACGTGAAAATGGGCGACACCATTACCGACGCGCGCAATCCATCGCCGATGTTGCCGGGCTTCAAAGAAATTCATCCGATGGTGTTCAGCGGCATTTACCCGATCAACACGGCGGACTACGAAGCGTTGAAGGCCAGCATGGGGAAATTGCAGTTGAACGACTCGGCCTTTGCGTATCAGACGGAAACGAGTGTGGCGCTCGGGTTTGGTTTTCGCTGTGGCTTCCTCGGGTTGCTGCACATGGAAATCGTGCAGGAACGGTTACGACGCGAATACAACATGGACATCATCGCGACGTATCCCAGCGTGGTGTATCACGTCACGCTCACGGACGGCACGCAGAAGGAAATCGATAATCCGGCGTTCCTGCCGGAGGTAACACATATCGAACGGATCGAAGAGCCGATGGTCAAAGGATTCATCATTTGTCCGAACGAAAACATCGGCGACATGATGTCGTTGATTTCCGAAAAGCGCGGTTCCCTCGACCACACCGAGACGTTGGACGCCAAACGCGTGATGTTGACCGCGTTGCTGCCACTGAACGAGATCCTGATTGATTTTCATGACCGCATCAAAAGCATTACGCGCGGCTATGGCTCGATGGATTATGAGCACGAGGGCTATTTGGAATCGGACATGGTGAAGCTGGACATGCTGGTGAACGGCGAGCCGATGGATGCGTTCAGCAGCATTGTGCATCGCTCGAAGGCCGAAGGTCGTGGGCGGGCGCTGGCGGAGAAACTCAAAGAAGTCATCCCCAGACAGCAGTATCAAATCAAGATTCAAGCCGCGATCGGCGGCAAGATTGTCGCTTCAGAATCCGTGAGCGCGTTCCGCAAAGACGTGACGGCGAAGTGTTACGGTGGCGACGTTTCCCGGAAGCGCAAGCTGTTGGAAAAGCAAAAGGAAGGTAAGAAGCGCATGAAATCCATCGGCAACGTGAACATTCCGCAGGAAGCGTTCATCGAAGTGCTGAAGACGTGATGTCGCAATGGACCTCAACAATCCGCTTCGCTTGAAGCCTTAAGGCGCGTATGAATTATCGCTGGTTTATTTCCCGCACCGTCCGTCACGCGACGCACATGTGGAAACACGTGCGAAACATGTTGGCCGCCCAGCGGGATGTGCTGTCGCCGCAAGCGATCGAAAATGTTTCCGAAGCGGTAAGCCAGTTGCGCGACGCCACGCGGAAAAGTCTCACCAAAGCCGAGCTTCGCAAAGAAATGGAGCGGCTTGAGGAAGTCGCGAACAAGTGGCTGAAACCCTATCCTCATGCCGTGTATCGCGAGAACGTCGAGGTGTTCCTGGTCGCAATCGCAGTGGCGATGGCCATTCGCACTTTCTTCGTGCAGCCGTTCAAAATTCCGACGGGCTCGATGCAGCCGACTTTGTACGGAGTGACCTCCACCCCGGACTATACGCAGTGCTATCACTACTCGCGTCCCGAAGATCGGCGGCGCTGTCACGAAGTCATCACGGCGGAGTTGCAGCAACAAGGCGAACTAAAATTTCCCACGGGACTGGAGCGCGTTCGGGATTGGTTTGCCGGCATTTCCTACATTGATATCAAAGCCAAAGCCGATGGCGCACTGGAACGCATCAACAATCCGGTGGGGATTCGCATTTTCAATTTCTGGCAAACGCTCGTGATCGGCGGCAAGACGCACTTGATTTTGTTTCCGCCGGACTACGGCCAAAGCGATCTCGGTAAACGCAACGGGCTGGAGTTGGGGCAGAAGTTTCGTCAGGGCGAAACCGTCGTGCACATGAAGATTCAGTCGGGCGACCATTTATTCGTGGACCGACTGACGTATAATTTTCGCAAGCCGACCCGCGGGGAAATCGCGGTGTTTCAGACGGCGGGCATTGAGATGTTGCCGCAGGACCAGTTTTACATCAAACGCCTGGTGGCTCTGGGGGGAGAGCGGGTGCAGATGGGCAATGACCGGCATCTGATCATTGACGGCCGCCGGCTGGATGCTGCCACGCCGCGTTTTGAGAACGTTTATTCCTTCGATCCTGGTATGCCGCCGAGCGACAGCCATTATTCCGGTCACGTCAACGATCTCGTTTGTCGCCAGGTCATCGGGAGAACGGGATTGTCGCCATTGTTTTCTGACGAAACCGAAGTGCAAGTTGTACCACCGGACCATTACATGGTGATGGGTGACAACACCATGAACAGCTTGGATTCGCGCACGTGGGGAAGCTTTCCCGGCACAAATATTATTGGGAAACAATTCTTCGTTTATTGGCCGCTGACCAAACGCTTCGGTTGGGGCAATCGATAAGGTAGAGCTGGGACGGTGGGATTGAGATGGAGCCAGCTGTCGGGATTG
>CAZKMR010000092.1:0-18673 GCA_964553795.1 uncultured Bifidobacterium sp. | reverse complement strand
ACTTTCCGGCGGAGGAATTCGACCGGCTCTGCCGGCTGGCCCACGACCAACTCGCGCAGCAGTTCGACCTGCCGCCGCAATTCCCGCCCCGCGCCCGCGATGGTTTGCTCGGCAGTCTGGTTTTGGTGGCCGCCAACGAAGCGCTCGGGGATGAACCGTATTCCGACCAAACCGTCGCGGAAATTCACCTGCTGCTGCTCAAGCCGGAGTGAACGGAAGTAGCTGCGGAATCATTTCCTCGGCAAATCAATGCCGGTGACCTTTTTGAATTTCTTTCGGAAAATCCAATCGAGATTTTTCATATTGTCCGGGTAAATCGAAATGAACTTGATGCCGAGGTCGTAGTAACGCGCCATTTTATATTTCATCGCCCGCTGGTATTTATTCCGGTCGTAATTGTTGTCCACGTTGACCATTCCCCAATACTCGACATAGACATCGTAATCCGGCAGATAAAAATCCGGCGCGCTGACTTTCTCGGTGAATATCCAAATCCCGGTTTCGATTTCCTTTTCGTATTGGTAACGAAGACCGATTGAATCGAAATAGTTGGCGATTTGTTCTTCAGCGCGGCTGCGGACTTCTACGCCGAGTTTGACGGTTCGGCGCGTCCCGTATTGTTTCCGGGGAAAAATGATTTCAAATAAGTCGTCGAGCAGTCCCATGACTTGCTACTTCAACCGATAATCATTGCGACCGGCGTGAATTAGCAGGCCGGCCTTTGCTAAATTCTGAAGCTGCTGGCGAATCTTGTCACGGATGTGGCGATTCCCCGGATGCAGCCCCTCCAATTCACGTTCAAAGGCGTAGACGTCTTGGTTCGTGAATTCCAACTTCCCCAGCCGATGGACGATGTTCAAAATGTCCAACATCCAACCGCGTTTGGTGATGGGAATCTCTTTGAGCGGTTTAACCTTGCGGAATTGAGCGCGAACTTCATCGGGTGGAGTAATCTGTTTCTCTGCGACGACAGCGATGCGTGCTTCAACCGGAATCCTGCTCAGGGCGAAGTTGCAACCAACCCAACCAGCGCGGCGCGCGGTGGCCGAAAGTGGCGGGCATTTGATGATGGCGGACGGCGGAAAAGCAAAATGGGGAACGAGCAAAAGATTGCGAACGCTCCACGTCGCCAAATCGTAATGCAGGAAAAAGAAGTTGGGGGTGCGGTCTTCCTTGATAGCTTCCATCATCGCGCCGTAAGCGCCGTCGCGAATGGAACTGCCGATGCGCGACTTTTTGCTTTTGAGCTGATACCAGAACCCGCAACTCGGACAGCGATAGTCGCTGGCTTTCGTGCCCGGTTTAAGCCAATCCAATTTTGGAGAAGAACAGTTCAGGCAATAAAAGTTTTCCGCGCCCCAAGCTTCCGTTACATTTCCAGCCTTTTGCGAACCGCTTGTATAAGCAGCGGCAAGTTCGCCGGCCATGGAAAGATTCATCGGCGGTGAGTAGATCACTGCGGCGATGCCATCTCAACCAGATTTCACCACGACCACCACAACTTCATTCACCTCCCCACGCTTCAAGCCGTCGCAGTTGATGGCCCGGCGCGCTTGGACGGTGTGGATTTGAAAGTCGCCATACAGGTTGCGGATGAACCGGGTGTCGGAATTGGAGAGCATCACGCGCACGCCGCGTCGCGCCGCCTCGGCAAACACGGCGTGGAGTTCGCGCTGTTCGCCTTCGCCAAATTCCTCCTTCGCATAGGAGGTGAAACTGGCGGTGGCTGAAACGGGATAATACGGCGGGTCAACGTAGATGAAATCGTCGCGCCGGGTTTCGCTGAAGGTGCGGCGGAAGTCCTGCACTTCCAGTTGCGCGTCTTGCAGGGCGCGGCTGGCGGCCCAGATATTCTCCTCGTCGTAGAGCCGGGGGTTTTTATACGAGCCGACGGGGACGTTGAATTCGCCGCGGGCGTTGACGCGCCAGAGGCCGTTGAAGCAGGTTTTGTTGAGAAAAATCATGCGGGCGGCGCGTTCGACGATTTTCTTTTCATCGCCGGCGAGGTCGTGTTGGGAGCGGACGAGGTAGAAGTAGTCGTCGCCTTTGGCTTTGAATTCGGCGGCGTGCTGGTCGAGGCGACGCATGAGTTCCTGCGGGCGGTCGCGGACGGCGCGGTAGGTGTTGATGAGTTCGGGGTTGATGTCGCGCAGGAAGGCGCGCATTCCGGGAAAGCGGTGTTTGAGGTGAAAGAACACGGCGCCGCCGCCGACGAAGGGTTCAAAGTAGCGGTCGAGCCGGGCCGGAAAGAATTTGTCGAGCTGGTCGAGGAGTTGGCCTTTGCCGCCGACCCATTTGAGGAAGGGTTGGGCTGCGACGGGCGCATCAATGGCGACGGTGCGGAAAGCGAGTTGGGTGTCGTGGAGGGGGGCGTGGTGGCCGTTGGTGGTAGGGCTGTCGCAGCGCGACGACCCTACCTTTGGCGGCTGGCGGCCGTAAAGGGGTTTGGGCAGGAGCGCGGCTGTGTGCGCAGCATCAGCCGCAGGGCTGGCGGTATGGCTGCGGCTCGGTCTTTGACCAGAACCGCGCTCCGGTCCTTGCGGACGGCGTGGCTTCGATTTCTTCGGCACGCCGGGATCAATTGATCAGATCAGGGGAGCGGATCAAGCGAGGATTTCAGCCGGATGATGTGGCGGAGCAGGTTTTGCAAAACGGGAATTCTAGTACACCATAAGCCATCATGGCGAAAGAACCTGAACTGAGTTTGAAACCCGGCGATGTCGCTCCCGCTTTTTCCGCCCAAAGTAACGGCGGCAAAACCGTTTCCCTCGCCGATTTCAAGGGGAAGAACGTCATTCTGTATTTCTATCCCAAAGATGACACGCCGGGTTGCACCAAGGAGGCTTGTGCGTTTCGCGACCAGTTTGCGTCCTTCAAAAAGAAAGGCGCGGTGGTGCTGGGCGTGAGTGTGGACCCGGTGAAGGCGCACGACAAATTCGTGGAAAAATATCAGTTACCGTTTCCGCTCCTGGCGGACGTGGACAAGAAAATTGTCACGGCTTACGGGGTGTGGGGCGAGAAAACGTTCATGGGCCGAAAATATCAGGGCGTGCACCGCGTCACGTTTCTGATTGGGCCGGAGGGCCGGATTAAACACATCTGGCCCAAAGTGAAGCCGGAGGAGCACGCTACCGAAGTCCTGGCGGCGCTTTAATCGGCCAACTGCCCGGCAAAGGGCGCCAAGACGCGGGCCAGGGCATCGAGTTGCGGCGGCGTATGTTCGCTGGAAATGACGAACCGGAAGTAACCGCCGGCCGGACTGCCAGGATAACGAAGAAACGGCGGCAAGATCTTCGCGCTGAGCAAAGCAGTTCGCAGTCTTTCGTTCGCGGCCGGAGTTTTCAAATGCACCGGCACGATGGGACCGGGGAAGTCGCCCAGGGGAAAGCGCGCGGCGCGCAAGCTGGTTTTAATCCGCTCCGCGTTGCGGACAATATCCCGACGCAGCGTTGTTTGAGTTTTAAGCAGGTTCACGGCTTGCGTGGCCGCATGCGCCAAAGGCAGGGGTAGGGGAGTGCTGCCCACAAACAACCGGCTGCGCAGGAATTCTTTTCGCCAGCGGCGCGAACAAATGACGGCGCCGCCATAAACCCCGAATGCCTTGCTTAAGGTGATGTTCTGCACGATGCGGCTGCGGTTTACGTTTTCGATCTCGATGGCCCCCCCGCCTTCTGCGCCCAACGTTCCCGCGCCATGCGCGTCGTCCACTACGATCAATCCATCGCGGGGCAATAACTTCAAGTAGCGTTGCAACGGCGCCACCGAACCGTTGTGGGCATACATACCGTCGGTCAACACCACCGGGCGCGCCGCCTTGCCGCAGCGGTCCAGGGTTGCGGCGAAGGCTGACACGTCACAGTGCTTGAAGGTCAACACGGGGCAGTTGAACAACGTGGCGGCATCGTGCAGCGCGACATGGGCGCGTTCATCCAGCAGCACATGCGAGAATTGGCCGGCCAAAGCTTGCGCCACCATCAGATTGGTGACGTAACCGGAGTTGGCCAACAGCGCGGTTTCCGCGTGGAAGAATTGCGCCAACGCCCGTTCCAGTTTCACATAAACTTCATGATTGCCCGTGGTGACGCGCGAGGCGGCGACGTTTAGACCGAAGCGACGCAATCCTTCCTGCACCGCGGCCAGGACTTTGGGGTGACTGGCCAAACGAAAATAGTCGCATCCGCCGAAGTAGGATAAAACCTTGCCTCGATAACGAATGTAGGTGCGGCGCAACTGTTGCACCGGTACGGCTGCTTGCATGGAGTTGACGCTAGCAATGTTGCGGCGGCGGAGGCGAGGAAAGTTTCTCCGCATGAAAATGCAGGTTTGCCGCGACCTCCAGAACATCGCTTGAGACTCAGTGGCGTTCGCCTATAATGGCAGCGGTTCTGGAAGAGCGGAGAATCGCTCGTGATGAAAGTCGCGGGAGGAAAGTCCGAACACCGCAGAGCACGATGCCGCGTAACTTGTAGCCGCCGACGTAAGGAGGCGGACTTCAGGATACACGCGGGCGGCGACGGCGCGAGTCGTCCCGACGGACAGTGCCACAGAGAAAATACCGCCCACCATAGCTCCGCGAGGAGCGGCGGTGGGTAAGGGTGAAAAGGTGGAGTAAGAGCCCACCGCGCGAAGCGCAAGCGACGCGGCACGGAAAACCCCATCGGGTGCAAGGCCAAATAGGAAACCGAGGAGCGGCTCGTTCCGCGTCCGCGAAAGTGGACAGGTTTCGGGTATCGGCTGCTGAGACAAATGATTCTCTCCGCTCGCAAGAGCGCAGACAGAATTCGGCTTACAGCTCTTCCAGAACCAATCTTCATTGGTAGAACTCGTCGCGCTGCGACGAGTAGCGCTGCGTGCAGCGGTGCACGAGTTTCTCCCTAAGAGGCCATGGCTGTTCGCCGGTTCCGCCCGCTTTACGGGCGGGTTTGTCGCAGCGCGACAAATGCTACCTCAATTCACAAACGAAAACTCGTTCGCCTGCAGCAGCGCGTGCGCGTATTCCTGCCAGCCCGTCAACGGCGCGCGTTTCTTCGGAGCGGATTGATTGGCGCGATTTGATTCGAATCGTTCTTGAATCATTTCGCGGCGGCGCTCCTGGCGGGTCTGAGCCCGGTCGGATTCCGTCAATGCGGCCGGGGACTTTGGCGTTGCCTTGGACACATTGGGAGAGTGCGCAATGAAATTTAAGCCCAGTTTGATTTCCTCAGCAGTGGGGCGGCGTTGAAAAATGCGCGTGTAAAGGAATTCAATCCGTTCGGTGTTGTCCGCGGAGTTGAAGAACCCTTCCTGCGCGACGAGTTTCTTGGCCTGTTCAATCACCACGGGGCTGTTCATGAGAAACAACGCTTGTTGTGGGACCGAGGTTTCATGGCGACGGCCATTGACCGAATCGGGATTGGCAAAATCAAAATTTACGAACGCATCCAGCAGGTCGCCACGATCCACGATGCCGTAAATCGTGCGGCGCGTGGAATCGGCATTGCGTTCCAGATCAATCGGGCGGCCGTAGAGTGTGCGATCCAGAGAGCCACCAATCGCGAGCAGCGAATCGCGCAACGATTCGAATTCGAGGCGTTGAATATTCGCGCGCCAGAGCAGGCGATTATAAGGGTCAATCTGCGCGTAACGCGGGTTGTCCGTCGTGGTTTGTTGATAGACGGACGAGAGCATGATGAGGCGGTGGATTTTCTTGATGCTCCAGTCCTTCTGAAATTCCGCCGCGAGATAATCCAACAACTCCGGATGACTCGGCGGCTCGGACATCATGCCAAAGTCGTCGGGCGTCGGCACGAAGCCCGCGCCGAAGTGGTGCTGCCAGATGCGATTGATCATCACGCGCGGCGTGAGCGGATTGCTCTGGCTGACGATGGCGTGCGCGAGTTCGAGTCGCCCGCTCCCGTTGGTGAAAGGTTGCCGCGTCGGGCCGGCGAGAATTTCCAGGAACTGCCGGGGCACGATTTCACCTTTGTTCTCCGCCTCGCCGCGAATGAACACCGGCGAATTGCGCGGGCGACCCGCGTCCTGCACCGCCATGGCACGCAGAACCGCGCCGGGATGAGTTGACTCCAATCGTGCGGTGTCGCCGGCGTTTTCGCGCAGTTCCCGCTGGAGTCGGCGAATCGCATCGCGATCCCGATCCCGGCGCGCGGCTTGAAACTCCGCTTCAATCTCTTCCTTCTTCGCTTGGAGGGCAGTGCGTTGTTTGTAGTAATCTTTGTAATCCGGCGTGTTTGGGAGCTTTTGAATTACCGGTTCAACCTGGGGTTCAATCGTACTCGCGAAGACGCCGTGCAGCGAATAGTAATCCTTCGTCGGAATGGGATCGAACTTGTGATCGTGGCAGCGCGCACAGGAAACCGTCAGGCCGAGAAAACCTTTGGTCACGACGTCAATGCGATCATTGATGACGTCATGTTGCATGCCCATGAATCGCTCGCCGACCGTGAGAAATCCGAGCGCGGTGAGATTCGTGGGATTGGATTTCGTGGCCGGCAACTTGTCCGCCGCGAGTTGTTCGATGATGAATTGGTTGTAAGGCTTGTCGTCGTTGAAACTCTTGATGACGTAATCGCGATACGTCCAGGCGTAGGGGCTACGCGGATCTTCGCGTTGGCGTCGGACCATCCCTTTGGTGTCGCTGTAACGCGCGACGTCGAGCCAGTGGCGACCCCAACGCTCGCCGTAATGCGGTGAGGCCAGGAGACGATCTACAACCTTCGCGAACGCATCGGGCGATTCGTCTTTCGTGAATGCCTCGACTTCTTCAGGCGTTGGCGGCAGACCAATTAAATCGAAAGACGCGCGGCGAATGAGTGTGCGTTTATCGGCGATGGGATTGGGCGTGAACTTGTTTTCTTCCAGCTTCGCGAGAATGAAATTGTCCACGGGCGTTTGTCCCCAAGTCTTGTTCTTCACCTCGGGCACGGCGGGTTTTGTGAGCGGTTGCCAGGCCCAGTGTTTGACGTTCGGATCAACCCAACTCTTTTGCGCGACGGTCGCGGTGCGTGGATCGGGTGCGCCCATTTTCACCCATTTTTCCAAGTCAGCGATTTGTTCATCGCTCAATTTTTTCTTGGGCGGCATCTGCAAATCGGAATCTGTGTAGCGAATGGCTTTGATCAATAGGCTTTGATCTGGATGACCGGGGACAACGGCCGGACCGGTGTCGCCGCCGCGCAGCGAGGCTTCGCGCGAATCCAAGAGCAGGCCGCCTTTGACTTTGTCCGCATGAGCGCTGTGACACTTGTAGCAATTCTGCGACAGCACGGGGCGAATTTTATTCTCGAAGAATTCCAGTTGCTCGCGAGTGGGTTCGGCGGCGGAGCAGGGGGAAATGGGGATAATGCAACTCACCAGTAGCCACGCAAAAGCGGCGGTGAACGCGCCGCAGTCCAGACGCTTCGCGAATTTTGCAGGCGCTAGGCGAACGCGGAGCGTCTGGACTGCGGTGACTTTAGCGCCGCTTTCGGGCCGACACGGAGGTTGCACTTTTATCATGCGAGAATTCCTTTCACGACCTCGCCGCTGACATCGGTCAGGCGAAAATCGCGACCGTTGTAGCGATAAGTAAGTTTCTTGTGATCAAAACCGAGCAGCGCGAGCACGGTCGCGTGCAAGTCGTGAATGTGAACTTTGTCTTTCACCGCCGCCGCGCCGAATTCGTCCGTCGCGCCATAAACCGTTCCGGCTTTCACGCCCGCACCAGCGAAGATGGTCGTGAACGCTTTGGCATTGTGATCGCGACCGGGATTATCGTTGCCATTGCGATCTTTGACTGGTTTACGACCGAATTCACCGCCCCAGACAACGAGCGTTTTATCGAACAAACCGCGCTGCTTCAAATCCGCGATAAACGCGGCGAGCGGTTGATCAATGTCACGGGCGCGTTCGGGCAACCGATCTTCGATGTCCTGATGATGATCCCAGCCGCCCGCCCAGACTTGCACGAAGCGTACGCCGCGTTCGATAAGACGACGCGCAATGAGGAGTTGATTGCCTTGCGGCGTGCGACCGTACGCGGCGCGAACGTCGGCTTTCTCTTTACTGATGTCGAAGGCGTCGGTGGCTTCGGTCTGCATCTTGAACGCCATTTCGTAGGATTGCAGGCGCGCTTCGAGGTGCGCGTCTTTTTGGAGATTCTGCGCGTGCATCTCGTTGAGTTGATGCACGAGGTCCATCTGGCGACGTTGTTCCTGAAGCGAGATGTAGGGGTTCTTGATGTTCTCGATCAACTGGTCCACGGCGGTGACGCGCGTGTTGATGCTCACGCCCTGATATTGCCCGGGGAGAAAAGCAGATTGCCAATTCGCGCTGCCGCCGACGGGCGGACCGCCGGGTCGCAACGAAATGTAGCCCGGCATGTTTTGGTTGTCCGAACCCAAACCATACAACACCCACGAGCCGAGACTCGGACGCGCCTGACGGGTTGAACCGGTGTTCATGAATACGGTCGCCACTTCATGTGCCGGAATATCGGTGTGACACGAACGCACGACGCACAGGTCATCCACGAGTTCGCCGAGCTTGGGAAAAACCTCGCTGACTTCGATGCCGGACTTGCCGCGTTTCTCGAACTTGAACGGCGAGGCCATCGCAATGCCGTCTGTGCCGGGAATGGATTTCCCGTCGTATTTGGCGAGCGACGGTTTGGGATCCCACGTGTCAATGTGCGACGGCGCGCCTTGGGCAAAAATGTGAACGACGTGTTTGGCCTTGGCGGGAAAGTGCGGCGTTTTGGACAGCAGCGAGCCGGCGGAACTTTCGCTGGCAACGGCGTCACGGAAGAAAAGTCCTTCGCCGAAAAGTGCGGCGAGGCTGAGCGCGCCAAAACCCATGCCGGCGCGGTTAAGAAACTGCCGGCGTGTGAGGAAATGATCGGAGAGTTGCGCGGAGTGTTCCTGCTTAAACTTGTCGTCGGCGTTCATAGGGCTTAAACAATAGCTGAATTGACGCCAATAGTGAGGCTGAGGTTTCAATTTTTTGCGACCTGCACAAAAATGTTAAAAATCAAAAATCTGCGGGGCGAATGCCAGCATTGCGGGGGGCCGATTGAGTTTCATGCGGAACACACCGGTTCGACCGCAACTTGCCCGCATTGCGGCGAGCAAACGGAGCTGTTGTTGCCGCCCCCGCCGCAAGAGGAATCGCCGGTACGCCGCAAAGCCATTGTCTTTGCCGTGGTTGCATTGCTCATCCTGCTCGGCGGACTGATCGCAACCGGCATCGCTCTGAAACGAGCCCAACGACTGCAAAATCGCCCAGCGCCACCGCCGGCAGCAGGGCAGGTCGCGGCGCCGGTAACGGTGGCGACTGGTCCGTTTGCGGCGCAGGAGTTTGGCGCATCACCAGTGTCGCTGGCTCAAGGGCAGGGGAGTTCGGTGATTTACGCGGTTGGTACGGTTACAAACCTGAGCAGCCGGTCGCGGTTTGGCGTGAAGGTGGAATTGGAAATTCACGACCGCGCCGGGACGAAGTTGGCCGGAGCGACTGATTATCAGAAAGTGATTGAGCCGAACGCGGAATGGAAATTCCGGGCCTTGGTCCTGGACAAACAGGCCGCCGCAGCCCGGGTGATCGCGATTACCGAAGCAGCGGAATGAAGGTCGTGTCACGCGCGGCGGTGCGGTGGTTGGTGGTGCTCAATTATCCAGACAATCCCGCACAGTCTGGAGCAGCGCTTGGGGATTGTACGGTTTTTGCAGGTACCGGCTGCTGGACGTGAGCGTCAGGTCGCGCGTGATGGATTCCGGGCTGTAACCGCTGCTGAAGATGACTTTCAACTCCGGGCGTTCCTGATGCAATTCTTCCGCTAAGGCCGGTCCGGAAATGCCGTCCGGCATGACCATATCGGTGAACAGGAGATTGATATGGGCGTGATGTTCGCGCCAGACTCCGAGCGCGGCCTTGCCGGATTCCGCTTCGAGCACGCGGTAGCCGTGACGCTTCAACACAGTGCAGACCAGCGACCGGACTGCGGGTTCATCTTCCACCAGCAAGATGGTTTCGGTGCCGGGCGCCGGTTCAGGTTCGCTGCGGCGCGGGGCTTTCTCCATTTGTTGGGTTGCAGTGGCGGAACTGGCCGGGATGCCAATTTGAAACGTGCTGCCTTGGCCGGGCTCGGATTGAACATCCACCCAGCCGCGATGCTGTTGGACAATGCCGTACACTGTCGCCAATCCCAGTCCCGTGCCTTTGCCGGCTTCTTTGGTGGTAAAGAACGGCTCGAAAATTCGCGGCAAAATCTCCGGCGGGATACCCGTTCCGGTGTCGCTCACGCTTAAACACACCTGACTGCTGATATCGCGAGGCAAACCGATGTCCTGAAACAATCCATGCCGGGTTTCCACGCTGGTGCGAATGGTCAACTGGCCGCCTTGCGGCATGGCGTCGCGCGCATTGACCACCAGATTCATCAGCACCTGCTCCAGCATGCCGGCGTCGGCTTCAACCAGCGGGAGGTTCTCGGCAAATTCATACCGGAAGCGGATGTCCTCGCCCACGATGCGCCGGAGCATCTTCGTCAAGTCTTCGATCAGGTTGTTCAGATCGACGAGCTGATGCTGCATGACGTGTTTGCGGCTGAAGACGAGCAATTGCCGCGTCAGGTTGGCCGCCCGGTCGGAGGTGACAATGATCTGCTGCAACAGTTCCCGCGCGTCATCCGTTTTAACCGCGTTGCCAGTGAGGAGCAACTCGCTGCTGCCGCGAATGACCGTCAGCAAATTGTTGAAGTCATGCGCGACGCCGCCGGCCAACTGGCCTACGGCTTCCAGTTTCTGCACCTGACGGATCTGGCTTTCCAACTCGCGTTGCCGCGTCATGTCCTCGGCGATGCCGACGATGCGATAAACGTCACCATGCATATCGCGAACCGGAAACGCCCGGTCGCGCACCCAGCGCACTGTCCCATCGGGACGCACGATCCGATATTCCTCGTCGTATGTGCCGGCGGTTTGCTTCGCTTCCATCATGCTCTGAACGCGCGCCCGATCATCGGGATGGATGGCCTCCAGCCAAAGCCGCGGGGATCGATAGAGTGCTTCGCAGGAGCGCCCCCAGATTTTTTCGTAACCGGGGCTGATATAAATCATTTCGTTCTTGCTCCGGTCCGTCATCCAGAAGACTTCCTGAATGTTCTCCGCCAATTGCCGAAATCGCTCCTCTTTTTCCTGCAACGCGACTTCGGCACGTTTGCGTCCGGTCACGTCCCACATGATTCCAACAATGCGGGTGATGCGTCCCTGGGCGTCGCGCGACATGACACCGCGATCAAACACCCACACGTAATGTCCGGCCTTGTGCTGAAAGCGATATTCCGATGAGAAGAGTGGTTCGATGGAAAGAGTTTCCAACTGGGCCCGAACCTTTGCCTGGTCGTCCGGGTGAATTCGAGATTGCCACGAAGTGCCGTCGTGGCCTAGTTCCGCCAGGCTCCAGCCAATACATTTTTGGGTGTTGCCACCCCAGACGATGCGGTTGCCCAGCACATCGTGATCGTAAACGACTTCGCCAAGCGCTCGAACGAAGGACTCGTTCAGATGCGAGAGTTCCGCCTGCGTTTCTTCGGCTTGTTTGCGTTCGGTGATGTCGGACCACGTGCCCACCACCTCGACCGAGCGGCCCGAGGAGTCGCATAAGAGCCGTTTTTCATCGCGCAACCACAAGTACGAACCGTCGCGATGTTGGAAGCGGTATTCCTGGGTGATCCGTTTCTTTCGCTCCAACTGGTCCATTTCGGCCAGCACCCGATTGCGATCCTCCGGATGAAGTTGATTCCACCACCACTGCTCGTGCAACGCCTCCGGGGGCAGGAAGCCCGTCAGCGCCTCCACGTTCTGACTGACCCAAGCCGGAAGATAATGGGAATTGCGAACCGATTGCAGGTAAGTGATCGCGGGGCTGGCGGAAACCACGTGCGCCAGTTTTTGCTGGGCTTTCCGCAAGTCCGCCTCCGCCAGGCGGCGCTCCTCTTCGACGAGGGCGAGGGAAATCAGGTTTCCGATCGACAGGGCAAAATCCTGTTCATGATCCGTCCAGGTTCGAGCATCCTCGGAATGTTCGTGGCAAATGACGCCCACCAAAACACCCCGCACCCAGACCGGCACATCCAGCATGGCCGTAATACCCAAGGGTTCTAAGTAAGACGCGGTGAACTCGGCGGTGCGGGGGTCAGTTTGGGCGTCGTTCGCCACAATCAACGGGTTTTCCTCCAGAGCTTTGAAATAGGCCGGGTAATCGGTGCGCAACAACTCCGGACCGGCCTGAATTTCTCCGGTCTCGCGCGAGTAAAGCGCCTCGGCGCGGAGCATTCCCGCCGCCGGGTGCAAGCGCCAAAAGCCGACGCGATTTACGGCGAGCGCCTGAGCGTCGGTCGCCAAAACATCCTTCAAGGTTTCCCGGAACGGTTTGGTCTCTTGCGCGGCGAGCTTGAGCAAGGCGGCCTGATGCCGGATTTTCAACTCCTGTTTGGCCCGCGCCTTTTCCCGCGCCAATTTTTCTTCGGTGATCTCACGCGTTATGGCCACGAAGTGCGTGATCTGTCCCTGCGGATCGCACACCGGGGTGACGGTGTGCTCGTCGTAATAAAGCGCGCCATCTTTCCGGCGATTGATGAATTCGCCGCGCCAGGTGCGTCCGGCACGAAGGGTCTGCCAAAACTCGCGATAGTACGCGTCATCATGGCGTCCGGATTTGAGCAGGCGGAAGTTCTGGCCGACGAGTTCGGCGCTGGCGTAACCCGTGGCGGCGACCATGGCGGGATTGACCCACAGGATTTTTCCCGTCGCATCGGTGATGGCGATGCCGTTGGCCGCCGTTTTGAGAGCGGTCGCTTGCAGCAGTAGTTGCTGTTGTAATTGGCGACGTTCCTCGCGCAGCCGGTTTTGCTCCAAAGCCCGTTGTACGGCCTTACCCAGACGCGCGATCCGATCTTTGAGCAAGTAATCGGTGGCGCCGTGCTTCATGGCCTCCACCGCGGCATCCTCCCCCACCGTGCCGGAAACCAGAATGAACGGGACTTCGGGATGATGTTGGCGGAGCAACCGCGCGGCGGCCAAACCGCTAAACTGCGGCATGGAGTAATCCGAGATTACCAGATCCGGCGGGGGTTGAATCCCGCGCAGGAAATCCGGTTCATTTTCGACGCGGCGCCACGTCGGTTCAAACCCGGCCCGACTGAGTTCGCGAATAATCAACTCCGCATCATCTACGGAGTCTTCAACCAACAAGATATTGACCGGCACGGACATGATTGGTGATGGGCTTACGGGGTATGGTTGAATTGCAGCCAGTACTCGCACAGGATGCCCACGGATGTCCCGAAGGCATCGAAGTCCAAGGGCTTCACGATGTAACTGTTGACCCCGAGTTGATAACTCTCCACCAAATCTCGTTCCTCTTGCGAAGAACTCAAGACCACGACGGGAATTTTCCGGGTTTGCGGATCGGTTTTCACCCGGCGCAAAACTTCCAGGCCGTTTACTTTGGGAAGTTTCAAATCCAGAACAATCACCTTGAGCCGCGACACTTGATGACGCGCCGCCCCGGTGGTCGGATCAAAAATAAACTCCAGGGCTTCAGCCCCGTCCGGCATCACCCGCAACCGCGCGGCCAGCCCGGTCTTCTGCAAGGTGCGCACGAAGAACGCGACATCATCCGGGCTGTCTTCGACGAGGAGGATTTCCGGTAGTTGCTCAGTCACGGCGGCGCTCCTGGGTCAGGGTGAAAAGAAAACACGCCCCTTTGTCCAATTCGGCGACGGCCCAGATCCTTCCGCCATGCCGATTCACGATGCGTTGCACAATCGCCAGTCCGACGCCCGTCCCTTCAAATTCGTCCGCCCGATGCAAGCGCTGAAACACGCCGAACAATTTCGCCGCGTACTGCATGTCGAACCCGGCGCCATTATCGCGAACGAAATAAGCGCGCTGCGCCTCGTCCCACCCGATTTCGATTTCTGCCTGCTCCCGCTTGCGGGTGTATTTGAGGGCGTTGGAAATCAAATTGGCAAACACCTGCTGCAACAGCGTTGCGTCTGCCAGACACACGGGCAGGTGGCCGATTTGAATTTTGATGACGCGTTCCGCCTGCTCCGAGTGCAGTTCTTCCAATACGCGTTGCACGATGCCAATCGGGGAGATGCGCTGCTTGTTCAGGGGCTGCCGGCTTAACCGCGAAAACGTCAGCAAACCGTCGATCAGTTGCCCCATCTTGTTGGCGTTTTCGTGAATGCGTTCCAGCTTGCGCATCGCTTCCGGCGGAAGTTGCGCTTCAAAATCCTCTTGCAACATGCGCGCGTATCCGCCCATGGCGCGCAGCGGCGCCCGCAAATCATGCGAGATCGAGTAGGAGAAGGATTCCAATTCCGCCGTGCGTTCCACGACGCGTTGTTCCAATTCGGTATTCAACAAGCGGATTTCCTCTTCGGCGATTTTTTTCTCGGTGATGTCCGCCCGAATGGCGACGTATTGCCGCGGTTTGCCATCATCAGTGAGAAAAGGAACAATCGTCGTAGCCACCCAATAGTACGAACCATCCTTGGCGCGGTTCTTAATTTCACCTTTCCAGATGTTGCCCCGGGCAATGGTGGTCCACAAATCGTGGATGAACTCCTTGGAATGATGGCCGGAATTGATCAACCGATGATCCTGGCCAATTAATTCTGCCCGCGAATACTTCGAGATGGCGCAGAACTTATCGTTCACGTAGGTGATTTTGCCGGTGGGATCGGTAATGGCCACAATGGCGTGCTCGTCCAATGCCACTTTGAGATCGCGGACCTCTTTGAGCGAGGCTTTGAGCTGATCATCCGTCCGTTTGCGTTCCGTGATGTCGGCGCGAATGGCGACGTATTGCCGCGGTTTGCCTTGTTCGGTGAGGAAGGGGACGATGGTGGTGGCAACCCAGTAGTAGGAACCATCCTTGGCGCGATTCTTGATTTCGCCTTTCCAGACTTTCCCTTGTCCAATGGTAGTCCACAGCTCGCGAATGAATTCCTTGGAATGATGCCCCGAATTGATCAGGCGATGGTCCTGGCCGATTAGTTCTTCGCGCGAATACTTCGAGATGGCGCAGAACTTGTCGTTGACGTAGGTGATTTTGCCGGCGGGATCGGTGATGGCGACGATGGCGTGTTCATCAAGCGCGGCTTTGAGGTCGTCAATTTCCTTGAGCGAGGCTTTGAGTTGCTGTTCCGGATGAATCATTCGAGGCTGGGGCAAGGGTTGGGAGGCGGCATCGCGTCGGGGTGACCGTGCGTTTCCGCCATAATTCGAGCTGGGGATGGCAACTTAATTGGGATCACAACATTCAAGCGGACGGCCCGATGCCCGGCTTGATTAGCGCCCAGACCAACGACAATTCCGGAGTCACTTTACTGAGTCCCTGCAAATTCACCGGCTTGGTGATGTAAGCCGCCGCCCCAAGCTTCTGGCACGTCGCCATATCGTGGCTGTTGTCGGAGGCGGTCAACAAAACCACCGGGACGGAAGCTGTACGCCGATCCGCCTTGAGTCGGCGCAATACTTCAAAGCCATTGATCTTGGGTAGATACAGATCGAGGAGCACCACTTGATTTCGTCCCAACACCAGTTCGTTGGCGATGCCGTTCTTGCCAAAAAAAACCTCCAAGGCGGCTTCGCCGTCCTTGGCGATCTGAATGGGATTGAAAAAGCGCATGCGCTTGAACGCTTGCAGCGCAATTTCCACGTCGTCGGGATTGTCTTCGACGAGCAAAATGTTGACGAAAGCGCCGGCTGAAATCATCGGCTTGGCCCCGGCTTTGAATTGAGCCGGGTCACTGCTGATTTCCGTGGCGAACAGGGTTGGTAAGGAGACTTCCAGCGCCGCCGCCAGTTTGTTGATGCTTTCCAGAGAAAGATTGCGCGCCCCCCGTTCGACGTCGGAAATGTAGGTCCGATGCAGGTCGGCTCGTTCCGCCAACTCTTCCTGTGAAAACCCCCTGCGGGTTCGCCATTGCTTCAGGGAGCGGGCAAACAAGTCTCTCGCTTCAGATGATTGCATTGTTGGCGTCGATAATTTCCACGCAAATTATGTGGGGCCAGACAACAGACGATGAGTGACATGCGCTGTGTTGCGCCGCAGTTTCCACCCACCAAGGAAACATCGCCATGCCCAAATAACAAGTCATTGGTATGCTCAGTTCGCCGACGTTCCGGAGTTATTCGGCAGTTCCAGTGTGAAGGTTGCCCCGCGCCCCGGGCCGTCGCTTTGTGCCGACAATTTCCCGCCTAATTCCCGGGCCGCCAGGGCGCTGGCATGCAAGCCGAGACCATGCCCGGTCTTTTTGGTGCTGAAACCATGGGAAAAAATGCGGGTCAGGTTTTCCGGCGGGATGCCAACGCCGTTATCACTCACCGTAATCCCGATGCGTGTTCCGGCTTGGCGCAATCCCAATCGCAGTTGTTTGTCCCCGACTTCGATGTCGTCGTACGCCTGAATGGCATTCCGCAGCAGGTTGATCAGGATCTGAAGCGCCTTGTGCTTGTCCAGGGTGATGGCTGGCGTCTGCTCATAATCCCGGATGATCGCGATCTTGCGATTTTCCAGACTGCTGAGGTTGATTTGCAGGGCGTCTTCCACCAACTGTTCCGGGGACACCAGCATGGTGACTCCCGAGAGCTGACTAAAACTTTGTTGCATGGCAACAATGTTGTTGATGTGTTCGATGTGCTTGCGCAGGTCGGCCAGCTCCTGCAGGGACACGGTCTGCTCGCTGGCGAGATGCTCGCCCAGTTGTTCCAAATAGACCGGCAGCTCCTGCCCCGGCGGGCTGCGGAAAAACCCCGGCAAGTCCGCCCGGTGCTCCCGGAGCAGACTGGCCACGCGGGCCACGCGGGACACCTTCGAATGGCGCACCCGGTCACTCAGACAGGTTGCCGCCACATTCACACTGTTTAGCACGTTGCCGACATTGTGCAGGATGCCTGTCGCCACCTCCGCCATGCCCGCCTGCCGAGAAGCGATCACGAGGTCTTTGCTGGATTGTTCCAGTTGTTGCAGGGCGAGCCGCAATTCAATTTGTTTCATGACCAGGCGACTCAGCGCCTGCAAGGCATCGGCCTGGGCGCTTGATAGTTCCCGGGGTTCGGAATCAATGACACAAATGGTCCCAATCGCATCCCCATCAGAAGTGATCAAAGGCGCCCCGGCGTAAAACCGGATCTGCGGCGCCCCGGTGACCAGCGGATTATGGACGAACCGCTCGTCTTCCAGGGTGTTGTTCACCGTGAACACGCCTGGTTGCCCGATGGCCACCGAGCAAAACGAATGTTCGCGCGGCGTCTCCGTCAGCGCCACGCCCACGCGCGCTTTGAACCATTGCCGCTTTGCATCCACCAGCGAGACCAGTGCGATTGGCGTTTTGCAGATGTGCGAGGCCAGAATGGCCAAATCATCGAAAGATTGCTCGGCGACCGTGTCCAGAATGCCCAGCCGCCACAATGCGGCGAGCCGGCGGCTTTCCCCCGCACTTGCCTCGGGCTTGGATCGAGCGGAGTCGCCTGCGCCGCCACCGCCGATAGCGAGTGTTGGACCGGTCGCATGGTGATCATTATGGGGAGGGTACTTGATGAGATTTTGGTTTGAAGGCGCTGGTCGCGTTTAGGCGGTATTGGGATTGAATGTCACTTGGGGGCCGTGAAAATGGCGAGTAGCCGCCGGTCCGAACTGTCGCACAAACTCCTGAAAGACGACCGGCTTGATCAGGAAGCCATCCGGCTGCACCCGCTGCCTGGTGAGATAGTCCTCGTCATGCTTTGAGGAGAGTAACAGGAACGTGGGAATCCGCCGGGTGCGTTGACCTGCTTTAATCCGCCGCAACACTTCCAACCCATCCACCTGCGGCAACCTCCAACCAATCAGAACCGCCCGGGGCAGGGAAGTCGGCCCCTGCGGGTCTTGCAGCGCTTGCACCCAAGCCAGCGCGTCCCCGCCGCTGCGGTAGATGTTTACGCTGCCGGTAAAGCCTTGCCCCTCGAATTCCCGCAACGTCAATTCGATGTCACATGGGTTGTCGTCGATTAATACTAGGTCCTGGCTGGCGATCATGATTTTATTGCGTGGTATCGCCAAGCCGCTGGCGAAAGATGTTCACGACTCCGCGAAAGTCGCGGGACTTATCCAGAAAACAATCCGCCCCTGCCAACAGGCAGCGGCGGCGAAACTCATATTCGATACTATTCGTCAAAATCATCACCAGGCACGACGCATCGCGTCGCTTGATATGCTCCAGCACAACGAGTCCCGACCCCGTCCGGAGCCGGATATCCAAAATCACCGCATCCGGGTTGCATTCGGTGTAGCGGGCGAGCGCCGTCGCTTCATCCTCGGCTACGCCGACTATTCTCAGACCGGGCACCTCGGCCAGCAGGGCGCACAGCCGGTCGCGTACTTCTGCCGAATCCTCCACCACCAGCACCCGCAATCTGACCGGCAGGCTTAACATAATTCGAGCGGCCACAAGCCGCCGGGCCCGCGCTTGTCCCGACTGCCCACCGAAGCCATTTGAATGGGCTGCGGTTCGCGCGCCGTGGGCTGATCCCCCGAGTGGGGCGACCGACTCACCGCGCTGGTATCGTTGACCTTTGCCCGACATTTCATATCACGACTACAGCCTGCCATAGTTCGCGAAGAACGATAGCTGGAGGAATCCTCATGG
>CAZKMR010000091.1:0-19671 GCA_964553795.1 uncultured Bifidobacterium sp. | reverse complement strand
TGCATGATGCTCCTCGGTCAGGAAAGCATCCGCGACGTCATCCTGTTCCCGCAGTTGAAACCGAAGTGAATCGTGTAGCACGGGCCTCCGGCCCGTCGTTTCCGGCGTCCCGCCGGAAACCGGGTGAGGCGCACGCCTCTAGTGACTCGAACGCAAAACGAACCACGCCTTATCTTGCCAAAAATTCGGCGGGACGCCGAATTTTACCCGCGAGACGCGGGTGCTACCCAATCAACAGAGTCGCTCTTGGTAAAGCATGAACGCCGCTTGGCATGAAGTTGCAAACGTCGCCGAAGTGGACTCCCCTGCACTGCTGATTTATCCGGAGCGCGTGGAGGAAAATGTGCGCCGCATGATCGCGCTGGCGGGTGGAGTGGAACGACTGTGTCCGCATGTGAAGACGCACAAACTGGCGGAGCTGGTCCAGATGCAGATGACGCAGGGCATCACCAAGTTCAAGTGCGCCACCATTGCGGAGGCGGAAATGGTCGCGACTTGCGGCGCGGCGGAGGTGATTCTCGCGCATCAACCGGTCGGGCCGAAAGTCGGACGGTTGATTCAACTCATCAGAACTTTCCCGCAAACGAGTTTCGCCACCATCGCCGATGACGAATCGGCCATTCGCGCGCTTTCCCAAGCTGCGGTTCAATCGTGCGTGACGATCAAGCTGTTTCTTGATCTCGATATTGGGATGCATCGTAGCGGTATTGCGCCCGGGCCGGCGGCTGCGGCGCTTTATCGGTTGATGAATTCGTTGCCCGGTTTGGAAGCGCTGGGTTTTCATGCTTACGACGGGTACATAGACGATACGGATGTCGCGTTGCGCGCCAGGAATTGTGATGAAGCTTTTGCTGCCGTGACCGCGCTACGCAATGAGTTATCAGATGTGCCGGTCCCGCGAATCATTGCTGGCGGCACCCCCACGTTTCCGATTCATGCCAAGCGACCCGGCGTCGAATGCAGTCCCGGCACGAGCATCTTTTGGGACTTGGGCTACGGCAAGCAATGCCCTGATCTGGATTTCCTGAACGCCGCGCTGGTTCTTACCCGTGTCATCAGCAAACCGGGCGAAAATCGTTTATGCCTCGATCTCGGGCATAAAGCCATTGCCGCGGAGAAGCCACACCCGCGCGTGCAATTTCTCAATCTGCCGAACGCCAAAGCCATTTCTCATAGCGAGGAACATCTGGTGATTGAAACAGAGCGCGCGGGTGAGTTCGGCGTTGGCGATGTGCTTTACGGAATCCCTCGCCACATTTGTCCAACAGTCGCGCTGTATGCCGAGGCTATCGTCGTACGAAATCAGAGAGCGGTGGACCGCTGGAAAATCGCCGCGCGCGATCGGCGGATAACGATTTGATTCCGCAAACCAAAGCTTGCGGCCAAGTCGTGCTCCTGAAATCGTTCCGCTCGCACAACATCATGAAAACATTCTTCGCTACGTTGGTTATCACTATCGTCACCGCGACGGGTTTCGCCGCGGATTCCACTAATGCGCCGGTGAGCGCGTCCATCGCCAAGGATTCGCGCTGTTTTGAAATGCGCACCTACTACGCCGCGCCGGGCAAATTGGAGGAATTAAACGCCCGCTTCCGCAATCACACGTGCAAGTTATTCGAGAAGCACGGCATGAAGAACATCGGCTACTGGATTCCCACGGACGCCAACAAAGGCGCGACCAACACGCTGATTTACATCGTGGCGCATGAGAGTCGCGAAGCCGCGAAGAAGTCGTGGGCCGCGTTCGTTGCTGATCCGGAGTGGCAAAAGGCGCACCGCGAATCGGAAGCAAACGGCCCACTCGTGACCAAGATTGAATCGGTGTTCCTCGGAGCGACAGATTTTTCGGCGATCAAATAAGTCCATCGCCCACGGAAAATCCTATTGCGACCGATGGGCCGGCGGCGGCTTCACTTCTTCCACGTCAATCACCGGCGGCGGCGCGTCCGCCTTTTCGGTCGTGGCCGCGCGACGTTTCAGGGCAATCACCGCAATGACACAACCGGTCCAGGTCGGCAACACATCCACGCCGGGAATGAATTCGATGATAAAGGTGGGCAGCAGCAGCAAATGAAAACCGAGCACGGGCACCACCAACAACATGGCCACGACATCAATCGCCGCCTGCACGAACGTCCAGGCCAGCGGCACGAGCATGATTTGGAGCAGGTCGGCCAGGGCCGCAATCATCAACGCCACGAAAGCGCGCCGCCGGGAAAGCACCGGTGACAGAAAGCGTCCGCTGGGACTCGGGGTTTGTTCGCTCATCGTTGGCGGTAATTTGCCTCAATTTTCCGGCGGCGCGAAGTGATTTTCTCCGTTGCGGATACAGCGAGGCGCGCGTGGTGGAAGTGTATTCGACCCGCAAACGTCATATAACAACAGCGCTCTTGCCGCCGCTCGGGCGACCCGCTTCACTGGCAGCGTGCCAATCAACCCGCCACGCCAGCCCTCTCCAGCCGGGCCACGAAGCTGGATGCGTCCGCTCCACAAGCTCGTCGCGGCGTTGTGGATCAGTCTCGCCGTTCCCGGCGCGGCGCTGGCCGATGAAGCGGCCATCAAAGTCGAGGCTCAAACGCGGCGCTCCTGGAGCTTTGGCGCCGTGCATTTCAGCAACGAATTCTCCGGCGCGCGGCTGAACGGCTGCGAACAAATCAGCGAACACGAGTTTCGCCTCATCATTTCGCCCGAAAACGAGCCGATCAACAAAAGCCCGTGGTACGCGTTCCAGGTATGGTCGGAAAAGAAGCAAACGATCATCGTGCGGTTTGTTTACACGTATGCATCGCATCGGACGCGTCCGTGGTTGAGCCGGGACGGGGAAAAATGGGAGCGCATCGCGGAACGTGATCATGCCGTCAACCGCGAGTTGGGCGAAGGCATCGCGGAATTGCGCATCGGCCCGAAACCGTTGTGGGTCGCCGCACAGGAAATGATCGGCGTCAAACAACTCGACGCCTGGACGGAAGCCAAGTGCGCCCTGCCCTTCGCCCAATCAAGCGTTGTCGGGCAATCGATTGAAAACCGTCCCATCCGCCAATTCGTGCTGAGCGAGACAACCAATGCGAATTACGTCTTCGTCATCGGCCGGCAACATCCCCCCGAAGTCACCGGCACCATCGGATTGATGAGTTTCGTGGACACTGTGGCAGGCAAATCGAGTCTGGCGCGGAAGTTCCGGCGCGAATTCCAGACGGTCGTCGTTCCGCTGGTGAATCCTGACGGCGTTGAGCATGGCCACTGGCGCAGCAATCTTGGCGGCGTGGATTTGAATCGCGATTGGCGAACCTTTCATCAACCGGAGAGCCGCGCCGTGCGTGACGCCATTTTGAGTTTCACTCAGCAACCCGGCGCGCAACCATTCGTGTTCATTGATTTTCACTCCACGCACACGAACGTTTACTATGCGCAACCGGACGAACTGCCGGTGTTCCCGGCGCAGTTCACCCGGCGGTGGCTCGATGCCGTGCAGGAAGCACTGCCGCGCTTCGGCTTCGATCGCGATAACGGACACAATGTCGGTCAAGCCACCTCCAAAGCGTGGGCACACGAAAATTTTGGCATCGCAGCGATCACCTGGGAATTCGGCTATGGCACGGACCGTAAGTTGATTCGCAAGGCCGCCGCCGTTGGCGCGGAGGAACTCATGCGTTTGCTGCTGGCGGAAGCGGCGTTGGTGAAGCACGCCACGCCGGCAGTCCTGGACGCATCCGGAGATTGACGGATTGCAGAATCCCGCGATTTAGGAGAGGCTTGCCCTGCCCCGTCCAAACCCGGAGGCGAGTTGCATGTCTAAATCGAGGTTATCCCTTTGTTGGGCCGTTGCGCTGACGGTTTCGTGCTGGAATCCGTTTGCACGCGCAAACGTTGTCTTCAACCTCATTCCCGAAGCCGGCATGCCGCAAATCGCCATTGACGGCTTTACCGCTGCGGCCAATCGCTGGTCCAGCCTGCTCGCCGACGATATCACCATCAACGTGCAAATCGGTTATGCCTCGCTGGGACAATTTGTCATCGGCCAGGCCGGCACCGACTTTCGCGAATATTCCTACACCGACACGACCACGGCGCTAGGCAACCAGCGTACGTCAACCGACGATTTTTCAAGCCATGCCGCGATGCCTGCGGGAGTTGATTACCAACGCTTGATCAACCGCACCAGCAATCATCCGAACGGTGCGAACAATGCCACACCTTATCTGAACACCATGGATCGCGTCGGCTTAACGACCGCCAACGCCAAGGCTCTCGGTTTGTTGGGCACGACAACCACTGTCGATGCGTTGATTCGATTCAATGCCGACATGAATTTTGATTTCGATCCCAGCGACGGCATTGGTTCGGGGCAGTATGATTTTGTCGGCGCGGCCACCCACGAACTCGGTCACGCCCTCGGTTTTGTCAGCGGGGTGGACGACATTGATCAACTCGGCGGTGTGCTGCCGGACAACGCGTTCAGTTCCAATCTGCTGGACTTGTTTCGCTTCTCGGCTGCGAGTTTTCAACTCGGCCTCGGGGTGACGGATTACACAGCAGATAATCGCATGAAGTTTTTCTCGGTGGACGGCGGCGCAACGGCACTCGCGCTGTTCTCCACCGGCGTCGTTCACGGGGATGGTCGGCAGGCCAGCCACTGGAAGGACTTTCTCGGTATCGGGCTGATGGACCCCGCGATCACCACAGGAGAATTGATGGCACTGACGGAAACAGACCTGCGCGCGTTTGATGTCCTCGGTTACACGCTCGTGCCCGAACCCACCAGCGGCGGTTTGCTGCTGCTCGGCGGCTTGCTGCTGGTCGTGCGCCGCAAATTCTAACCGCGAATCTGTCCCGTGCCGAAGCCGAGCCACTTGTAACTCGTCAGTTCCTCCAGCCCCATTGGACCACGCGCTCCAATTTTGTCCGTGCTGATGCCAATCTCCGCGCCCATGCCGTATTCGCCGCCATCGGTGAAGCGCGTCGAGGCGTTCCAGTAAACCGCGGCGCTATCCACGTCGCTCAAGAACCGTTTCGCCTGGGACTCATTCCGCGTCACGATACTGTCCGAGTGCGCCGAGCCGTAGTGGTTGATGTGCGCCACTGCCGCCGGCAATCCATCCACCACGCGAATGTTGAGAATGTAGTCATTGTATTCGGTGAACCAATCCTGCTCGGTCGCGGGTTGGACCGCGCAAGTCGCCGATGCCAGAAGTTCTCGCGCCGTTTCATCCACGCGCAGTTGCACTTTTTTTTCCGCCAAGCGTCGATCGATTACCGGAAGAAATTTGGCGGCAATGGCGCGATCCAGCAGCAACGTTTCCATCGCATTGCAAACGCCCGGGCGCTGCACTTTGGCGTTCAAAACAATATCCTCCGCCATGGCCAGATCCGCGTCGGCATCCACAAACACATGGCAAACGCCCTTGTAATGTTTGATGACGGGCACTTTGCTGCATTCGGCCACGGCGCGAATCAAGCCTTCCCCGCCGCGCGGCATGCACAAATCCACATACTGCGTGAGCGACAACAACGCCGGAATCGCCTCGCGATCCGCGATCGGAACCACCTGAATTGCGTGTTCGGGAAACGCCGCGTTGGTCTTCCGACCCGCCGCGATCATGGTTTGCGCAATCAATTGATTGGAATTCAGCGCTTCCTTGCCGCCCCGCAAAATGGTGGCATTGCCGGATTTGAAACACAGACTCGCCGCGTCCGCCGTCACGTTGGGGCGCGATTCGTAAATGATGACAACGACGCCGATGGGCGTGGAAACCTTCTGCAACTTGAGGCCGTTGGGCCGGGTGCGTTCATCCAGCACACGCCCGACCGGATCAGCCAATGCGGCCACATCGCGCAATCCTTTCGCCATGCTCGCGATGCGTTTGTCATCCAGCTTCAAGCGATCCAACATCGCGCTGGATAAACCGGCGTTGGCGCCGAATTCCATATCGCGCGCGTTGGCTTCCTGGAGCGCGGCCGCGTTCGCCTCCAACGCCTCGGCCATGGCGAGCAAAATGGCATTTTTCTCCGCCGTGGTCAGCCGGGCGAGATCGCGCGACGCCACTTTGGCCCGTTGGGCCAATTGCGTCATTTGTTCCGTCACATTCATTGGCGGAGCAGCGTAGCGCAGAACCGCAGTTGGTAAAACGCAAAAACCAGACTTGCCCTTTCGCGCGGGAGCCGGTTCGCTCTCCGCGGAGATGCGCTACCGCTCGAAAGGAAACCAATGATTGTCAGCATGTGGATGACGCGCGACGTGGTGACGATTGGGCCCAACGCCGCCGTGGCGGAAGCGGCCGCGTTGATGGCGCGCAAGCGCGTGCGCCGCTTGCCGGTCGCCGAGCGGCACGGCACCGATTTGCGCCTGCTCGGGATGATTTCCGCCTCGGACATTCTCCACGCGTTCCCGCCCAACGTGAATCCGTTCGCCGTTGAAACGCCGGATGCCAAACAAGCGCCGTTGACCGCGGGCGAAATCATGAGTCGCCAGGTCGAAACCACAACGCCCGCCACGCCCATCGAAGAAGCCGCCGCCATCATGCACGATCAGAAAATCGGCGCGCTGCCCGTGTTGCACGAAGGACGGATGGTGGGATTGATCACTGAATCGGACATCTTCCGCGCCATGGTCAGTTTGTTTTCCTTACCCGGCAAAGGCGTGCGCGTCACGTTCGATATGTCGCGCGATGAAGATGTGTTTGGATTCATCGGCCAACTGGCGCGTCGCCACAACATGCAAGTAGTGAGCTTGATTTCCACGGAACAAAACGGGCGACCCGAATGCGTCGTGCGCGTGGCGGGCGAAGAGGTGGACCGCTTTCTCGAAAACTTGTGGGCTTCGGGTCATCTCGTTTTGAATGTGCTGCGTTTCCCGCTCATCCCGGAAGCCTGAGGCGGACCGCGCCCGGAAATTCCATTGACCGAATCGCCGCGCACCCTAATTTGACCGCATGGACCATTCACCCGGATTTCTCGCTCTCGTCAACGACGCCAAAAAGCGCGTCGCCGAAGTCAGCGTTGCGGAAGCCCGCGCCCGCATCGCCGCCAATCCCAAACTTCTCTTGCTGGATGTGCGCGAGGATCATGAATGGAACGCCGGTCATGCTGCCGAGGCGGTGCATCTCGGCAAAGGCATTCTGGAACGCGACCTCGAAAAACTCTATCCGGACAAAAACGCCGAAATCATCATGTACTGCGGCGGCGGATTCCGCTCCGCGCTCACATGCGACGCGGCGCAAAAGATGGGTTACCAGAATGTCGCCTCGCTCATCGGCGGTTACAAAGGCATGGTCGCCGCCGACTGGCCGATGAAGTCCGGAAACTAAGCGTCGGAAGGCGTCGCCGCCGGTTGCGGGACGGAAAGCCTGGAACAAATCCGCATCAAGGCGTTGGTCAATGCGACCACTTTTTCGCGCGCGATCTCGCCCATGAGACAGATTTGAATCCAGTTTTGCGCGCGCAGGTAATCGCTGTTGTAGCTCAGCAAGAAGCCGGACTCCTTGAGCAGATTTCCCACCGTGACGGAGTTTTGATGTTCCGGCAGCGCAATCGTAACCACCGCCGGCGACGTTCGGGTGTTAGCGCCCACGAGTTCGAAGCCGGATTCCATCAACTTCGTGCGCAACCACGCCGACGTTTCCGTTAATTCGGCAAAGCGTTTTTCCCACGGGACCCCGCGCACCGCCGCGTGCAAGGCGTGGAGCAGATTGGAGGAGAACGTAAACGGAATTCCTTCTTGCTGCGTGTAGTAGCCGAGATCGAGATACCGCGGCAACCGATCTTCCGCCGGAGAAATCTGATGGTTGTGAAACACCATGGAGACACCGGGATAAGAGCGCAGCCCTTTGCCGCTGGCGCACGAAGCGAGATAAACGCCTTTCAAATCCACCGGCATCGTGCCGATGCTGCTGATGCAATCGAGGCACAATTTGACGCCATATTCGGCGCACAGCAATCGTAGCGCCGGAAGATCATTGAGCACCCCCGTGGAAGTTTCACAATGCGCGGCCCATAGCCACGCGGGCGGAGCGACGCGCGCCAGGCGCTCGCGCACCTGAGCTAAATCCAGCGGCGCGCCCCAGTCAAATTCCAGGTGCTCAAACTTCAGCCGAAACCGCCGGGCCTGATCAGCCAGGCGTTGACCAAATTCGCCGTTGCTCAAAACAATGCCCGGGCCCGGTAACAGGGAAAGTTGCGCGGCCACGACATCATTGGCCAGCGTGCCCGAACCGAACAGCAACTCCACATTCGCCGCATTGGTCAATTCACACAGCAATTGCTTCGCCTTGTGAAAATCCTGTTTGAAGCTGTCGGCGCGATGCGATTCGGGCGCTTGTTCGAACGCGCGACGCACTTCCCGACGCACGGTCACTGGCCCCGGGAGAAAATTAACGGCGCTGGGCTGAAAGGATTTCGCGGGAGCGGAACGGAGAAATTCGCGCGCGGTGACTTCGAACGTTTCCAGCGTGACATACATCGGCTGGAATTGCGCGTCGCCCGTGCCCACCACCGGACCGAACGGCACGAAACCAAGATGCTGATAAAGACGTAACTGCCGCATCGTGCCGGAAATGATGGCGAGGTCGTAGCCTCGTTCCACGCCGTGTTGCCACAGCAACGCCAACAGGCCGGACAAAATTTGACCACCGCGCGACCCGCGGAATGATTTGTCAATGGCCAGCAACCGGATTTCGCAGACCGTGCGCCCCTTCGGCAAATGCGTGTCGAGGTCCGGCACTTTCTGATCGAGCGAGAACGGCCGGTTACCGCGCGCCGCCAGCATGCCGACGAGTTTTTGGTCGTCGAGACAGATCAGATACGTGTTCTCGGCGTGAAACTTGTCCACGAGCCGGTGCGTGGGGGAGGATTTATGTTGCGGGATTTCCTCGACGAACGTCCGGTAGTTCAGGCGGTGAATCTGTTCAAACTCCCAATCTTCGGAAGCAAACTTGAACACGAGGGGGGAACGGGTGGCACTCATGGTTTGGGGGGGTGCGGTTTATCCGCCATACCGCGCCGGAACGCCAGCGCGGGAAATTCATCGAGAATATTTTGCCGATGGGCGAACCAGATCAACGCCGCCAGCGTGGCAAAAGTTGTCGCTTCAAAATGATTGCCATGTAACCAATAACTGACGGCCGGCAACGCGAGGTAAGCCAGCAAGCCCGGCAGGGTCGTGCGGCGCATCAACACAAAACCAAACGCAAACACCGCTGCGTACGCCAGAGCCAGTTGTCCATTGAATGCGAGCAACGCGCCAAGTGACGTGGCAATGCCTTTGCCGCCGCGCCAGCCGAGAGAAACGGGCCAGATATGGCCGATGACCACGAACAACAACGCGACGCTGGCGAACAGGTCGTTGCTGGAAAAATGGCGCACCGCCAACACTGCCAACGCGCCTTTGCAAAAATCTCCGAGCAACGTCAGGAAAAAGCCACTGCGACCCAACACGCGTCCCACGTTGCGCGCTCCGATGCTGCCACTGCCGAGTTCCCGGATATCCTGCCCGGTGCGCGCGCGAACGAGATGATAGCCCGTGGCGAAATTACCCAAAGCGTATGCGGCAATGGCTCCGCCCAGAGCCGGAATCACGTCATCCACTTGCAGTTGTGCTGGCCATGCCATGCGTTGTTCGAATCGCAACTAATTCCAAACGGCTCAATCTGCTGCGCCCCGCGTTTGCGCAGCGCCCGAGTCAGCTCGGATTCTGATTGATTGAGGCCGCCTGGTCCGTCTGGTCTGGCAGCAGTTAAGCGAAAGGGATTCGGGCGAGCCAGTACAATTTTCGCGTATTATGAGAGCGACTCAGCCGCTCAACCACCCACTTGCGCGCAATACCACGCCATCGCCTGGTCGAGCCCCGCGCCAACGCGAAGGGTCGGTTCGTAGCCCAACAAACGTCGCGCTTTGCTGATGTCCGCATGCGAATGCCGGACATCACCGGCGCGTTCCGGGCCGTAGTTTGGAGTTTGCTCCGGCAAATCCGGATTCAATTGGCGCAACCCGGATTGGAGCAGTTGGAAGAGTTGATTCAACGTGGTGCGTTCCCCGACCGCGATGTTGTAAATCTGATTTACCGCCGCAACATTGGTCGTCGTCGCCGCCAAGAGATTAGCTTGGACGATGTTTGCGATGAAACAAAAGTCGCGGCTCGTTTCGCCATCGCCGTTGATGTGAACGCGCTCACGCCGTAACAAGGCGTCGATCCACTTGGGAATAACCGCCGCATACGCGCCGTTGGGGTCCTGGCGCGGTCCGAACACATTGAAATAGCGCAAGCCGATGCTGGGAAAGCCATAGGCGCGCGCGTAGGCGTCGGCGTAAATTTCATTGATGCGCTTGCTTGCTGCGTAGGGAGAAAGTGGATTGCCAATTTCCGTTTCCACTTTGGGCAACGCCGGATGATCTCCATACACGGCACTGCTCGACGCGAAGACCAATCGTTTCACTCCCGCCGTCCGCGCCGCATCCAACATATTGATGAAGCCGGTGACATTGGCGGCGTGACAGGCTAACGGTTCTTCCATGGATCGCGGCACCGAACCCAGCGCGGCTTGATGTAAAACCAAATCCACTCCGTCACAGGCGCGCCGGCACATCGCCGGGTCTTCGATGCTGCCTTGGAGAAAACAAAACCGCGTCCATTGCTCGGGCGTCACCAGCGCTTCGACTTGCCTGAAGTTGTCGTCCTTGCCGGTGGCATAGTTGTCCAATCCGACGACGCGCTGATTCAGCTTAAGCAAGGTTTCCAGCAGATTGGAGCCGATGAAACCCGCCGCGCCCGTGATGAGCCAGGTGCGCGGCTGCCGCAGCAGTTCTGCCTGCAAATCATCGAACGCCGCCATCACGCCTTCCACAGCTTGCCCGCCGGCACGTTGTAACCAGACATGGCGTTGCGCGTATCCACGATGCCCTGCGCCCAATCGGCCAGCTCCTGATAGTTGACGGCTTTGTGTGCCGTGGAAATCAGCACCAGATCATACCCAGCGACGATTTCTTTCTTCCACTCGACCGACTTCGTGCCGGCCCAATGCGGATGTTCGCGGGTCGGACGAATGATCGGCACATGCGGATCGTAATACCCGACGTGCGCGCCCCGATGTTTCAGCATGTCGAGCAAATGATAGCTGGGCGATTCGCGGTCGTCGTCCACGTTGGCTTTGTACGCCAACCCCAGCACCAACACGCGACTGCCTTTCACGGATTTTTGTTTCGTGTTCAACGCGTCAGCAACGCGGTTGATCACAAACTCGGGCATCGAAGTATTGACTTCGCCCGCCAGTTCAATGAAGCGCGTATTCTGACCATACTCACGCGCTTTCCAGGTGAGATAAAACGGGTCAATGGGAATACAATGTCCGCCGAGTCCCGGCCCGGGATAAAACGGCATAAACCCAAACGGCTTGGTCTTGGCGGCATTGATGACTTCCCACACGTCAATGTCCATCGCGCCATAAACGACCTTCAGTTCGTTCACCAGCGCGATGTTGACGCTGCGAAAAATGTTCTCCAACAACTTGGTCGCTTCCGCGGCGCGACACGACGAAACCGGAACGAGCGTTTGAATCGCCTTGCCGTAAAGGGCCTTGGTTTTCTCCAGACACGCCGGCGTGAATCCGCCGATGACTTTCGGGATTTTCGCCACTTTGCTGTCGGGATTGCCCGGATCTTCGCGTTCGGGTGAAAAGGCCAAATGAAAATCTTCGCCCGCCTTCAACTTCGAACCCGCTTCCAGCACTTCGCGCAAGTCGGTATCCGTCGTGCCGGGATAAGTGGTGGATTCGAGCACCACCAGCGTGCCTTTCTGAAGATGGCGCGCGATGGTCTCGCCTGTTTTGATGATGTAGGAAATATCCGGCTCGCGATTCTTGTTCAGCGGCGTCGGCACACAAATGATGATCGCTTCGACTTCCTTGACGCGCGCAAAATCCGCCGACGCCGTCAGGCTGCCGTTTTGCACTGATTCGCGGATCGCGTCAGAGCCGATGTGTTCGATGTAACTTTTGCCAGCGTTGATGGACGTAACTTTCGCCGCGTCAATGTCCAGACCAATGACTTGAACTCCATTGCGCGCAAACTGGAGACACAGGGGCAAACCAACGTAACCCAACCCGACAATCGCTATTTTCATAGTTTTAGAAGCACCAACGGCCCGAAGATGCCGGAGAAGTGCGGTTCTGCAACCCAAAACATTCCGTGCGCCCAACCCGGGGCTTGCCCGGGACAGCCGGTCCTGTTTTCCTGCTTCCCATCGAAACCGACATGATTCAATCGGCACTTGATTTCACTCCGCCGCCACCGGGACCGCAACGACCGACCTCGCTGTTGAGTGAACTCGCCGCCTTTCGCGAATTCGGCAAAACCACCGAGACTTTCGCGCTTCGCACTAGTGACACTCTCGGCGGCGTTATTGAAACGCCTGTATTCGTGAATGAATTCTGGACCGCGCGCCAACGCCAGGCCAATTCGTTGCACGAAGTCTCCTACCGCGCCTGTTTCAAACCACAACTCCCGCGCTTCTTCATCGAGCGACTCACCGCGCCCGGGGACGTCGTCTATGATCCGTTCATGGGCCGCGGCACGACCCCGATCGAAGCCGCGCTCCTCGGCCGCGTGCCCTGGGGCAACGACATCAATCCGCTCAGTCTCACGCTCACGGCGCCGCGCTTGCAGCCTCCCACCCTGGACCACCTCGAATCCCGCCTGCGTGAGATCGATTTTGCCGATTGCGCCGAGTCACCCGAAGAATTGCTGGTGTTTTATCACCCCGACACGCTGCGCGAAATCTGCGCGCTGAAAAAATACTTCACCACGCGAACACCGGATTCGGTTGACGCCTGGTTGCGCATGGTCGCGCTGAATCGCCTCACTGGCCACTCGCCCGGATTTTTTTCTGTTTACACCTTGCCGCCTAATCAGGCCGTGAGTGTGAAATCGCAGCAGAAAATCAATACCAAGCGTGACCAAACACCACCGCGACGCGACGTGGCCAAACTCATCCTCAAAAAATCCCGCCAACTGCTCGGCGACGTCAGCGTGCCTGTCTGCCACACGTTGGAAAAAGTGCGGACCGCCGCGCGTTTTACAAATTGTCCCGCCGCCACGACGACCGAGTTGCCGGCCGAATCGGTTTCGTTGGTGGTCACGTCGCCGCCCTTCTTGGACGTCGTGCAATATGCGGACGACAACTGGCTACGCTGCTGGTTTCTCGGCATCGACCCCAAATCGGTGGCGTTGACGGTTCCCAAAAAAGTCGAGGCATGGCAGCAAGCCATGACCGCCGTGTTCGGCGAGCTGCATCGTTTATTAAAACCGGGCGGGCACATTGCGTTCGAGGTGGGCGAGGTGCACCGTGGTAAAACCAAACTGGAAGAAACGGTATTGGCCTGCGGCGTTGCCATCGGACTCGATCCCGTGCTGGTCTTGATCAACGATCAGAAGTTCACGAAAACCGCCAACTGCTGGGGCGTGGCCAACATGAGCAAAGGCACGAACACCAATCGCATCGTGCTTTTTCGCAAGGAGTGAGAATGGGCAATCCAATTGAAGCCAGAGGAATGAACGGCAATGGAATAACACATTCGGCTGAAACCTATTTTCATTCCCCTGCCGTTCATTCACTTGCCTCGTTGATTCGTTCAGTAATTCTGCCCACCGCCCTGGTTTTGTTTGCGTTTACGGCCGCAGCGGAAACTAACGCCCCCTCCGCCGCCGCGCTCGCCGAACTCACCAAACCTGCGAAGCAAATTCCGTTCAAAGAAGTCATGCTCGCGACGACGGGCCGGAACATTCTCGACTTCGACACCAACAACGCCGCGCATCGCGAGTTTTTTCAGCGCTTATCCACCGCCGCCAATCTGGCGCTGACCAATGCGCGCACGGCGGGATTGTTCGCCGCCCGCGCCAACGAAGCCGGCAATCAGATGGAAACTTTCATCAAAGCCGCCTTGAAAGAAGCCGGCCTCACCGCGCGCACGCCGGTCGCCGCCAATGGCCGCGCCCAAACCACCGGCTATCCCGATGTGGAAATCGTCGGCGCGGTCCCGGCATATCTGGAATTGAAAACCTACAGCGCTACCACGGTGAACACGACCCAGCGATCCTTTTACTTTTCCCCTTCCGCGAATCCCAAAGTCACGCGGGACGCGCTGCATTTATTGCTGGCTTACGAGTTGGAACAAATCCAAGTGAAGAATCGCACCGCGTTCCGGCCCGTGCGTTGGAAACTCGTCACCCTGCAAGACCTCGCCGTGGATTTGAAGTTTGAGTTCAACCAAAGCAATCGCGGTCTCTACGGCAAAGACGCCGCGAAAGCTTTGTTGTCCGAAGGAAAAGCGAACTGACGCCCGCGCCTACGCCAGTTCGGCGCGCACTTTTTCCAGCAACGCCTTGGTCGCCCGAATCCCGGCGTATTCGTCCAGCCCGCTACCTTCGTATTCGATGCCAACGTAGCCGCGATAGCCGGCGTCCTTCACGATTTGCAACATCCGTCGGTAATCCGTGTTCTTTTCGTTTCCGGCGTCGTCGAAGTCATGCGATTTCGCGCTCACGCCTTTGGCGAACGGCATCAACTCCGCCGTGCCTTGATAGCGGTCGTATTGTTCGCCCTTCGCGCGATCAATCCAGAAATTCCCAAAGTCCGGCAGCGTGCCGACATTTGGTTTGTTCACCATGCGCATCACGCCCGCAAGCCACCCGCCGTGCGATGACAGCCCACCGTGATTCTCGACAATCGCATTCAAACCAAGCGTGGCGCAGTATTCGCCCAACTTGGCCAAACCATCCGCCGCGCGCTTCTGTTGTTCTTCAAAACTGCCCTGCCCGCCCGTCGCCGCATTGACGCGAATGCTGTGACACCCAAGAAACTTCGCCGCGTCCGCCCACTTGTGGTGGTTCGTCACCGCGCGCTCGCGCCGTTCCGCCGATGCATCGCCCAGATTTCCTTCGCCATCGCACATGATCAAAAGACTCTTCACGCCTTCGCCATCGCAAATGGATTTCAACTCCTTCAGGTAAGCCTCGTCGCGCGCTTTATCCATGAAGAACTGATTCACGTATTCAATCGCGTGAATGCCGAAGTCGTTTTTGGCCACCTTCGGGAAATCCAGGTTGGTGAGTTTTTTCTGATTGCGAATGGACCGATGCAACGACCATTCCGCGAGGGAAATTTCAAACCAGGGTTTGGCACAGCAGCTTTTTGACGTGGCGCAGCCACTGAGCGCGGCCACGGAAACTCCAGCCGCAAACATTCCGGTCGTTTGGATAAATTGGCGTCGATTCATGGTGGAAGCATGGGCAAATTCAGCTGGGATGGTCAATCGAGTTTCACCGCATATTTGTGGGTAAAAAGCGAATCTCACCCTGAAGTTTGACAAGCTAATACTCTCCACTACTTTCCCGAACGCGATGTCTGAACCGAATCCAGCAACCGCCATTCGCCTGCGCGGGGTGCGCCACAACAATCTCAAGAACTTCGATCTCGATCTGCCGTTGCATCGACTCATCATCATCACGGGCTTGAGCGGTTCGGGCAAAAGTTCACTCGCGTTCGACACGCTTTATGCCGAGGGCCAGCGGCGTTATATCGAAACGTTTTCGCCCTACGCGCGGCAGTTCTTTGATCGCATGGACAAGCCGCAGGTGGACAGCATCGAGGGCATTCCGCCCGCCATCGCCATCGAGCAGCGCAACGCCGTGCGCACCACGCGCTCGACCGTCGGCACGATGACGGAAATCTGCGACCACATGAAACTGCTCTGGCCGCATCTCGCGCAGTTGCACTGTCGCGGTTGCGGTCAACCGGTGCGCAAGGATTCACCGCAAAACGTTTGGCAAATACTGGTGGGGCGAGCGTCCTCGCGAGCCTCGGACCAATCCAAAACCACCTCGTCAGGAGCCGCGCCCTACCGCGAAGTTCTCGTTACCTTTACCGTCCCGCTCTCAGACAAACTCCCGCTCGACGAATCGCTTTCCCTAATCTCCAAGCAAGGCTATCAACGTTTGCTCGTGAAGGAAGCCATCATCCGCGTCGACGATTTGTCACTTCAATCGGCAATCGACAATCGGCAATCGGCACTTACCGTGGTTCAAGACCGCCTCAAGCTTGCTCCCGCTTCGCGCGCCCGCTTTGTCGAAGCCTGCGAACAGGCGTATCATTTCGGCAAAGGCAAACTGGCGATCCACGAACTCAGCGATCAACTATCAACGATCAACCCTCAACTTTTCAGCAACCGCCTCCACTGCGCTCAGTGCGACATCGAATACAGCGAACCGTCCCCGGCTCTCTTCAGTTTCAATCATCCACTCGGCGCGTGCCCGACCTGCAAAGGCTTCGGTCGCACCATCACGATTGATTACGATCTCGCAATTCCCGATCGCTCGCTGACGTTGGCGCAAGGCGCGGTGAAACCCTGGCGCAGCGGCTTCAGCGCTGAATGCCAGAGCGATTTGAAGAAATTCTGCAAAGCGCGCGAAGTACCGATGGACGTGCCGTTCCATGAACTTTCCACCGAGCATCAGAACTGGATTATCCAGGGCGACAAAGATTACGGCATCGATGAAGAACATCAGTGGCCGCGGGCGTGGTATGGCGTGAAAGGTTATTTCCGCTGGCTGGAATCCAAGTCCTACAAGATGCATGTGCGCGTGCTGCTCTCCCGCTACCGCGCTTACACCAAATGTCCCGACTGCCAAGGCGCGCGCCTCAAGCCCGACGCCCTACTTTATGTGATATCCGTAGGAGACGACGTGAGGAGTCTCAAATTAAAATCCCCCTCGGCATCTGCAACACAAGAAAAGTTAAAGTCTCCTCACATCGCCTCCTACCAGAAATTGACGCTCCCGGACTTCTACGCCCTGCCCGTTCGCGACGCGCTGAAGCTCATCGAACAACTCGCGTCCACGCAATCGGCAATCGGCACTCGGCAATCGCCAATTCTCCACGCCTTGAACGAAGTCCGCGCCCGCCTCGCTTACCTCGACGAAGTCGGACTTGGCTATCTCACGTTGGATCGTCCGACGCGCACGCTGAGCGGCGGCGAAACCGAGCGGGTCAATCTCACCACCTGCCTCGGCACGCGGCTGGTCAACACCCTATTCGTCCTTGATGAACCGAGCGTCGGTTTGCATCCGCGCGATACCGATCGTCTCGTGCGCATTCTCCAAAAACTCCGCGACACTGGAAACACCGTCGTGGTGGTCGAGCACGAAGCCAGCGTGATGCGCGCGGCAGATCAAATTGTGGACATCGGCCCGGGGCACGGGGCCACCGGCGGTGAAGTGGTGTTTCAAGGACCGCTCCGGGAATTGCTCAAATCCAAAGTCTCGTTGACCGGTCAATACCTGAGCTGGCGGAAGCAGATTGAAATTCCGAAGAGACGGAGTGTTGGAGTATTGGAGAACTGGAGTAGTGCCTCTCAAACCGGCAGCGACTTAGTCACCCCACCACTCCATCACTCCATCACTCCAGTTCTCCACCTCTGCAACGCCACGCGCCACAACCTTCAGGACCTCTCGGTAGCGATTCCGCTGGGCCGACTCGTCGCCATAACCGGCGTCAGCGGCTCGGGAAAATCCACGTTAGTGCGAGATGTCTTACTACCGGCGCTGGAAGCTAAATTGCAAAACGCGGATCAATCCGCCGTCAAAGCCTCCGCCCGCATCGAGGACGAGGACGACGACAACGAATCCGACTCGAGAATCGGCAATCGGCAATCAGCAATCCTGAATGGCTTTGAGAGCCTCGGCCAGGTCGTGCTCGTGGATCAATCGGCGCTCGGCAAAACGCCGCGCTCCAATCCCGCCGTTTACATCGGGGCGTTCGACGACATCCGCGAAGTTTTCGCCCAGTCCGAAATCGCCCGCCAACGCGGCCTGAACGCCAGCGCGTTCAGCTTCAACTCCGGCGTCGGTCAGTGCGAGAAATGTCGTGGCGCTGGCTTTGAAAAGATTGAAATGCAATTCCTCAGCGACATTTTCATTCGCTGTCCGGAATGCAACGGGCGCCGCTATCGGCAGCACATTCTCGATGTGAAGGTCGAGAGCCGAGGGCCGAGCGTCGAGCGCCAGACTCCCCGCGCCAAGCCCTCGTCACTCGTCGCTCGTCCCTCGCCCCTGTCCTGGTCCATCGGCGACGTCCTCGAAGCCACGGTGGATGAGGCCATTGATTTTCTCGCGGGATTCGCTGACTCCAGGCCGGCGCAGCGCGCCACCGCCAGTTTGAAACTCCTGCAAGAAGTCGGGCTCGGTTACTTACGCCTCGGCCAACCGATCAACACCCTGTCCGGCGGCGAAAGTCAGCGCTTGAAACTCGTGCGACACTTGGCGGAAGCAACAGGAACAGACGAGAGTCGAGAGCCGAAAGTCGAGGGTTGCTCAAACAAGCGCACATCAAACTCTCGCCCCTTGGCCCTCGACTCTCGACCAACGTTATTCCTGTTCGACGAACCCACCACCGGTCTGCACTTCGACGACGTGCGCGTATTGCTGCAAGTTTTCCAGCGCCTCGTCACTGCCGGTCATTCGGTGATCGTGATCGAGCACAATCTCGAGGTCATCAAGTCTGCGGATTGGGTGATTGATCTCGGTCCGGAAGCCGGAGCGGACGGCGGCAAAATCGTGGTGCAAGGCCCGCCGGAATCTGTGGCCAGTTGTCCGGCCAGCCACACCGGACGGTATCTGAAAACCGTTCTGGCTGGAAAACGGCAGTCGCGCCAACGCGCTGCGGCGGCGCATTGACGCCGTTCAAGAGCCCGGCACCGCGCGATAGAATCGGTTCGCGTAATTAGTCGCAAACGGGTCAGTGAACAGCCAAAGCCCGCTGGCCGGCGTATTCGTTTTCACCGGCACCCAATGCGTCAAATTGGTCGAGGCTTGAATGACATAGCTGGTGTTGGGCGCCCCCACCATGCGCATGCGCAACTGACCGTTGGCAAGCGTCTCCCATTGATCAAACCGCAGCGGACCGCTGGGCACGAGATCCGCCACGACGGTGGCTACCTGACCCATCGCATTGGTGAAATACGCGTAGTAAGAACCGGCTTGATTCTCGCTAAAGTTGGTGACGGTAAGGGTGCTGTTCGTCGCGCCAACAATGATCGCGTTGTTGAACACCCACTGGCAAATGGGAGCGGGATTGCCTTTGGCCGCCACCGCCAATGATTTATTTGCCCCAGCCGCCACCGCGGCGCTGAGCGGATGCACGGTGACGACGGGTGCGGCTTGCAAATTGTAAGTCAACATCACAGTGCCCCACGCGCCATTCACGCCATCCACCGCGATCCAGTAGATGGTGCCTGCCGTCGCGGAAAAAACCACTTTGCTCGTCACGCCGTTGCCGCCGCTGTTGTTATCGCACGCCACACTTTCGAGACTTTCAAAACTCTCGCCGCTCCCAGTGTAAACCGCGAGCAACGTGTCGAACGTGCTGCCGTCCGTTTTGATTTCCAACGTGCCGTCGGCTTCCGCCTGATAAGCCACCCAGGCTGAAGCGCCGCCGGGCACACCGCATTTCACCGGTTCACCGGGTTGGGATGAGCCTTTGTAAGTGCTGAAAATCTGGGTGCCAGTGTACCCACGCGCCGGCCCCGCGCCGCTACCTCCGCTCGCTGCAATCACGCCCGGTTCATCCGACTCCTCGCCCGCGTAATCGGGTGGCGGGGGCGGCGGAACAAATTGCGGCGCGGCGGACCGGAC
>CAZKMR010000090.1:18930-20697 GCA_964553795.1 uncultured Bifidobacterium sp. | reverse complement strand
TTTCCGCCGCTGATTTTTCTGGGCGTCGGGGCGTTGACGGATTTCGGACCGCTGATTGCGAATCCGCGCACATTGTTGCTCGGCGCCGCCGCGCAACTCGGGGTGTTCTGCACATTCCTTGGCGCCTTGGCGATGGGATTTGGTGCGGGACAAGCGGCGTCCATCGGCATCATCGGTGGCGCGGACGGTCCGACGGCGATTTTTCTGAGCTCGAAACTCGCGCCCGAATTGCTGTCGCCGATTGCGGTCGCAGCCTACAGCTACATGGCGCTGGTGCCGTTGATACAACCGCCCATCATGCGGGCGTTGACCAGTGAGAAAGAACGCAAGATTCGCATGAAATCGCTGCGGCAGGTTTCGCAGTTGGAACGATTGATCTTCGCGCTGGTGGTGACGATTTTCGTCATTCTCCTCGTGCCGGCGGCGTCGGCGCTCGTAGGCATGTTGATGCTCGGAAACTTCCTGCGGGAATGCAACGTGACTGAACGGCTCGTCAAAGCGTCGCAAAACGAAATCATCAACGTCATCACGATTTTCCTCGGCACGAGTGTGGGCATCACGATGACGGCGGAACGGTTCATTCAATGGGAGACCATGAAGATTGTTCTGCTCGGCGTCGTGGCATTTGGTTTGTCCACCGCGGGTGGCGTGTTGATGGCCAAAGCGATGAACTTGTTCTCGAAGAAAAACCTCATCAATCCGCTGATCGGTGCGGCGGGCGTTTCGGCGGTGCCGATGGCGGCGCGCGTCGCGCACGTCGAAGGACAGAAAGCGGATCGCAATAATTATCTGCTGATGCACGCCATGGGCCCGAACGTCGCGGGCGTCATCGGAACGGCGGTCGCCGCCGGTTATTACATTGCCACTCTGTCACGATGACGATTTCCCCCGCAACTCCAGCTGCGCAGGCCCGGCGTGAAGTGACCGGAAGCGGGTGGTTGTTGTGGGAATACGACGAAGTCACGTCCACGAATCTCGTCGCGGCCAAATGCGAACCGTGGCAGGCCGTCCGCGCCGATACGCAAACCGCCGGGCGCGGACGATTTCAACGGTCGTGGGTTTCCGATCTCGGCGGCATGTGGCTGTCGGCGGTCGTGCCGGTGGAAACCAATTCGCCCGCGTGGCGCTTTTTGCCGTTGGCGGCGGGTGTGGCGGTGTGCGACGCGTTGCGCGATCTAGGCGTCACGGATTTACGTCTACGTTGGCCGAACGACGTGCTCGTCGGCTCGCGCAAGTTGGCGGGATTGTTGATTGATCAATTTCAACCGGGCCGGGCCGTGGTGGGCATCGGCCTTAACATCAGCAATTCGCCCGAGGCGCGCGACGGTCAGTTGGAAGGTCACGTAATCCGCCTGGCGGATTTGCTGCCGACGCCGCCAGCCGTGCCAGAAATCACCGAACGCGTTTTAGCTGCGTTGAAATCAGTATGGCAACCCGTGTGGGGTGGGTCGGTGGAATCGCTGCTACCACGGATCAACGTTCTGTGGCATTTGCCGCGTCGCGTGGAAGTGGATCTCGACGGTCCGAAGTTGGAAGGCGAATTTCACGGCGTGGATGCCGCAGGACGGCTGTTGCTTCGCGACGATTCCGGTCGCACGCATGCATTCGATCCGCAAGACGTCCGACTACTGCGCGATCAGGGCGAAAGAATCTCATGAACTCGTTGACTAAATTAACTGCACAGGAAGCGGCCCAACTCATTCAAAACAACGAAACGCTTGCAGTCAGCGGCTTCACCGCCGCAGGCGCGCCGAAAGCCGTGCCGGC
>CAZKMR010000090.1:0-18830 GCA_964553795.1 uncultured Bifidobacterium sp. | reverse complement strand
AAACGCTTGCAGTCAGCGGCTTCACCGCCGCAGGCGCGCCGAAAGCCGTGCCGGCAGCGATTGCCGCCCGGGCTGAGGCGGAACACGCGGCGGGCCGACCGTTCAAAGTGAACGTGATTTCTGGCGCGAGTACGGGGCGCTCGCTCGACGGCGCGTTGGCCAAAGCGAAAGCCATCGGTTTCCGCACGCCGTATCAGTCTGATCCCGATTTGCGCAAGAGCATCAACGCGGGCGAGACGCGGTTCTTCGACATGCACTTGTCGCGCTTGCCGCAGGACGTGCGCTATGGATTTCTCGGGCCGATTCATCTCGCCGTGATTGAAGCGTGCGAAGTGACGGAATACGGCGAGATCGTGCTGACGTCGTCGGTTGGCGCGTCGCCGACGTTTTGCCATAAGGCGGAGAAAATCATCATCGAGCTGAATCGTTATCACCCCGATTTTCTGCGCGGGGTGCATGACATTTTCGAACCAGAAGATCCGCCGCGGCGCAGTGATATTCCGGTGTTTCGTCCGTCGGACCGAATCGGCGAACCGGTGATTGAAGTTGATCCGTCGAAAATTGTCGGCGTGGTGGAAACCAATTTGCCCGATGAGACCAGCGCCTTTCCCGATGTGAGCCCGGTGACAGCGAAGATTGGCAACAACGTCGCGGAATTTCTGGCGAGCGAAATCAAACGCGGTTTGATTCCCACGTCGTTCCTGCCGGTGCAATCGGGTGTGGGCGACACCGCGAACGCCGTGTTGATGGCGATGGCGGATCATCCGAGCATTCCGAATTTCCAGATGTACACGGAGGTGATTCAGGATGCGGTCATCGCATTGATGCGCAAAGGGCGTGTGAGTTTCGCAAGCGGTTCATCGCTGACCGTGCCGTCGGCGACGCTCGAGGGAATGTATAAGGATTGGACTTTCTTCCGTCCGCGTCTGTTGTTGCGCCCGCAGGAAATTACCAACAATCCGGAAGTCGTGCGGCGCATCGGAACGATTTCGGTGAACACTGCGATTGAAGTGGACTTGGGCGGCAACGTGAACAGCACGCACGTGCTCGGGCGCAACATGATGAACGGCATCGGCGGTTCGGCGGATTTTGCGCGCGCGGCGTTTCTCTCGATCTTCATTTGTCCGTCCACGGCGAAGGGCGGAACGATCAGCACGATTGTGCCGATGGTCAGTCATCTCGACAGCAGCGAACACTCCGTGTCGGTGGTGGTGACGGAACAAGGTGTAGCGGATTTGCGCGGCCGCGCGCCGAGTGAACGGGCGCGGCTGATCATCGAGAATTGTGCGCATCCGGATTATCGCCCGTTGCTGTTGGAATACGTGAAGCGCGGCGGCGTGGGGCATTCGCTGCAAAGTCTGGGCGACGCGTTTCGGATGCATCTGGCTTTCGGTCAATCTGGCGACATGCGGCAGGTGAAGTGGATATAGAAAATTCCAAGTAATCGTGTTTTGGACTGCGGTGGCAAGCGAAGCGCGACACCGCTTTCGCACGGTCGTCGGTTGCCTTGTCCTCGAACACCTTTCGCTCGCCCGAGAGCGCCGTCGCCGCACCGCTTTGCCGGCGCAGTCCAAAACCTGGCAGTAACAAGGCGATTCAGGGAAGAGTGCACGCCGTTGGGAACGAGCGCGATGGCGCGCTCGAGATCGGTTGCCGATGGCGGCAACCGCCGCACGCGTGGGCGCGTGCGCTCCCCCAAAAATCCCGGTTGCACTTCTCCCCGCGTTTGCTCAACACTGCGTCATGCTTTCCCGGGTGTGTGCGGCGGCGGTTAATGGCATTGAAGCGTTTCCCGTTGAGGTCGAGGTGAGCGCCGGGTTCGGCGACACCAAAATCATCATCGTCGGTCTGCCGGACGCCGCCGTGCGGGAATCGCAGGATCGCGTCACCACCGCGCTGAACAGTTCCGGGTTCAAGTTTTCCTACGGTCGCACCACCATCAATCTCGCGCCCGCCGACGTGAAGAAGGAAGGGCCGAGCTTCGATCTTCCCATCGCCATCGGCATGCTCGCCGCGAGCGAACAAATCGAGACGGATCAACTCGATAACTTTGTGTGCGTCGGCGAACTCGCGTTGACCGGCGCGGTGCGACCGTGCAAAGGCGTTCTGCCCATCGCCATTCGCGCCAAGCAGGACGGCAAAGTCGGCGTGCTCGTTCCGGCGGAAAACGCCGCCGAAGCCGCCGTCGTGGAGGGCTTGCAGGTCATTCCGATTCAAAACCTGCGCGAGGCGACGAATTTTCTCGAAGGTCAAATCACCATCAAACCCACGCGCGTGGACATCGCGAAAATTTTCGATCAGCCGCTCGATGACGATGTGGATTTTGCCGAGGTGAAGGGACAGGAATCGGTGAAGCGCGCGTTGGAGATTGCGGCGAGTGGTGGTCATAATGTTCTGCTCATCGGTCCGCCGGGCACAGGCAAATCCATGCTCGCGAAACGGCTCGCGACCATTCTCCCGCCGCTCACGCTCGATGAAGCGCTCGAAGCCACGAAGATTCACAGCATCGTGGGTCTGTTGCCGGCGGGACAGGGATTGGTTACGCGACGCCCATTCCGCGCGCCGCATCATACCGCGAGCGATGCCGGTTTGCTCGGCGGCAACATCAATCCGACGCCCGGCGAAATTTCCCTCGCGCACAACGGCGTGTTGTTTCTCGACGAACTGCCCGAGTTCAAACGCAGCGTGCTCGAAACGATGCGCCAGCCGTTGGAAGAAGGGCGCGTCACGATTTCGCGCGCGGCGGGGACGATGACGTTTCCCAGCCAATTCATGCTGGTGGCCGCGATGAATCCGACGCCCGACGGAAAAATGCCGCACGAAAGCAAGAGTTCGCCGCGCGAGATTCAGAATTATCTCGGGCGCATCTCCGGGCCGTTGCTGGATCGCATTGATATCCACATTGAAGTGCCGCAGGTGAAGTTTCGCGAGATGACCGGTGAGCAGAACGGCGAGGCCTCGGCGCAAATCCGGGAACGGGTGGTGGCGGCGCGGCGGATTCAGCAACAACGTTTCGCGGCGAAGCCGAAGATCACCTGCAACGCGCGCATGGCGACGCGCGAGATCAAAGAATTCTGCGCGCTCGACGAGCCGACAAAGGAACTCCTGCGCAATGCGATGGCGGAATATAACCTCAGCGCCCGCGCCTATGATCGGATTCTGAAAGTGGCGCGCACGATTGCGGATTTAGCCGCGGCGGAAACGGTTTCCGCCGAGCACGTGAGCGAAGCGATTCAGTTACGTTCGCTCGATCGGCAGTTGTGGGGGTAAGCGAGAAAAAACAATGAGTGACCGATACCAAGAACCGAACCCTTTATGGATTGTCAGACTATGCAATAACATCATTCCGCTGATGTCAATCAAACAAGTTTACCGAGTTTCGCCGTCCTCTAGTCATTTTGGTCAGGTGCTCATATTTGGCGAGCACAAATGGATTTTGCCCGGCCTCTCATGTCCAAGATGTGAAACTTGGGGAGCGGCCGGAAACGAGTTCCCCTGTATTGAACCATCAAAAGAGCAGGCAAAATATTTCAAAAATTCTCCGCAGTCTCTGGGGTGGCACAGGGATATTCTTCCCCGAGCGCGGCTAAAACTTCCGGATGGTTCTATTCCTGGGCCGACAGCTGAATTCGGCCCTTTTGAGGGTAAAATTGATTCCGGTAAAAGCATTACTGACTTCACTTGGCCTCGATCATGGACAGTTTTAGCGACTAATAAAGTGAGGAAATTGCTTTCGGAGTCAGACCTGCTTATAGATGGCTTTGCGGAGGCGCAAATAAAAGGAAGTGCAAAGTTTCAGGAAACGTTTCACGAACTACAAATTCGAGGGGGATTGAATTTAGACGAACGCTGCATGGAGCGGTCTGGGCCGGACTGTAGGTTGTGCGGCAGGTCACCTGTAAAATTGAGTTCGCTCCCTCTCAAGCTGCGGGTGGGAAACTTGCAGCATGATCTATTTCGGGCGGCCAACTTTGCGACGTTGCTATTTGCGACCGAAAACTTTGTTTCTTTCTGCAAGAAACAGTCGTTTTCTAACATCACGTTCCAACCCGTCGAACTGATAGATTAAAATGGAGTGCAGAAATGGTAGGCAAATAGAGGATTGAACATGAGGCGAAATTACTTCATTTCGCTATTGCTGGTGTGGGCTTTGTTGCTTGGCGCAGGGGCAGCAAAGGCACGGTATCTTAATCCTGATTCCGGTCGCTTCCAGACGATGGATTCATATGAGGGAACACAAACTGATCCGCTCAGGTTGCACAAATACCTCTATGCGCACGGCAACCCAGTAATGATGGTAGATCCGAGTGGACTAATGAGTGCGCCTGAGCAAGGAGTGACTGGCGGCGGGATTGGCGTGATTGCTGCCCGGGTGGGCATCGTAATCGGTCGAACACAGGCAAAAATTTACGCGTCCTACGCTTGGTCGGTTCAGCATTCGGTCCAACTTGCCTTTTGGGTTGAGGTGGGAGGATTTGGCGCTAGCTATTTGCCGGATGTTTTAACAGCCATAGCGGATTTTGGTGATTCGCTTAACCGTCAAGCTGCAATGAGTGAAGGCGGGTTTTCTCCTGGCATTGTGCGGGGAGTTGAAGCTGAAGAGAGCATTCTTCGTCCTGCCATTCAAAATGTTGGCGGAAAATTTTTGGGTGGTACCGTTAGCGGAATAGATGACTGGCGTGGTGCGCCACGATAAATGAGCCTATTATTCCTCAAAGATTGTAAGAGTTCGCAAATCTCAATTATCCAATGGTTCCGAGATCCATACGGCCTCTCATATCCAGTTGCCCCGATGTTGCAGTTGAGCGACGTCGAATTTCGTTCTCGAGGTTTCGAATTGCTTAAAGGGCATCTTGAAGAATCTAAACGAATTCGTATTTCGGGGGCAGAAGAAAGTCGCCTGTTTGAAGGCATCGATCAAAAAGCCTTTCTGAAACGCCAAGCTGCGGTGATGGCTGCGCCGAACTCAGCAACTGAAGAATTGCATATTGAACCCATCAGGTTCCGAACCTACTCACTCGGAGGAATGCAACTGTACGATAAGGAATACCGCCGCATACTTTCAGTTGGGTTTACCGCTCGGGAGTTCTGGGACGCTTTTGATGCTGCGCTTCGCGTGAGCGAAGGGTGAGTCCAGTGTCGCCACGCCCAAATCGTGCTCGATTAAGCGAAGTGAATAGAAAGGTTGTGAAATGAAACGACAGCTATTGATGGTGGCAATGTTGATGCTGGCCTTGGTAACAGGCCCGTTGAGCGCCCAAGCCCGTTATCTAAACCCCAGCAGCGGTCGCTTCCAGACGATGGATAAGGGGCGTCTGGAAGCACTTTGTAAACAAGAGGGCAAAACGGTTTGTGAAATGGTGCTTTTTCAAAACAATGCGGGGAAGATTCATTCGTGCACCATTTATTTCCTTCCACAACAGCTTCAGATTGTGTGGATCGAGTGACAAGGCCCTTACGAGCGATGCTATGGACTTCATCAAAATGATTGAGAAGATTAGGCAGCGGCCCGCAATCTATATGCGCGTTCTCCAAGCCTTCGCAGTCTCGGTGCTCTTGACGGGTTTAGTCGTTGGCGTTTTTGTGTTCTGGTCCGATTCTCATTCCCGATTCAGGCATCAGAGCGAAGCTTATTACGCTCAATTTGCAAAGGCTTGCGATTCACTTCTTGAGCAGCATCCATTGGGAACAAATCGCTTCATTGAACTAGCCGTTACGGGTGCTGCGCTCCCGCAGATAATTCAGGACTTGCAGCCCTCGAAGATAAAGGTGTCCTCGAATCGTGTTTGGGTTCTTTCCAAGGGAGGCCAATTTGGCATTGCATGGGAGCCCAAAGACGAGTCCCAAACGAACGTCTGGCAGTTGATAACATCTATCGAAAGCCACGTCCGCTCTGTTTATGTCGTGGAGCGTAAGTAACCCCTAATCGTCATTTATAGCAATGAACACAGCACTTTTTGAGAAATTTGAAGTGTCGCTGGGGAAGCGTAATCCCCAACTAGCGGAACGGCTCCAGCCCGGCCTCTCAGAGAACCGTATTCGTCGGATGCTCGAACGCGCAGGGGTGCAAGGAATGGTCGAACCGATTGTGGATCTATTCTCGTGGAAGAATGGAGTAAACAACGATTGCCAGGCGCTTTCGAGAGAGCAGGCGAGCCTGTTTCCAAAGTCGGTTTACATATTCATGGAACTGGACATGATGACCTGCCATTTCGGCAATTTTAAGGACTGCATGGAGCACCATCCGGCCTATGCCAAGGTTGTGGGACGTTACTTTCCGCTGTTTTGGGATGGCTCGAATAGCTGGTTAGGGATCGATTTGTCCTCGGCGAACAACAATCGGGTAGTTCTGATCCATACCGAATTTGAGCAGATGGTGTTTGAAGCCTACAATTCTTTCGAAGATTTCCTGAAAGATGCGATTCGAGCGAATGAGGAAGATGTCAGTCTCACTTGTTTTGAGGCTTTGAAGCCGTTGCGGTGAAGTTTTCAAATTTATGGGTCGCGAGCATGTGGCCGTACATTGAATTTTCTTCATGAATGCCTATCAAACTGAATACTTCGCAATTTGGAAAAATGCCTTCGCTCAACTGCTCGGCTGGAGCGAGGCCGAGACCATCGCGTGGGCGAAGCCATTGTTGCGAGATATGGATCCGCCCGGCATGGTAATCAACGAGCCACCTTTATATTACGTTGCTCGCGAGTTGGCATGGGGAAATGACTTCTTCGATGAATTAACGCAAAGTGGTCGCCATGAGTTAATCCGTTCGATTGAATTTACGCTCTCTCCAAGTGGCAAGAGAGATATTTCACTCGATTTTGATTTTCATGCTGCGAAAGCCGAAATTGATCGCCTTATTTGTGCTGCGAATCCTGTGAATCGAAGATGAGTCGCGGCTCCGTCCACCAGGTTGGCGGAAGACTCGACGCCGAAGGCCGCGCCCGGGGTAATGGTCCGAGAGTTGTTAAGGCAGTCAAGGCAAGGGAATGAATGGCAAGGGAATGTTTGATTCCTCTGCCGTTCATTCCCCTGCTAATTTCCGGTGCAAAATTTCGTTGCCGGGCCAGCAACAGGGGAACAGTCAATTCTTACAGCCTTCGCACGCGGAAGAATTCGTGCGGCTGGGTTTTCTGAACGGTGACGCTGCCGGAGAACACGTCGCCGGCGGTGACCACGGTCGCGGCGGCCCAGTCCACCAGGTTGGTGGAAGACTCGACGGAGAAGGTCGCGCCCGGGGTGCTGTTCCAGTTCAATTGCAATTGGTCGGGCGCGAGCTGCGTGATGGCGCTGATCTGGTAAGCGTTCGGCAGGAGCGGGTCGGTGCCGTTTGCGAGTTCGTCGGCGTTGCTGACGCCGTCCTGATCGAGGTCTTCCGCGCCGTCGAATTGGTAGGTGAGCAATTCGCGGAATTCCCACGTGTCGTCCAGGCTGTCGGAATCGGCGTCCCCTAGCGGACCGGTCGCGCCCGCGAGCACGAAAGTGCCGTTCGTCGTGCCGGCGTAGGTGGGATCGAGCGTGGGCATCTGGGCCTGGACCGCTTTGAGATAATCGCGCAGCCGCACCCACAATTGCCATTTGATGGCTTGTTGCGTCGCCGACAGATTGGTCAGCTCGCCGATTTCGTTTTGCAGGTCGTAGAGTTCGATCGTGCCGGCTTCGTAATTTGCTACGAGCTTGTATTGGCCGTCGTGAATGGTGGAACGCGGGCGCATGTCTTTCGGGTTCAGTTGCCAGTCGTTGGGCCATGGGAGCGGTCCGACGTAGTGCGGGGAATGATGGACAAATTCGCCGCCGCGCATGATGGCAGCCGGCGTGTTTGAACCCTGGGCAATGCTGGTGATGGCGGGAATCAAGCTGCCACCGTCCACGTTGGCGGGCAGGTTGGTGAGCGAACCGTTCGCCCAGTGCCAGAGGGTAGGCAAAATGTCGATGCCCATCATTGGCGCGTCGCATTGCGAATCCGCCGGTACGCCCGGGCCGCGAACGAACGTGGGCGTGCGCGTGCCGCCTTCCCAGACTTCCGGTTTGTAACCGCGCAACGGATAATTTTCCGAGAGCGATTGCGGCGCGCCGTTGTCGCCCTGATAAATCACGTAGGTGCTGTGGCGAATGCCGAGTTCATCAAGCTTGGCGAGCAGACGACCGACGTTGATGTCGAGATCGGTGGTCATGCCGGCGTAATTACGATTGTTATGCCACGTGCCGACCGGAACGCCGGCGTAGGAATCGTAGGATGCCTGGCTGGTTTGGGTGACTTCATGTACGGCGTAGTGGGAGGCTTGCAGATAAAAAGCCGTTCCGTTCGTCACGCGCGAATCGAGATAAGCCAGCGCCCGGTCCGTAATGGAGTAAGTGCGTTTGGGATCGGGATTAATTGGAGCGGGACCGGTGTCACCTTCGCCATTTCCAGTGCCGCCGTCGTTGGCGTCGGAATCGAATCCGTGCGCGGCGGGCCCGCCCCCGGCGAGATGCCATTTGCCGAAGTGCGCGGCCGAATAACCGGCGTCGGGAATGGACTTCAACAATTCGACGATGGTGGTTTCGGAAGTTTGAATGGCATCCACGGCTTTGCCGGGCGTGATGAGTTTGAACTGGCCGGAGGTCGGGGCGTTGTTGCGACCGATGATGTCGGTCATCTTGAGACGGGCGACGTTCTTTCCGGTGAGATTCGCGTAGCGCGACGGCGAGCAATTCGGATGCGGCGCGTAACCGAGCGAGAAGCGCATGCCCTGAGCCGCGAGGGTTTCCATGTTCGGCGTGCGATAATAATCGCTCTTCGAGTCAGGCCGATTCTTGTCCATTTGAACGCTCAAACCGGTCCAGCCCTGGTCATCGGCGAGAATGAACACGAAGTTCGGATACTTCCGCACGTCGAGCGTGACGGTGGCATTGAAGGTGGCGCCCTGGCCGTCTTGAACCGTGTAACTGAAACTGTCCGCTCCGACGTAATCACCGGTGGGTGTGTAGAGAATGTTCGTGCCGCTGATGGAGGCGGTGCCGTTGGTGGGCGACGTGAGCGAAATCAGCGTCATGCCCGCGCCGTCATTGCGCAACACGTCCAGCACGTTGGTGTGGCTGTTACGCAATACCTGGTAACGGTCATTGAGTGGCGGTGGTTCGACCACGGAAACCAGCACCGTTAAGACGGCGGTGGCGCTGAGGTCGTTTTGATTCGTGTAAGTGAAGCTGTCGCTGCCGACGAAACCGGGCGCTGGAGTGTAGAGGATGTTATCGCCGCTGATGACGGCCGTGCCATTGGCGGGAGTCGTCACGCCGATCAAGGAGAGGCCAGTGCCGGGGTCATTGGTGAGGACGGGAAAGACGTTGTCACTGGTGTTGCCGAACACGGTGAACACGTCCGTGCCTGGCGGCAAAGTCGAGAGCGTCACGACGCCGGTATTGGGATCAAAGCTCGCCGCGAGTGGTTGCAGCGGCAGGATGGTGATGCTGTCGAAATTGCCCGAGCGCGTTCCGGTCGCGTTGAACAATGTGAAGCTGTCACCGGCGGAAAACGGCGTGGCGCTGGTGTTGGAAATAATCAACGTGCCCGCGTAACTGACGTCGTTGAGTCCAGTGACGAGATCATGGGTGGCGCCCGTTTTGTCGATTTCAAAAAACGCCGCGCTGCCTGAGTCGAGCGTGAGATTGTTGTTAATTGTCAGTGTGCCGACGGAAGCGCCCGGAGCGAGCGTTGCGCCCGCGAGAATTTGCACCGGGCCGCTGAGCGTGCCGGTGCCGCCGAACGCGCCGTTGCTCACGACCGTTGGACCTTGATAGGTGTTGTTGCCATTGAGCAGCAACGTGCCCGCGCCGATTTTGTTCAGCCCGCCGTTTCCACCGCCGTCGAGCAGATTTTGATTGATGGCGATGGTGAAGCCGCTGTCGTCAAGATTCGCGCCGCCGGCTTCGATCAAGGTTTGCGAGAGACCTTCGAAGAAATTGGGGTTGTCATTTCGCGCGCGCAGGATTCCGCCGTTGAACTTGAACACTGTTTGGCCGCTGCCGTTGGCGTTCCGGGCCACGCCGCGCCCGGTGAAATCGCCGCCGGGCCAAAAGGTGATTTCCGAGTGCGCGGCATCCGACTGAAGTGTGAGGTAACCATTGCCGGCATCGGCGTTGGGCAAACTGTAAAGCCCGGCGAGATCAACGTAGTTCGTGCCGCTGGAAGCGACGCGACCGGAACGCAAGTTGCCGACGGTGGTGTTGACGGTCACGCTTGATCCGTTGGTGATGACCAGTCGCGCGATCCCATTGAAGCCCGCGGTATCGGCGATGAGGCGATCCGAATTTACCACCGTCGCGCCATCAAAAATCAGCGTACCATCCTGTACGTCGGAAGCGCCGTTGTAATCCACCGTTCCCTTGATTGTCAGCGTAGCTGCGCCGCGCTTCGAGCCGATGCGCCCGTTGTTTGCGCCGCCGGCGAAGACGACATCGCTGTCGGTGATCAACGTGCGCGCCGCGCCGCTGAAATCCACCGGACCACTGATGGTGAGCAAGCCATTATCCGTGGCATGACCGAGTGTCGTGATGATGGAAATGGTCGCGGCATTCGGCAGCGTGCGTGCGGTGGTGCTGTCGGATGAAAGTGTGCCGCCGCTGAACGAAATTGTCCCGCTGCCGAAGGCATTGTTATTGGCCACCCGCATTCTTCCGCTCGAAAGTGCGACGCCGCCGGAAAAAGTATTGCTGAGATTCATTGTGACGAGGCCAGTGCCGATCTTGGCAACGCTGCCCGCACCAGTGATAGAGCCGCTGCCGTTAAAGGTGTAATCCGCTGCGGTGTTGTTCAGCGAAGTTGTCGCCGGACTGACGATTTCGGTAACGGTGACGCTGGTGTTGGTGCTGCTGTCAGCGAACGTCGCGTTCTTGCCGTCGGAGAATTTGCTGATGACGCCCGAGACGGAGTTGCTCCAGTTCAGGCTGTTGGTGTTCCATTCGTTCACACTGCCGTCGCCCACCCAGATCAGCGGCGCATTGGCCACCGCGATGGTTTCCACCACGAGATTGTCCACGATGAAACCGGTGCTCTGGCGCGTGCTGAGCGCGATGTAGTTTTGATTCGCTTCTTTCCAGGTGAAACTGGTCGCCGCAACGAGGGTGGAATTCAAATAAACGTACACGGCCACGTTGTCGCCCAACCCGAATCCATCCGGATAAAAATCAGCGCGCAAAATGGCGCTGCTGCCGACGAGATTGCCGACGTTGACATCAATCGCCGTGCCGGTGGCGACGCCTTGATAGAAGAGTTGCACATCGCCGCCGTTGGCCGGGGTATAACTCACATAGAAATCAGCGACCCCAGTGCCCGCCGCGCCGAAATTGCCGCGCGGCCCCGCCGTGCCGTTGAAGTCCAACGCCAGATTGGCCATTTCGGTCGCGGAGATACCGACGCCGAAGCCGCAGTAATGATCCACGGTGGTCTGGTTGCCGAGGTTCTCGATGCTCATCGAAATGCGAAAGCCGCCATCGGTGAGAATCTGGCTGTCAATGAAGTTGTAGGATTGCAGGCCGACCGCGCTCGCGTTCGGGCCATACGCCAGATACAGGGCATTGTTCAAAACCTGTGAAAGCGCATCGTTCGGGACGAGTGGGTCGGACTCTTTGTAGGTCATGGGCGCCGCCGGGCCGCTCATGCCGGTGGCATCGGCATCAATGTCGAAATTGGCGGCGCGATTGAAGTTGTCGGAGAACAAAACGGTTTGCGCGGACAAATTTGTTAGTGCCAAAAGCGAAGCACAGAAAAGGAATCGGGACGCCGAACGAATCAAGTTCATGATAAGGCTGGTAGAGTTCATGGGGATGGAGTTGGAATTCGTGGTGAAGCGAATCCTAAACAGAACTCACGGCTGCGCCTATCGTCCAAAGGGAGGAGATTTGGACGAATGTGCTACTGATTTTACGGCAGGGGAATCAACGGCAGGGGAATGCTGCGTGGGCTTTCAACTCTGGTTTATTCGCGAAGAAACTACTCGGCCGGGACTGGGATCGGGTTGAGATCACGCGCCCGGATTGCAGCGGTGTCCCAATCGGATTGATGCGGGATGATGGCCTGGATCTTGTAGGAGTTGCGGAGAATTTCGTGCGCGGCTTCCAGTGAGTTGATGTGCCCAAGCGTCAACGCTTGCACGATGATGTTGCCAATCGCCGCCGCATCGGGCGACGCGATGATGGCGGGTACTTGCAGGGCGTCCACGACGAAGTGATTGAGCAAGGTGTTTTCGCTCGCGCCAAACAAGAACACGCGACCAAAGCGGCTGCCGGTGAGCACTTCGGTTTCGTGAAATACCTGGCGATAGTGCAGGGCCAGACTTTCCAGCACGCACCGAATGATTTCGCCCGGACGGCGCGGCACGTCCTGACCGGATTCGCGGCAAAACGCCTGGATTTTCAGCGGCATGTCGCCCGGTGCAGCGAACCGCGGGTCGGTGACATCAATGAACGCCTCGAACGGTTTCGACATGGTGGCCAGATGCAGCAAGACGTCGTCGTTCAATTCGCGGTCCTGCTGAATCCAATGGCGGCGGCATTCTTCGAGCATGAAGAGTCCGGGCGCGCGGCGGTAAAAATTGGTGGCCCCGCCGAGACAGGTTTCATTGTGGTATTCGAGCGCCTGCGTGCCGACGGTGATGATGGGGTCGGCGACTTCGGTGCCGATCAAGGTTTCTGAGCCGATACGAAGATAAGCCCAGTCCCGCCCGTGATTGAGCGGCAAACCGGACAGTGAAGCGGCGAGTTCATTGGAGCAAGTGGCGATGATCTGCGCGGTGTCGAGCCCAGTTTGTTTGGCGATGTCCGGTCGCAACCGACCGAGCCGCGTGCCGGCGGGTACAAGCGGGGGCAGCACGCCGGGCTTCAACTTGAGACTGCCCACCAACGGGCGCGACCACGTTTTAGTAAGCGGCGTATAAAGCTGGGTGGTGCTGGCGGCTGAGGTTTCAGCACAAGCCACCCCGCCGAGCAGGTGGTTGAAGCCATCCGCAAAAGGGAGCAACACGCGGGTGTGTCTGAGTCGGCGGGAGGTTTCGGCGCCGAGTTGAAACAAAGTGCTGCCGGGCCGGGGCGGAAGGCCGGTTTCACCATAGATGGTTTCCGGCGAGATTTTCCCGCGCAACTCCTGCCAGCCTTTGGCGGAACGGGGATCGGCATGATGGAATACTGGGGAGAGCAGCGTGTCGTCCTGATCGAATAAGAGATAGTCCCCGCCCCAGGAGGTGCAACTGATGCCTTGCAAATTGACTTCCTGCGAGCCGAGTTCGCCGAGGGCTTTGACGACCTGCTGGAAAATGGCTTGAACATCCCAATGCAGGCTTTTTTTCTCCGTCACGACCGGGGTGGCGAAGCGGTGCAATTCCCCCAGTTTCAGGGCATGATTCTCCAACGTGCCCAATACCACCCGGCTGGTCTGCAACCCAAATTCACACGCGACGTACAACTTCTCCATGGCGGCATCGGGAGATGCAGAAGTTGTGCCTTGTTGGCGAATCCCGGCGGTTGTCGGAGAAGCGGGCAATCCAACGGGTTTAGGCCCGCCCCGCCAATTCCAGTTGCTCCGCAGTGTCCTGAAATCAAGCAGTCCCGGGGCGCGAAATGAGTCGCTCCTAATTCTTAATCGTAATCTTAATCTTTCTCTTAATCCCGGTCCCGGAGATGAAGATTAAGAAACTGCCGGCCGGAGGTTAATTCTCTTGCCGCGAATGTTCCCGAACTTGAGTCGTCTGCCATGCGCCACTACAGTGGCCCGCGCATGAATCAATCTCTCAACGAACCGGCCCAAGCCGTGGCCGCGTGGGTCAAGACGCTCCGCGCGGAAATTGCCGGAGTCATTGTCGGGCAGGAACAACTGGTGGATCGCCTGCTCGTCGGATTGCTCGCCAACGGTCACGTGCTGCTCGAAGGCGTGCCGGGTCTCGCGAAAACACTTTCCGTTCGGACGCTCGCGGCGGCGGTGCAGGCGAGTTTCCGGCGCATTCAATTTACGCCCGATCTGTTGCCCGCCGACATCGTGGGCACGCTGATTTACAGTCCGCAGGACGGGAAATATCACGCCACGCGCGGCCCGGTGTTCGCCAACTTCCTGCTCGCCGACGAAATCAATCGCGCGCCCGCCAAGGTGCAATCGGCCTTGCTCGAAGCCATGCAGGAACGTCAGGTGACGCTCGGCGGCGAAACGATGCCGTTGCCATCGCCGTTTCTCGTGCTCGCGACGGAAAATCCGATTGATCAAGAAGGCACGTATCCGTTGCCCGAAGCGCAGGTGGACCGCTTCATGTTCAAGGTGATCCTTGATTACCCGTCGGAAGCGGAGGAGCGAAAGATTCTGGATCGTATGGCGTTCACGTCGCCCGAATCGCCGGTCAAACCGGTCATCGGGCTGGACGAAATCATCAAGGCGCGCAAGTTGGTGGACCAGATTCACGTGGACGACAAAGTGCGCGATTACATCGTGCAAGTCGTGTTCGCCACGCGCCAGCCGGAGAAATTCAAACTGGACGTGAAACATTACATCCAGTTCGGCGCGTCACCGCGCGCGACCATTTTCCTGACGCTCGCCGCCAAGGCATGGGCACTGTTGCAAGGCCGCACCTACGTCACGCCCGAGGATGTGAAGAGCATCGGCCCGGACGTGTTGCGGCATCGCATCATCCTGACCTACGAAGCCGAGGCGCAAGCCGTGACGACGGATGCGATCATCAAGAAGGTGTTCAATGCCGTGCCGGTGCCGTGACGCCTCGCTTGAATCGTTGAAAAACTTCAATTAAAGTCGCGCCATGACAACGGTGGAAGAAATCGAGCGGGCTGCCGAGCAGCTTGCTCCATCGGATTTTGACCGGTTGGCGGCGTGGGTCAGCGCGCGTTATCACCAGCTCTGGAGTCGCCAGATGGAAGACGACGCCGCGGCGGGGAAATTGGATTTTCTTTTCGATGAAGCCGATGCCGAACGTGGCGCGGGCCAGCTTCGTGACTGGCCCTCCGACAACAAATGACCTCCCGTGCCACGCGCCGGTTTTGGAAACTCTATCAAGAGTTGCCTGAACACATTCAACGACTGGCGGTGAAAAATTATCGACTCTGGCGGGACAATCCGCAGCATCCGTCCCTTGATTTCAAGAAACTGGCGGGGCGGAGTGAAAGGTTCTCCATCCGCGTTGGCGACCACTACCGCGCCTTGGGCATAAAATCAACGACGGCTACGAATGGGTCTGGATTGGCACGCATGAAGACTACAACAAAATGCTTGGTTGAATGTGGCCCGGATGTGCTGCGCCATCGCATCATCCTGACCTACGAAGCCGAGGCGCAAGCGGTGACGACGGATGCGATTATCAAGAAAGTGTTTAATGCGGTGCCGGTGCCGTGAGGTTATCCACGTCGAACACAATCGCATTCTTGATGTCGAAGAATAGTCTTGGTTAGCGCGTAACGAGCAGAACTTGTGGTTTCAGACATTCCAGATTTCAAGTTGCCTCGCCCATTTCTTCATTGGGTGCGCTGCGTGGCAGTTGGCACTTTGGTAACGGCGGCGCTGGCTTTTCCGGTGGCGCTTTGCATCTCAATCGCGCTCGCGGGATTTTTCGATGCTGGTTTTCAGTCTGTCAGCGGATGGGAAATCACCAAACGCGTCGCGTGGGGGACTCTTCGAGGCATCACGGGCTTCTTCCTTTTTTATCCGCTGGCTGCATTCTCGCTGGTTGGTTTCTTCACCTATCTCGTGCATCGGCTAAAGCGATATTGGGATACGCTTGGACCGCAGGCCTGAGGTAAGATATGAAACCAAACTTGGGCAGGCAGTTGCTGTGGGCGAGCGTGATTGCCGTCCTGCTCGGCCTTGTTTCAATTTGGGAGCTGCGACCAAACAAGCGCATGACAGATGCAATGCTGGCTTCCAACCCGTCGTTGAGTCGCGGCGACGCATGGGAGCGCATCCCTGAGAATACTGCCGCATTTATCCGCCAGAACCATCCGGTCTATTTGGTTTCACCGCGCTGGGTCGCCGATCAAAACCAGTCCGCCATGATTCGCCACTGGATTGCTAGCGAAAGGATCGCGCGACTATCGCTAATTGTGGTTTTGTGGGCCGGGCTTTCGGTAAAGTTTGTATTGCAGGCGAAACGGACGGGCGTTTTGGTATGGTTTTCCTATGACCACCGCTGAACTGCTCGAAACTGTCCGTCGCGTCGAGGTGCGCACCAACCGCCTCGCCAACGACGCTACGCGCTGTTGTGCTTTTGGTCTTATTGTCACCACCGTAAAAGTGGTGGCTTTAATTGGCCAGATGGCTTTTGCTGCTCAAGCATATGAAGGGCCTGGTATTCGTCTCACAAGAGAAAACATAACCACGCACGCTCCTTTTATTGCCCTTACCAATCATGTTGAAAATGAGGTGGTTAATTTCAGGGTCGTTGTTTCGCCGATTGCAGAGAAGCAACCAAGAGATTTTGTTGGGTGGCTCGATGTGCGTGACGGTGGTTGGTACACGCCTCGCGACAAGCAACAACAGATCGCTTTCACAAGTGTCAAAGCTTTCGACTTGGATGCCGGCGGGCCCGAAAGGGGAAAAAAGATAGACACGCCGGTAGTGTTTGAATTTCGGATCGCCATAAAATTTCTTGAATCGTCGGACTTCACTTTATGGGAAACGGTGTCCGCAAACTACGGTATGACCGGGAATAAATTTCGTCTCGTTTTGGCGAGTTTTTTGAACCCGCAATCGTTTGGTGGCTCCAAAACCGACGCCGAGCTACCTCGCCGATTTAAAAGCTATCACGAGCTTTACACCTTTATCGCACGTTGCACCTACGGTGGAATTTCCACAAATGCGGACACTCTCTTCAAACTCGCTGCCGACAGCACGACGACAATCGTGACGATTGAAGATAAGTCTTTGTCACATGTCTATCTTATCGAGCCGCACTTTTATGGTGGTGGGATTCATGACCAAATTCGCGGGGCGCAAGGGAACGGTAATTATTACATTTTACGACCGTTAGCCACGAACCAGACGGAGCTTGACGTTGACAAAGGGTTTGAACTTGTCGGAATTGCCCGGGGAAACTCTTGCAAGTTGAGTTATACCAATGGGAGGCCCTGTTTTGTCACGCGCACACATTTTTCTGCAACAGAGAATCCGCTGCGGGTGTACCAGTGGAACGGCATGTATTTTGATTTGGTAAAATGATTCCTCCAAAATTGTTCGGAAAAATCAAAATCCTCCTCTGCCGCGTTTCAATTTCGGGTGGGGGTGATTGGATGCGCGAGCGCGCCATCCAAGCAGGTTGGTTCGTTGCTGATAGACGGCCAGCTAAAGTTGAGTCGTGATGGTTGCCCAACCAGGACAGATAACCCGCTTGAACTGATTCATGCGCAATGAGCAAAAGAGAATTGGAATGACCACCGCTGAACTGCTCGAAATCGTCTGTCGCGTTGAGGTGCGCACCAACCGCCTCGGCAACGACACGATGGTCGGCGCGTCATTTCAGCCGCCGGCGCAGTTCTGCCGGATTCCGCGCCCCGTGCCAGACGGCCACCACTTTGATTTCGGAGTGAGTTTCATTGACGACAAAATAAATCGAGTAGGGCCAGCCCAGAATCCGCGCTTTGCGGGCCTTGCTTCCAGCTTTGGAAAAGCGGAGCGGCTGGGAAGTGATGGCCGTAATAACCGCATCCACTTCGAGGATAAATCGAATGCCGAGTCCTTCGGCTTGAGCTTCATACCACGCCACCGCTTCCCGAAATTCAAATGTCGCTTCGGTGTCGTGAATGACCCGGAAGCTCATTTCTTATATTTGGCAAGTGTCTCGTCGCGGAGTTGTTCCCACGGAATGCCGCGTCCCGGATTTTTCAACGCATCCTCGGCGCGGCGGTCGAGTTCAGCGGCTTGCTCGGCGGTGAGTTCAAAGTCACCGTATATCTCCAAAACCTTTTCCGCAACGATCTGCTGCTCGGCTGGAGGTAGCTGTTCAATCTGTTCGAGGATTTCTGCCGCGCTCATGGGGGCAATTTACTACCTTGATTTAGGGGCGCAAGACACAGTTAGCGCCGTTGGGAAAGGTGTTTCGTAATGACCACCGCTGAACTGCTTGAAACCGTCCGTCGCGTTGAGGTGCGCACCAACCGCCTCGTCAACGACACGGTTTCAAGGGATCGCCCAAACTTGCCAACCATTGGCATTCGCGGATAATCCAAGCATGAGCGCACAGGAAATACTGATTGAGGAAATCAAGCACCAGCCCGAGGCGGTGGTGCGCGAAGTCCTTCGTTATCTCAAATTCATCGAACAAGAACGCGAGAAGGAAACTTCGATGGAAGCTGTTGTCGCGGAATCATGGGAGAAACTCGGACCAGCTCCCGACGTGGACTATGACAAAGTTTAGCCGTGGCGATATGGTCATCGTAGATTTAGGCATCGCGGCCAAGGTCCGACCGTGCGTCGTGGTTTCTGTTAGTGCTCTGGACTCGCAACGGAACATGGCGGTGGTGGTGCCGATGCCCACGGAAATTCGCGGCGGTGAGTGCGAAGTTCGTTTTCCCAAACCTGCTTGGCTGCGACAGGAATCGGTCGTCAATGCGCTGGGCATCGCCGGGGTAGATAATGCCAAGATTGAACGGCGACTGGCGGCATTTCCCGCTGATAAGTTCGCGGAATTGGAAGCTGTCCTGAAGCGCTTGCTGGGATTGTGAGAGCCGCGTCGCACCAACTTCTTACCGGCAATCTTTTCTTCCCAAACCTTCATGACCACCGCTGAACTGCTCGAAACCGTCCGTCGCGTCGAAGTGCGCACCAACCGTCTCGTCCGGCTGTCAGCGACGAAACTTCAGTTGCTGCGGG
>CAZKMR010000089.1:0-20881 GCA_964553795.1 uncultured Bifidobacterium sp. | reverse complement strand
AGCGTCTCGTTCGCAATGAGAAGGTCAGGGGTTCGAATCCCCTAGGCTCCACCAGCCTTCCTCCCGACTTCCCTTAACCGCGCCGATCTGTCGAGTTGCCAAAGTTCCGCGCGGACGACTGCAAGTCCTGACCTTGCCTCGGGGTTCAGACCCGCCTAGACTGCTTCCCGGTCGCGGCTTGAGGTCAAGCGTCGGCGCGACCGCTGTTGTTTCGCGTTAATCATGTCGTCAGCAAACTCACCGTGGAAAATGTTCATCGGCGTCGGGCTGGTGACGCTCATTGTTTATTTCCTGGTTTTCTCCTGGGTTGAAAATCGCCGCCGCACTAACAGTCCCTGGCAACTCACCTTCACGCAAGTGGATCAATCCCCCGCCCTGTTGATTGACCAACCGGAATTGGGGCTAACCAACATTACCATTCTGTTCGCGGGCGCAGCGGTCCCGACCAACCTGCCCCAGACGGTGCGCTTCGAGCACGGTCAGGTCGCCCCGCTCGACCTGCCGTTCGGCCAATGCGTCTTTCTGGATACGCTCTTCCAGCCGGGCACGGTCGCGTGCGAAATTTTCGGCTACGAAATTCAACTTCTGCCGCGCACCCTGACCATTGATCAAGTGGAGCATCCTTGGGCGGCCAGTCAGAAAATCCTTTTGACCAATCGTCTCTCCGCTACACTGCCAGCCAAGTAGTATGTTGCTGGTCATCGATAATTACGATTCGTTCACGTACAACATCGTGCAGTACCTGGGCGAAATGAAGGTGCCGATGCAAATCGTGCGCAACGATCAGATCACGGTGGAACAGGTGCGCGAATTGAAGCCCGAGCGCCTGCTCGTGTCACCGGGTCCGTGTTCGCCGAACGAAGCCGGTTTGTCCAACGACATCTTGCGCGAATTCGGTCCGAAACTGCCGACGCTTGGCGTTTGCCTCGGTCACCAATGCATCGGGCATACGTTTGGTGCGAAAGTCGTCGTCAACTACCGCATGATGCACGGCAAGACGTCGTTGATTAAACATAACGACAAGGATTTGTTTGCCGGCATGCCGAATCCGTTTCCCGCCACGCGCTATCACTCGCTGGTTATCCAACGCGATTCAGTCCCGGATTGCCTCGAAATCACCGCCGAAACTGAAGAGGGCGAAATCATGGGCGTGAAGCACAAAGAATTTCCGATCTGGGGGGTGCAGTTTCATCCTGAAAGTATTTTGACCGAGAATGGGCGCACTATTCTGAGCAATTTCTTGAAGCTCAAGTAGTCGTCCGCTTGATTGGATCATGAAAAAACCCGCCATGGATCATGGCGGGTTTCAGTTTTACCTGACGGGCAAGGTTTCGCTTCAAGCCTTCCAGACCAGCCCCTCCGCAGTCGCGATGCTGGCCATGGCATTGCGGGTATCAACGATCAGTTTGGCCCACTTCGCCAACTCCTCATAGTTCACGCAGGCGTGATTGGTGGAGATCAACACCATATCAAATCCCGCGATGGTTTGCTGATCCCATGCCACGGATTTTGTTCCAGTCCAACGCGCATGCTCGCGCGTGGGGCGAATTACCGGCACGTAGGGATCGTAGTAAGCCACTTGAGCACCGCGCGACTGAAGTTTTTCCATTAGCACGTAGCTGGGCGATTCGCGTTCATCGTCCACGTTTGGTTTATACGCCAAACCCAGAATCAGAATGCGGCTACCGTTGACCGACTTTTGGCGTTCGTTCAAGGCATCGGCCACGCGCCGCACGACATGGTCCGGCATGGCAGTGTTCACTTCGCCGGCCAACTCAATGAACCGGGTGTTTTGACCATATTCGCGTGCTTTCCAAGTGAGATAGAACGGGTCAATCGGAATACAGTGTCCGCCCAGGCCCGGTCCAGGATAAAACGCCATGAAACCAAACGGCTTGGTTTTGGCCGCATTGATGACCTCCCAAACGTCAATGCCCATGGCCCCGTAAACGACCTTGAGTTCATTCACCAACGCGATGTTGACGCTGCGAAAGGTGTTTTCCAGCAACTTGGTGGCTTCTGCCGCGCGACATGACGAAACCGGCACAATGGTCTTGATCGCTTTCGAGTAAAGCTCCGTCGCGCGCCGCAAACATTCCGGACTGAACCCGCCCACCACTTTCGGAATCGTCGCCACTTTGCTGTCGGGATTGCCCGGATCTTCCCGTTCCGGCGAGAAAGCGAGATGAAAATCTTTGCCCGCTTCCAGGCCGCTCCCAATCTCCAGCACCGCGCGCAAATCCTCGTCTGTGGTGCCCGGATAAGTGGTTGATTCGAGCACGACGAGCGTGCCCTTTTGCAAGTGGCGCGCGATGGCTTTGCCCGTATCGACAATGTAGGAAATATCCGGTTCGCGATTCTTGTTCAGTGGCGTCGGCACACAAATAATCACGGCTTGCACCTCGGCGATCCGGCTGAAATCCGTCGAGGCCGAGAACACGCCGTTCTTCACCGCTTCGGAGACGGCCTCCGGCGAGATGTGTTTGATATAACTCTTGCCCTGGTTCAGCGCGTCCACTTTGTTTGTGTCCACGTCCAATCCGAGCACCGTCACGCCGGAACGCGCGAACTGCAACGACAACGGAAGTCCGACATATCCCAAACCGATTACTGCTGTCTTCATCTCTGCCTTTCCTTTGGTTAGTTCATTAACTGGCTGATTTCACCGGTTGTCCCGGTTTCTGCATAAATATCTTTCCCGCCTGACGCGGCAACCACCGCAAATAATTTCCCAAACACAAACTTAATTGCGGGCGCGTCGCCGGCGCGGCCTGCGTCAATTCCACGAAACGCTGCATCGAAACATCCGATTCATAGGGCCGGGCGTATTGATAAACGCGCTCTTGCTCGGCCGCATATTCTTCCGGGGTGAACTTGAGAATGCGTTCGATCTCATCCACGACGCGCAACGTGGGCGTTTCCCGGCGCGTATCGCCGACACTGCCCAGCGGCACGCGATAAATCGGACCGTACGTTAACCCGGCGCGGTCGTATGCCAGCGCCAGCACATTGGGAACCTTGAACAGCGCCGCCTCCAGAATGGTCGTGCCCATGCCGACAAACACATACGCGTCAGCCAACATTTGCCAACATCGTTCGTAGGGCATTGCCCCGGCCAAGGTGATGACGCCTTCGAGACCGCGCTCGCGAATCATCGCACGCATCTCGGCTTCGTATTGTCCGGTTCCATGCGCCGTCCACGTCACGTCATGGCCGCGTTGGCGCAATTCCGCAACGACATCAATCATGTAAAGGTTGTATTCCTTCATGACTGAAAGCCGCCCGATCGAAACCAGTTTTCCCCACTGCGGTTTTCGCGTCGCCGGCAAGAATTGGCTCGCATCCACCGGCAAGGGCCACAATTCGCCGCCTTGCCCATGGACCGTTTCAAACTCCTCAATTTGTTCCGGCGACATAAACAACCGCGCCTTCGCTGGAACGTGGCGCAATAAATGCCGGACATAAAAACTGCCGTGCTCCAACCGCAGCGCCTTTTGCGGCACGTAAATCCCCGCGACCACTTTTCCCCCGGCAATCAAAGTCAATTGATACGCAATCCACGCCGTCCAAAAGTCGAAACTTTTGATGACATCCGGCTTGGGCACGTTCAACGTCTGCCACAGTTTCCGGGCGTGGAAAAAATAGGTTAACAACTTGAACTTACCGCCCAAGGCAACGCAGCGAACTTCCTTCGGCAACAATCGTCCCCAGTCCCGCGCCGAATCTGTCACTACGGTTACGGCATGCCCGTGCGATACCAACCAGCGGGACATGCGCACCATTTGGGTTTCAATGCCGCCCATGATGCCGGAACTCGGATAGATGAAAACGTAATGCATGGTTTGCCGTCGCATCAAAGCGGATGAGCGACATGCGCCGGCAGCAACTTCAACCAGCGCGCCACGCGCACGACCATTCGCGGCAATCGCTCCGGTGGCACTAGATTGAAGATGCGCCGCAACGAATAGAGTCCTGTGCCGAGGGCCGTCAGCGTGCCGATGATCATGGCGGGAATTTGCGGCAACACATACGTGGCCCCGAACACTACCGCCAACACCACCAGCCACACGCTGCCCGTCAGCCGATTCGCCGCCGACCAGCGAAATCCTACGGTCACATGCATGATGCAATAAATGACCACCCAGTAGATCGCGTACATCCCGAAAAACGCCATGCCCGCACCGTTGAGTCCATACCATCGCATTCCCAACCACGTCAGGCCAATCAGCACGACATTGATACCCAATTCAGTGGTGAAGAATAACAATCGCTCCCCGCGTGCCGTCAGAATGAATGCCATCGGCCACGACGCCACCCGCAACAACATCCCCAGGCAAACCCACCGCAACACCTCGACCGCCGGTTGAAACGCCGCGGAATACAATGCCCAGACCACCAACGGCGCCAACGCAAGCGTCGCGGCAATTCCCGGTCCGGCCAGCAACAAACTCACTTCCGTCTGCTCATTCACCAACCGCGTACACTCGCGATCGTTCTTCGCGACGGCGGTCAGGCGCGGCAGAAAATCCGCCCCCATCGCTTGCAGGATGAATCCCACATACATTCCGCCTAGCGCCCAGGCTGCGTGATAATTACCCGCCGCGTCTTCGCCCAGTTTGCGCAGCACCATCACCCGCACCAGATAAGCCGCCCCGAGCGTGAGCAAGCCGCTGAACATGAAAACCACGCCCAACTTCAGCAATCCCGCACTTTCTTGACGCCAGGTCTTGAACGTCAATCGAATCTGCGCCACCGGCACGCGCCGGCTGAACCACCAGGACGCCACCAAACTCATCCCCGCCACACAGATCAGCGACGGCACAATGCCCCGCTCGCGCCAGAAATAAATGATGGGAATGCTGCAAATCGTTCCCAGCAACGCCCCGAACACATTCGCTTGCGCGAGATCGCGAATGCGGCGCATGCCTTGCACCAACGCGATTTGCCCAACCGAAATCGCCCACAAAGCCACGGCGACACCGAGCCACGCGACTTGGCCAACGCGATGCCCCGGCTTCTCTGGAAATGTCAGTCGCCCGAGCCATGGGGAAAACGCGGCGAGCAATATTCCACCGATGATTCCCAACGCGACGGCCAGACGACGCAGCGTTTTGATGGTGCGCGCGATTCGTTCTGGATCGGAATCCGCCCCCGCTTCGGCGATTTGCCGCACACCGCTGGTGTTCATGCCCATCGTTGCCACGCTGCGACTGAGTTCCAACAACGAAGTGAACACGCCCACCAATCCCATGCCGCCCTGCCCCAGCAACAAGGCGAACACTTTGTTCCGCACCATGCTGATGCCGAGGTTGAGAACGGATGCGCCGCCAACGGTCACCGAAGATTTCAGGATCTGGCCGTAGCTTTTTTTATCGTCGGCACTCAAGGCGATGGAAGCGAGGAAAGGATTTTGGCGGCAGATTAGTTTGCCGTCGGCTCAGTTCGCGGCGGATTGGCAATCAATTCAGGCTCAGCCCAAATGCGCTTCAGAAACTCCTCCATTCGGTCGGCCGCGCGATCCCACCGGAATTCCTTCGCGGTGGCAAAGCCGCCGGTGACGTGGTGTTGCCGAAACTCCTCGTCCGTCAGCAAGCGCCGCAGGTGCGGAATAAAAGCCTCCACATCTCCGCGCGGCACGATGAGTCCATTGACGCCATCCTTGACGACTTCCAGACTGCCGTCGTTATCCGTACTCACCATGGCCGCGCCGCACGCCATCGCTTCCAGCACGGGGCCGGGCAAGCCTTCGGTGCGACTGGCCAACAACCACACTTTGCAACTGCTGTAGATTTCCCGCGCGCGCTCGACCGAGGGAAGTTGCTCGTATTCGCAGGGTGGAAATTCTGGCGGTAACGCTTCCGTGCTGAAAACCCGGCGCGGCACATCCGGGAATTCCTCCGCGATGCGCTTGAAAAGCCGCACAATATCGGCGGGCGCTTTATTCGGATGCGAACTGTAAATCGTTCCCACGCCGTCGCGCTTCACATTTGGCGCGGGAAAATAATCCTTCAGATCAATCCCATTGGGAATGACCGCGAGCACTTTTCGACCGGACATCGCCTCCAACTGCGGCACCAGCGTTCGTGAAACCGTAATGGTCGGCATGGGCAGCGACCAGATGGCCTGCCGTTCCGGTGTCATTTCCGCCGGAAACCCATGATTGAAACGCACACGCAAAACATCGGCCTTCAGGTCGTAAACATCCCGAACCGTGAACGTACCCACCGCAATCACAACTTCATGTTTCGCGAACGTCAGCTCCGCCAGCCGCCCGAACGTTTCCACCTGGCCCTGGAATAAATGCAGCCATCCCGCATGGGCCTGTGGCGCCGGTGGGTTGAGCAGCCGGCTTATTTGCTTTTTCACCCCCGCCAACGAAATCAACGCCGGGCGCGGGTGAGCAATGCGGACGCGATAGCCGCGTTTTATCAGTTCATTGCCCATCAACGTCGTGACGCGCACGCCGCCGGAGCGATTGTCGCCCGGCAATACAAATGTCACTGAACCTTTTTCCATGAAATCTTAACGGCGATGGAATCGATCGCCCCCTCCCGGTCCGTTGCGTGGCGCGAAAAATCGCGCATCAACCTTCTTTGTTGGGCGCCACCGGCACACCGGACGTTTTGTCTGTGTCCCGTTTTGGCAGCATCTCCAATCCGGCCCAAAACTCCGTCATCGTTTTCGCCACCGGCAACGGCACGCGCACCCGCGCCATGGGTTCGGCGGGCGGCGAAGCGATATAAAGTTTCGGCGGTACGCTTTTCGTGATGACGGCCCCTGCTCCGACCACGGCGCCGGCGCCGATTTTCAAAACGCGGCCCGCGCCGCACAGCACCACCGCATTGGGTCCGACAAACGCGTCCTTCTCAATGATCACTCGCCCCGAGCCGCGCGTATGCGCAATGATAATGGCGCGAATGCTGATTTGCACGTTGTCGTGAATCTCGATGCATTCCGGATATTCGTTGTCGAGATAAACACCGTCCCCGATGAAGACATCGCGGCCCATTTTGACGCCGCGACAACGATGCAGCCACGGGCGGAGCGACGTCGAGCCCGGGCAATTCCGCGCGAGCAGGTGGAAGAACCGGTTCGCCACGCGCCGAAAAATCTGTTTGCTCATCGGAAGGAAGAGGTTTCCCGCTTCAACCTTTCTTGCGTTGCACAAAGGCCGCCAATTTGGCCACCGAGTCGAAATGTTCGGGGGTCACTTCGGTTTGTTCCACTTTGATGCCGAACTCTTTTTGCACGAACTCCACCAATTCCATCACGCCCAGCGAGTCAATGATGCCTTCCTGAAGGAAGGACGCGTCGTCCGCGTAGGGAAATCCTTCCTCACTGAACAACAGGTTTTTGGCGATGTATTCCTTAATTTTCGATTCGATTTGCATAATGTGCGGCTGCTCCGCGTTTCCTTCTTCTGATTAGTTTAGTTAGTTGACCCGCCGTCGCAATCCTGACGGCAAAAGACGAATGCACTTTTTGACAAATGGTCCGGCGCCGCTGGGAATCATCCGGCGCAACAAAATCTCCGCCCGACTCCGGCGGCGAAAACGGATTCCCGCCTGCAACTGGCGATACTGGTCATCACTCAGTCTCCAGCCGGAAGCGCCGCAAACATCGAGAACGTGCGCCACCGAATTCCCTTTCGGAATCGCCACGACCGATGGCCGACGCAACACCCAATTCAAGATAACCTGGGGCACGGTTTTACCGGTAGCTTGGGCCACGGTTTCCAACACCCCACCCGCATCACCATCGCGCACGCGTTGTAATTCCCGTCCCAGCGGACTGTACGCGATCACGAGAATGTGATTTGCCTCGCAGTAGGGCAACAATTCCGTCTCAATCGTGCGATCCACCAGATTGTAACGAACTTGATTTGCCACCAGCGGATGTTTGCGCAAGGCCCGCTGCGCGCGTTGCATCTCGGCGACCGAAAAATTGGACACGCCAATGAAGCGCACCTTGCCCGCATCCACGAGTTCCTCCATCGCGCCCATGGTCTCTGCAATGGGAATCCCGTTGTTCGGTTCGTGGAGTTGATACAAGTCGATGCGATCCGTTTTCAACTCACGCAAGCTGCGGTCGGCTGCTGCGAGAACGTCGGCGCGTCGAAAGTGCCCCGGGGAAACTTTCGTCGCGAGAAAAACGTCGTCGCGAATACCTCGCAACGCAGTCCCGACGACGGCTTCCGTCCCGTAGGATTCCGCCGTGTCCACGAACTTCGCGCCGGCTTCGATGCCGCGCCGCAACGGTTCCGGACCGCCGTGGTAGCTCCACGTGCCGAGGCCAATTTCCGGTATCACAACCCCAGTTTTACCCAGTGGCTTGGTGAACATGCGCCGTGACAATTCCAATTAAACAAGATCCACCGGGGCGAGCCGGAGATATTCGGTCCCGGCCCGCTTGCGTTTGAAATCTTCGTAGGCACGCGCCACCTGCTGTTCGGTCAAACCCATGACCTTCGCCGCCTCTGCCGGTGGCACATGGTGCTCTTCGGCATACCAGAGCAAATCCATCGTCTCAAACGGCAACCGATAGAAAAACTCCTGCTGATCTTGCGGCGCACTGTACGTGTCCGTCGTTGGCGTGCGTTTACGAATGCCTTCGGTCACATTGAGATACTCGGCCAGTTGATACACCTGCGTCTTGTAAAGATGGCCAATGGTTTTGATGTCCACGCCCCCATCGCCATATTTCACAAAGAAACCCTGATCGTGTTCGTTCTTGTTTGCCGTGCCGATGACCGCGTAATTGCGCGCTTCCGCGTGGTAATAAACCATCATCATCCGCGTGCGTTGCTTGAAGTTGGACGCGGCGACGATTTGCAAAAACTCAGGGGCTGCCAAGGGCTTCGTCAAAGTTTTGCCGTCGGGCGTGATAATCGTGAGATTGAAAACATTCAGCGTCCCGGCTTCCAAAAGATTGTTCGGGATAACGATCTTGGACTTGTAGCCTTTGGCGGGATCGTATTCGGGAAACACGCGCTTCATGGCTTCATCGCGGCGGCGGTAACAACCTGCGCCTTCGAGCGCCGCCGTCAAATCTTCTTTGATCGCAGTCACGCCGTAGCGAGCGCAAAGTTCGCGCGCGAGTTGCTCGCTGATCGGATTTGAATCGTGCTCCGGCATCATGATGGCCACGACTTTTTCCGGGCCAAAGGCCTTCACGGCCAACCCCAGCGCCACGGCGGAATCGATACCGCCACTCACGCCGACCACGCCGCCAAAGCGGCGCAGCTTGCGCATGGTTTTCCGCAACTCGGCGACAATGCGATTAGTCTCGGCAACTGGATCAATTTTTATCGAGTCTTTGCTGAAGGTCATACAGAGGCATGGGTTTTCAAACTGCGACGGCATACTTTGATTTGTTTCGGGCCGGCCGCCGGCGACGCCAAACGAAATTCCGAACTGAACTGAGAATGCAAAAGTTGGGTGGAAATAATTCCCGCGAGCGCCATGTCATCTGTTTCGCCCAGCGGCTTACCATGATCCAACTTGGCCACGAGTTGCTTCACGGCTGCTGGCTTGAACCAGCCCGCACGCGCAATCGCTTCAGGCGATAGCACTTCCCGCACGTAATCGGGGGTGTGCGCGTTGAAAAAGCTGCGATGAATTGGCGCCCGATACGGCCGCTTGCGGCGCTGCCAGATTTCGGGTGGCAACCACCGTTCGGCCAATCGCCGCAATAAATGTTTCTCCCGCAGACCACGGAGCTTCAGTCGCGACGGCAAGCGATTGCAAAACTCGACCACCCGAAAATCGAGGAACGGGTATCGGCCCTCAATTGAATTGGCCATGCCCATGCGATCCCCTTGTGAACTGAGCAGGTATTGCGATAGGAAGGTCGCAATCTCCAGGAACTGCGCCCGTTCGAGTCCGCTCCATTGAAAGTATTTCTTCGGCAACAACGGTTCAATCTGCTCTCGCGGCGATTGCGTGCCGGCTTGCAGCACATCGTCGGTGAAAAAACGCCAGGTGCGCCGATTATTGCGCCACCGCAACGCGTGGGAATAGTCGGGCGACTCGATTTCCCGCAACCCCTCGCCGAAGAACGCCGTCAGAAACGCGGGGCTCGTCTGGTTTGATTTGAAAATGTCGGGATACAGGCGGCGCAACAACGCGGGACGCAGTTGCGAGTCGGGTTGCCGCGCCCAGAATCGCCGCACCTGCGCTTCTTTGAAAATATCGTATCCGCCCAGAAATTCATCGGCGCCTTCCCCGGTGAGCACGACTTTGAAACCGGCGCGGCGCACCAGTTGCGACAGTAAGAACATCGGCGCGGGCGCCGTGCGCAGCAACGGTATTTCCGTGTGCCAGATGACGTCCGGGAAAACCTGACCGATTTCGGCATGCGTCGCTTCCACCACTTGATGCGTGGTCCCAAGGTGGTTCGCCATGCGCCGTTGATGTTCACGCTCGTCAAAATTTTCGTCCGTGAACGCGATGGAAAACGTGTTGAGCTGATTGGCAGTATAATTGCGAATCACGGCGGCAATCACCGAAGAGTCCAAGCCCCCGCTCAGATACGCGCCGACCGGGACATCAGCGCGCAACCGAATCTTCGCCGCATCCACGAGTAAATCGTGAAACTCGTCCAGATATTGCGCCTCCGGTTTGAAACTATTTCGCGGCGCAGGATCGAAATTGACGCTCCAATAGCGTTGCAGCGTGAGATTGCCATCCCGCCACACCGCATGGTGACCGGGAGGCAATTCCTGGATGCCGGCGAACACGCTCCGTCCTGGGCGCGCCGACCAATAGGTGAAAACATCGAGCAAATCCGCCGGACTCAGTGCCCCGCCCGCGCCCAAGCCGTTGAGCACCGCCTTGATTTCCGAGCCGAAATAAACCGCGCCGCGCTGCTGCGTGTAAAATAGCGGTCGCACCCCAAGCCGATCGCGGGAAAGCAGCAGTTCACGTTTGCGTTGATCCCAGATAGCAACCGCCCATTGACCGTTCATGCGCGCCAAACCCTCCACGCCGAATTCCTCGTAGAGATGCAGAATGACTTCCGTATCCGAATGGGTGCGAAAAGTGTGCCCGCGCGCTTCCAATTCGGGTCGCAACTCGACGTAATTGAAAATTTCCCCGTTGAAAACAATCCAGAGCGACTCGTCTTCGTTGGCGATGGGTTGCGAACCGCCACTGAGATCAATGATGCTGAGCCGCGCATTCCCTAACGCGGCTTCTTCATCCAGATAAAGGCCGAATTCGTCCGGCCCGCGATGGCGCAACGACGCGAGCATGCGCCGCAAGACCGATTCTTCAATCGGCGGGCTGGCATCCGTTCTGACTATGCCGGCGATTCCGCACATCAGCGTAAATCCACTTTTCTGATTTTGCCGCTGGTGGTTTTCGGCAACGCATCGCGAAATTCCACCAGGCGCGGCACCATAAAATCTTCCAGGTGTGCCTTGCAATGAGACAACACCTGTCCCTCACTGTAGCTCCGGCCCGGAGCTACAACGAGAAATGCTTTGATCGCCTGACCAAGAACGGCATCAGGCACGCCAATGACAGCAGCTTCCATGACACCCGGAAGCGTATAAAGCACATTCTCAACCTCTTTGGGCGGCACTTTCTCGCCCCGGCTCTTGATGATGTCGTCCTTGCGACTCACAAAATAAAAGTAACCGTCCGCATCAGTGCGAAACAAATCGCCGCTGTAACAGATGCGTTCGCCGGGCACGCGGCCCGGTCGAAACCGCGCCGCCGTCGCTTCCGGATCGTTCAGATAACCGCGCATCACGTGCCGACCGCGAATCACCATTTCGCCCACTTCGCCCGCACCCAGCCGGCGACCGGCCTCATCTTCCAACCAAACTTCCGTGCCGGGAATCGCCGTGCCCACTGATCCGAACCGGCGTTCAACTTCTTCCGGCGGCAGATAAACGGTGCGGGCCACCTCGGTCAAACCATGCATGCAAAAGAGCCGCGTTTTAGGCAAACGACGCCGCAGTTGTCTGACATGTTCTTCCGGCAATGCCGCTGCGGCATTCGTCAGGTAACGCAGCTTGGAAAGTTCAAACTGCTGCAAGTCCAGCGAGAGAATCAGCGAGTAAATCGTTGGTACTCCGGCGAACCCCGTCACCTGCTCGGCGGCAAACTTCTGCAACACTGCCGCTGGAAACGCAAAGGATTCTTCCAACACCAACCGTCCGCCGGTGCTCAAAGTGACGAGGGCTTGATAGAGTCCGTAACTGAACGAGAGCGGCAAGACGCTTAACACCACGTCGGTTGGCACATGCTCCAGATATTGCGCGATGGAGCGAGTGACAAAAACGACATTGCTATGGTCGCACATCACGCCCTTTGGCTCGCCGGTGCTTCCCGACGTATAAACCAGGCACGCCAGATCCAAATCAATATTTACGCTCACTGGCGGCGTGCTCGCACACTCGGAGCGCAACTGCTCCCACGTAAGCGCGTCGTCAGGTTCGCGAGCCTGCGCTTCTGCCCCGCGCCCGCAAAAGACCACATGCTGAAGCGTCGCGACTTCCTGGCGCAAGTTTCCGATCAAGCCATGCCGGGTTAACCGCGCTTCGGTCAGCAATGCCACCGCTCCGCAGTGATTCAAGATATACGCAAGCTTCTCGTGTTTGGTCTGGAAGTTGATAATGACGAACACGGCATCAGCCTTGAGCACGCCAAATAAAGCCGCCACCGCTTCAACTGAGTTGTGCAGAAAGATGGCGACGCGATCTCCTCGCTTCACGCCGCGCTGGCGCAGGCCATGCGCTACCTGATTCGCGAGCGCATCCAATGCAGCGTAGCTGACGCGATTCGCTCCGCATACCAGAGCTGTCGCCTCCGGTTGTCGTTTTGCGCTTTCCTCCAATAGTTGGTGAACCAGCATGAATCAATTAAGCTCAGGGCGAATACGACTAATTGGCACCAGCCGGCGAAGCGGAGCGGCGCAGATAGGGATACATCCGATCACGCGTTTCCATTAACATCCGTCGCACGAGCGGCCAACAATGCGTCCGGCGCACCGGCACCGCCGTTGGATTGATCGGCTGGCGCGGCGGGGACAAAAGTTCGATTGCTCCAACCTCTGTCACTTTGATCCGCACCTTTGTGCCGCCTGAGAAGCGCTGTTCTGGAGCCGACTCGTTTGCCGTGCGCACCAACAACGGTTCATCCGCTTCCTCGCTGAGCCAGGGGCGTTCCACGATGATTTCATCGCCCCAATCCTGGCCGGGCAACGCGACGTGGCGCGAGCCCAGTCGGATGGAGCTGCGCGCCGCATCGCGGTGGATTTGATACTGCGAGCGGGCAATCTCGGGCAGGCTCAGCCATTGAATGTCGCCCAGCGCATTCAGCGTCGTGGCGATCTCGCGCATGCGTTCCATGTTCCGGATCGCGTCGTAGTGATGGCCCACGATGATGATCGGTTGTTCCAACAACGCAGCCAGCAACGCTTCCGTCTTCCAATGAGCCGTCATTTTGATGCGCGGCAGAAAGCAGAGTCCTCCTGCCAGTGACTCAACCTGGCCCAAACCGATTGCGGTGGGAAAATCTCCGGCCTGGTTGTAGCGCAGAAATTGCAACGGGGTAATCAACGTCGCTTCATAGCCCAAACGAATCAGCGGTTCGATCATGCCGCGATCAATCACGCCATACGGAGCTTCCATAATGCGCCCGACCGAAAGCTGCGAATGCTGCTCCATCGCCGTGATGCGTTGCCACGCCTGGGCCAGAATGGCGAGCTTTTCGGGTTCTGGATAGACCCGCGCCATTTCATGCCAGGTATGATCGTTGCCATGAATGACGAGGGACAAATGGGATGACTGCTGCCGAAATAACGCTGCGTTCTCGGCGCTGACCCGTTGGCCGGATAATGGAATGGTGGCGATGGCGGCGTGATAATTCCACTGCCGCGCGTGCGCGGCGAGCTGCTCGAACTGTAAACAGCCATACGATGGCGACGGTAAGGTGGGATCGTCAAACACCAGGCATGCTCGCCGCGGGGCCGCGTGCCAACGGTATGGCCGCGTGATCTGCTTCAACCAATGGACAAGCGGCAAGAGGCGCAAGAAACGCTCGCGGTAAAAGTACTCGGCCAGATAAGACTTGGGTTCGAGCGTGGGCAACGCTACTCCCACCAAATCCACTGCCGCCATTCCCTCTTGTCCCGGGCGATGAACCCAAAAAGTTCTACCGCCCTTCGAGGCCATCGGCGTTTCGTTCGCTTCACCCTGCACCACCGCTACCGGACAACGCTCCAAATCGGCCAAAGTTTGTCCGCGCAAGCAGGCGTCCAAAGGCTCGCCGGCATGAAAGGTAACCGGCGCCGCGTCGTCCAAACCGGGCGCGGCCCCGGAGGCGCAGATCGCAAAACAGGGAGTCCCGCCTTTCGCGCCTGCCAAGGCATTTTCGCGGCTCGAATCGAGGAGCAACAGCGCATCTATTCCCGAACGCGGGCGGCTTTCCGATTGACTCGCAAAGGTAACGGGAAACAAAGCCTCCAGCGCATCCAGCAACCGGCGATGCCGGTCATATTCGGGGGTAGGCTCAACGCCCACAACAACGCGCTTCATATCTCGATTGCTACGACTTATTTGTAATGGATTTACGCGACTTCGCAAGCATAGGAAGTCCTCAGTCGCGTCACCGGGGGATGCTGGTGTTTGTCCAAGTCTTGCCCCGGGAGTTCGCACCGCCAATGCATCGTTACCCGGAAAAATAAGCCGATTTGCCACGTCGACCTGATTGGGCTGGGAGGAATTCAGACGGAGGAGAATTCGAGTGATTCCGGCGCGGTCCAGCGGACGCCCGGGGAACATCTGGATTACGGCAATAACCGCACGCGGTAGAATCTATCTTCCGCGACCTCCAATGCATTGGTGGCAGTCGCCGTTGTGGTCTCGGCGTGAATGACCCCGAGCACATCAATCCAGTTCGTCTCAGCCAACTCGGTTTTGTATTGCAGCCGATAACTTCGCCCTGGAGTGGCTTCCCAGGTGATGACGATTTGATCGCCGACCATCGCCAGCGACGCAATAGCGAATGGCAGGAGCACCGTATCCGGGACGATGACCGCAAAGTGATTCGTCGCCTGCAACGGCGGAATTCCATCGTCCGCGACCATCATGGTGAACGTATTTGTGCTTGGCCCCTGTGAGGCGGTCGGCGTCCACGTAATGATTCCATCCGCGTCCACCGCCGCACCCGCGGGCGCGTCCAGCAATTGATACGTGAGCTGGTTCGCGGGCCAGTCAATGTCGCTGGCCGAATTCGTGACGGTCAGCAATTCCATTTCATCCACCACTCGATCCATTCCGGCGGGCAACACCGGCGCTTCGTTGATTTCCAGCACCACGATCAGGAAGCTGTTTGTCACGCTCAGCGGCGGCGCGCCGTCGTCTTCGGCAACAATGGTAATTCGGTTCGTGCTCGGACCCTGCATCTCGGTCGGCGTCCAGGTCAAAACGCCTTCAGCCGTAATGTTCGGACCAGAGGTTGACAGCACGCTGCCCGGATCTGGAATCAAATGGTAAATCAAATTGTTCAGTGGCAGATCCGGGTCGGTCGCTTGATTCGTTACGATAAGCGTGCCCAACTCCGCGACAATCTGATCCACCGGCGTCACAAGAAATTCGGGGCCACGATTTATTTCGCTGACGGCAACCTCAAACTCGTTTGCGTCCGTCAACCTGCCGTCACTGACCACCGTGGTGAAAAGATAATTGCCCGGGCCTTGCGCTTCCGTGGGCGTCCAGGTAATCACGCCATCGGGACTCATGCTCGCCCCCGCGGGTGGGTTGATCAGTTGATAGTTCAGTGCCACCGCCGGCGAGTCGAAATCGAATGCCTGGTTCGTCACCATCAGCAAGGTCATTTCGGCCACCACTTGATTCGTTTGTCCCGGCAGCTTTGGCGCCACAATCAATTCCGTTCCCGTCAGTTCAAAATCAAAACTGATGTCCGTGCTGTTCGCCTGGTTTTGATGGATTTCTGCCGCGATAACATTGGTGCCATTTAGCAGCAACGCCGCATTGACGGGCGAGGATAAGAATTCGTCCTCCGCCTGATTGGAAATCGCACTCAATGCAAACGTGGCAAAGGTGATTTCCCCCGGCGGCAGGTTGTCGCGAAAGACTTCTATTCCGTTCAAATAAACAACCACACCGTCGTCGCGCAACACGCGCAGTTGTAACGCGCTGAAATTGGTCCTTCCAGTCAGGTCAAACGCATGGCGGAAATACGTGGTGGTGTATTTGGCCGCGCTGTTGGTGCCGAATCCGACGACGGTTTGTTCGTCGCCATCGCCATATCCCAATTGGGCTGGGCCGCTGCTCCAGCTTGTATCATCAAAGACATTTTGCCGCCAAGCCGTTCCTTGATCCACGCCGGTATCGAGATATTTCCACACCGCCCCAGTCGCAACCAGCATCACGTTTGTGGTCGTGGCGAAATAGGTATCTTCAACGGTGACCGAAAATTGATTCGTCGCGCTCGCCGTGCCATCGCTTACGACCGTCGTGAAGTCATTCGTCGTGCCGCCCTGCGTCACGGTGGGAGTCCAGGTGATCACCCCTTCGCTATTGATTTCTGCCCCCGCGGGAGGCGAGAGCAATTGATACGTCAGTTGATTCGGCGGCCAATCTGAATCGGTTGCAGCATTTGTCACCACCAGAAGTTCCAATTCGCGCACCGTTTGATTCGTTAACCCCGCCATGACGGGAGGCTCATTCACCTCCGTTACCACAATCGTAAAGCTGTTGGTCACACTCGCGAGTCCATCGCTCGCAACAGCAGCAAGCTGATTTGTGCTCGGACCTTGTGCTTCACTGGGGGTCCAGGTGATGACTCCGTTGGTATCAATCTGCATCCCGGCGGGCGGATCAAGCAACGCATACGTCACCGAATTGGGAGGCAAATCCGCGTCCGTGGCACTGTTGGTTACGGCAAACGGCACCAATTCCGCCACCCCAACGTTAGTCAGCGGTGCAACGAACACCGGCGGCTCGTTAGACTCGAGCACGATTACTTCGAACGCGTTGGTGGCACTGGCGAATCCGTCGCTTACAACCGTCACAATCAGGTTCGTGCCCGGGCCCTCGCTCTCACCCGGCGTCCAGGTAATCACGCCGCCGGAGGAAACGCTGGCACCTGGCGGAGGATTGATCAGTTGATAGATTAACAAATTAGCCGGGACATCCGGATCACTGGCGCTGTTTGTCACAGTCAACAACTGCCCTTCGGTAATCTCTCGATTCGCCTGCGGCGCCAACGTGGGTGGCACATTGACTTCCAGCACCGTGATTTGAAATTGATTCGTCGCACTCAAAGGCGGCTGCCCATCATCCGTCACCACCGTGGTTATTTGGTAAATCCCTGGGCCTTGCGCTTCAGTTGGCGTCCAGGTAATCACGCCATTCGTGTTGATCTCAGCTCCCGTCGGGGGCGCAATCAATTGATATGTGAGAAGGTTCGTGCCATCAGCATCCGCAGCGGCATTGGTGATTGCCACAAAGCTCAATTCGGCAAACTCCCGATTGGTCTGAGTTGGCAACACCGGCGGATGGTTGCCACTGAGAACAATCACGAGAAACGTGTTGGTGGCACTCAACGGCGGCACGCCGTTGTCCACCACGCGAGTGGTAATGAGGTTGGTGGTATTTGCAAACGTGCCGTTGGGCGTCCAACTGATCACGCCAGCACTTGAGATTTGCGCCCCGAGCGGGGCTCCCAACAGACTGTAACTCAGCACATCGCCGGGCTGATCAATGTCGCTTGCGGCATTCGTCACTACCAATGTCTCAAACGCGTTAATGGTGCGGTTGCTCTGAACGCCGAGGGTGGGCGCGTCGTTCCGTGGCGCCACTGCGATGGAAACTGTTCCCGTGGCGCGCAGATTGGACGTCGTATCCGTCACGCGAAAACGAAACGCATCGCCGCCCTGAAAATTGCCGTCTGGCGTGTAAGTGACATTTGGCAGCGTGCCGTTGAGAGCGCCATTGGTCGGCGCATTCAACAACGTGTAACTGACGCCATTCCCCGGCCGCGTCGTGCCGGCGACGACGATGTTCGTGCTGGCATCCTCGGCGGCATTGACCCACTGGCTGATCGCGACCGGCGTCGCATTGCTCAGCGTCAACTGCACCGTGCGGTTGCCCAGGTTCGTCGTCAGGGTTGTGCTGAAATACAACATCCGCTTGGCCCCGACATCCCGGACCATGTACGGCGTGGCGACGGATTCTACGGTCAATGCCCCAATCGAAGGGATGCCAGTCACGTCCACCTCGAACGTCATTTGATCACTGGGCATCAGATTGGTTTCAAAATTGCGGAACAACGCCGTCGGCATCGGCAAGCGATACGCATCGAAACCAATCTGGGTCGCGCTCTCCGAATAGTTGGTCACAATCGTTCGCGCCCGCTGCGTGAGATATTTGACGATTGTTCCCACCGGCTTGATCTCCAGGTCCTTTCCCGCCGCGTAGGCAATCGCGCCATCGTCATTGTTGAACGCATGCAACACCAGATTGAACCATTGCCGATTGGTCGTCGCCTGATCGACGAGCACCTTGAAATCATCCGGTGGAAACGGATTGTGTTCATGCGAATTGAAACTCTTCAAATTCATGTAGTCGTGCGGCGTGACGTCTTCAAACTGGTTGATGTTGTAGCCACGCGCTGAAAGAAAATAGTCCGCCGCGATCGCCCGACCGCGCGTGTGCGTAAAACCGCACGGCCAGCAGTGAGAGATAACCGCGCCCTGGGGAATGCCTGCTCCATTCGCCACCAAGGCGATACTCGCTTCCAACTCATACCGCAGCGCCGGTTCATTGATGATAAAACACGGATGACTGATCGTATGCGTGCCCAATTCCATGCCCGCATTCTGGAAACCGAGCGTCCATGGTGGCGCCGCCGTCAGTCCCCACAGATAGAACGTGCCTCGCATGCCGTTGGTGAAAAGTTGACTCGACCCCGAATCGTAGGAATCGTCGGTCGAAACACTCAATGCGCCGCTAAAGCCATTGGCCCAGCGCGCCTGGCGCACTCGATTGTTGGGATTGACGATCAACGTCACATCCACCTGATTCGATACCAATCCACTGCCGCTGAACGTGACCTTGCCGTTGTAACGCCCCACATTGAGACCGGTGGTGTTTACCGAAATATCACAAATACCCGGCGTCGTGCCGCTTGCCACACTCGTGGAAATCCAACTTGCATTGTCGCTGACACTCCAATTCCGCTCATCGTGCCCGCGCCGCAAAATCACGTGCGCCAGTTGCGCGTTGGTCAACGGTTCGCCGTGAACGGCATTGAAAACGAAATGCGTCGGCCGGACCGATAACATCGGCAACAGGGGCGTGTCACTCGTGATGACATCCAAACGAATCAAATCGCAATTCGGAAAACCCGACGTTGATCCGCCTGCCCAAATGGCAATCTTGGGATTGGGCAGCACCTGGCTGGTGGTATGCACCGGCGTCCAGCTCGTGCCATTGGTCGAGATCAACACGGTGACAAAATCCGTGGCGAGATCCCGGTCTAATCGCAGGTGGATATTCGTTGCCATCGGCCCATTCACCTTGTATTCGCGCGGTGACCACGGCGAAGCCTGCCCGCCGTTTTCGTTGATCAGCGCGGCAATTCGTCCGTTTGAACCCTCGTTGTACGCCCACACCGCCGAAACGTAGTTGTCGTCATTTTGATAAAGCGTCAGATGCGCCTGTTGCAAACCCAGCACCGGTGCAAAGGACATTTGCAACCGCAGGCTCACCCAGTTGCTCGACAGATTCCGAAACAAACTGTTTCGGGTGTTGTTAATCGAACTCCACAAATCTCCGACGTCCACCGGGATTCGCAATGCGCCCGGATGCGCGGTTTGATTGTAAGAAATCACGGCGCCATTGGTTTGTTCCGTATCGCGACTGCCGCCGACTGCGGTAGTTGCGATAAAACTCCACCCGTCCGCCAACAAGGCCGCGCGATTGGGATAATCAAACAAATACGTCGTCGTTGCCGCCTGCCCCACAAGGCCAAACCAGCACAGACAGACCATGAGCCACGCGGTTCTCAGCTTGGAATGTGCTGCCACAACAGCGGCATGGCGCCGGCCTTCGTTCACGTCAGCACAGTCGATGGTTCTCTTTGAGAATTGCGGATGGACGAACGCCATGTTCAGAACAGCTTGGTTGCAGTTGCAGGCCAATTTTAGAATTGGGAACGGAGTTATACCCTAGTTTTACCCAACCCTCAAGCGTAAGCATACCGATACGAAAGCATATCTTGAAAGCAGCATTAAGTCAGGTCGCTGGACAGGCTCGATCGGTCAGCAGCCCCTGTAATTGTTACATTATGGCAACAATCGCACCCGATAGTACCGCTCTAAGCTGCTGCCAATCGCATTAGTCATGCTTGTGGCTGCCCCACTGGCCACAACGTCCGGCGTCAGGTCAACCCACGTATCAGCTGTCAGGTCATCCGTGGATTGAACTCGATAGGTTGATCCGACATTTGAATCCCAAACAATCGTCGCAATGTCATTCGAGACCGTGATCGACGTGATAATCAATAGTTGATTCCCCGAAACACTGAGGGTGACGGTCGCCGGCGCGGAATCCACCGTCCCATCGTTCACTCGATAAGTGAAGGCATCAGGGCCGTTGTAACCCAGGTTCGGCGTATAAGTGAACCCGCCCGATGCGCTCAGACTCAATACACCATTGGTCGGACCGCTGACCAGGATGGCGGTTAAATTGTTGGCCGGCAAATCTGCGTCTTCGTCATTGGCTAGAATCCCTGCCGCCAACACTGTCAACGACGCGTTGGTGACCACATAACTATCATTCACCGCAACCGGCGCGACGTTCACTTCGGTCACCACCACCGTGAAGCTGTTGGTAATCGTGAAC
>CAZKMR010000088.1:0-20974 GCA_964553795.1 uncultured Bifidobacterium sp. | reverse complement strand
CCGCCGCGAGCCCTTTTTGGGCCTCCTCAATGGCCGCTTGGAGGAATGGGTCCATGTTCAGTCGCTTTGGTTATCGGTTTGCCGCAAAATCAATCAGGGTATCCGGCCGGATGCTTCTTATGCCACGCCCACGCGGTGGCAACAATGTCTTCGAGCTTCGGGTATTTCGGTTTCCAGCCAAGCTCAGTGAACGCTTTCGTGGCGGCGGCGACGAGTTTCGGCGGGTCGCCCGCGCGGCGCGGTTTTTCAATCGCCGGAATCTTCACCCCGGTAATCTTTTCGCACATCTCGATCACTTGCTTCACCGAATAACCGTCGCCATTACCGAGATTGTAGAAACCAGTTTTACCCGGTGCGAGGCCGAGAATGTGCGCCTGCGCCAAATCAATGATGTGAATGTAATCGCGAATGCACGTGCCGTCGGGCGTCGGATAATCCGTGCCGTAAATTTCGCACTGCTTGGCCTGGCCGAGCGCGACCTTGAGCACGTTCGGAATCAGATGCGTCTCAATGCGATGATGTTCTCCAAACTTTTCACTTGCCCCGGCGGCGTTGAAATAGCGGAACGCGATAAACTCCAACCCATGCAGTTTCTGGTACCATTGGAGAATCTTTTCGAACATCAGCTTCGATTCGCCGTAGGGATTGATCGGGCGTTGCGGCAAGTCCTCGGTCATCGGCACGCGATCCGGCGGCCCATAGGTGGCGCACGTGGAGCTGAACACGAATTTCTTCACGCCGCACTCCACCGCGGCATCGAGCAGGTTGAGAGCGTTGGAAACGTTATTGCGAAAGTATTTGGACGGATTCGTCATGGATTCGCCGACGAGGGCATTGGCGGCGAAATGCAGAATCGCTTCGGCCTTGGAAGCGGCGACCGCTTTCTGGATCAAGGCCGCATCGCTGAAGCAACCTTCCACAAACTTTGCGCGCGGATCCACGGCCGACCGGTGACCTTCGGTGAGATTATCGAAAACCGTGACTTGATGCCCGGCATTAAGCAGTTCTTCGACGCAGACCGAACCGATGTAACCCGCGCCGCCCGTGACAAAAACGTTCATGTGCGCCAAGCCTAAAACGCGCCGGTGCCGGGCTCAACACTTTTGGCGCGCGTATGAGTTACGGGAATGAAGTGGTTAATTCGGCGCGCCGGATCTTTGCGGCGGCTGGTTGGGCCATCCTGAACAAACGTCTGGCAAAAAGAGATTGCCCCAGCCACGTGCTCCCAATCATCTTGGCGCGAATCAACCGACCCTATGAGCGATTCGAATCCGCCACCCACCTCGACTTCTCCGCCTTTGTTGGCCCGCCACTTGATTTTCCCGTTTGCGCTGGTCACCACGCTGTTTGCGCTCTGGGGTTTTGCGAATGACGTGACCAATCCGCTGGTGAAAGTCTTCAAAGACGTGTTCGTCATCAACAACACGCAAAGCAGCCTGGTGCAGACGGCGTTCTATGGCGGCTACGCGACGATGGCATTGCCGGCGGCGTTGTTCATTCGCCGCTTCAGCTACAAGGCCGGCATCATCGTCGGACTGTTGTTGTATGCGGCGGGCGCGTTCATCTGCATTCCGGCGGCAGCGGGATTGAATTTCAATCTGTTCCTCGTGGCGCTCTACGTGTTGACCTTCGGGTTGGCGTTCCTCGAAACCACGGCCAATCCGTTCATTCTCTCCATGGGCGCACCGGAAACCGCCACCCGCCGCCTCAATCTCGCGCAAGCGTTCAATCCCATCGGTTCGTTGACGGGCATGCTGGTGGCGAGCATGGCGATTCTCGGGAATCTGCAAGTGTCCGACTACCGCGCGGACGTGCTGGCGTTTCAGAAAAGTCTGCGCGGCGACGTTGTCGCCCAACAAGCGACCATTGATCCGCATCTCGGCGCGTATTTGCGCGCCGAAGAAGCCGCGCGCGCGCGCACCAACGGCATGTCGCTGGCCAACGTGTCGTTTGACGCGCTGCTGGATAAATCACTCGCGGATTTCAAAGCGGGCCAGTTCCCTTCGTATCGCGGCGCGGGCTTCCAGGAAATGCAACGGCACGATCTGAATGTGGTGAAAGTGCCTTATGTCATCATCGGCATGGTGGTGTTGGCGATCATGGTGGTGTTTGCCCTCGTCAGGATTCCCGAGTCGCGCCACGACAAACGCATTCACCTCGGCGCCACGCTGAAATTGCTCCTCCGCAACAAAGGTTATGTGGAAGGCGTGCTCGCGCAGGGCTTTTACGTCGGCGCACAAATCATGTGTTGGACGTTTATCATTCACTACGCCACCACGAATCTCGGCCTGACCGCGGCCGAAGCGCAGAACTACAACATCGTGGCGATGATCATTTTTTGCAGCAGCCGATTCATTTGCACGTTCATGCTCAAATATATTCAACCCGGACAACTCCTGTTGATCCTGGCTTCAGGCGGAATTCTGACTTCTTTGGGCACGATTCTTCTGTCGGGCATGGCCGGACTGTATTGTCTCATCGCCATTTCTGCCTGCATGTCGCTGATGTTTCCCACCATCTACGGGATCGCGCTGAATGGCATGGGCGAGGAAGCCAAGATTGCATCGGCGGGATTGATCTTCGCCATCGTGGGCGGCGCGTTGATGCCACCGTTGCAAGGGCGCTTGATTGATCTCGGGGGCGAAAGTGGCATCGTCCTGGGGCTGCCCGCGGTAAGTTTTTCGTTCGTGCTGCCGCTGGCGTGCTTTGTGTTCATCGCTTTTTATGGCTACCGCACGTTCCGGGTTCACGAGCGCCGGCGCGCTTAATCGCCACCGCTCTGACGGCAAAGATTACCGCGTCGGCGGACGCAATTCGCGCACGTAAAGATTCTTGAACCAGACCACCGTCTTGTGCGCCTGCAATTCGATCGGCCCGAACGGCAGCACCGGCAAATCCCGCTGCCAATAATTTTCCAGCGTCGCACCGTTCACCACCAATACGTCGTTGAGGAAGACGTGGACTTTGTCGCCGGCCATGATGATGCGGAATTGATTCCATTCGCCGATGGGTTTGTCCGCCACGACCAGAGGCGTAGCGGCGTTGGTCTTGTTGTTGAACAGCCCGCCACTGCCGACTTCGCTGCCGCCTTTGACCGGTTGCGTGTAGGGATCCCAAATCTGCACTTGGGGCGTCCCGCGTAAATACAAACCGCTGTCAGCATACGGCTCAATCTTCCAGTCGGCGAGCAGTTCGAAATTCACATAATCTTTGGCGGTGACGAGATTGTCGTAGTTTGTGCCGCGATAAACCAACGTTCCGCTCTCGACTTTCCAATTCAACTCGGCATGCGCGTCAGCTTTGGTCTGCGCCGTGGCCAGTGCGGTCGCGGACATGGCCGCGCGCTTCTTGGGATCGCCCACTAAGCCCTTCCAGCCGGTCAGATCTTTGCCGTTGAAAATGGACGTGAAGCCCTCGGTCACCGGCGTGCGCGGCAATTCTTTGATGCGAATGTTGCGAAACTCGATGTAGTCGCCATGACCCAGAAATCCGAGGTGCCCGCGCGGCCGGAATAACCCTGGATGCCGCGCAATTTTGGCCGGGTCTTTGATGTCGTTCAAATCCACTTCGAGGATTTTCACATCATTGACGCTGACGGTGATTTCGCGGCCATCCACGATGACTTCCTCGGTGTTCCATTCGCCCGGCGGTTTCAATGCCCCGCGCTCCGCCGCCGCGACGCCATAGATCGAGCCGTGAAATTGTTCCGGTTTTAACCGGCCCCACTTGCCTTTCTCGGCGGCGACCTCGTCGAGAATCTGAATTTCCATGCCGAGATAAGCGGCGTCGCCTTCGAGCGGGGCGCGAATCCCGAGGCCGTTGTTCGAGCCTTCCTCTAGTTTGAATTCGAAGCGGAGAATGAAGTTTTCATATTCGGCTTCGGTGAAGAGATTGCCGCCCGCACCTTTGGCGCAGAACAACACGCCGTTCGTCACGCCGTACCCGTCGCCTTTCGGGTTAACCAACTTCCAGCCCGCCAGCGATTGGCCGTCGAAGAGCGGTTTGAACCCGCGCTCCCCGCTTAGCTCGAGCGTTCGACAACTGGTGATCAATCCGCCTATGGCGAGCAACGAACCCAAAGTCAAAATCAGGCGAACCGGGAGTCGGGCAATGTTTCGTTTCATGAGCGCAGCGTGTGTTGACCGTTAGTGCGAGCCTTTGCGAAATACTCCGACGTGTCAAGCGGGGTTTGAATTCGGTTCGTGCTGGATCGCGCCACACGCGCCATGGGCGCGGCGTTCGCGTTTTGCCCCGCATTAACATGCGTCCCACGCGCCGGACCACCGGTTGACTTGCGGGGTCACTTTGTTAGCGTGGCACCTGCGTCATGTTGAAGAACTGGTTCACTCGCCTCACGCGGATTGCGTCCGGCTCCTTTGGTTCGGCCAAGGACGACGGGCTTTCGCTGGAGACCAGCCTGACGAAGTTCGAGCGCTTCTTCCATTTCTGGGTGCTGGTGGGCCGCAGCTTTGTGCGCAATCGTTGCCCGATCCGCGCCGCCGCCCTTTCTTACACCACCCTGGTGGCGTTCATTCCAATGCTCGCGGTCGTAATGAGCATCTCGAGCGCCATGCTCAAATCCGAGGGCGAAGAACGCATCCGCCAGTTCATCGAACAGTTCGTGGACAAAATGGTCCCGACAACCGAGGCCGTCGTCGTCTCACCGCCACTAGCTGAAGAATCCATTCGCGCTCCCTTCGAGGAGATTCAGTTTGATGAAAGTTACTTTTGGGCCGCCTACAATAACACGAACTCCGCCACGAATGATTTCCCCGGCTTCCTGATTTCCAACGCGAATTCCACCAACGCCAACGCCACGCTCGGCGCCACCAATCAAATTGACACCGCCAAGGCCGAGGGCGCGGTGCAGGTGAAAAAGAATGTTTCCAGTGAAGCCGCAAACTTCATCTACCAGTTTGCGCATCGCAGTTACAGCGGCACGCTCGGCGTCACGGGCATGGTGTTTCTCGTGCTGACGGCGATTCTGACACTGACCCGCGTGGAGGAAACGTTCAACGACATCTGGGGCGTGACGCGGGGACGCGACTGGTGGTCGCGCATCACGAACTATTTCTTCACGATCGCGTTTGGTCCGGTGTTGTTGATCGTTGCGGTTGGGCTGATGAACGGACCGAATTTTCAAAAGTCTCGCGACCTGATTCTCGTCGTGCCGTTCATCGAGCCGATCATCACCAGCATTTTGCCGGTGCTGATCATCTGCTTCACGTTTGCGCTGATTTACAAACTCGTGCCCAACACCAGAGTGGATTTCAGCGCGGCGCTAGTAGGCGGCACATTGGCTGGGCTGGCCTGGCATGGCTACAATCAGCTCGGCTGGTTGCTCGCTTCCCAGTGGGTCAGCGCCAACGCGGTTTACGGCAGCCTGGCCATCATCCCGCTCTTGATGGGCGGTCTTTATATCGTTTGGCTGACCGTGTTGTTTGGATCGCAAGTCGCGTATGCGTTTCAAAATCGCTCGTCCTATTTGATGGATCGGCTTGTGGAAAACGTGAACCAACGCGGCCGTGAATTCGTAGCGTTGCGCCTCATGACCTGCATCGGACAACGATTCAATCGCAGCCAATCACCCGCCACGATTCGGGAAATCTCCACCGAACTCGGCATTCCCAGCAAACTCGTGCAACAAGTCTTGCGCACCCTGCTGGCCGCCGGATTGGTTGTGGAAGTCAACGGGCGCGAAAGCGGCTACTCGCCGGCGCGACCGCTCGACGCGATCAATTGTCATCACATCCTGCTCGCCATGCGCGCGACCCACGGGCAAGAACCCGCCACGCGCGACGAGCCGGTGCGCGTCGAAGTGCTCGGTGAATTCGCCCGCATTCAGGACGCCGAACGCGACGCGGCTGCGTCCGTGACCATGTTGGCGTTGGTCAATCGCGCACAGTCGCGCCTTGAAGCTAAACCCATAACCGCACTGCCCGAAATCACACCCGCCGTCGCCGCAGCCGTCTTGAAACCAGCCGACGCTTTGGAGCCAAAAACGACGGCGACGCCCGCAGTGCAATTTTCGGAACTGCCGAGCGATTCAGCCCATGATGCGCGTCCCGCCGAAACTGTAGTTTCACCACCCGCACCTGAAACTCCGCCGGAGGAAAAGAAATCTCCGGCTCAGAAAAATTTTGCCCCTACCACCCCCACGGCTGCAACTCCGAACAACGAAAACGAATCCTTCCCTCTATGATCATTGGCGTTCCCAAAGAAATCAAAACTCAGGAGTATCGCGTCGCCCTGTTGCCCTCCGGCGCGTATCAACTCATCAAGCGCGGTCACAAAGTCGTCGTCGAACGCGGCGCGGGCGCGGGCGCGGGTTATCCCGACGCGGAATACGAACGCGCCGGCGCAACCCTCGTGGACACTCATGCCGCCGTCTTTGAACAGGCGGATCTCATTGTGAAGGTCAAAGAGCCGTTGCCCGCCGAATACGGCTTGCTGCGCCCGGGCCAACTGCTGTTCACCTACCTGCACCTCGCCGCGAATAAAACGCTCACCGAAGCGTTGATGAAATCCGGCGCGACGTGTATCGCGTACGAAACGATTGAAGTGAATCGTCGCCTCCCGTTATTGGAGCCGATGAGCGAAATCGCCGGTCGGATGAGCGTGCTAGTGGGTGGATATTTTCTCGCGAAACATTTCGGCGGCAGCGGCGTTTTGCTCGGCGGCGTGCCTGGTGTGTTGCCCGGAAAAGTCGTCGTGCTCGGCGGCGGTTCATCGGGCATCAACGCGGCGCGCATGGCACAAGGGCTCGGCGCGGATGTGACCATTCTCGAAGTGGATTTGGAACGCATGCGCTTTCTCGACATCACACTGCACACCGCACACACGCTTTATTCCAACGAAGCGCATCTCATGGATTTGTTACCGGACGTGGACCTGCTCATCGGCGCCGTACTCGTGCCGGGAGCGAAAGCGCCCAAGCTCATCAATCGCGAGATGCTAAAACAAATGCGCCCCGGCAGCGTGCTCGTGGATATCGCAATTGATCAAGGCGGTTGCGCGGAAACGTCGCACCCGACGACTCACGACAACCCGGTGTATGTGGAAGAAGGCGTGACGCATTATTGCGTCGCCAACATGCCCGGCGCTTACGCGCGCACGGCGACGCAAGCGCTCACCAACGTGACGTTCCGTTACATCGAAACGCTGGCGGATTTTAGTTTATCCGATGCGTGCAATCGGCAACCCGCGCTCGTCGGCGGCATCAATGTCATGGCCGGCAAGCTGACGCACAAAGCCGTCGCAGAGGCGCATGCGATGAACTGGGAAGCCGCGAAGTTGTAAGGAAGCGGCGTTCTACAATCAAAAGAACACCCACCGGACATTTAGGCAGCACGTCCAGGTCGCCTGTCATTCTCTCGCTACGCCTTTGCCAGATTTTTTACGCAAAAGCTGTTTAAGCTTTCCCCCGCGGCGAGCGCTTTGGCCGCTAGGCGCCGGTGCATCGCCGGTTCGACCCGCAACACGAACTTGCCACTGAACTCTTTTCCATCGAGTGGTGCGGGAAGTTCGGAGCCGTCTTTCGCCAAAGCTTCAATCATCTCTTCGACCGCTTCGCAGAGTTCGGCATAGACTTTTGCCTCATCGTTGCCATGCACGCCGCCCAACATGAGTTCCGGACACCGACCGATAAAGCACTCGTCTTCGTCGCTCCACTCCACAAATTTCGCGTACCGCGCCGCCTGTTCTTTAATTTGTTTTCGCGTCATAACTTCATTCCTTCGTTGCCGCCAAGGCACGTTTTACGTCTCGCTCTTGATAGTGCTTCGCATCGTCGCCCAGGCTGCCGCTTAAAGTGACGCGCACGCCCTTGGGATGAACGAAATTCCGGTGGCTGCCTTTACCGCCTCGATTCAAAAATCCCGCCTGTTCCAGGTCAGCAATCAATTGTCGCACTTTGCGCGGCATACCAGTATCAATCCAGTATCATTCTCGAGTTAACGTGAGGGATCACAGGTAAAATGTCAATTCTTGGACCGGCGTTGCACCGGCGGAGGTGGTGAGTTAAGCGAGCCTTTCAAACCACTTCCACCGGGCACTTCGGTAGCGCGTCGAGAAATGCCTGCCCATATTTTTTGGCGAGAATGCGATTATCGAGCACGACGACGATGCCTGAGTCAGTCTTGGTGCGAATCAATCGGCCGACGCCTTGGCGGAATTTCAAAATCGCTTCCGGCAAAGAAAATTCGCCAAATGAATTTCCCCCACGCGCTTCAATCGCTTCAATGCGCGCTTCAATCAGCGGATGATCCGGCACGGCGAACGGCAGTCGCGTAATGATGACGTTGCTCAGTGCTTCGCCCGGCACGTCCACGCCTTGCCAGAAACTGTCCGTGCCGAACAGCACCGAATCCACGTCTTCCTTGAACCTCTCCAACATCGTCGAACGCGGCGTGCCCGTGCCTTGCACGAAAAGCGCGATGCCGAGTTTGTGGAAAAACGGCTGCATCCTCTCGCCGAGTTCCTGCATCAGCTTGTAACTCGTGAACAACACGAATGCTTTGCCATGCGTTTGCGTAATGAAATGCGCGATCCACTTTTCCAGCGCGTCGGTGTAACCGGCCTCGCGCGGGTCGGGCATCTTTTGCACCACGCACAATTTCATTTGCCGCTCGTAATCGAACGGCGTGCCGACTTGAAGTTGTGTGGCGGCTTCGCAGCCCACGCGCCGGGCAAAATACTCCAATGTCTGGGGTGCTTTGCGAGCCGCCGGTTGCTGTCGCGCCGCAGTTGGCTTTTCCGCATTCGGCATTCCGTGTTCCGCGCTCCGCATTCCCAAAGTCGCGCTCGTCATGATGATGCTCGTGTCGCTTTGAAACAGCCGGCGTCGTAAAAAATCCGCGACATCAATCGGCGCGGCATTGAGCGAAAGACTCTGCTGCGCCTTGCCCGTGCGCTCGACCCAGTAAACATGATCGTCCACTTGCTGGCTCAGAAACTCCGCAATCTCCAGTTTCAGCTCGCCAAGCCGCCGATTGCACTCAATCAACTCCTGGCCGATTTCTTTGTCCTCGCTCGTCTTAACGAGATCGCTCACGGCTTCGCGCAGGCGTTGAATCGGCAACGTCACATTGTCCGGCACGAGTTCGGGGCGGCGAATCCGCAATTCCGTCCAGGCGCGTTTTTTTGCGCCGGCAGCTTTTGCGCGGGAAAATTCTTCGGCTTCGTTTTGCTGTGCGTTGAGGTCGTTGCAAACCGTTTCGACCTTTGCAAAAAAATCGTCTGCCGCGCCGAGAATTTCGGAGACCAGTTTCACCGCTTTGCCCTGGCGCAATGTGGCAAGTAGGCCTTTCTCCGATTTCGGATTCCACAGCCGATTCAACGCCCAGCGCACTTGCCCACTAGACACGCTCAAGCCGATGTGTCGCGACGCGACATGTTCCATCGTGTGCGCTTCGTCGAAGATGACGAAGTCGTTTTTGAACAGTATTCCGCCCTCCTGTTCTTCGTCCACGCCACCAAGCAGCGTGAAGAACAATGTGTGATTCAGCACGAGCACATCGGATGAGAGAATGCGATTCCGGGCGCGCTGGAAAAAACAGATGCCGTGGTCTTTGCCAAAATCGGATTGATAACCGCAGACTTTCGGCGAACACAACCCGCGCTCCGAACAAACTTGCGCCCAGACCTTCGGGTCAGGTTCGATGTCGAAGTCAGAGAGGCTGCCGTCCTTCGTTTCCTTCGACCACTCGTAGATGCGACGCAATTCCTCGGCTTCCGTGGACGTGAACAGATTGCCGCTTTGCTGCATTGCCTTTTGCAAGCGCCTAGTGCAAAGATAGTTGCCACGCCCCTTGAGCATGGTGAAGTTAAACTTCACCGGTTGCGGCATGGCACCGAGCACCGCCGCCAACATCGGTAAATCTTTTTCCGTGAGTTGCTCTTGAAGGTTGATGGTGTGCGTCGAAATGACCGCTTTCTTCTTGTGGGTCACCGCGAACAGAATTGCCGGGATCAAATACGCGAGCGATTTGCCGACTCCCGTGCCCGCCTCGACCGCAAGATGCTCTTGATTCTGCAACGCCCGCGCGACAGCCACCGCCATCTGCTGTTGCTGCGGGCGATACTCGAAGTTGCTGGCGCGCGAAAGAATTCCTGTAGGCGAAAAAATCTCTTCGACCAATGACACCAAATCCGTGCCCGCCGGTTGAGGATCAATCACAGAAATCATTGCCCGCCTCAATTGTCCAAAACGGACCGCTCTGGGCTCACTTCGCCCGCCTCCGCCGCGCCATTTGCGATGAGATTATTGCGCTTCAGCCAAATCGCGATCAGGCTAACATCCGCAGGCGAAACACCAGAAATTCGAGACGCTTGCCCCAGCGACAACGGCCGAATCTTGAGCAATTTTTGTCGTCCTTCCGCGCTGAGGCCCAAGACGTTAGAGTAGTTAAATGATTCTGGTATCTGCTTTGATTCCAGCGACTTAAACTTATCCACATCGGCAATCTGCCGTTCGATGTAGCCTTCGTACTTAATCTCAATCTCCACCGCCTCTGCGACTTCTTGCGGCAGTTTCTCGTCTCGATTCGGCAGGGTTTTGTAATTCACTTCCGGACGACGCAGGATTTGAGCAAGCGTGTCGGTGCTATGACGAGTTTTTTTGAGCCGCGCGATCTCCTGATGGATTTGGTCGCGCTTCAATTTGAACAGATCGTAAAGTCGGGTCGGAAGCAATCCGATTTCATGGCCGAGTTCTGACAATCTCATGTCGGCGTTATCCTGGCGCAGGAGCAAACGATACTCGGATCGCGACGTGAAAATGCGATACGGCTCATTTGTACCGAGATTCACCAGGTCGTCAATCAACACTCCGGTGTAAGCCTGATTTCGCTTGAGAATCACCGGCGATTTTCCCTGGCAGCGCCGCGCGGCATTGATGCCTGCCATCAATCCTTGGGCTGCCGCTTCTTCATAGCCGGAAGTGCCGTTAATTTGTCCAGCGAGAAACAGATTCTGACAGGCCTTGGTTTCGAGCGACGGATTGACCTGGGTTGGCGGCGAGAAATCATATTCGACCGCGTAGGCTGGGCGCATGATCTCCGCCTTCTCGCAGCCGACCACTGACCGCACTAATTGAATCTGGACCTCAAATGGGAGACAGGTCGAAAGGCCGTTAATGTAAAACTCGTCCGTGTTGACGCCTTCCGGCTCGAGAAAGATCTGGTGCGTCTCCTTGTCGGCGAATTTGACGACTTTATCTTCGATGGAAGGGCAATAACGCGGCCCAACCCCCTCAATCACGCCACAATACATCGGCGACAAGTGCAGACTCTGTCGGATGATATCCTTCGTGGCAGGCGTGGTTTTCGTGAGAAAACAGCTAAGCTGACTGCCGTGTTTAGCGAGAACAGAACCCGGCGGATAATGACCACCCGCGTCAGTTTTTGCGTTCCCATTCCGCGATTGTTCCATGTGGAACATTTCGTGGGGCCAGAAACTGAAGAACGGCGGCGGCTCGTCTCCGGGCTGCTCTTCCATGACGGAAAAATCAATCGATCGGCGCAGCAATCGCGGCGGCGTCCCCGTCTTGAGGCGCTGTAATTCGATCCCCAGGGAACGCAGGGACTCGGACAGTCCCACTGACGGACCTTCACCCGAGCGTCCGCCTTTTTGCTGGTTCTGGCCAATGTGCATCAACCCATGTAGAAACGTACCCGTCGTTATGATGACGGTTTTTCCTAAGTACCGAACACCCGTAGGCGTCAACACGCCTTTTGCCGTCTGGTTCTCGCTCTCAATCGTGATGGTCGAACCTTGCTTGACGTCGAGATTGGGTTCACGTTCGCAAACCCATTTCATGCGAAATTGATAAGCCTTCTTGTCGCATTGCGCGCGTGACGCCCAAATCGCCGGACCTTTCCGCCGGTTCAGCGTGCGGAACTGGATTCCAGTGAAGTCCGTGTTCCGCCCCATCTCGCCGCCCAACGCATCAATTTCTTTTACCAGATGCCCCTTCGCTGAGCCGCCGATGGCGGGATTACACGACATCTGCCCAATCGTATCCACATTCGTGGTCAACAGCAGGGTCTGACAACCCATCCGTGCCGCCGCCAACGAAGCTTCGATCCCCGCGTGTCCCGCGCCAACAACGATGACGTCGTATTCTTTGGGGTAAGTGAACATGAAACGAAACTAAGTGGCAGAATACTTCGCCGTAAACGGCGATTTGCCGGGATGTTTTTTGACGCCGCGACCGGGATTGATACTGAGACGTTCGAGAATCTTGAAAACATGCTCCGCTTCGCCTTTCGATTCGATTCCCGCCGCGACTTGCTCAACAGTGAATGTTTGCCGGCGATTCGAGCGGAGCAGGGCGAGCACCTGTTCTTGAACTTGCAGAACTTTATTCGCGGCTTTCTTTCCGGATTCAACACCTGGCTGATGATAAGCGTTGATGCCCACCAGCGATGCATACAAGCCAACCGCACGCTCATAAAGTGCGATTAAAACTCCGATAGCAGCAGGACTAACTTGCTTCACTGTAATCGTAAGCGTTTCTCTATCATTTTCTTGCATTGCATGACGCGTCCCGAGCAAGAATCCACTCAAGTAGTCTCCTGAAGTGAAATCCTTCTCCACTTTGAGCGCGCGTCCGGCTTGATCCACCTGAACTTCCACAAACGTTAGAAAGAAGTCATGCAGGCCATCCCTAAGCTGCTGAATGTAAGAATGTTGGTCGGTAGAACCTTTATTGCCGAGGACGGTAATACCTTGGTTAACGATCTTGCCGCGCAAATCCTTCTCCTTGCCAAGCGACTCCATAATAAGTTGTTGAAGATATTTTGAGAGAAGCTCAAGGCGATCCTTGTAAGGAATGACCACCATGTTCTTGTCTCCGCGACCATTGCCCGCTTGATGCCACGCCAAAGCCAACCACGCGGCTGGGTTCGGCTCGATTTTGCCGATGCGCGTGAGTTCGTCACACGCTTTCGCGCCAGCCAGGAGCGCATCAATATCGAACCCTTGAATTGCGGCAGGCAGAAGCCCCACTGCGGAAAGTTCGCTAGTGCGACCGCCAACCCAATCCCACATCGGGAAGCGCTCAATCCAACCACCGGCTTGCGCGAACCTGTCGAGCTCGCTGCCTTGGCCCGTGATGGCGACTGCGTGCTTCTCAAACTTCAAGCCGGCTGATTCATAGGCCGCCTTGGCCTCCAGCATGCCATTTCGGGTTTCTTTCGTGCCTCCTGACTTTGAGATAACGATACAGATGGTTTTTGAAAGGTCTTTTCCAATGGATTTCAATGTGCGCTGGATTCCGTCTGGATCAGTGTTGTCCAAGAAGTACGGCTTTACCTTATCTTTACCAGGCTCACTCAAGGCGTTGCTGACAAACTGCGGTCCGAGCGCTGAACCCCCGATACCGACGATGAGCATGTGCTCAAACCGACCACCAGAGCCGCGAACTTGCCCAGCATGTACGGCTTTCGCAAAGGCTTTGATGCGCTTGAGGGTCGTCTCAATCTCCCGTCGGATTTTGGCGTTGGGCGCTTTGGCCGGATTACGCAGCCAATAGTGGCCGACCATGCGCTTCTCGTCTGGATTGGCAATCGCGCCCGCCTCCAACGCCTTCATCGCAGCGAACGCCTTTTGCATCGGTTGCGCCATTTTCTTGAGAAACGCCGGGGTCAGTTTCATGCGACTCAAGTCGAGCGCGAGGTCAATGGTAGGAAATACTTTGTAATTCGCCTTAAAGTGAGACCAATTCTGTGAGCTAGATTTCATTGTCAGTTGCCAGTTTCAGGAAGCGCCCCGACGATAGGCCGAAAGACGCAAGCTTTTGTGTAATTGAAACGGGCGGAATTGTCCATCTCGCATCTGCCTTGAACGCGAGCGATTTCCCGGGGTCGCAGGACGCGATAAGCAGCGAACTGAGTCGTTGATCGAAGAAAACTCAGTTGAGGGGCAGGGGCGCTCTGACTAGATTGTCGCCATGCCGATTTACGAATTTCACTGCGGGAAATGCGAGCAAGACAGCGAAATCCTGGTGCGCTCCAGCGATTGGGAAGGCACAAAATGTCCGCATTGCGGTTCGGCGAAGTTATCCAAGAAATTTTCCACTTTTGCTTCCACTGGCGCTGCTGGTAACGCCCCCGCGCCGATGTCTTGCAGCGGCGTGCCGAGTTCTTGCGGGATGTGCGGAACGGGCAAGCCGCACCGCCACTAATCCACTTAGCGACGCCAACAAATTTCTTCAGCCGAAAGTCGGCTCAAATCATTCACGGCCCAGTCCGGCGAATGTTGTTTTAATTCATCCAATGTCGCACCACCTGTGGCAACCGCCAGAACCCGCGCCCCAATGGCTCGGCCACATTTGATGTCCAGTGGCGTGTCGCCGATGACGACGATTTCTTCGCCACGCAATTCCCGACCCAACAACCGCGATCCGCGCCCCCGTGCCACATGCGCGATGTAGTCGCGATCTTCATGGTCGTCCGCAAATGCACCGGTCACGAACTCTTTCCACAAGTCGAAGTGCCGCAATTTGATCTCCGCCCCGAGTCGAATGTTTCCGGTGAGCAATCCTAGCGTCGGCGGTTCGGACAACGTTTGTAGTTCTCGAATGAGTTTCGAAATGCCGGGGCAGGACTCGGTAACACTCTGGGCGAGAATGTAATCCAACCAGAAAACGTATTGCTCAAAGAATGCGGTGAAGTTGTCCGGACTCGGCTCAATCCGGTTCGAAACGAAGAACTCGCGCACCAACCCAACATCCGTGCGACCGGCGAACTTGATTCGCTCCGTTCCGTTCGGAATTCCAAACTGCGTGGCAAACACCTTCGCGAACGCCTTGATGCCCGCGCCGCCGGTGTGCACCAACGTCCCGTCAATATCGAATAGAACCAGTTTAACCATCTTCAGGCCAACGCTTTGACGGTTGCCTCCAGGCTGGCAATATCAGCCACGTTCAACATTTGCGCTTCCTTGTTGATGCGTTTCATGAAACCGGTCAACGCCGTGCCCGGCCCAAGTTCAATAAATCGCGTAAAGCCTTGCGTCAAAAGATAGCGCATGGATTCTTCCCAACGCACCGAAGAGGTTACTTGTTCCACCAACCGCGCCGCAATCTGGTCCGGCGCAGCGTGCGGTTGGGCGGTAACGTTCGAGATCACGGGAACTGTCGGTGCCGAGATTTTCGCGCGGGTGAGTTCGGTTTGAAGCTTCGGTTGCGCGCTGGCCATTAAAGGGGAGTGATACGCGCCGGCTACGGTCAAGGGAATCGCCCGCTTCGCGCCTTTGGCTTTGGCGAGTTCGCAAGCTTTCGTGATTTTTTCGGCTTCACCGGAAATCACCAGTTGTCCCGGACAATTCAAGTTGGCCAGCACGACGCCCGCCTCCGCGCACGCTTCACGCGTCGGCCCTTCGTCCAATCCAATCACCGCCGCCATGCCACCCTTGGTGACATCGCAGGCTTCCTGCATGAAGCGCCCGCGCTGTCGCACAACCCGCAAGCCGTCTTCAAAACTCATCGCGCCCGCCGCGGTGAGCGCGGTGAATTCTCCGAGCGACAATCCCGCCGTTGCCTCAAACTTCAACGTCGGCACATTCTCCTTCAACAACTCGAACGCGACCCAACTCGCCAGAAATATTCCCGGTTGCGCGTTTTCCGTTTTGGTTAATTCCGTTTCCGGTCCATCGAAGCAGATTGCCGTCAAATCATACCCGAGCGCGGCATTGGCACGGTCGAACCACGCCTTGCCCGACGGAAAAGCAGCGGCGAGATCTTTGCCCATTCCAACGACCTGGGCGCCCTGACCGGCAAATAGAAGTGCGGTTTTACTCATGCGACCCCCAATAAACACAAAGTCGCAAGCCAGAGAAAGGAGAGATTTCCAACGGCGCGGCGCATTTGTATGCTGCGCCCGCATGAAGATTTACGCCGCCATCACGGTCATCGGACGCGATCAATCCGGCGTCGTGGCCAAAGTCACCAGTTTTCTGTTCGTGCAGAAGGCGAACATTGAGGCGCTCGAAGAGAAAGTGACGCGCGGTCAGTTCGGCATGACGATTCAATCCTCGTGGGCGGCCAACGAATGCGACGAATCCGCCGTGCGCACCGGCCTCACCAAGTTGGCCCGGGTGCTCGGCATGGAAATTAAAATTCGCTTCGTCGAACCGAGCCGGCGCCAGCGGTTTGCCATCATGGTCACCCGTGAATCGCATTGTTTCGAAGCGCTCATGGCCACAGCCGCGAAAGGTCAATTGAACGCCGACCCGGTCGTGGTCGTGAGCAACCATTCCGACCTCGAGCCCTTGGCGCGTAAGAACAAACTTCCGTTTGTTCATATTCCGTGGACGGACCGCGTCCGCGCCGAACGTCGCGCGTTGCAAATCCTGGAAAAACAGGAAGTGGATTTCGTGGTGCTCGCGCGCTTCATGAAAATCCTCTCGCCGACGTTTGTCTGGCGCTACAAAAACAAGATCATCAACATTCATCCTTCGCTTTTGCCGAGCTTTCCTGGCCCGAGTGCATATCGCCAGGCCTACGAACATGGCGTGAAGATTGTCGGCGTGACCGCACATTTCGTCAGCATGCATCTCGATGAAGGTCCAATCATCGCGCAGGACAGCTTCCCGGTGCGTGCTGGAATGTCGTTGAAAGAAATCATCGCCGCCGGCCAACGGATCGAGAGTCGCGTGCTCGTCAAAGCCGTCAAGCTCTACCTGACCAAACGGCTCGACGTCTATTGGGGTACGGTCAAAGAAGTTTGATCAGCTTTTAGCGTTGCTGAATTTTTCCCGCTGTCGTGCGTCTGCTGACGACCCGGCGGACTTGCGAGCCCCGCTGCTTTCACTACAACTGAGAATGATTATGAAGAACCGTCCCTTGCTTGGTCTGGGAATTTTCCTTTTGGCGGCGTTGTCCCTGCGCGCGGAAAAGCCGTTGACCTCATACGTGAACACTTTTCTCGGCACCGGCCCCATCACCAATGTCGCAGACATTGGCTTCGAACCGCCGTGGCGCGTCTGGGCCGGACTCACTTTTCCGGGCGCGTCCCTGCCCAACGCCATGGTGCAACTCAGTCCCATCACCAAGTGGGGCAGTGGCGCCGGTTACGAGTATGAAGACAACGTGATTCGCGCGTTCACCCATTCGAATAAGGGACATTGGAATCTCTGTCACATCCCGCTTTTGCCCGTCACTGGAACAGTTGATCCGAATGATTTCAGTTCCCCGTTCCGGCACGAACACGAATCCGCCGAGCCCGGCTACTACCAGGTGTTGCTCGACCGTTACAACATCCACGCGGAACTGACCACGACTTTGCGCTGCGGCTTCCACAAATACACCTTTCGCGGCGCACAGGATAAAAAGCTCGTCGCGAACCTCGCGATCTCCAATGAGCGCGTGACCGATTGGAAGCTCGAACAAGTCGGCGACAATGCTTTTCGCGGCTACCAGGATACGCGCGGCAAAGTGTTCTTCTACGCCGTGGCGAATCACAAGATCACGAAGATCGAAACGCTGAAAGGCGAGCGACACGACGTGTCCGTGATTCATTTTGCGGACGATAAGAAGCCGCTGGAAATCAGAATTGGGCTTTCCTTCACCACCGCAGAAAACGCGCAGTTGAATCTGGAAAAAGAGCTTGCGAAAAAAAGTTTCGCGCGCGTTCGCAAGGATGCCTCCAAAATCTGGGAGGCGTTGCTCTCGAAAATCGAAGTGTCCGGCGGCACGGAACGACAAAAACAACTCTTCTATTCCTGTCTGTATCGCTCGTTCCTCTGGCCCACGCTCCGCAGCGACGTGAACGGCGAATTCTTCGATGAGGCCAACAAGATCGCACAGGAAGATTTTCAGTATTACACCATCCCGGCATTCTGGGATGACTATCGGAACAAACTAATCCTGCTCGGGTTGCTGTCACCGGGCGTGACCGCAGACGTCATCCAATCCATGGTGGACCGCGGCAACATCACCGGTTTCATGCCCACCTTCTTTCATGGCGACCACGCCTCGCCGTTCGTCACCGGAACGTATTTGCGCGGGATTCGCGGCTTCGATGTGAAAGGCGCCTACGACTTGATGGTCAAGAATGCCACGGTCGAGCGCCGCCGCGCGCGCCCGCATTTGGCCGAGTATATCGAGAAAGGTTACATCTCGACCCCAGCCGTGGAGAATCCCCACGTCGAAACGAAAGCCAAAGCCGGCGTCACCAAGACGCTGGAGTACGCCTACGACGATTATGCTGTTGCATTACTCGCGAAGGAACTCGGCGATCCCGCGACCTACGAGACGATGATGAAGCGCGCGGGCAATTTCACCAACTTGTTCGATCCTTCCACTGGCCTGATGCGCGGCCGGCTTGAGAACGGCGATTGGGTGACGCCGTTTGACCCGCAGTATCCGTATTACGAATACATGTATCGCGAGGCCAACGCGTGGCAATCGTCCTTCTTCGCGCCGCACGACACCGAAGGACTGATCAATCTCTATCCGAACAAAGAGGCGTTCGAGAAACAATTGGACCGGTTATTTTCGATTCCCTGGAATCCAAACCACATCGCGTGGAACATCAACAGTTTCATCGGCCAGTATTGTCACGGCAATCAACCGGATCATGGCTTCCCGTATCTTTATTACTGGGTCGGCAAACCGGAGAAGTCGCAGGCCATCTTGAACGAAATCATGGAACGCTTCTACGGAATGGAAGGCGGGAACACCCTTTGCGGCATGGACGACGCGGGCGAAATGTCTTCGTGGTACGTCTTCAACGCCATGGGGCTTTACACCTACTCTCCGGCGGATCCCGAATACATCGTCACCGTGCCGCTATTCGACGAAGTCAAACTCAAGCTCGGTCGCAAAACCGTCACAATTGTAAAGAAAGGCAATGGGACCAAAATCACCGGGATTACCTACGACAACAAGAAGGTGGACGGCTATTTCATTCCCCACAGTGAATTGCTGAAAGGGAAAAAGTTGGTCATCACGACCGGCAGCTAGGCGTGGCTTGCTGTTGGCTGTTCTCGTCGCAAACGAACTACAGAATATTCGCCGCCAGCTCCGCCAATTCGGAGCGCTCGCCTTTCTGCAATTCGACATGCGCCGCGACGGCCTCCGGGCGGAACTTGCTCACGATGTAGTTGAATCCGTTGGATGAGCCGTCCACGTACGGATTATCAATCTGGTACGGGTCGCCGGTGAAGACGATCTTCGTGCCATTGCCGACGCGCGTGACGATGGTTTTGACTTCGAGCGGCGTGAGGTTCTGTGCCTCGTCAATGATCATGAACTGATTCGCGATGCTGCGACCGCGAATGTAACTCAACGCTTCCACCACGATGCTCCCGCTGCGCATCAAATCGCCGCTGCGGCGATGGTCGTGGCCCATGTTGAGGTCGCTTAACATTTCGAGCGCGTCGTGAATCGGCTGCATCCAGGGCGCGAGTTTTTCTTCGAGTGAACCTGGGAGGAAGCCGAGTTCTTTGCCCATGGAAATCGTCGGGCGCGCGACGACCACGCGACGGAATTCGCGGTCGAGCACAGTTCGTTTCAATCCCGCGGCCATCGCCATGAGCGTTTTGCCCGTGCCGGCTTTACCCATCAGCGTCACGAGCTTAACGCGGTCGTCGAGCAGCGCGTCAAAAGCGTAATGCTGTTCACGATTGCGCGGTTTGATACCCCAAACGCCGTCGCGCACGTCGAGGATGGGAACGAGTTTCTTGCCACTGGCATCCACTTTGGTGAGCGCGCACTTCTTGGGATTCGTTTCATCAATCAGCGTGCAATACTCGTTCGGGAAATATTGTTTGCCCCCGTTGACCTCGAGTTCGCCGTTGGCGCGAAAGCTCGCGAGCTTTTCCGGGCTGACCGGAATCTCAATCATGCCGGTGTAAAGGTCCTTGATGTAAACGCGATCCGTCTCGTAATCCTCGGCATCAAGCCCAATGGCGTCAGCCTTGATGCGCAGGTTGATGTCTTTGGAAACCAGGATGGTTTTGTTCTTCGGCTCGGCCTTTTGGACTTCCTTGGCCACGAGCAAAATCTTGTTGTCCACACTGGTGGACTTGGCGTGGCTATGCCCTTTGCCGTTGCCGTTCCCATTGCCGTTTTTGAGGCTTTCCTTTTGAACGGTGATGCGAAGTTTGCCGCCGTTGGGCAACTTTACGCCGGCGCTTAAACTGCCTTCGCCGCGAAACCCGTCGAGCATGCGCGAAACCGTACGGGCATTCTGGCCCAGTTCGGTGGATTCGCGTTTGAACCGGTCGATTTCCTCGATGACTTCAATCGGTAGGAGGACATTGTTTTCCTCAAAATTGAGCAGGGAATTGGGGTCGTGGAGCAGGACGTTGGTGTCGAGAATATAATTCTTCACGTTACGAATTGAGAAAGCTTGGCGGATGCCATCCGGCGGTGCCAGGCGGCGATTTCTTTGTGTCGGGCGGGCAGTTTGTAATACCCGGTGTAGAGGAAGTTATCCAACATGCCCAGCAGATCGAAGTCAATGAACCGGGGGCGCTTGCCCAACAGGAACGGGCGGTAGGACAACATTTCCTCGAAGGGCAACAGGCGCTGGGTCAAATCTGCCACCAGCGCCACGCGTTGCGTGCGCCATTGGTCTAAACAACCACGGCCAAACTTGCGTTCCTTGTGCCGGATAAATCCCAGTTGATCCTCGGGTTTGACAAATTCCCGGTAGAAAACGTCGTTGAGCTTGAACGTCAGTCCTTCAATGTCGTTCTCGATGTAGCGCCAGAGGAGGAATTGTTCACCTTCCAGATCCGCCGGAAACAAGCCGAGCTTGAGTTTCTGGTCCAGATACTTGGCGATGACCTGGGTGTCGTCGCCTGTTTCAAACACCACGTTGCGCCCGTCGCGAATGATCGGCACGCCGTAATAGCGTTCCTTCGTCAGCTTCCAGACCAGCGACCGGTCGTTGGTCAGTTCGAGATTGGTAATTTTGCAGCGAACGCCGGAAAAACGGAGAATGTGCCGTTGCACCAGGCAGAA
>CAZKMR010000087.1:0-21002 GCA_964553795.1 uncultured Bifidobacterium sp. | reverse complement strand
CCGCCAACTCGGGCGGGATGGCGTAATCGAACTCCTTGCGGAGGGCGATTTCCAGGGTGACGCGTGCAATCATGCGCTGTGAGGGTCAGAACTTGAACCGCACGAGTCAAGCAAGGGGCATGGACTTGGCGTCGAACATTGACCGGCTTAGGCTTCAAACCTAAAGTCGCCGCATGGTTGGGATAAAAAGAGAAAACCCATTATCATGGTTGAGGTGCACGCTTTGGCATCATCGAAAACGCGAACGCGACCATCAATCGGATCTTGCTCGCTTAAGGCCGCTCGCGGCGCCTTTTTTGGCAGTCTTGATCACTGCAGGAACATTCGGGTGCGCCTCATCATCTCGACTTGTTCAGGTTGCGGTGATTGATTCCAACACGGGAAGCCCCGTGCAAGGCGCATCTGTCAGTGCTTCCTACCCAGCAGAATCATGGCTCTTCCAATTCATTCACCCTTCTTCCAAGGGAATCACAGACGAACAGGGCAAAGTAACCCTCGATGTTTATTGCGCGCGAGGGTTTGGGCCGTTCTTCGAAATCGAGATAGTCAACGAGCTATACTACCAAGAGGTAGGTCTTTTTCATTCAGAGAACGAATGGAAGGAGTGGATGGGAAGACCCAAGGATTATGTGCCTTCTAAGCCGGATACGATTGTAGAAATTACAAGCAGGATTGATGTCGCCCAGGCTGAACAACAACGAGAAGAAAAAAAGAAGGCCGACGAGGCGGCAGCCGAGCAACTCTTTCAAGAAGCACCTGATTTCTGGCCGGAACACAAAGGCGGAGGCCATCCGTTCATCGTGGATGCGGTGGGTGCGGCATTGGTCAGGAAAAGATGGGACAGGAGCTCAAGGGTTGCCTTGAATCCATCCGACACGCATGAAGCAATCTGTGCGGTTGTGCTTCAACACATGAAGCATCCGCAGAGCAGGGTGGATGAAATTCGATGGGTTTCACCGGCGGTTGTTATGGTTTCAAGCAGTTGGTACACGTCGCCGATAGCTTCTGCGGGCTACACGTACATTCTGAAGAAGGCGGATAAGGGGTGGGTAGTGCTGACCTACTATATGAATTACATCTCGTAAAATTGAGCTTAACGGTCTTGGCCCGGCAGGTGGCAATTGGATCCCACTTTCCTCTTTGGCCTGCTGGCATCCGTCTTTAGACTCCGCCCGCGATGTCGCAGATGCTCAAGTCTTCCGGCGCAATGGCCGCCGCCACCATGACCAGCCGGGTGCTCGGCATGGTGCGCGAGATGGTTTATGCGTCGTTCATGGGCAACACGTGGGTCGCCAGCGCGTTCACACTCGCGTTCATGATTCCCAATCTGTTTCGCCGTTTGCTCGGCGAAGGCGCGCTGACGGCGGCGTTCATTCCCATCTTCAAGCAAAAGGAAGTCAAAGAAGGCGCGGCCGAAATGTGGCGCACGGCCAATGCCGTCATCTCGGGTCTGCTCGTCGCGGCGGGCGCAGTCACGGTGCTGGCGATCATCGGCATTTCCATCGCGTTGCAAGCGGGCAATTATTCCGAGGAGACCACGCTCATGCTGCAATTGTTGCGCGTGATGTTTCCGTATCTGTTGCTGGTTTGTCTGGCGGCGGTGTTGATCGGCATGGCGAACGCGCGCGGGCATTTCTTTCTGCCCGCGTTGGGTTCAGTGTTGTTGAACGTGGCCATGATCAGCAGCGTGCTATGGCTGGCACCGCGTATGGGCGTGACGCTGGAACAACAAATCTTCGGGCTCGCCATCGGCGTGCTCGTGGCCGGGTTGGCGCAAATGTTGTTTCAACTACCGAGCCTCGGCAGCGAAGGCTATCGGTATCGCTGGGTGTCGCCCTGGCAAGATCCGACGGTGCGCGAGGTGGTGCGCAAGATGTTGCCCGGCTCGATCGGCGTGGCGGCATTTCAAATCAATGTGCTGGTCACGCAAAGTTTCGCGTTCCTGTTCGACGACACCAAAACCATCACCTCGACTTTCAACTACGCCGTGCGCCTGATGGAATTGCCGCAAGGCGTGTTCGGGATTTCACTCGCGACTTTTTTGTTGCCGGCATTGTCCGGGTTGGCGGCGGAGAAAAAGTATCCCGAATTCCGCGCGACGCTAAACCAGGGACTGAATTACATCTCGTTCACGAACCTCATCGCGGCGGCAGTGGCGTTGGCCTTGGCTGAACCGATTGTGCGGTTGCTGTTCGAGCACGGGAAATTCGGCCCGGGTGCGACGTATCGTGTTTCGGTGGCGCTGGCTTGTCTGGCGCCGGGGCTGTTGTTGTTCTCGATGAACAACATTCTGGCGCGCGCGTTCTTCGCGTTGAACGACATCAAGACGCCGATGAAGATCAGCGTGTTTTGCCTGGCGCTGAATCTGGTTTTCGCGCTGACGCTGGTGCATTGGTATCGCGAAGCCGGCTTGGCGGTGGCGAATTGTTTGAGCGCCGTCTTCAATACCGTATTGTTGCTTTACGCACTGCGGCGCAAGTTGGCGAAGCTCGAGCTGGTCGGTTTGGGACGCAATCTCATCGTGCTGACGTTGGCGGCGGTCATTGCCGGAGGCATTGCGTATGGCGGGTATCGCTGGTGGGACGCCGAATTGGGACGTGAAGGCACGGCGTTTCAGATTGGCGCGGTGTTTGTGCCCGGAACGGTGGCGGGGATTGTTTATTGGTTGCTGGCGTTGGGCGCAAAAGTTCCGGCGGCGAGTGACGTGACAAATCTGTTGTTGCGAAAATTGAAACGGTGATGGAGCGCGGGCAGTCCCTCGCCCGCAGCGCTTCGCAAGACCTATGGTCGGCGAACTTTTTTGGGGTGGTTTTCGCGCTGCAAAAATCCCGGCCGCGTGCCGCGGACGGAACTCTCGTTACGAGGACTTGGTTGCGCCGCTATTACGCGGCGCTACTCGTCGCAGCGCGACGAGGGCCACCAGAGGGCCACCACTATCACAAGAAGCTGTGATGCGTCCGAACCGGGCGCGGTCCGGTTGGCAGCGCAGAATTTTTCTGGCGCTTGAACGGGTGGCGGCTACCGTTGTCCCACTTGCTGAAACTAAATGAACGTTGAGTTGCTTATGAATCTCCGCAAATTCCTTCTGGCCGGCGGACTGTTGTGCTTCGGTCTCGCGGTCGCGCCATTGTCCGCCCAACAAGTTCCCGTCACGGAGAAGACCCTCGCCAACGGCCTGCGGTTGTTGCTGGTCGAGCGGCACGATGATCCCTCCATTTCCGGCGGCTGGGTCGCGCACGTCGGCAGCGCCAACGAACGACCCGGCATCACGGGCATCGCGCATCTGTTCGAACACATGATGTTCAAAGGCACGCCCACGCTGGGCACGACGAATTATCAGCGCGACCAGGAAATCATTCTCGAACAGGAACGCCTGCGCGAAGCGATGCGCGAGGAAGAAGCGAAGATGCGCCAGGCCTGGCGGCGCGGCGAGATTGAGGATTTGCTCAGCCCCGAAAACAAAACCGAACGATATAAAGCGTTGGAGAAGGAGTTCAATGCGCTGGTCGCCGAGCAACGCCAATTGCTCGTGAAGAATGAGTTCTTCAAGATTTACACCCGTAACGGCGGTTCGGGCATGAACGCCTACACCTCCACGGACATGACGGCGTATTTCGTGAATGTGCCGGCGAACAAACTCGAACTCTGGATGTGGATGGAATCCGAACGGCTGTTGCGCCCGGTGTTTCGCGAATTCTATTCCGAACGCGATGTTGTGTTTGAAGAACGCCGCATGCGCACGGAAGCCACGCCGCTCGGCAAATTCGAGGAGACGTTCAACTCCATTTTCTGGGAATCGCACCCGTATCAATGGCCGATTGTCGGTTGGCCCTCGGATATCCCGGCCATATCCAAAGCGCAGGCGGATGAATTTTACGCCACCTACTACGCGCCGCAGAACATCACGTTGATTCTGGTCGGCGACTTTGACACCGCGAAAACCGTGGCGCTGGCGGAGAAATACTTTGAGCGCATTCCCGAAGGCGCGAGTGAAGCGCCGGACGTGGTCACGCTTGAAGTCAAACAGGTCGCGGAGAAACGCATGAACGCCGAAGCCGAGACCAATCCGCAAGTGGATATTCTCTGGCACACGGTGGCGTTCGGGCACAAGGATTCGTATCCGCTCAGCATTCTGAGCCAGATTCTCTCCACACGGACGGGCCGGCTTTACAAAGGGCTGGTGTTGACGAACGAAGTCGCCACCGAAACCTGGGCCTGGCAGTCGTCGCAAAAGTGGGCGGGCATGTTCAACATCGGCGGTGAAGCCAAGGACGGGCGCACGCCGGCCGAAGTGGAAGCGGCCATTTACGCGGAACTCGACAAACTGGCCAAGGAACTCGTGCCCGCCGAGGAATTGCAGAAGGTCAAAAATAATTACGCCGCCGCCGAGTATCGCAAGTTGGTCTCGAACACCGCGATCCTGATGCAGTTGATGCATTACGCGGGCATGGGCAACTGGCGTGAAATCAATGAAGGCGGCGCCAAGTATCAGGCGGTTACCGCCGAAGACGTGCAACGCGTGGTAAAAACTTACTTCACCCAAGAAAACCGCGCCGTCGCCACCTACACTCGCAAGCCCGCTTCCGCAAAGAACGACAAATCATGAAATCCATTTTGCTTCGTCTCGTCCCGGCCCTGGCCATTGTCGCCCTCGTGTCATCGTGTGGCACGCCGAAATCCGCCTGTTGTGCGGGCGGCGCATCATCGGCCACCGCCGATATTCCGGATCGGCCCGAGAAACTGACGTTTCCCGAGTTCGTTTTCACTCCGCCGACCGCGGCGCCGTATCGAGTCCCGTTGCAAAGCGGGCCGGTGGTTTACATCGCCGAGGATCGCGAGCTGCCCTTGGTGAACATCGGCATTTCCATTCGCACTGGCGATTGGGTTGAGCCTGAAGGCAAGGAAGGGCTGACCGATATTTGCGGCAACCTGCTGACGCGCGCGGGCACGGCGGCGCGCACGGCGCAGGAACTGGAAGAGCGCCTCGCATTTCTCGCCGCGCAACTTGGTTCGAGCATTCGCGGCGCGCAGGGTTCGGTGTCGCTGAATCTCCTGTCCAAAGACCTCGATGAAGGACTCGCCATTTTGCGCGAGGTGTTGACGCAACCGCGATTTCAGCAGGATCGCGTTGACCTGCAAAAACAGCAGATGCTGCAGGGCATGAAGCAACGCAATGACGATTCGGCTACCATCGAAGGATTTGAATCCACGTTCCTGGCTTACGGCGAACATTTCTGGGATAACCGCTACCAAACGGCGGCCTCGGTGGAATCCATCACGCGCGATGATTTGCTCGCCTTTCACAAACGCTGGTTTTTCCCGTCGAACTTTGTCGTATCCGTCAGCGGCGATTTTGACCGCACGGACATGATCAAAAAACTCGAAGCGCTATTTGGCAATTGGCCGTGGACGGCTGAACCGCCCCCACCGATTCCACAGGACATTTCGATGGCCGCTCCGGGCGTTTACCTGGTGAACAAGGAAGTTAACCAGGGTCGCGTCTCGCTCATGTTGCCCGGCATCATGCGCGACAATCCGGATTATTTTCCGCTCATCATCATGAACGACATTCTTGGTGGCGGCGGTTTCTCCTCACGGTTGGTGAACCGTGTGCGTTCCGATGAAGGGCTCGCGTATTCGGTTGGGTCGTCTTTTCCGGGCGGAGTTTATTTTCCTTATTGTTTCCGGGCGGGCTTTCAATCCAAGTCCCGCACCGTGGCCTATGCAACCGCGATTGTGATTGAAGAAATGAAACGCATCGCCGCCGAGCCCGTGACCACCGAAGAGCTGGAGAACGCCAAGAACGGCTTTATTGATCGTCTGCCGCGCAGTTTCGCGTCCAAATCACAAATCGTCAGCGCGCTCGCCGGCGAGGAATTCACCGGACGCTATGCGAGCGATCCCGATTACTGGCAGAACGTCATCCCCAACATCCGCGCGGTGACCCGCGAAGACGTGCAGCGCGTGGCGCAAAAGTATCTGAGCCCGGAGCGATTGGTGATTCTGGTGGTCGGCGAGAAGGAAGAGATTCTCAAAGGCCATCCCGATCACGCGGTCAAACTCACAGACTTCGGCGGCGGCAAGGTTACGGAATTGCCCTTGCGCGATCCGCTCACGATGAAACCGCAAGTAAAGGCGGACGCGGCAAACTGAACGGGCTGGACTGCGCCGCCGGTGCGTTGCCAAGGAGGACTCCGGTCCGCCTCACCGCCGCTTCAGTCTCCCTGCTTGCCCCACCACCAGACGCGGAGAATGCGAGGCACTCGCGGGACATTTTCGCCCGAGTTCTTAAAGGGACATTTCTAAAGAGTCTTGGCGCAGGCGGTATTCGTGTTCGTGAGCCATGGATTATCAGCTCGCGATGCAGCGCCCGGTTTACTGGCGCATGTTCCGCAATTAACTGGTGCGAGATTTCCCGGTTACTGATTTCTGCGTGGTCGTTGCCAGCGGATATAAACCGGGGCAACAACCGAAGGTTTCCTGAAATGCCGCGCTGAAATGGCTGAGGCTGTTGTAGCCCACTTCCAGGGCGACTTCCGTCACGTTGTATTCCCGCGTCTTCAGCAATTCCGCCGCTTTGTCCAGGCGCAATCGGCGCAGATACTGCGTAATCGTCTGGCCGGTTTGCGCGGAGAAAATGCGGCTTAAATAAAAATGGCTGCAACCAATTTTTTTGCCGAGCTCTTCAAGCGCGGGCGGGTTCGCGAGATTTTGCTTCAGCAAGAACACGACTTGTTCCACCCGTTCCTGTGCGAGGCGTTGCTGGCGCGTGCAGAATAATTCCTCGTCGGCGGGCGGCTGCATCAGGAACGTCACCGCCAATTCCAGCGCCTTGCACTGATACCAGATCGGCTGCGCGGCGGCGTAAACCGGCGGTTGCCGCAACGTGGAAATCAACTGCAATTGCGGCGCGGTCAACCGCACCGTTGCGGCGGCCACCTGCTCGCACGCCTGACTGTCCACGGCCGCGCGCACGATCGGATGCAGCATGCCTTTCGTTTCCGCCAGATGTTTGGCGAGAAACGGACAGGAAAACTCAACGGTGAGAAACTTGTGATGTTCGCCCGCAGTGCGCTTGGCCGTGAGCGGTTCGTTCTGCCGATAATAAAACCCGGCGGTGTTCGGCGCGAACTCGGCGCGCCCGCCGTTGCGCTCGACAAAACCCGTGCCTTCGAGATTCAAACACAATTCCACGCACTCGGGATGAAACGTGGACGACCAATCGAATTCACGCCGCGCCTGAAAGTCGTGCCACTCGATGCTGTAGCCCACGCCGCGGAAGCTACCGAACAGCGGTTGCCAGCCCGCTCCCACATCGCGCCACGCCCCGGACTCGGAGAAATTCGTGGCGCGTTCGGCGCTGGCGGTTTGATTCGATTTGTTAGGACGCATGATTCCAGCGTGCCCAGTTTCGGGGAAGAAATCGCCGCTGGCAAGGGATGAATCCGAGCAGCGTTCGAAGTTCAACACGAACGGCCAACCTGGAAAAAAGCCGAGCTGGTAGGGCGCGTCACTCCGTGCGCGCCGTCGTTTGACTGGCACAATACGGCGCGCACGGAGTGGCGCGCCCTACCAATCCCCTCAGCAAGCTCAGGCTGAGGGACTCTGCGCCTGCTTTTGTCGCCGCAGATCGGGCCGGATGGCGGAGGCGGCCTTTGCAACGTCAAAGGGTTCACCGAGAAAGTCAGCCACGCGCGGCACGAGTCGCGCGGCGTCCGACAACAGTTCGTTGTAATTCACGGGCAACACGCGAAGTTCCGAGCGCGCGGCGATCTGCTTTTGCAAACGAGTGAGCTGGGCAACGTAGGTTTCGGCGAGCTTTTGTTCGTCGAGATCGGCGCCGCGACGGCCCTGGCGTTCGAGCATGGCGCGTTGCGACGCGATGACTTCGCCCAGGTTTCGTTCCATGAAAACGATGTGGTAATGCTCATTGCGCGGCAGGTGCGGCAGGAGTTGCGCGACGATCTTCACCACTTTGCCGCGCGCTTGCGGAATCCAACTCGTATCACGCGCCAAATCCAGCACTTGCTCGAACTCGTAGTAACCGAGCGGATTGTCCGCGTCCGCGCCGCGCTTGTGATCGGTGAGAGCTTCGCGTCCGGCAGCGACGAGCAATTGCATCATCAGCGAAGTGCCACTGCGCGGCAGGCCGGAGACAACGGTGATGATTTGACTGCGATCCAGTGTTTCCGGGAACGGTGGCGCGATATCACCGTTCGTTTCGCTGAGCGACGCGACAATGGCGGGCGCTGAAACTGAATTCTCGCGCGCTTCTGCATCGCCTGAATCTCGTGTGGCCAATTCCATTCTGAGCGAGCGAGCCCGCCCTTCGTGCGCAAATGCTTCGGCGGGACGATTGAGTTGTTCGCGGTACAACTTCGCCAGCGCTTCGTGCGCGACGAGATGGCGCGGACTCTGCGCGACCGCGACGCGCAACGCTTGTTCTGCTTCGGCGAACCGCTGCCTTTCCAGCAGCGCTTGTCCGAGCAACGCGTGCAGCGCGGGTTGGAAATAGAGCAAACTCAACGAATCCGTCGCCGCCGCGATGGCGGCGTCGAATCGCTTCGCTTTGAAGTGAACGTGGGCCAGTTGCGCATGCAGCGTTGGATTTTCCACATCGCCCGCTACCGCTTTCTCCAACAACTCGCGGGCTGTTTCGACATCGCCCAGTTCCACCAAGGTTGACGCGACGCGCTGATGTTTGCCGCGAGCCGAGTGATCGGAAGCAGTCAAGCGTGCCAGCCGTTCGCGCGCCTCGCCGCGCTTGTTTTCCAACAACGCCTGCGTGATGTACAACCAGTCCAGCAACAGCGGGCGACCGTGCGCGAGTTCGCGCAGGCGGCGCTCCTCGTAACGATTGCGGCGATTCGCCTGGGTCACGCCACCGTCTCCCGATTTCTCTTTCGCGCGTTTTTCCGCGCGCTGCGCCAGTTCCGCTTTGGCTTCCGCCTGATACTTCTCGATGCGCCGCGCGAGTTCTTCGATGGCCGCGCGCCGGCGCGCCGTTTGCCGGAGTGGCAGCAAACAATCAATCAGCAGCGTGCCGAACCGATGTTCCTGGGGCCAACGCGTCCAGAGTTCTTCCGCCAGTGCGACCGCTTCGCCGCAACAATTGCCATCGCGATACGACCGCGCCAGGTTGTATTTCAACTCGCGCACGCACTCGGCCACGGTGTCCTTCACATTCGGCCCGGGCGGTGCGACGTAGCCGAGTTCAACGAGTTGCTTGAACGCTTCGGCGGACGCGACGGGATCAAGCCGCGTTTCCGGCGGATGAATTCCCGCGTCACCGGGCACGTTGTCCCAGCTTTCAATCGGCTCGATTCGCGGTGGCGCTTTGAACACGGGCAACAAAACTTTTCCGTCCATGTCCTTCCCGGGCGGCAGTCCGAACACGCTGAGAACGGTGGGACAAATATCCAGCAGACTCGCGCCGAGAATGGGTTCGCCGCGCCGCAACCCCGGACCTTTCATGCAGAGAATGCCGAAGTGCCGATGTTCCACCGCCGGTCCGGCGGGTTCGGCGGGAATGTAGTCCGGACGCTGTTCATCCGGATGAAAACCGTGATCGCTCATCAGAATCACCGTCGTGTGCTCATCCGTGAAGTTGAGCAACATGCCGAGCATTGTGTCGTGATAGCGATAGGCGTTGGCGATGACGTGTTGATAGAGCGCAAAGTCCGCCTCCGACACGTGCGGCAGGCGCGGCGGATGAAAGCTCATAAAGCCGTGCCCGAAATGATCCAGCCCCGCGTAATAAATTCCCGCAAAGTCCCAATCCTGCGTTTCGAGCAGTTCCGTGGCAACTGCGTGAATGGACATCGTTTCGGCAATGATCTTCGCGAGCGAATGCAGGCGTTTGTCTTTCGCCTGGTCCACCTTGTCGAAATCTGGCACGAACATGCGGATAAATTCGCCGGTTAACTCCGCCGGATTCACGCGCAACTCGGCGAGGGATTCGGCGAGCGAGGCGGGATGAATCGTTCCGGCGGGCAACGGCGGCATTTGCTCCGGCGTGCCGACGGGTTGCGAAAAGTGATTGGAAACCATCACGCCGTTGATGGGTTCGGCGGGATGCGACGGCCACCACCCGGTGACGATGGAGCGATAGCCGTTTTGATTGAGAATGTTCCAGAGCGCCTTCGTGCGACGTGACAAAATGCTGATGGGCCGCACGCCCGAGCCATCGGGCAGCGGTTCGGAAAAGCCGTGAATGCCATGTTGGTAGGCGCGTTTGCCGGTGGCGATGGAGGTCCACAACATCGGGCTCAGCACGGGATACAGCGTGGCGATGTTGCCGCGCAGGCCGCCGGCGATGAGGCGCGCGAGATTCGGCATTTCGCCGGCGTCGAGCAACGGTTGAATGACTTTCCAATCAGCGGCATCCCAGCCGATGAGCAACACGCGAGGTTTGGCCATGAATCAGAAAAGCAAAAGCGGATTGGCCGTTATCCGCGCCAATCCGCTGCAAGGTTCATCTCAAAAGGGTCGCGTCAGTGTTGCGAGACCGCCTGGCGTTTTTCGCGCCATTTGCGCAGTCCCCGGGAACCGAGCGCCATCGCCCCCAACGCGAGCAGCGCGCCGGAAGATGGTTCGGGCACGGGCGCCTGGCCCATGGTGGGTTTGGCGCCGGTGTTATCGTAAGCGTAGCCGAAAATGGTGACCAGCGGTCCGCCGGCATTGTATCCGGGCATGCTCAAGCTGATTTCCACCCAACCATAGCGGAGGGCGTTGCCTTGATCGGAATCCTGGAACACGAACGCGAGGTATTTGTTCGCGTAACCAGTGGCCGGCGTTTGGCCGCCATTAATATTCAGATCGTTCGCCGTGCCAACCGGGGCATTGTAAAACAGCGCGGCGCCTTGGTCCCAACTTGCTCCGAAATCAAGGGGCGCCACCAATCCGCCGTTGGTGCCGCGAATGCCGCCCGGCGCGCCGCCGCCCAGGTCGCCGGCGATGACGAGGCGGTAATAAATGCTGATCAGGCCGTAGGGTTGGGTGTAGGTGGAAAATTCCGCCCGCTGAAAACCCATGTTGGCCGTGCCGGGCACGTTGAAAAACAGGGAATCAGTCCCGGCAAATCCCACTGAAACCGGGCTGGAACTCAGGTCGGTGAAAATAATATCCGCCTGACTGGCTTGCGGCAGGGCCACTGCGCCGGCGGCCAGGGCCAGCAGGGAAACCAGTTTGGTTTCAGCAGAGTTGGCGACATCTACGACTGATTTGGAGGATGTGTTCATATCATTTCGTGATTCCCAATGTGGACCGATGGTTGGGAGTCTCTGTTTATCGCCCGAACTGTCAAGCGTAGAAATCCGCCGAAAGTTTACGGCGGGTTCAAGCTGGCGGCGCGGTCAACTTGCATTGGATGGCGTCGCAGACGCGCGTGACGCAAGTGGACACTGTTTCCCGATCGGTGCGCAATTCGACTTCGGGCTGGTCGGGCGGTTCGTACGGTGCCGAGATGCCGGTAAAGTCAGACAACGCCCCAGCCCGAGCGCGGGCGTAAAGACCTTTAGGATCGCGCGCTTCGCAGATTTCCAACGGCGCGTTCACGAAGACTTCGATGAATCGTTCGGGCGGTGCGGCGGCGCGGGCGCGGGCGCGGTCGCGGCGATACGGGGAAATCAGCGCCACAATGCAGATCAACCCCGCATCCGCAAACAATCGCGCCACTTCCCCGACCCGCCGGATATTCTCCTGCCGATCGGCGGGGGAGAATCCCAGATCCGAACAAAGACCGCGCCGAAGACAATCGCCATCCAGAACGCACGCACCATACCTGCGCCGGCGCAACTCCGCTTCCACTGCGTGGGCGATCGTGGTTTTGCCGGCGCCACTCAAACCGGTGAGCCAAACGACGCTGCCGGGTAAGCCTTTAGGGTTGGATTGAGGTTGAGGCAGTGCGGAAGCGTTCATCGGAGTGCGAAGGGGGTTAATCCTCTTGCCATTGTTTGAGACGTTGTTCGGCCAGCGCGGCTTGCGGCGAGGCGGTCGCGCTGTTGGTGAGAAACGCCTGATAATATTGAATCATCGCGTTCGTTTCGCTCTGTCGCCAGGCAATGCCGCCCAAACCAAAACGCGCGCTTTGTGCATGGGCCGGATCTTTCAGCAGTTGTTGATAATCGCGCCGGGCGTCGTCCAACAGGCCGAGTTGGAGCAAGGCGATTGCCCGATAGAGTCGCGCCTCGGGATTGTTGGGCGCAGATGCGAGTGCTGTGGTCAACGTTTTGACCGCGGCTTGATGCCGCGCCGTGCGCAGTTCGGCGTGCCCTTTCTTCACGAGCCAATCCACGCGATTCGGATCGCGCCGCAGCAGGCGTTCGCGCCAGGTGAGTTCGGCTTCAAACCGACCCGCCAATGCGCACCATTCCGCGGCGGCTGCAATCACTTCCACCTTATCCTGATGTTTCGTGGTGAAGCGCTCAACAAACGCAATCGCCTCATCGGGCTGACCGGTTTGGTGCAAGGCAGTGGCGTGGCATTGCAGCGCGCGGGCCAGCGCCGCGGTTGGCAGCGAAGTTTCTGCCGCGACCAAATTGGCAGTGAGCTTCAGGGCTGCTGCTGAATCGCCGAGGGCGTTGTGGGTTTGGGCGAGCCAGAGTTTCGGCGCGGCCCAATCGGGTGCGAGTGCGACGCTGCGCGCGAAACAATCGCGGGCCTGTTGCGGATTCGCGGCGTGAAGATACATGCGACCGGAGCGCAACAGGAACGTCGGTTCATCCACTGGACCGCAGCGACTGATCACGTTGGCCCAGGTTTCGAATTGGGCCAGCGTGTCGGCGTAATTGGTACGCGCCCATGCCAGTGTGAGGCGATTCGTCTCGCCGCGCTGCTGGCGCGCCGCGAACTCCAGATTGATTCGCGCGGCCAGGTTGTCGGGGTCCAGCGCCACCGCGCGTTGATACCATTGGATGGCATTGGTCCGTTCGTCCATGCGAGCCAACTGCACCGCCCAATGATTCAGCGTTTTGGCATAGGCCCGACTCAGGATGGCGGCGGTTTCATTGGGGCGCTCGGACAATCGCAAGCGATTCCATGGCGCGCGCGACCAGATGCTCGTGTGTTCCCGGTCGGCGACGAATAGTTTCGCCCAGTGTTGCAAATGTTCATTCCAGCGCGTTTCCCAGCGCGGTTCATTGGCGGAAATCAGTTCGGCGGGAGCAAAGCGCGGCGCGGCAGTTCGAGGCGAAAGACATTGCGCCCAACCGTGCGGGGCGGCGTTGAACGTTTCATAAAACAGTCCGGAGCTGGGATGCAAATAAACCAACGGTTCATTGCTCGCAATTTGCGAAATCGTCGCCAGCATCACCGCCGGTCCGAGCGTTCCTGACGTGGCCTCGATTACTGATTTGGGCCAGCGCGATGGATACTTTTGCGCCATTTGCCGGTGATAGCTGGGCCAAGTCAGCAGCCGCGTGTTAATCGGCAAGAGTTCTCTATTAGCACTGGCGAGATTGGCTTCGACGCGAAGCAAAGTGAGCGCGAGCGGATCGTCGCTGAGCACGGCTGCGGTGCCGGACGGCAAGTCCTCGTGAAGCTGGCGGGCGTATTCGCGCAAGCCGTTGCTGTTAGTCAGACGGACTGCGCCCAAGTTTTTCCACGCCAATCCGGCGGGTACAATTACCAACATGAGGAACAACGCTCCGACCGGCCAACGGCGCGCGATTTTTCCGGCGCGGGGTTGCGCAAACAACCACAAATAGCCGGCGCAATAGCCGGTCACCAGCGCCCACGAGTAATGATAGAGGAGCAGCGCGATGCCCAAGTCATGCTGGCGCGGCGTGAACACCGGCTCCAGTGCCACCCAAAGCGAGGCAACAAAGAATAGCGTGTGAATGAAGTGGCCCGTTGCTTTTGTGATGAAAACGCCGAGATGCGTGTCATCGGCCAGTTGCACCGAGTGCGAACGCCATTTCACGGCCAGCAACAAGAACGGCAAGAGCGCGGTCAGGGCCCACAATCGAAACGCCGGCCCGCGCAACAGGAATAAGGAGTTTTTCTGCGTGACCAGATAACTTTTGAGCGCTGCCCAGAAGCTCGTTTCGTTGGTTGAGCCGATCACCAGCAACGTGGGCGCGAGCAAATAGAGGCTGAGTCCCAGCAAGGCCCAACCGCCCAGGCGCGCGAGAAACCGCAGTTCTAAAAATGGACTGAACCCCTTAACCCAGATGATCGCAGCGACAAAGACCGGCAGATAACCCAGCAGCAACCAATTGTCAGTCAGTCCCACTGCATAAACCAACGCGCCGCGATACAGCCAGGTCTCCTTTGGTGCGAGGCGGAATTCCAGCACGCAGCGGAACGCCAATGCGCCACACAAGAGACTGGGCAGCTCCCCACTCGCGGATGTCGCGTGCGTCCAGAATCCGCGCTGTAATCCGAGCGTCAGCACCGCCAGAGCCGGCGGCAGCCACGCCCACCGACCGGTCAATAGTTGCAGTCCGACCGGACGCTGGCGCATGGGATCCGCCGCCACCGTATCGTGCCGCAGGATGGCGACGGAGCGCGCCAATTGGACAAGCGTGACGGCGGCGAGAAGCGCGGTGATAACATTGGCGATGAGGGGCAGCCATTGATCGGGAAGCAATCGCAACGGTCCAAACAGCAGCAGCGCGAGCGGGCGACCGGGTTGTTGCCGCCACGAATCATTCAGCAGCGTGGTCACCGGGCCGAGGCTGGGCAGCGAAATCCAATGACTCAGCGTGATTGCGTAGCAAATGAATGCCGCGCCTCCCAGCCACCAGGGCAGGAGTTTGTTTGTCGCATCATTCTGGGTTGCGGCGCTGGCTTTGGGCGTCATCGGGCGGCGTCAGTAAGGGCCGAGCCCTCGGGCTTGGCAAGCAAACTGTCAGACCGCTCTCACGCCGCCGGGCGAATCTAGCGGTCGAGCTATGGGTGGGTTGAGGCAGTGAAATTAGTCGGTCGCTTGTAATTCTTTTCGCATCGTGTGCAAACGCCAGATGTAGAAGATCGCCGGGTAAACCAGCAACTCCATCAGCACGGAGGTGAACACACCGCCCACCATCGGCACGGCGATGCGTTTCATCACGTCGGCGCCGGTGCCGCTGCTCCAGAGAATGGGCACAAGCGCAATGAAGGTCGTGGCGGCAGTCATGATCTTGGGGCGAATGCGCTTCACCGCGCCGTGATAAATCGCCGCGCTCAAATCGGCCGCCGTGCGCATCTTGCCTTTCTTCACACCGTCTTCGTAAGCGAGATCCAGATACAACAACATCACCACGCCGGTTTCGGCGTCGAGTCCCGCGAGAGCGATCAATCCGATCCACACCGCCACGCTCATGTTGTAGTCGAGCAGGTAAATCAGCCAGAACGCGCCCACGAGCGAGAACGGCACGGCCAGCAACACGATGGCGGTTTTGACGACGGAGCGCGTGCTGAGATAAATCAGGAACGAAACGATCAGCAGCGTAATCGGCACGACCACAAGCAACCGCTCCTTGGCGCGGATCATGTATTCGTATTGGCCGCTCCAGAAAATGTTGTAGCCCGCCGGCACGCGGATCACGCCGTCGGCGATGGCTTTATCCACGGCGGCCTGGGCGCGCTTCACGTACGTGCCCACGTCCACGTCGCGGATGTCCACATAGATCCACGCGTTCGGCACGGCGGATTCGCTCTTGATGGCCATCGGGGCGCTGACGACGCGCAAATCAGCCAGTTGCCCGAGCGGAATCTGCGCGCCGTCCATCGTGGGAATCAGGATCTCGTTGCGCAACGCGTCGAGGTTGGAGCGGAAATCGCGGTCGTAACGCAGCGTGATCCCGTAGCGCTCCAAGCCCTCCACCGTTGTCGCGATGGTCATTCCGCCCAGCGCCACGGACAACACGTCCTGCACGTCGGCGATGTTCAGACCGTAGCGTGCAATCTCCTCGCGGCGGATATCGAACTCGATGTATGTGCCGCCCATCACACGCTCGGCGTAGGCGCTGGTCGTGCCGGGCACGGTGCGCATGACGGATTCAATTTCCGTGCCGATGCGCTCCAACTCGCGCAAGTCCGACCCGGCGACCTTGATGCCGACGGGCGTTTTGATGCCGGTGGACAGCATGTCGATGCGTGTCTTGATCGGCATAGTCCACGCATTGTTAAGGCCGGGGAACTGCACCGCGCGATTCAGCGCATCGGTCAATTCGTCCGCTGTGCGTGGGCGGCGCGCGATGACTTTGCCGTTTTCGTCGGTGATGTCCACGGTGGGCCATTCCTTCTCCGGCTTGAGCATGATCGTGGTTTCGATCATGTCCATCGGTGCGGGGTCGGTGGCGGTTTCAGCGCGACCAATCTTGCCGAAGACATGATGCACCTCGGGAAAACTCTTGATGATCTTGTCGGTCTGCTGGAGCAGTTCGCGCGCTTTGGTCGTGGAGATGCCCGGGAACGTCGTGGGCATGTAGAGCAAATCGCCTTCATACAGCGGGGGCATGAACTCCGAGCCGATGTTTTGATATGGGAAAAACTTGTTCGCTTTGCGCGCCAGTTCCTTGGCCGGTCCGTCAGGCAGAGATTGCACCACCCACTTGTTCCACGGCACAAAAACCCAGAGAACGACGGCGGCAGCCACCGAAACCACCACCCACCGCCACTTGATCACGAAATCAATGCACGGATGATACAGCCAGATGAGAAAGCGACTGATGGGATTCTTTTCCTCGGGTCGCGGTCTGCCGCGAATGAAGAATCCGGCGAGCACCGGCGCAAGTGTGATTGCCAGCACGGCGGCAGCAGCCATCGCATACGTTTTGGTGAACGCCAGTGGTTTGAACAATCGCCCTTCCTGTTCCTGCAGCGCGAACACCGGCAGGAACGACACCGTCACCACCAGCAGTGCGTAAAAGATTGTTGGACCAACTTCCACTGACGCGTCGCGGATGATGTCCCAGTGTTTTTTCTTTCCATGATCAGCTTCGAGATGCTTGTGGGTGTTCTCGACGAGGATGATGACGCCGTCCACAAGCACGCCGATGGCGATGGCCACGCCGCCCAGCGACATGATGTTCGAGCTGATGCCCTGCCAATACATGATGATGAACGACACCAGCACCGCGATGGGCAGGATCAGAATGGGAATCGCCGCCGTGCGGATGTGCAACAGGAACAGGATGATGACCAGTGCCACCACGATGCTTTCCTCCACCAGCGTGCGATTCAACGTGCCGACCGCCCGATCAATCAACGTGCTGCGGTCATAGGCGACTTCATAACTAATGTCATCGGGCAGGCCTTTCATCGCCTGATCGAGAGCCTTCTTCACATCAGCGATGACCTGACGCGCGTTCGCGCCATAGCGCACCACCACGATGCCGCCGACCGTTTCGCCTTCGCCGTTCCATTCGGCGATACCGCGGCGCATGTCCGGCCCAAGCTGAACAGTCGCCACATCGCGCAGCAGAATCGGCACGCCGTTTTCGCCCACGCCCAGTGCGGTTTGGCGCAATTGCTCGACGTTGTTGACGTAACCTTTGACCCGCAGGATGAATTCCTTTTCGGAAAGTTCGAGCGCGCGTCCGCCAACTTCGCCGCTGCTGCGCTTGATGGCCATCTCGACCATCGAGAGTGGCAGATTGTAAGCGCGCAGCTTCACCGGGTCCACGGTGACTTGATACTGCTTTACGAAACCGCCGACCGACGCGACTTCGGACACGCCTTCGACGGCAGTGAGTTGGTATTTGAGATTCCAATCCTGGATCGAGCGCAGTTCCTGGAGGTCGCGCTCCTTCGAATGCAAGGTGTACATGAACGCCCAACCAACGCCGGTGGCGTCCGGCCCAAGCGTGGGCGTGACCCCGCGCGGCAATTGACCGCTCAGCCCGTTCAGGTATTCGAGCACCCGGCTCCGCGCCCAATACGGATCAGTGCCGTCCTCGAAGATGACGTAAACAAACGAGAACCCGTAGAACGAATAGCCGCGCACGACTTTCGCGTGCGGCACGGCGAGCATCTTCGTGGTGATGGGATACGTGACCTGATCCTGGACGATGTTCGGCGCCTGGCCGTCGAATTCCGTGAACACGATCACCTGCACGTCCGAGAGGTCGGGAATCGCGTCCACCGGGATGCGTTTGACCGAGTAAATGCCGCCAGCGACGAGCACCAACGTGGCGACAATGATGAAGAACTTATTCTTCAGCGAGAAATCAATGATGCGTGTGAGCATGGGATTTGAGGGTAGGGCGCATTACTCCGTGCGCGCCGCGGCGGGCAGAGGACTGCCCGCCCCTACCTTGTCAGTGTTGGTGTTGTTTGCGCCAGTTAGCTTCCGCCTGTTTCTGATGTTTCACGGTGCTGGTGGGCACAAGTTTCATTTCGCACTCGGGGCACTTGTCTGGTTGCTCGCTGACGACGTGCGCGTGCGAAGCCATCGGACAGGTGTGGAGCGTCGGCAACGCCGCTTCCGGTTGGACCGGTTCGGGTTGCGGCTCGGGCGCACGCGGCATCACGGGAATCAACGTCATGCGACAGCGCGGGCATTTACCGCCCTTATCGAGTTTGACGTCGGCATGTTCGGGCATCGGGCAGGTGTAGTATTCGACCGCACCACCGGGCTGAATCTTTTCGAGCACATCGCCGGACACCGGCACCAACGTCATGCCGCAAAGGGGGCAATTGCCCGAATGATCGTATTGAATCGCCACATGTTCTGGCATCGGGCAGAGATAAACGGTTTTGCTGGCCGCGGCACCGGTCGTCTCAGTGGACTGGGTTTCCGCCATCGTATGGTCAGCATGATCAGTCGCAGGCGTGCCGGGCTGTGACGGGTGCAACATTTTCTGAATCGCCTCGCGCAACTGACTTTCAGAATCGAGCAGGAATTGCCCGGACGTGACGATGCGTTCCCCTGCCGTCAGCCCACTCAGTACCTGAATCATGTCATCCTCGGCGCGGGTGCCGAGCTTCACGTTGCGCGGCTCGAACTTGCCGCTGTCAACCGCCACGAATACGACGTCCTTCGTGCCGCTGCGCAACACCGCCATGTCCGGCACAAGCAACACCGACCGCGCCAGTTCGGAAGTCAATTCCACCGACGCAAACATTCCGGGCTTGAGAAAGTATCCGGGATTATGAAACTCCATCCGCACCTGTGCTGTGCGTGTCTTGGGATCGAGATTCGGATAAATGTAAGTGACGCGGCCGCGAAACTTCCGATCCGGCAAATACGTGAGGCTGACGACAGCTTCCTGCCCGAGCCGGATGAAGGGCAAATCCTGTTCGTAGATTTGCGCGTGAACCCAGACCAGGCCGAGATCCGCGAGCCGATACAGCTTCATCCCGGCATCCACCATCTGGCCTTCCACCACCATCTTCTCGACGACGAAGCCGTCAATGGGCGCGAGGACTTGCAGCGTCTTGCGCGCCTGACCGGTTTTTTCCAGTTCGGCTATTTGCGCGTCCGAGATGTCCCAGAATTTGAGTTTCGTTCGCGCGGTTTCGCGCAGCGCCGCGCCGCCGGAATTCGTGCCCGCCCGCAAAGCCAGCAAATATTCTGTTTGCGCGCTGTAGAGTTCGGGCGAATACACCTCAAACAACGGATCGCCGCGATGCACCTGCGCGCCGGTGGTGTTGACGTAAAGTTTTTCCACCCAGCCCTTAAACTTGGTCGTCACGTCAGCCAGCGCGGCTTCGTCGTAATCAACCGTTCCTACCGTACGAATGACCCGCCGCAGCGGGCCGTTCGTGAGCACAGTGGTGCGGAGCGCCATGTTTTGAATCGTCACCGGATCAATGCTGATTGTGGCATCCATCGCGGCTTCCTCCTCGTAAACCGGTACCATGTCCATGCCCATGCTGTCCTTGCGCGGCGTGTCGCTGACTTCGCCCGGAACCATCGTGGACTTGTAATACTTCACCACGCCCGAGCCGCCTTCCGCGCCCGCCGTCGCCCCGCCCTGTTTGCGGACGGGCGTGAGTTTCATGCCGCAAATCGGGCAGTTGCCGGGATGATCCTGAATCACCTGCGGGTGCATGCCGCAACTGTAGAGCGTCTTCGCTTCAGCAGCGGAATCGCCCTTGGAACAGCCGGTGAAGAACAGTCCGAACGTCCCCACAACAACCAGGGCGAGCAATGAAAGGAACAGCGGTTTGGTTTTCATGATCAATCAAGGCGTAGCGGGCTCAGTTTCGGCGACGAGTTCCCGCGTGCAACCACCGACGGGACGAGCGGGGGTTTCGGTCTTGCCTGAACAACAGCCGCCACCGGAATGACCGCAGCCTGAAGCAGCGGACGGTTCGGTCGCGGCAGCAACACCGGCTGGACCGTGATTACAGCCAGCATGACTGTCGCCGTGAGTTGGCGTCGGAGCAGCAACGGGTGCAGCGGTTCGAGGTTTTGCGGTCCGCGCGGGCACATCGAAATAAAGGGCCGCGGCGGCAGCGACAAAACCGGTGAGCATCAGCAGTCCGATGACTTGAATGTATTTGGCGATGAATTTCATAGTTCAATGGCGATTTGAGTTTGTGATGGTTACGGATTCAGTTTGGGAAGTGGCAAGGACTGGCGCGCCCGCAGGCGGCACGCCGGCGATCAACAGGGACAATTCTGCGAGGATGATTTCGCGGCGGGTGCGGGCTTCGACCTCGGTCAGTTCAAAGTTGAGCAAGGCGCGCTGCGCGTCCACGAGGTTGAAAAAATCAATTTGTCCGGCGAGATAGCCGGCCCGCGCAATCTCCAGCGACTGCCGCGCTTTGGGAATGAGCTGGTCCTGAAGCAGCGCGAGATTACGAGTCGCTTCGCGATAGTCATAACTCTTCATCGCGAAATCCACGGCGAGCATGATCTGTTCATTGTTCAATCGCGCTTCGGCGGCGCGCTTTTTAGCCTGGGCCTGGGCGATTTGCGCGGCAATCTTGTCGCGCCAAATGGGCAAGGTCATCCCGGCGAGCGGACGAAACATCGTTGGATTCGCTTTCACGTCGGCCATGAGTCCGAGATTGAAATCCGGCACTTTGGATTTGGCGGCCATGGCGATTTCAGCGTCAGCCAGGCG
>CAZKMR010000086.1:0-21117 GCA_964553795.1 uncultured Bifidobacterium sp. | reverse complement strand
AAGCTCAACGTGCGGATGTGATCGGCGATAACACGAAATGCCACGTCAATCTTCTCCTGCTCGGTGTCGCCGGTGCTGCCGGTCTTCGGCAACGTCGAGCCGTAGCGTTTGCCGCTGAGTTTTTCGATGGCGTCGAAGATCGGGCGGAAGATGTCGGTTTCGTAGTTGGAAATCTTCGCGGTCTTGAAATCAGTCAGGCCCTTCGTGCCCTGGATGATGCTGGTGACGCGCTCGAAGCCCATGCCCGTGTCCACGTGTTTGGCGGGCAACGGCGCGAATGTGCCGTCCGGATTCGCGTTAAACTGGATGAAGACGTTGTTCCAGATCTCGATGCAACGGGCGTCGCCTTTGTTGACGAGCGAGCCGCGCGTGTCGCCGTCGGGGGTGAGGTCCACATGGATTTCAGTGCAGGGCCCGCACGGACCGGTTTCGCCCATCATCCAGAAATTATCTTTCTTGTTGCCGGGGATGATGTGGACTTTCGGGTCGCAACCGGCGGCAGTAAATTTTTTGGCCCAATACATGGCCGCTTCCTGATCGGCGACTTCAAACGGCGACGCGTTTGGGTTGGGCGCGATGAAGTCGGAGGAGGTCATCGAGAGCGCGATGACTTGTTCCAGTTCGACGGCCCATTTCTTTTCCCAGCCGGGTTCGCCGAGATACGGGCAGAAGACGGTGGCGTAAAGGCGTTGGGCCGGAAATTTCCAGACCTTGAAGACAAGTTCCCATGCCCAGTCGATGGCTTCCTTTTTGAAGTAATCGCCGAAAGACCAGTTGCCGAGCATCTCGAAGAACGTGTGGTGATAGGTATCGAGGCCGACGTCGTCGAGGTCGTTGTGCTTGCCGCCGGCGCGGATGCATTTCTGGGTGTCGGCGGCGCGACCGGGCGTGTAAGGGCACTTGGTCTGACCGAGGAAGATGGGCACGAACTGGTTCATGCCGGCGTTGGTGAACAGCAGGTTGGGGCTGTCCGGCATGAGCGAGGACGAGGGCACGATGGTGTGTTGCTTGGACTTGAAGAAATTCAAGAACGATTGGCGGATCTGCGTTGATGTCATGGCAAAAGTTACCGGTTGAAAGTTGAAGGTTGAAAGTTGGGGACGCGCGCCGGGGCGAACCTGCAACTTGCAACTTTCAACCTGCAACAGGTTAAAAATCAGGCGGGCAAGATAGCGGAATCAGGACGGGAGGCGAGTCGAAGTTTTTCCTGTGACGGACGCGCGCCGGAGCGGGAGTTTTGCCGCAAGCCGGGGCGTGTCAGCATATTGGGAAATCATGCAAATCAGCGCGGTTGAAACTTCAAAAAATCACTAAGTGCACCCGCTGATTTTGCCGATGAAACAACGTCGTGAAACGTTTCAGTTCCAAGCCGCGCGTGGGGCGCAATCCCGATTACCTCAACCCGAACTCGCTGGTGTTTCAGGTGGGGCGATTGTTTTTCCCGGAGTTGATCAATCGCGGGCGCGCGATGCGCTTCCGGATGCGGTTGATTTTCGGGATATTCGGTTTGGCGCTGATGGTGGGGACGGCGGCGATGATCTTCAAGCAAAGTGGCGCCGTGCCGATTCAAGCGCGGGAAGCGCAGCCGTTGAAACCGTTGAAATGACACGCGCGCGGGCTCAACGCGCGGCTGATTCAGGGAGAAATGCAAGTGACTGCTACTTCGCCTGCTGAGTCCTTCTCTTCGGACCAAAATTGAACTGACACAAAAGGCCGACGCTATGCGCGCCTTCGCGCCCGTCGCGCTCGGCATTAAAGCCGTAGCCATATCGCAGAATGATGCGCCAGAAATCATTCGGCGACGTGTAAGACAGGTCCGGGCCGACGCCGGTGTGCCAGTGGCCGGTTTGACCCAGGCCCGGCGTGTAATCCACGTAAGCACTGGCGGCGCCGAAGCGGAGTTGCCACGAATGATCGTCTGATAACGGGATCACGTAGCTTGCGGCCATGTGCGCGAAGCGTTGGGCTGAAATCTCCTGGTAATAATACCCCGGCAAACTCAGGGGAAATTCCGCCGCGAGCGGTAACACGCCACCGAGCCGCCAGGAACTGAAGCGATCCGCGTTCTGGGAGTCTCCCGCCGTAAAGGCAAACGCGAACTGATGACCCGTGTTGGTCCACGCGTAATTTAAGCAAGCGTACAGCCAATACAGTTCAACGGCTGACTGGTTGCGCCGATCGTTCGCGAATCCGTAATCGTTGGCATCCAGACGCCATTGCCGCTCGTACCAAACGGATAGTTCCATCGCCAGATCGGGATAGAGCAACGGTTCTTTTCCCGCCAAACGGAAACCCGCCCGCACGTAGGGATTGAGGTCGTCATCCGGCAACTCGAAGATGGGCGAGGTGTCTTCGGTGCGAGCATAGGTCGAGTAGTGAAACCCGCCGTGCACCACGGCGTGCAGGGGAATCATCTGCTCGGGATTGACGAGATGATAAACTTTCAGCGCGCCGCCACCGCCGTAGCCCTCGAAACTTTCATCGCGCCGATAGTGGCCACGCCGCACTTCGTAGTAATTGTCGCTGAAGCCCCCGCCGCTAATGCCCAAACCGAGGTCCGTGTGCGGCGAAAGCAGCTCGCGAAAGCCGAGTTCACCGTCGAAATAAACCGGCGCGACGGCGACCCGCAAGGCGCGATTGGTGTTCTGAAACAATTCCGGGTTGTTGTAGTAATAGTAGGCGTAGAGCGCCTGCGGCCCGCGGCCTTCCAGCGGTTGGTCGTAACCGAGTTGCAGGAGATTGCGAGCGTAGGGATCAATTTGCGCCGGGGCCACAACAGCCCCGCCCAGCGCGAGAATGACAACTCCAAGGTAGCGGCTCCAAAGCAACACGGCGGCAGATTAGTGGGGCAAGTTCATTCCGCCAATGGCTTTCTTGCGCTTCCAGCGTGGACCGGCAGCAGCTTAGGTTTCGGCCTGGATCAAACCCACGCGCAAAGCGAACCGCACCAATCCCGGCACGTCATGCACATTTAAGGTGGTCATGAGTTTCATGCGATGATACTCGACAGTTTTGGGGCTGATCTTGAGCAAATCCGCGATTTGCTTGGTGTTCTGACCTTCGGCAATCAGTTGGAGAATTTCCCGCTGCCGACCCGTGAGTTGTTCCAGCGGCGATTTCAACTGGCCCAAACTTTCGAGCGGAAAGGCCTTGGGCAAGCGTTCGGAAATTTCGCGGCTCAAATAGACTTCGTTGCTGATGACGCGTTGGAGCGCGGTTTCCAATTCCGCCGTCGCGGATTTTTTGAGCAGATAAGCCGCCACGCCGGTTTTGAGCGCGCGCCAGACGTATTCTTCGTTCTGATGCATCGAGAGCATGATGATGCGCACCCGCGGAAATTCTGCGGCCAACCGTTCGGCGGCCTCCAAGCCGTTGAGCCCGGGCATGGCGATGTCCATCACCACCACATCGGGCGGGCTGGCTTTGACGAGGTCCAGCACCTCGCGACCGTCGTTGGCCTCGGCGGTGACGGTGACGTGCGGCAATTTTTCCAACAGGGCGCGCATCCCGGCACGCACCAGCGTGTGGTCATCAGCCAAAATCACTCGAACCGGTTGAGATGTATTATTCATGGGGCGTTGCCGTTGTTGCTTCCGTTTGCCATTCGAGCGGCAGCCACGCTTCGACCTGAGTGCCGGCGCCGGGCGCGGACTTGATTTCCAGTCCGCCCCCCGCGAGCGCGGCGCGTTCCTGCATGCTTAACAGGCCGAGGCTGCCGCCGGCCACCGCTTTTTGACGTCGCGTCTCGACATCAAATCCCGCGCCGTCGTCTTCGATGCGCAGCCGCAGATGTCCGTCCGTGCGCCGCAATTCCACCGTCACCATCTTGGCTTGCGCGTGCCGCACGACATTCGTCAATGCTTCCTGGGCAATGCGAAAACACTCCGTTTCAATCCGCGAATCCAACCGGCGCGTCAGGGGTGGCACGATGAATTTCACCTGCAAGCCTACCAATGCCGCCTGCCGATTGGTGTACCAACGCAACGCGGCTTCCAGTCCCAGGTCGTCCAACATGCTGGGGCGCAAATTCAATGAGATGTCGTGAACTTGCTCCAGGACGCGTTCAACCGCGGCGAGACTTTCCTGCAAGCGCGGGCGAACCGCTTCCGTGCCCGGCTGCGTCAAGACCGCTTGAAGATTGAGTTGCGCCAGCGTCAGGGTTTGGCCGATTTCGTCGTGTAATTCGCGGGCGATGTGGCGGCGTTCGGTTTCCTGCGCTTCCACCAAACGACGAGACAAGGCTTTTAATTTGCGGCTGTATTCCTCGCGCGATTGTTCGGCCCGGCGCCGTTGCGCGCGTTGCTCGATTTCCTTGGTGGCGCGTTGCACTGCGGGCACAAGCCGGGAAAGCCGCCCCTTGAGAACATAATCCGTCGCACCGTTGGTGAGCGATTCAATCGCGCACTCTTCCCCCACCGTGCCGGATACGAGGATGAACGGCACTTCGGGCGCGAGTTCCCGCGCCAACTTCATCGCCACCATCCCGTCAAACCCTGGCATGGCAAAATCCGCCAGCACTAGATCAATGCCCCCACGCTGCAACGCTCCTTCAAAATCCGCCCGCGTTTGCACGCGCGTAATCTGACAGACAATGTCGCCCGCCTCCAATTGATGCTGAATCAACTCCGCATCGACGGGATTGTCTTCCAAATGAAGAATGCGCAAGGGCGAAGGTTTCATGTGATGTGCGCTTGTTCCTGCGGAGCCACTACGGACACCTGGACCTGGTTGAGCACCGGACTTTGAACAAACTCTCGTTCAAAAATAGCACGCCGCCCCACCCTGCCGCCACAGACCATTGGTTACATCAAGGTCATTAGCTTGGATTTGCCATCCTGATACACGCCCTTACGGTCGCGATGGTCGGTTGGCATCCGTAACAATCCCCTCTCCGAGAGTCCGTTTTGTGCCGGCGAATTCTGACCTCAGGGAACTTCTGATCCGGCCCAAGGAACTTCCTCAACGCGATTGCGCGAGTCTGGACACCCCCGTGCTATGCAAAGCGGCAGTATGAAATCAACCAACACACATTCGTTCGGATCCGCAGCCATGACGCTCGCCCCGCGCGGCCGGCGGATTCACCACGCGGGCGAACAAGGACAAACGCGGCGCGACGGGTGGCGCGGCTGGCGCCTATGGCTGGCAATGTTTGTCCTGGCGCTCGGCTCGACGCTGGCTCACGCGGCCGACTCCGATCCGACCAGCGTCAGTCTCGCCTGGAATCCGAGCCCGGACACCAATGTCGTCGGTTATCGCCTCTACTACGGCGCCGTTTCGGGCCAATACACCAATAGCGTTTTAGTGGGCAGCACCAGCGCCACCACCATCACCGGTTTGGTGAATGGCACAACTTACTATTTCGCGATCACCGCGCACGACGCGGGCGGACTGGAGAGTGCCTTTTCCAATGAAGTCAGTTACACCGTTTCGTTCTCGCGGCTGCAAATTGCGGCCAATACCGGGGCCCAAATGGTGCTGAACATCGAAGGCGTGACCGGTCAAAGCTACACCATCGAAGCAACGCAGGACTTGAAGACCTGGGCCGCGATCGGCTCGGTGACTCCCGGCGCCAATGGCAGCGCGAACTTCGTTGATCCCAATGCGGCGAATTTTGCCCAACGCTTCTATCGCGTACGCACGCCGGCACTGTGATCAAAAAGGCGGCTGGCCTGATTTTGCCCCGTTGCCGGATCGGTGCCGGAGCAACCGGCCGCGAGACGAAATGGCAACGGGCATGAGAACGCCCAGCTGAGATCTGTCGCCATCACCCAAGGTCGTCATGGACAAACGCCGAATCTTTGCCACTATCCACGCGACAAAAACAAATGCGCACCGGCAAAGAACTCATCCTGGCCACCAAACAATTTGCAGCCGACATTCCCCGCCGCAGTTGGTGGTATTTGCTTTCGACAGCGGCGTTCTTGGCGGTCGCCTGGGCCGGCGCGGTGGTGGATTTTAATTTCTTCGGCGAACTGGGGTGTGGTGTGCTCGCGGGCTTGCTCATGCTGCGCCTGTTCGTGCTTTATCACGACCAACAACATCACGCCATCCTGGCCCAGTCCCGGCTCGCGGAACTCCTGATGCGCGGGTTCGGCGTTTTTTCCATCAGCCCCAGCAGCATTTGGCGCAGTTCCCACAATTATCATCACAAGCACAATTCCAAGTTGCGCAGCGCGCACATTGGTTCGTTTCCCATCATGACACGGGACGAATACCTGCGCTCCAGTCCCGCCGTTCGCTTTCGCTACCTATTCATGCGGCATCCCTTGACCATTCTATTCGGGTATGTCTCCGTTTTTCTCTACGGCATGTGTCTCTACCCATTCTTCAACAAACCGCGGGAACACTTCGACTGCCTGCTGGCCTTCCTCCTGCATCTGGTCTTAGGCTCCGTGCTGGTTTACTTTTGCGGCTGGACCGATCTCTTGGTGGCGTTGGTCGTCCCATATTTCGTCGCCGGCGGCCTGGGCACATACCTGTTCTACGCCCAACACAATTTCCCCGGCGTTTCCTTTTGTGACCGGGCTGGCTGGGCTTACGAAAAAGCCGCCTTGGAATCTTCCAGTTTCATGCAGATGAACCCACTGATGACATGGTTTACCGCCAACATTGGCTATCACCACATCCATCACTTAAACGCGCGCATCCCGTTTTATCGGCTGCCCGAAGCCAAAGCGGCTCTGCCAGAATTGGACTCACCCAAAACCACGTCGTTGCATCCGCGCGATATCATCCGCTGCCTGCGTCTCAAAGTGTGGGACGTCGAAGCGCAAAAGATGATCGGCCTACGCGAATGTCACGCGCCCCCGGAAAAGCGCGCCATCTAGCTGCGCGCCAGATCGTCCGGTTGTGGTCCCGCGGCGGCTTCGGACTTTACGCCGGGACGATTTCTCCTAGAGTGCCCGCATGGTCGAGTTGGCATCCGCAGAATTATTTCGCCTGCTTGCTCCGGACGAACTCGGGCCGGTTCGCGCGGTCGCGCAGGAACGCAGCTTCACGGCGGGCCGGGAAATCTTCCGCGAAGGCGACCCCGGCGATGGACTTTATGTCGTGCTCAGCGGGCTCGTGGAAATCTCCGGCTTGCTCAACAACGAAAAACGCCAGGTGTTATCGCAAGTCGGCCCGGGGCAAATTTTCGGGGAAATGGCGATCATCGAGCAATTGCCCCGCTCGGCCTGCGCCACTGCCGTGCAACCGACCACCGTCGCGTTTCTCGACCGCGCGGAAATGCGGGCCTTGATCGAACGCTCCCCCGCCCTCGCGTCCGCGTTGCTGCAACTCGTCAGCCATCGCCTGCGCGATTTCAATCAGCATTACCTCCGGGAAGTGGTGCAGGCCGAACGACTCGCCGCGGTGGGCCGCTTCGCCCGCTCCATCATCCACGATTTGAAAAACCCATTGAACATCATCGGCCTGACGACCGAGATGTTTGCCCGGGCCGACGCCACAGATGCCACCCGCGCCACGGCACAGGCGCGGATCAACCGGCAATTGGATCGCATCAACGATTTGATCACCGACATGTTGCAGTTCACCCAGGGCGGCCAGGCCATTGCGCTCAAGCCGGTGAACTACGCTCGCTTCATCGAACAACTCGTCGGCGAACTGCGGCCGGAATTCGAATATCGATCCGTCGCTTTGCACTGCGCGAACCCGCCGCCAGCAGTAACGCTACAAGTTGACGCCAAACGGCTGCGGCGCGTGTTTTACAACCTCGCCCACAACGCCGCCGAAGCGATGCCGACCGAAGGCGAATTGACGCTTCGATTCACGCTGACCAACGAGGAATTGATCACCGAACTCGCCGACACCGGCCCGGGAATTGCCCCGGAAATCGCCGACCGCTTGTTCGAACCCTTCGCGACGCATGGCAAAGCGCATGGGTCCGGACTGGGACTCTCCATCTGCAAGAAGATCGTTGAAGATCACGGTGGCCGCATCACCGCGCGCAATCAACCCGACGGCGGCGCGGTGTTTGCCTTCAGCCTGCCGGTGCCGCCGTTACCCTGAACAACAAAAAGTGCTGCCGAAGCCACGAGCGAAATGCCGCTCCGGGTTCGACAGCACGTTGCATCCGCGCAACCTCAGCCGCGCGGCTTCCGTCCGGCTCTATTTGTTCAGGCCGGCGGTTTGGGAACGGTCCCCTTCCGAGGCATTCGGATTGAGGCCAATCCGATTGGCCACCAGCACTCCATTGGCGTCTTCAAAACTGAATTCCACGCGGTCGCCGATGCGCAAATTCCGCAAGCTCGCATCCGGCTCGCCCGCCACGACGATGCGGCAATTGTCCGCGAGATTGAATTTCTTCTCCGCCATGAAACTGCGCGCTTTCACCGTGCGTTTCGTGGCGTCAATGGCTTGAATCGTGCCCACGAACGATTCGGCGGATTGCTCGATCTTCCGCGCGACCCACGGGTTTTGCCCGGACTCATACGCCACGGTCACCGCGTGGCCGACTTTCAGATTTTCCAGCGTACCGACTTTTTCATCCTTGAGCACGATGGTGCAATGCTCCGCCGCGACGAGTTCGCGTTTTGTCGCCCCGGTTTTGATCGTCAACTTGCGTTCGCCCGGATCAATGCTGCTGATGTACCCGTCAAGCGTCAGGTTGTGCTGCACGATGCGGCTCGCCACCAACACGCCCTGCACATCCTGATAATAAACCTCGACCTTGTGGCTCGGACGCAAATCGCTCAAGGCCGCATTTGGCTCGTCTTCCATCTCGATGCGACATGCGTCGGAGAGATTGAAGGTTTTGCTGAAAATAAATCCCTTCACTTTGAGAGATTGTTCCTCGGGCTTCACAGCCAGCACGGTCCCCGCGTAAGATTCCATTTCATCTTTTGGTTTCTGGGCGGAGGTGTTCTGGCCATCCGCCGACACGCGCGCGCCGCCCGCCAAAGTGGCGATGGCCACGCCCAAAGGTAATACCGCTCGTGTCAATGTAGTTTTCATGCTCCGGCCTTTCGTTAATGGATTAAGAATTGGTTTCGCCGGTCCGGCAGCGTCTCGCAACAACTGCCCGACGATCTTGTTTTTGCAAATCGCGTGCCGCCACCCCAAACATCGGAAAATCCGCCGGAAATGGCGGGCGCGAAGCGGAAGCTGCGGAAAGTGTGAAACAATGCGAACCAGTCGTGGCACAGATAAACCCAGTGCCCCGCAAAGATGGCAGCGCCCATCAGGCGGCAGAATCTTCGCGCACCTGATGCAAACCGAATTGCACCAGTTTCTCGCGCATCTTCAAGCGCGTGACACCGAGCCAGCGCGCCGCCTTGGCTTGATTGCCTTGCGCGAGTTGGATGGCCTGGCGAAACAATTCCGGTTCGAGGTCGGCAATCATCCGCGAATATACATTTTGCACTTCGCCGCTTTGGGCGCGCTTCAGCAGATCGGCGATGTAAACCGCATGCGTTTGTTGCGAGCTGGCCACGGGTTTGCGCGCTTTGGCCAACACCTGTTGCACATGTTCCAGGTTGATGGGGAACGGGCGCGACAACAACAACGCCTGCCGCACGACGTTTTCCAGTTCGCGTACGTTCCCGGGCCACGGTTGATTTTGCAGGAAGGCAATGGCCTCGGCCTGCACGGCGGGCGATTCGATTCCCAATTCCCGGCCGTAACGTTGAATGAAATATTTGGCGAGCAAGGGAATGTCCTCGGTGCGCTCGCTCAATGCCGGCACGGTAATCGTCATCACGCTCAACCGATAAAACAAATCCTCGCGAAATTCCTTTTCCTGAATTGCCGCCTCGAGATCGCGATGCGTCGCGGCCAATACGCGCACGTTGACCGGAATATCCGTTTCGCTGCCGAGCCGCTGGATGCTGCGCTCCTGCAACACGCGCAGCAATTTGCCCTGGGTATTGGCGTTCAGATCGCCGATTTCATCGAGGAACAATGTCCCGCTGTTGGCCTGCTCGAACCGCCCGATCCGCCGGGCCTGCGCCCCGGTGAACGCGCCGCGTTCGTGCCCGAACAATTCGCTCTCCAACAGCGCGTCGGGAATCGCCGCACAATTCACCGCAATGAACGGTTTGTCCGCGCGATCGCTGTGCTGATATATCGCGCGCGCAATCAATTCCTTGCCCGTGCCCGTCGCACCGCGAATCAGCACCGTCGCCGGCGTCGCCGCCACGCGACCGATTTCCTTGTAAATGGCCTGCATCGCCCGACTCTGGCCCACAATCGCCGAACGCCCCCGGCTCGCCTCGCCCATTTCCACCGGCTCGGACATCAGCCGGCTGTTCGCGACCGCCGCGCCCAGCAAATCCAGCAGTTCATCCACATCGAACGGCTTCAGCAAATAATCGTACGCGCCGAGTTTCGTTGCTTCGATCGCCGTTTCCGTCGTGCCGTGCGCCGTCATGAGCAGGATGGGTTGCTTCGGTTTGGCCGCGTGCAATTGCGCCACGAGTTCCAAACCATCCAGTCCCGGCAACCGCAAATCCGTAATCACCACGTGATAATCACGCTCCCGCGCCTGCTCCAAACCGCTGTCGCCGCGGCTGACCACATCCACCTCGTAGCCTTCCGCGCTCAACACTTTTTGCAGGGAGGCCGCCGTGCCGGCATCATCTTCGATCAACAAAATTTTAGGTTTCATTTTCGTTCAAGCGCGGCAGCACAATGCTGAAAGTCGTGCCGTGATTGGCTTCCGACTGATATCGCAATTCGCCGCCATGTTTCTCCACAATTCGCGCGGCAATCGGCAAGCCCAAACCTGTGCCGCCTTCTTTCGTGGTGAAGAACGGATCGAACAACCGGCGTTGCACTTCCGGCGGAATACCCCGCCCGGTATCGGTGACGTCGAGCGCCACCCGGTCCTCGCGCTTGCCTTCGAGCCGCACGCGCAAGGTGATGCGCCCCTCGCGTCCGATACTTTCGGCGGAATTCTGAATCAGATTGATCAAGACTTGTTTGATTTGCTGCGTGTCCGCGCGCAACCAGGCCGGCGCTCCCGGCGCGACCACTAATTCCACCGCGTTCTTTTCCAATTCCGGTTGGAGCAAATCCGCCACTTCCTGCAACACTCGCGGCGCCGGCACGGTCACCAACTCGGGTTCAGAGGGGCGCGCGAAACGCAGAAAGTCCTGCACGATGCGTTCAAGCCGCGTGATCTCGTTGCCGATCATGGCGGCGTCCTCATTGTCCGTGTCGCCCGGCGGCAACGCTTTCTTGAGACTGAACAAACGAAACTTGATCGCTGTGAGCGGATTGCGAATTTCATGCGCCACGCCTGCCGCCAGCACGCCTAATGAAGCGAGTTTTTCCTGTCGCGCAATGATCGCCTGACTTTCGGTCAATTGATGACGCAACGGCGCGATCATGCCGCGATACACCATCATCACCAGGGCACCGGCCAGGAGCAGCATCAGCAAGACTGAAAGTTGCAGCAACCGCTGGAACGTCGTCAGCGTGCGATTCGAGTCCGCCAGAAATACATCGAAGGCCGCCCGTTGCTCCTGCACGAACGCATCGCACAAGTCGAGCAGGTGCTGCGATTCGGATTGCACTTTTTCGTAACTGGCGGGAAACGCGCCGGCTTTGGTTTGAAACCACCCGATGCTGGCCTGCAGCGCGTTCGTGCTATTCACCAGATGCTCCTGGTACGCGTGCGCCATATAATCGAAGAATTCCCGCTCCATGGTCGTCGCCGCCGTATTGCTTCGCGCGTTGAACCATTGCGTCAACTCGGCGGCGTGCGCATAAAACAACTCCAGATCCGCTTGCTCGCCGCGCAATCGATAACGCAACAAGGTGTCATTCAGTCGCTCGATGCCGCTGCGCATCCGGACGCCCAAATAAAAGCTGTCCGCTTTCAATGTCGCAAACTCCTGTTGCAACCGCTCCACGCGTTCCCACGTGGTGCGGCTCACCCAGAGAATCAGCAGCGAACTGATCACCGCGGTGAGGCCCAACCCCGCAAGGCGCAGTTTTACTTTCGGTTCGCCGACGGTGAAACGTCGGCGACCACTCGTGGTAGGATTTGTTTCATCCATCGGGTTCATCGCGACAACCTCGCAACCGCTAACCGTTGATTGGGCGGCGAAATTATCGCCAGCCCCCACTGGCACGGCAACCGCTTATTCCCATTCATACCCAAGCTAATGGCGGGCGCGGCCTGGAAAGTTCAAGCCAAACAACCAAAACGACTCAAATGAAAAAGCGGATTCACCTGCACAAATACAAAGTGGAAGCATTTCGTGTGCTGCCTCGCGCCGCCGTCGCACCGTACCCCCGCCGGAAATCGACCAACCGCCAGAGTGCGGCGCCATTCTCCGGCTGTAACGCATCGCCCCGTTCACTGTCCTCAAGCGAAAGGAATAAAAATTATGAAACTCCCTCTCACCGCCATCCTCGTCGCCGCGCTGGCGGGACAAAGTTCCGCCGACACCAGCCCCGTGAATCTCACATCGTCATCGACTTCAGCCTCCAATTATTCTGCCGACCCCAGTGGACGCTTTGGCGTCGGACTCATGCTGGGCGAGCCGACTGGATTATCACTGAAGTATTTTCTGACCGACTCACTCGCCGTGGACAGCGGATTCGGCTGGGGCTTTCATCGCGAAACCGATCCCCATCTGCACGCGGACATTTTGTGGCACAAATTTGATCTGTTTAGTGTGCCGGACGGGCAACTGCCCGTTTATGCCGGCGTCGGCGCGCGGATAAAATTCCGCGACAATCAGGAAGATCGTGTCGGCCTCCGCCTGCCCATCGGCGTTTCCTACCTGCTCGATGATCTGCCCATCGACGTGTTTTGCGAAGCCGGTCCGGTTATTGATTTTGCGCCGTCCACGCGCGGCGGCTTCACCGTCGGCCTCGGCGTGCGGTGGTGGTTTTGAACCGCGACCGCCACGTCTTGCTCCGCGCAACTTGTGTGAGGATGCATCATGAAAGTGCTGGTGGTTGATGACGATGCCCCGGTCCGCGAATCGGTTTGCAAAGTCTTGCAGCAGGAAGGCTACGAAACTGTGCGGGCGAGCGATGGCCCAACCGCGCTGAAGCAATTTGCCACGCAACCAATCGATTTGTTGGTGCTGGATCTGGGCCTCCCGGTGAAAAGTGGTTGGGAGGTGTTTGAGGAGATCACCCGAAAGCATCCGACGCTGCCGATCATCCTCATCACCGGACAGGCGAATAAATATCGCAGCGCCGTCGCCGCCGGTGCGGGAGCATTGCTGGAGAAACCGCTGGACGTCGCCGCGCTGCTCGAAGTCATGCAGGAGTTGCTCGCCGAACCAAAGGAACGGCGGTTGCAACGGCTGACCGGACGCAACGATACCGTGCGCCACATTCCGCCGGGCCTTCCGAAATTTCTGCGCCAGTTCCGGGAGCGGTATGAGAAACCGGATTCCTTCAAGCTGCCGCACCCGTAAAACACGCGGCCCACGCCGCCGCAACGCGATAAAAGATTTTGCCGCCGCGCTCCGACCACCGTGGCGGGGCGGCGGCAAAAAACGAAAGGACCTAAAATGAAAAAGACCATCATGATTGTGTTAGCCGCAACCGGCATGCTCGTGGCCGCCCAACTCAGTTGGGCCGCCGCCGAGGCTACCAAAACCATCACCGGCCAGGGCGCCTGCGCCAAGTGCGTCACGAAGGAAGCCCAGCAATGCCAGATGACGGTCACTGCGGAAGCCGATGGCAAGAAAACCACCTACCATCTCGTAGCCAACGAGGTGACCAAGGACATCGGTAAAAAATTCTGCGCTAGCAGCCAGGCTGTGACCGTTACGGGCACAGTGCACACGGCGGATGGAAAACAGCTCCTGACGCCCACGAAAATTCAGTTAGCCAAGGACTAACCGGGGAAGTCTCCCGCGGGGGACGCAACTCGCAGCAGCGGCCCGGCGCCGTTGTTGCGAGATTTTTTGATGCGCCATCAGCCCGCACCGCGATTCGCGCTCGTAAAGTCGCCTGCCTTTGCTCACATTCTCCAGCGTGAACCCGAGCGCCTCCGATGCCGAACTCGTTGTTGCCGCCAAAGCCGGCGACCTCGCGGCCTTTGAGGAACTCACCACGCGCCATGAGCGACAAATTTATTCGCTCGCATATCGGATGTTGCAAAATCCCCACGATGCCGAGGACGTCACGCAACAAGCTTTTCTCAGCGCCGTCGAAAACCTCGCCAAGTTCCGGGAAGAATCCAGCTTCGCCACCTGGCTCTATCGCATCGCCACATTTGCGGCGCTCAAAGTCATTCGCAAACGCAAAGGGCTCGCCACCGTCTCGCTCGAGGCAGCGACTGAACCGCGCGAGGATTACGATTCGATTCCGCACCCGGAATACATCGCGGACTGGAAACAGTCGCCCGAACAACTCGTGCAGCGCCACGAAACGCAACGCTTGCTTGATGACGCGCTCGCCAAACTCGATGAAAAACATCGTCTCGTCTTTTTGCTGCGGGACGTGGAGGGATTGTCGGTCGCGGAAACCGCCGCCGCGCTCAATCTCAGCGAATCCAATGTGAAAATGCGTTTGCTCCGCGCCCGACTGCAATTGCGCGAAGAACTGACGCAAAAACTTGGCGACCCCGCCAAACGCCTGCACCGCGGCCACCCTCACCATGACTGAACGGCATTCACCCAAGCGCTTCACAGCCCGCGGCGGCTGGTGGGTCGTAGCGCAATCCATCTTGATGCTCGCCGCCGTTGGGTTGGCTGTGAGGTATCCAGGGAATTGGACTCGCACCACAGTGATTGTGACCGGCTTCGTATTATTTTCTCTCGGTGGCTATTTGGGCATCGCGGGCGTCATGGTGTTGGGGAAAAACCGCACGCCGTTTCCGCAGCCGCGCCCCGGCTCGCAACTGGTGCAGCGCGGCATCTATGCGCGCGTACGGCATCCGCTTTACACCAGCGTGATGCTGGCGTCGCTCGGCTGGGCAATGATCTGGCAGAGCATCGCCGCGTTAGTAGCGGCGATAACCTTGATTCCCTTCTTTCACGCCAAGGCGCGCCATGAAGAGGCGATCCTACGCCAAACCTTTTCCGGCTACGCGGATTACGCCCGGCGCACCCCACGATTCCTGCCGCGCCTGTGCGGGGCGAGAAAATTAGTTTGTAACTTTTAATCCGATTCCGGCTCAAAGCATCCAAACCTCATGAAGTGCGAAGAGTTGTTAAAACTGTTGAACGAATACGTGGATGGCACGGTTGATCCCGCCATCTGCACGGAATTCGAACAGCACATGGCCGGCTGCGATCCGTGCCAGGTCGTGGTGGACAACATTCGCAAAACCATCACGCTCTACAAGAACGGCGCGCCATACGAATTGCCCGTTCCGTTTCGCGCGAAGTTGCATGACGCGCTCCGTCAACGTTGGCGGGAAAAGCATCCTGATTTATGACGACAACCAAATCCAAACTCTGGTTCACCGGACTGTTGCTCGTGGCGGTGACGCTGGCCACTCGCGGGCGCGCGGAAATCTCCGCAGCGGAAGCGCAAGCACACTTGAAACGCGGCGCGCTCGTGGTGGATGTGCGTACGGTCGAGGAGTTCAAAGCGAAAAGTCTCGCGGGCGTCACCAATATCCCGCTCGATGAAATTAAATCCAAACTCCCCACCGCCGTCACCAATAAGAGTCAGGTGATCTTGCTGCATTGCCGCACAGGACGCCGCAGCGGCATCGCCCAAACCGAACTGCGCGCGATGGGCTATACGAATGTATTCAACCTAGGTTCGTTTGAGAAAGCACAAAAAATTGTCAGCGGGAAAGAGTAACTGCCACCGCGCCGAAGCACCCTGACAATGCAGCGAAATAGCCCGCATCATTGACCGTAATGGCGCGGCGCGGCCGGAACGGTATTCGCAGTGCAGAAAGATTGACCGCACTCGCGACGGCTGTTAATTCCTCTGCACATGGACGTGCTCACACTGTCCCGCCTCCAGTTCGCCGCCACCATTTCGTTTCACTACATTTACCCGCCGCTCAGCATTGATCGGCGTGCCGATCGTGCTCGCCTACACCGTGAGCATTTACTGGATTTTCCGCGGCAATGTGAAATTGGACAAAATGAGCTATTGAGTGGCTGACCTTCGCCGCTTGGATTTCGTTTGTGACTTCCAGTCAGGTTCGTGGCTCAGAAATAGTGGGATTGCTGTGAAAGTTCTGGTGGTTGAAGACGAAAAGAAGATCGCGTCGTTTGTCCGCAACGGGCTCGAGGCGCAGGGCTTCATCGTGGATGTCGCCTACCGGGGCGACGATGGCTTCACGCTTGCCACCACGCGCCCCTATGATGTGGCGGTGCTCGACATCATGTTGCCGGGCCGGGACGGCTTGAGCATCTTGCGCAACCTGCGCGACCGGAAGCATCCGCTGCCCGTGATTTTGTTGACCGCCCGCAGCGAACTCAACGAACGCCTCGAAGGACTCAACCTCGGTGCGGACGACTATCTCACCAAACCGTTTCACATCGAGGAGCTCATTGCCCGGCTGCACGCGGTCACGCGTCGAGCCGCCGGCAAAGGTCAAAGCCTCCTTGCCGTTGCCGATCTTTCATTGAACCTGCTCACGCGTGAGGTAAACCGCGCGGGCCAAAAGATTGAACTCACCACACGCGAGTTTTCGCTGTTGGAGCATCTGATGCGCTCGCCCGGACGGGTGCTCACGCGGGTCGAAATCACCGAGCGCGTGTGGGATTACCACTTCGATCCGGGCACGAATCTCGTGGACGTTTACATCCAGCGCCTGCGCAAGAAAGTGGACAGCGACTTTGCGGACAAATTGATCGAAACCATCCGGGGCGTCGGTTACCGCATCCGGCCATCGGCCCAATCCGCATGACTTCCCGGCTCAAGATCGCGCTGCTCTCGGCATCCATCTCGGGTGTGATGCTGCTGGCGTTTGGTTTCGCCGCCTGGTTGTTGCTCAATCGCCAGAAACTCGAAAGCGTGGACACGGAGATTCGTTCGCTGGGCGCGCGGCATCCCGGGTGGATCGCCAATCGCGGCAATTACCAGCGGCTCGACGACGCGCTGGAATTCATCTTCGGCTCAGCCCATGAAAATCAAATCATCCTGCTGGTCCGGGATACCGGCGGTGCAATCCTGCATACTTCCTCGGGCTGGCCCAAGGAACTGGTTGCCGACCAGCTCGATTGTCAACTGGAGGATGACCCGAATGCCACCACTATTGGCGGCGGGGCGGGCCGCGGACGGGGCGGCGCTGGGCGCGGCTTCGGTCCGGGCGCCGGCGGAGGTCAGGCGACATTCACCAAGATTCCGAAGTTCCAAACCGTGACAGTCGCGGGCACGCCGTGGCGGCTCGGCCTGCTCGGCACGGACGACACCACGCTGGTCATCGGATTGAACTACGCCGGCGCGCGTGCCGAACTCGATCGCATTCGCAACGGATTTCTGCTGGCGCTGCCCGTAGCGCTGTTACTCGTGGGCCTCGGTGGCTGGATCGTCGCGGGCCGGGCCCTGCGACCACTGGCCGTCATTGCGGATACCGCGGAACGCGTCACTGTCCGCGGGCTGGATCAACGCATTCCCGAAAGCCACGACAGTCCGGAAGCAGCCCGCGTCATTCAGGTGTTGAACCGCATGATGGACCGGCTCGAAGCGAGCTTCCGGCAAGCGACCCGTTTTAGTGCCGACGCTTCGCACGAACTCAAGACGCCGTTGGCCATCATGCAAGGTGAGCTGGAAAACGCTTTGCAAGCGGCGAAGCCCGGCTCACCGGAGCAACAGCTCTTTACCAACCTGCTGGAAGAAACTCAGCGCCTGAAAACCATCACCCGCAGCCTGCTGCTGCTGGCGCAGGCTGATGCCGGTCAACTCAAGCTCGCGACCGAGGCTGCGGACCTGAGCGCGGCGCTGGCCGACATGATCGAAGACGCGCGCGTGCTGGCAGCCGATACCCGCCAGACGTTCGCGGTTCAAATTCAGCCCGGCCTGCGCATCGCGGCGGACCGTGCGTTGCTGCACACCGCGCTGTTCAACGTCCTGGGCAACGCGGTCAAATACAACGAGCCGGGAGGCCGTATTGAGCTTCAAGCGCAGGCCCGTCAGGAACGAATCATCCTCATGATTGGCAACACCGGGCCGGGCATCCCGGAATCGGATCAGCACAAAATCTTCGACCGCTTTTATCGGGTGCAGCGTTCGGACCAGCCGCGTGAGGAAGGCATTGGTCTCGGTCTCAGTCTGGCGCGCGAAATCATTCGCGCCCACGGTGGGGAACTGGAACTGAAGGAAAGCCGCCCGGGCTGGACTTGCTTTGCGGTGACGCTTCCAATGGCCGCAGCGTAAAATGAAATGAGTCCGGACAACGAGGGGTCGCCCGGACTCCGATTGTTTGCACCGACTACTTTTGGGTCGCGCCGTTGACCGGGCAATTTCCCGTGCCGGCCCGCGGGCCGGTACCATCGCGGGCGCCGCGCCGCCAACCCTGACCGTTGCCTTTGCAGTTGCCTTTGCCCTGACCCTGGCCCAATCCCGGGCAGTTGGCGCGCGGCCCGCCATTGGGGCAGACGCCGCCGTTCTTCTCCAGGCACGCCGCCTGACGCGCCGCGCGTTCCTCCTCGGACTTGGGCGGTCCACCGTAGCCGCAACCATTTCCCGGACCGTTGCCCGCAAAGGCGGAAATGGTCATTCCACCCAGCAGCAATCCCGCTGCGACCAATCCACTGATTATCGTGCGTTTCATAACTTTCCTTTCCGTCGTTTTGTTCGCTTCGCTTTCGGGCGCAACCACTGCGCCTCGCTTCAAGAGAATGGACCAACGGCACATGAACACCCGCCACACGTCCACATGACAAAACTGTAATGGTCTTCGCGTTGACTTCGCGCGGGGCCAGGTAGTTACTGGAAGTGGATAAGCAACGAGGCTGGTATGAATGCGGGGAATGACAATGTGCTCGCAGGGCTGAGCGTGCTGGTGGTGGATGATGAAGCGATGCTGCGGCGCCGACTGACCGCGCATCTCGAGGCGCTCGGCGCAGATGTGACCGACGTGGAGACGCTGGCCGGCGCGCGCAATCAACTGGCCGCCTTCGAATTCGATTTTGTCCTGCTCGACATTCACCTTCCTGACGGCATCGGACTCGACCTGCTGCGCACGGGAACGATTCCCTCCACCAGCGGCGTGATCGTGATGACCGCGCAGGGAGGTGTCGAGGGCGCCGTCGAGGCGATGCGGCTGGGCGCCTTGGATTATCTGGTGAAACCGTTCGAACCGGCGCTGCTGCCATTGGTCATGCGCCGCGCGAGGCAGGCGCGACAATCATCGCGGGCCGCCGAGCACGCGCAGGAGGCGCGAGGCGATGCGGGTTTCTTCTTCGGCACAACCCTTGGTCCATTGCGCGAGCAACTGGACAAAATCATCGCCGCCGACCGCCGGCTGCAAACGCGGCTGCCGCCCGTGCTCATCCTTGGCGAAACCGGCACCGGCAAATCCAGTCTCGCGCGTTGGCTGCATCGTAATGGACCGCGCGCGGCGCAGGCCTTGATCGAAGTGAACTGTTCGGCGTTGCCGGAGACGCTGGCGGAGTCCGAGTTGTTCGGTCACGAACGCGGCGCGTTCACCGATGCGCGCACCGCACGGCAGGGACTGTTCGAGGCCGCGCATGGCGGGACGTTGTTCCTTGATGAGTTGCCCAGTCTCTCGCCGGCGGCCCAGGCCAAAGTGCTCACGGCGATTGAGGACCGGAAGATCCGCCGGCTCGGCGGCAATCGCTCCATCGACGTGGACGTGCGCGTGATCGCCGCCACCAGTCGTGAATTGCGCGCGGCGGTGGCGTCGGGCGAGTTTCGCGAGGATCTGTTGCACCGGCTGGACTTGTTCCGGTTGCACCTGCCGCCGTTGCGCGAGCGCGGCGACGACATCCAGCAACTCGCCGAACAATTGCTGACTCAACTGTGTCGGCAGCATCGCCTGCCGCGTCGTCAGATCACCGAGGCCGGTCAGCGCCGTTTGCGGTCGTACGCGTGGCCCGGCAATGTGCGTGAACTGGCGCACGAACTGGAGCGAGGACTGGTCTTCGAACAATCCGCCGCGCTCGACTTTTCCCATCTGCCGGGAAACCCTGCCGCGACTCCCACTGCCGTCAGCAACGGCGATTGGTTGAATCCCGGCTTCACGTTTCCTGAGCAAGGCTTCGTGCTGGATGATGCCATGAATCGCCTGGTCCAACTGGCCTTGCAGCAGGCGAAGGGAAACGCTTCACAAGCCGCGCGTCTCTTGGGCGTCACGCGCGACTTCGTGCGGTATCGGCTGCATGGCGATCGCAAATCCCACTTGGATTCAACCGTGGGCGGGGCAGGGGAGGACTGACCGGTGATTCGTTTGCTGATTAGAATTGTCGTCGGTCTCTTGCTGCTTCCAGTTGTCGGCGGCGCGGCGACGAATTCATCACCGAGTGCCGTCTGGGATAACACGGCGCGCGTGACCACGGGTTTCGGCTATCGAGACAATGTCATGCGCACCAGCGTCGCGCCGGAGAGCAGTGGTTTCTTCAACGTTGCTGCGGATGCCTCGTTCATTCGGTTTGCGGAGAGTGGCGCGTATCTCACCTTCTTTCTGCTCGGCGATTACACGAAGTACTTCGACGCGCCATCCGTCGGTTACGAGGAATTCTTTTCCGGCATGGCCCAGGCGGTCACGCCACTCGGCGTGCGCGACGAACTGGGCGGACAGTTCAATTATCTTTACCAGCATCAGGTGCTGGATGTTTCGGAAACGGAAGCCATGCTCACCCGCATGCTGGTGGACGGTCACACCTACACGCTGCGGCCGTATTGGAAACATCGGTTCACGACCAACTGGGCCATGCAACTCGAAGCGACCGGTCTGCGTCAGCTCTACGGCGGCGACCTTTCGGATTACTGGGAAACCGCGACACGCTTGAGCGTGATCCGCACATACGGTTACCGCTCGGAACTCTCGTTCGGTTATCAGCCGAAGCACATCTGGTATGACGACCGGGAGCAGTTTGATACGGCGGGCGTGGCCATTCCTGACACCAGCCTCTACTACTGGCAACACGAGGTCGGCGCGCAGTGGCGGCATTATTGGGACGAGGCGCGGCATTGGCGTTCGACGACCAAGGGCAGCTACCTGCTCAGCCGCGACAATGGCACGGGCTACTTCGATTACCATCGCGTGCT
>CAZKMR010000085.1:0-21678 GCA_964553795.1 uncultured Bifidobacterium sp. | reverse complement strand
GAAAGGGAGGTGTCCTAACCGCTAGACCATAGGGTCGTCGAGGGCGGGCATTGTAGGAAAACTCTTCCGAGTGTCACGTAAAAATCTCAGGAGAATTCAGTTTTTGCGGGTAATGGGTGAACCGGTCGGTCGTTTTGCACGGATTCCGCCAAAACGGTTGCGGTCTTCGGCATTCTCGGCGGTGTTCGGAGTGACGGCGCCGGGTTGAATGACGAATTACTCCGTTGTAACGCGGAAATATTCTTCCGGGCCGGTTCCGATGGGGAGCAGAACCGTCTTTATTGCCCCATCACCGGGAATGTTTGTGCGGGTGAGCCAGTTACCAAGGCTCAAATTGGTTCGGGATTGGATGGCGTTGGTAAAACCGTTTTGGGAGAGGAACTGGAACTGGAATTCGCTGCCGATGATTTGCGGTGACAATAGTTCGGTGGGTTGTGGGCGCGCCACCACAAAACTTGAGGTAACGCTGGATTCGAATCGCATGTTCCCTTGAGTCCATCCGAGATAGGGTGTGCTGACACTGAAATTTGCGTCGGCGGCTTTGGTATAGCGGACGGTGAAGAAGTTGGTGTCCGGTGCCAGCGGTGGCATGCCGTCCCAACTCACGAGCGAGGTCGGAGTCAGAGATTCTTCGGCGTAAACGAATGCTTCCGTGTTGGTGCGGATTTGGTAGGCCCGCACGAACAGTTCGGCGGCGTCGGCGAGACCGCCGGTCCAGGTAAATGACGTGTATGGCAGCACGTCCGCCGCGTCGTTCATCGGGTGAGTGATGGAGACTGAATTCAGATCGTTGGATGCGAATGAAGTCGGGTCGATGCGGAACGAGTAGAATTGTTCCTGGGGCGTTTCGCGATCGAGCCAGAGCGTCCAAAAACCGTTGGTGACCTCAGACGCCAACGCGGCGAAGTCGAGACAATGATTAATCGTGGTGCTGGTGTTGGTGGGACCGACGGTGGCTTGAAACCATCCGGCCGGCGAGCGCACTTCGTGATAGCTCAAAGGAACGTTGGAGGCGATCAGGCCGGGGATCGCAGAATACCAGAGCGCGTTGGGGGCGAGCGGATCGTGCGCGGGCTTTTGTTCGCGGCTGAGTGTCAGATTGAATTCCAGCGGTGGTCCGGTGGGCAACACATCAGCGCCCAACCTGACCTGGTCTAGAAACGCCGCATCGGCGCCGGTGGCCTCCGAGAAATCCTTGTAATACGTCCATTCGAGCACGTGGACCTGTCCATCCGTGAGCGGGTAGGTGAAATCCTGCCAAACAGTTTGGCCGGTCAGGTCCGCCACGTAATTTCCGTTGTCACTAAATTCGACGTAATCGGCGAATACCTCGCAATCCGTCCGCCAGCGGAAGCGGATGGTGTTCGTTCCGTAGAGCACGGTGCGCAACGTCGTCAGTCCGCCATCCGGGATAACGCCACTTTGCGCAGCGTCAAGGCCATCGCTGGCGTTGGTTGTCTGCGCGAACCATGGCGCGTCCCCGCCGGTTTCCCAAATCAAGCCGGGCGCATCCAATGCCAACGCGAGTGAGTCCGGCGGTAACCCGGCGGTGATGAAGCCCGATTCGGCGGAAGAACGCAGATGTATGCAGTCCACCGTCCAATTCGTTAATGCGCCCAGCACGTCATTGGTCGGAGTGCTGACGATGAAATTCGCGGTTGTCGCGCGCCAGTAAGTGACGGAAAAAAAGTTGGTGCCAGGGGCAAGCGTCGGGCCCTCCAGCCATTCAGAAGCACTGACATTCAACGTGGCATTGGTGACATGCCGAACGGTGACATCGAGACCGTCAAAGTTCGTCGGGCCGGTCCAGGTGTACGGCGGGAGCGCGGGGAGATTGAGCGCGCCGTTGGGGGGACTGTTGATTTTGACTTCGGCCAACGCGTTTGAGTCGAGGCTGGTAATGGTGAAGGTGTAGAACTCTTCCTGAGGCGTATCGCGGTTCAACCACAGTTTCCATTGACCATTGGTCAAGGCATTCCACAACGGTTCAGGCGAATGGAACGCGTACCCGCCGGAACTGGTGTTCGTGCCGAAATTGGCGTCGCAGATGTCTGTGGGAGATTCGACCCGGTGGTAGCTCACGGGCGGGTTCGTGGTGTAAAGCCAGGGCAGGGCGCGATAGCGGGTCTGGCCGTAGCCGGCTTCATAGGCGGGCTTGGTTTCGCGAATGATCGTCAGGGAAAAAGCAATTTCGGCAACGGCGGAAGCGACTGTGAACCAGCTTAGTAACACAGCGCTCAGGCAGCGGAATGGCTTTGGCGTTACGATCATTTGCGACACGACGGCCCGACGAATTTGCGCGCCCCCGAGCTTAAGACGGTTATACCCGGGCCAAGTTCCGATTCAAGTCTTATGAATTCCGTAATGCCCGATCTCCGCGGCGTGTTCACCGGCCCAGAATTACGAGTGCCAGTAATCCAATCACTGCGGCCAGCGACCAGATGACGACGACCGCGGTCGTTTTGCTCAAGCCCAACCGGACGAGCCGATGCGAGAGGTGATTGGTATCGCCGACGTAAAAAGGTTTGCCTGATTTCGTGCGTAGCAAAACCACCCAAACCAAATCGCCCAGCGGCACCGCGAGAATGAACAGTGGCAGCAAGACCGCCAACGGATGCGGATGATCTTCGGTGTGAAAGTGCGGCAAGATGGCCATGACCGCGAGGAGGTAACCGACGAGGTGGCTGCCGGAATCACCGAGGAACGCACGGGCGCGCGGAAAATTGTGCGGCAGAAATCCGACGAGCGCCCCGCAAGTCAGAAAAGCCATTGCCGCAACCAGGTATTGACCATGAATCGCCGCAATCCCACCGAACAAACCGGCGCCCAGTGCTCCCAGCCCGGCGCAAAGGCCGTTCATGTTGTCCATAAAGTTGAAGGCATTGATGACCGTCAACAGCCACAAAACCGTCACGATGTAACTGAAAAGAACGCTGGGCACGAACAGCGTGACGCGTACGCCGGCTGCGGCTACCACGCCCGCGATAATGAATTGACCGAGGAATTTCAACGCCGGCCGAAGTTCATATTTGTCGTCAATGAGGCCCAGTAACGTCATGCCGATTGCTCCAAAAGCGATGGCGGCCAATTGTTCGACGCGCCGGGAAACGCCGTGCAATAGCGGCGCGGAACTGCTTTCGCCAATCCAACCCAACTGAAGCAACAGCAGCCCGACAGCGAGCGGGATGAGAATCGCGGTCAAGACCGCCAGACCGCCGGCCAACGGAACGGGCGCGTCATGGATTTTGCGGTGACCGGGATCATCCACCAGGCCGACACGGTCGCACCACCACCGCCAAAGGGGCAGGGTGGCAAAGGCCGTTGCCAACGCGCCAAAGAACGCCGCCAGGTAAACATTGACCGGGAATGACAGAGCCATTGATTGCCGCGCAGTGTGCCAAAGGCAGTTTTGAATTCAACGACACTTGTTGGCGCGGGCCATGTTGGCGGAGAGAAATTGTTTCGGCCTGGCGGAAAAGAAAACAGGCGTGACCGAACGGTCACGCCTGTGGTTTCCGACTGAATCGGGGGCGAATTATTTCTTGCTCTTCTTGCCGCCCGAGGTGGGCACGGTGGCAATGGTCTGCAAGATGCGGCCGGCAATCTTGTAGGGGTCGCCTTGCGAGTTCGGACGACGATCTTCGAGGTAACCCTTGTAATCGTTGTTCACGAAGCTGTGCGGCACGCGGATGGACGCGCCACGATTGGCAACGCCGTAATTGAATTTGTCGATGGATTGCGTTTCGTGCAGGCCGGTGAGGCGGAGATGATTGTCCGGGCCATACACGGCGATGTGTTCGTTCTTGTATTTGTCGAACGCGGCCATGAGGGCTTCGAAGTATTCCTTCCCGCCGGTTTCGCGCATGAACGTCGTGGAGAAATTCGAGTGCATGCCGGAGCCGTTCCAGTCCACGTCGCCGCCGAGCGGTTTGCAATGCCAGTTGACATCCACGCAATATTTTTCGCAGAGGCGCATCAGGAGGTAACGAGCGACCCAGACCTGGTCCGCGGCGCTCTTCGAGCCCTTGCCGAAGATCTGGAATTCCCATTGCCCCTTGGCGACTTCGGCATTGATGCCTTCGTGGTTGATGCCGGCATCGAGGCAGAGGTCGAGGTGTTCTTCCACAATCTGGCGGGCGATGTCGCCGACGTTCTTGTAACCGACACCGGTGTAGTATTCGCCTTGCGGATACGGGAAGCCGGAGGGCGGGAAGCCGAGGGGCTTGCCGTCTTTGTAGAGAAAATATTCTTGTTCGAACCCAAACCACGCGCCGGGATCATCGGGAATATTGGCGCGGGAATTGGACGGGTGCGGAGTCTTGTCGTCGGGCATGTACACTTCGCACATGACGAGCACGCCGTTTTTGCGGGTGGTGTCCGGGAAGATAGCTACCGGATGCAATTTGCAATCTGAGCTGCGCCCTTCCGCCTGGCGCGTGGAACTGCCGTCAAAGCCCCAGATGGGAAGTTCCTTCAAGGTCGGGAACTTGGCGAAATCCTTGATCAAGGTCTTGCTGCGCAGATTGGGGACTGGTTCATAACCGTCCAACCAGATGTATTCTAATTTGTATTTGGCCATGTGCGTGGTCGTTACTTGGTTCGTGTGTTCGTGAATTCGAGTTTGGTCGAGATTGGTCGGAGCAAATGTCCCGCGCCCATCTACGGCGCGGCATTTCAGCAGGCGCGATGCCGCGCCGCAAGATTTTTGCTGAATGGATTTCATGAATCGCATTCAGCCCACGCCTGCAATGGTTTCATGCATGCGGAAATCTTTGCCGCCCCATGACTTCAAACTTCGGAAAGCACTGCGTTGCTGGCGATTTTTGACCGGATTGGACAAAAGAATTCGCCATTTGCGGGATGAGGCTTTTCAGGGAGACTTGATTGCAGTAGTAACTAAGCGCGTCCGCCGCCGGGAAGAATTTAACCATGCTCAAAGTCAAAGATACATTGCGCGCGACCGTGAACCTGACGTTCGACGGCCGGGTGATCAAGGCGTATCACGGGCCCAAGGCGCAAGAGCGATTTGAGAACGAAGTGCGCCTCCTGCGCCATCTGGAGGCGGCGGGCTGCGACTTTGTGCCGCGGTTACTGGAAGCGGATGCGGAGAAGCTCCGCATCATCACCACGAACTGCGGGTCGCGCGTGGAGTATCTGGATGAGAAGCGCACCAAGGAACTGTTCGCGGAGTTGGAAGCGTTTGGCGTGCGCCACGATGACCCCGACATGCGTAATGTGACGTACCGCCAGAAAGATGGGCGGTTTTGCCTGATTGATTTTGAATTTGCCACCCTGTTGTCCGAAGCCAAAAAATCTACCCCCAATGAGTGACGCGATTGCCGCTGCGACGGAAACCTCCCTGAAATGGTTTGGCTGGACGGATCGAGGCAAAGTCCGCAAGAACAACGAGGATTCTTTTCTCGGCTTGCGGTTTGATGCCCGCGAAGTGCAGCGGCTCGGCAAAATCGGAGCGTCATCCCTGACCCAGGCGGATTATGCGTTTGCGGTGAGTGATGGCATGGGCGGGGCGTTGGCGGGCGAATACGCGAGCAACATCGCTGTGGAAAAAATCACCACGCTGCTGCCCCGTTCCTTCGGGCAACGCGCCGCCGGACTTTCCGCCGGATTCGAGGACGTGTTGACGGAACTATTTTCCCAGGTGCATCGCGCCTTGGCGTATTTGGGCCGAAGCTATGAGGAGTGTCACGGCATGGAAACCACGCTCAGTCTTTGCTGGTTCACGCCGGGCTGGATGTATTTCGGGCACATTGGTGACAGCCGGATTTATTATCTCTCCAAGCGCGAAGGCAGCATTCGGCAACTTAGCCACGACGACACGCACGTTGGCTGGTTGTTCCGCAACGGGCGCATCAACGAACGCGAAGCGCGCAGTCATCCCCGCCGCAACGTGCTGCAAAAAGCCCTCGGCGGCAGCAACCAGTTCGTCGAACCGCAAGTCGGTGCGGTGGGATACGAACCGGGCGACATTTTTCTCCTCTGCTCGGACGGATTGTCCGAAGGACTTTACAATCATCACCTCGTCGAACTGTTGCGCCCCGCCACGCCGCACGGCGACACGGAGAATCCTGCGCAGCGCCTTGTGCTGGAAGCCGTCAAGAACGATGGGCGCGACAATACGACGGCGGTGGTGGTGGAAGTTGTTTAGGTCAATCCGGGCCGGCAATCAGTCGCAAAGCATTGCGCCGTTGGCGAACGAATCACCAACGGCGCGAATGTGAAGCAAGGATTGAATCGGATCAGCGCGCGCTGTGATAGCCTTCTTCGCCGTGTTCCGACAAATCCAGACCGGCGTGTTCGACTTCTTCCGTCACACGCAGACCAACTGTGACGCGCGCGATGGACAGCGCAATCACGGACACGACCGCGCTCCAGATAATCGTAAGAACAACGCTCTTAAACTGAGCGATCACCTGAGCAATGATGGTTTCATGTTCCATGCCGCTCCCACCTAAAGCGGTGCTGGCACAAACGCCGGTCAAGAGCGCGCCGACGATTCCACCGACGCCATGGACGCCGAAGACGTCCAAGCTGTCATCATAACCCAAGGCGCGTTTGAGGCTCGTGGCGGAGAGGTAGCAAACCACCGCCGAGATAAAGCCGATCAACAGCGCGCCCATTGGGCCTGCCGTGCCCGAGGCCGGAGTGATGGCCACCAAGCCCGCGACTGCGCCGGTGGCAAGCCCGACCGCCGTGGGTTTGCCGCTGCGGATCCATTCCAGGAACATCCAAGTGGCCGCTGCCGTGCCGGTGGCGATTTGGGTGACCAACATCGCCATGCCCGCCGTGCCATTTGCTCCGAGCGCGCTCCCGGCGTTGAAGCCGAACCAGCCTACCCACAACATGGACGCGCCGATGATGGTCATCGGGACATTGTGCGGTGGGAGAGGTTCTTTGCCGAATCCTTTGCGTTTGCCAACCATCAAGCACGCGACCAAACCGGCGATACCGGCATTGATATGAACGACCGTGCCGCCTGCGAAATCGAGCACACCCCAATTGACAAACAAGGCACCCGCGCCCGCCCAAGCCATGTGGCATACCGGGAGGTAAGAAAGCGCGAACCACAACACCGTGAAAATGAGCATCGCGCTGAATTTCATGCGTTCCGCGAACGCACCCACGATCAGGGCGGGAGTGATAATGGCGAACGTCATTTGAAAAGTGATGAAGACGACTTCGGGAATGGTGCCGGAAAGGGTTTCCGGTGTAATTCCTTTCAGGAAGAACGCGGCCTTGGTGCCGATAAACGAGTTGAGACTGAGGCTGCCTGCTTCAATTCCATCCGGCATCTTGAAGGCCAGACTATAACCAAAGACCACCCACAGCACGGTGACGATGGCGGCGAGCGCAAAACACTGCACCAGCACTGTCAGAACATTTTTGGCCCGCACTAAGCCGCCATAAAACAAAGCCAAACCGGGCAGTGTCATAAACAGGACCAGTGCGGTGGCCGTGATGATCCAGGCGGTGTCGCCGGAGTTTAACGTCGCGGCGGGCGCGGCAGCTTCCGCCGCTTCAGTTGCCGCTTCCGCAATGGCGGTGGTGGCTTCGGGCGGCGTTTGCGCATGCAACGCGCCGGCGGCGAGCATCGTGATCGTAGTGAGAAGGAGGAATAGTCGTTTCATTTCGGTGAGGGTTTGGTGTTGTCTGAAAGGAAACTCAGATGGCGTCGTCGCCTTTTTCGTCGGTGCGAATCCGCGTGGCTTGTTCGACGGTGGAAACGAAAACTTTGCCGTCGCCGATCTTGCCGGTCTTGGCGGCTTTGACGATGGTGTTCACCGCCGCGTCCACCTGTTTGTCCGCGATCACAAGTTCGAGTTTGATTTTGGGGAGGAAGTCCACGGTGTATTCGCTGCCGCGATAAATTTCGGTGTGACCTTTTTGCCGCCCGAATCCTTTGACTTCGGTGACGGTCATGCCTTCGATGCCGATCTCGCCGAGGGCATCTTTGACTTCCTCCAGCTTGAACGGTTTGATGATGGCTTCGATTTTCTTCATGGAATCAGTTTGGTTGTTTTGGTTTCGGTTTGCGCCAGCCGCGGCTCATGGTTTCAGTACGGAAATTCAACTGGCGGTTTGGCCAGCGCCCCTCTAGCAGCGGCGATGCCACGATGGTGAATGAATTTCATGGAAAGCAGAAAAGCCGTGATTCTGCGCGGTGGAAAATCTTTTGCGGGTGAATTCAGTTTGTTTTGATGCTGTGCAAAATTATGCAGCGCGATAAATTGTCGCCATTGGTCGTGGTTCCCGGGAGTGATTAGAAAAGCGGCGCATTCCTTTCGAAATGCGCCGCTGTCGAGTGAACTAAACAACCAATTACTTTTCGTTCACGGCTTGGAAGTTCGGGTAGGCTTCGTTGCCGTGTTCGCCGATATCGAGACCTTCGACTTCTTCTTCCTCCGACACGCGCAAGCCCATGATCGCCTTCACGACGAGGAACAGCACGATGGCGAAGATGAAGGTGAACACGCCAATGCTGAAGATGCCGATCAATTGCGACATCAATTGCGCGCCGCCTTTGAGTCCGCCGAACAGACCGACTGCGAGCGTGCCCCAGATGCCGCAAACAAGGTGCACCGAGATGGCGCCGACCGGATCATCAATCTTGATCTTGTCGAAGAACAACACCGAGAAGACCACGATCACACCGGCGATGAATCCAATAGCGATGGATGAACCCATCGCCATTTGATCCGCGCCGGCGGTAATGCCCACCAGTCCAGCCAGGATGCCGTTCAACACCATGGAGAGATCGGGTTTCTTCAACATCGTCCAGGCGGTGACCATCGAGCCGACGCCACCCGCCGCCGCCGCAAGGCAGGTCGTGACCAACGTGAGCGACGTCAGTTTCGGATCAGCGGACAGCACCGAGCCGCCGTTGAATCCGAACCAACCGAGCCAGAGCAGGAACACACCGATGGTCGCGAGCGGCATGCTGTGACCGGGCAGCGGAATCACTTTGCCGTCCTTGGAATACTTGCCGCGCCGAGCGCCGAGAATGATCGCGCCAGCCAGCGCGCCCCAACCGCCGACCGAGTGAACGAGCGTCGAACCGGCGAAGTCATAGAACGGTGTGCTGAGATTGTTCAACCAACCGTTGCCCCATTTCCACATACCGGTGATCGGGTAGGAAATGGAAACGAAGATGGTCGCAAACACGAGGAACGAACTGAGCTTGATACGCTCGGCAACCGCGCCGGAAACGATGGTGGCGGCGGTGGCGGCGAACATGCCTTGGAACAGGAAGTCGGTCCAGTAAGTGTAACCGGCGTTGTAGGCGTCGGTGACACCGGCGACCTCGTCAGTGACGCTCACGCCGAACCCGGCAAAACCAAACCAACCCCCGCCGTCGCCGCCTGGATACATCAGGTTAAAGCCGACAATTGCGTAAGTGAGCAAACCGATGCACGGAATCAACGTGTTCTTGAACAGAATGTTCACCGTGTTTTTGGAACGCGTTAAACCTGCTTCGAGTGACGCGAAGCCGAGGTGCATGATGAACACCAGGCCGGCGGCCAACATCATCCAGATGTTGTTCGCGGTGAAGATGACGTAGCCGGGCGTCTCCTTGAATTTGTCGTAGCTTTCGTATTTCGGAGCTTCTTCAGTGGCAGCGGCGACTGCTTCCGCCGCGGCAGCCGCAGCCGGAGGCGCGGTTTCCTGGGCGAGAACTGGCAGGAGCGCAGCGTTGGTGAGAAATGCCGCTGCGAGCAAAACTTTGATGAATTTTTTCATGAGGATTTTCTGGTCAGGTTGTTGCCGGGTTAAACTCAGATGGCCGCATCGCCTTTCTCGTCGGTGCGGATGCGAATCGCTTGTTCCACGGGATAGACGAACACCTTGCCGTCGCCGATTTTGCCGGTCTTGGCGGCCTTGACGATGGTCGCCACGGCGGCGTCCACCTGCTTGTCGGTGAGGATCAGTTCGAGTTTGATTTTGGGGAGGAAGTCCACGGTGTATTCGCTGCCGCGATAGATTTCCGTGTGACCTTTCTGCCGGCCGAAACCTTTGACTTCGGTAACGGTCATGCCTTCAATGCCAATTTCGCCGAGGGCGTCTTTGACCTCCTCGAGCTTGAAGGGTTTGATAATGGCTTCGATTTTCTTCATTGAGTTGTCGGTTTAGTTTGGTTCAGGCGAAACAACGAGCCAGCGCGCCCGCATCATGTGTTTATTGGCCAGTGGTGAGCGACCACTGGTCTGGCACTGCGCACTTAGCAGCGGAAGTGCCACGAGGGTGAATGCAATTCATCGTTGCGTGGAAACGCTTGATTTCAGAAGGGAAGAAATTTTTTTTCAATCACTTGGGCAGGCGAGGCAGCGAGTGGAAAGCGCTGAGCTAATTTGAACAGGGGGGGTGTTATTCGCCATCATGGCGGCGGACAAAATTCATCGGGAGCAAAGAGAAACGGCGGTGAGCGCAACCAAACACTCACCGCCGTTATTGCCAACCACCCATTTACCAACGCATTTGCCGGGGCTCTCTTCTGAAGTCTCCTCCAGAAGGCCATGAGCGACCAACCAATCGCCGCCCCAGCAAGTAGATTTTAGCACTGCCAATGCCACCGCAAAAAACACAAGCATGTGGGGCGGGGCGTGATTCAAAGTGGGGGTCAGGATCTGCCGGAGCGCGAGCGGTCTCTCGCTCGCAGCGCCGGGTCTGAAAAGGGTGGCTCGGAAAAGTCCGCTGTGGGTCGCGGTGGCGGCGCGCTGCGGACGGAGACCGTCCGCGCTCCACAATAATCTGCGCCGTGCCTCACCCACTTTGAATCACACTGGGTGGGGCGGCGGCGCCCGATGGCGTGAATGAACCGGGATGAGCGTTCAATCCAGCACCACTTGTTGCCCGGCCCGAATCGCCTCGATGATTTCTTTGGGTGTCTTGGCATCGCGCAGGCGGGCCGTCACGTATTCACTGTCAATCAGTCCGACGATGTCGGCGAGTAAGCGCGGTTGAACGCGCGCCAGGCCGGTGGGCGTGAGCAACAGAAAAACGAGATCGGCGCGTTCAATCGTTTCCGGTTGCGGAATTCCCTCAGCGCAGCGGGCGAAGATCAACAGCGGCTTTTCGAGTTTGTCGAGCCGGCCATGGGGAACGGCCAGACCTTTGCCGAGATAAGTGGTCATGGTTTGCTCGCGCTCCTGCACCGCCCGGATGACGGCGGTTGCTTCGACGGGAAATTCTGCGGGCGGGACGGTGGCAATAATTTTCTCGATCGCTTCCGCCATCGAGGTGGCCTGCAATTCCAAAATGATGCGGCCCGGGCTCAGGGCGTCCGCCAGTGGAAGAGACGCTTCCGTTCGCGCCGCATCAAATTCATCGCCAATCCGGCCCACGATTTCCTCCAATACATCTTCGCTCGAGATGATGCCGGTCCATTGGCCGGCGGCATCGGTCACGATGGCCATTTTGCGATAATGTCGTTGAAACAAAGCGAGAGCTTCTTCCAGCGGCAAATCTTCCCGCATCTCCAACGGCGGACGAGCGAGCGTCTTCAATCGTTCCGGCGTCATCAGGCCCGCCGGTTCGGCAAAGGGAATGTTCTTCACGTGCAGCACGCCCATGGGTTTGTCCCCCTCGCGTTCCAGGACGGGATAGCGTGAGAAGTGCGTGTCGCTGATCAATTTCAAATTTTCCTCCCATGGCCGGGCCAGATGCAACGCATGGATGCCGCTGCACCGGCGCATGGCATCACGCACTTTCAAATCGCCCATATCAATGATGTTCTCGATCAGCAACAGCCGGCGGAAGGGGATCAAGCCGAGTGATTCAGTGCGCTGGAACAACATCTTCAAATCCGCGCGGCGGGGCCGCAGCAACGAAACAATCACGCACACCAGCAGAATGACCACGATCAGCCCCACTGAGATGCCGAGTGGTACTTTATAGACATCGCTCAACAACATTTTCGTGCCGAGAATGATGATGATCGAGGCGAAGCCGTAGTGCAGGAAATGAAACATCTGCATGAAACCCGCCACCGCAAAATACAACGCGCGCAACCCGAGCATCGCGAAAATATTTGAGGTATAAACGATGAACGGATCGGAGGTGATGGCGAAGATGGCCGGAATGGAATCCACCGCGAAGATGATGTCCGAGGATTCCACCGCCAGGAGCACGATGAACAGCGGAGTGGCCACGCGCCGACCATTTTTGCGGGTGAAGAACCGGTTGCCGTCGTAGCGATCCGTCACCGGGAAGAAGCGCCGAAAATTGCGCAACAGCCAGTTTTTTTCCGGATCATAGACCGCCTCCTTCTTGCGCATCATCATGATTCCCGTGACCAGCAGAAACGTGCCGAACACATAAAGCGTCCAGTGGAAACGTTCCATCAACGCCAGTCCGCCGAGAATGAATCCGGCGCGCATGACAATGGCCCCGATGATGCCCCAGAACAGTACCTTGTGCTGGTAGGTTTTCGGAACGTTGAAGTAACCAAAGATCAGAATGAAAACGAAAACGTTGTCAATGCTCAGCGATTTCTCGACCAGAAAGCCGGTGAAGAATTCCAACCCCGCCTGACCGCCGCGTTCGTGAAAAAGCAGGATGCCGAGGTTGAACAACAGAGCCAGTCCGGTCCAGAAACCGAACCAGGCCATCGCCTCCTTCGTGCTGATGACGTGAGGCCGACGTTGAAACACGCCCAGGTCCAACGCGAGCATCGCCAGAATGAACAGCGTGAATCCGCCCCACAGCCAGTAATCGGTTGTCATGTCAGAGTTACTCTAGCACTGCCAATCCGCCGCGGCCTGAATTCCGTCAGGTCGGGGCGCGCAGCCCATCCCGGGCCGGGTCGTCAAGCGGCCAGAGACGCGGAGCGCAAGCGGCGGCGCGTCCACCCGCCGATCAGCCCTGCCAGCACCAGCAACCCGGCAACGCCCGCACTGGCGCGCCCGATCCAGGCAGCCGTCGGCTCTTCGCGAAATGAGAAGCGAGGCAGTTGTTCGTAATCCGACCGGGTCAACGGCTCCCGCCGATGAATTTTCGGCGCATAAAAATCTGCGACCGTGAGTTTGAACTCCTGCACTTGCGCTCGAAAGGTGCGATACCGCCAATAACCCGTGCCCGCGAGATCGGTCAACGCTTCCTGCATCACAATGGCGGGAGAGGCAAAACGCCATCGACTCACCGCGCGCTGCTGCTGCGCGAGTTGGTGTTCAAATTTCTCTTGGACTGGCGCAAGCGCGCGTCCGACTTCTTCCTGCACGGTGAGGTGTTGCGCGGCCAAATCGGCTTGCTGGCCCGACGGCGCGAGTTCCGGATGATCGCGATAAAACGAGTTCAATAAATCCCCGCCGCGCTGTTCGGCGGCGCCGGAAGCCTGACGCGCGGCGGCCACCAATTCCGGTCGCGCCGGAGTGGGATAAAGCGATTCGATTGCAAGATTCAACAGCGTGGGAGCGATGAGCACGAGGATCACCCAGATGGATCCCAACATGGCGGCGGCGGCGGCGGCGTTTCGCGCGACGGTGTTTACGGCAACGGCGACCGCGACCCAGAACGCTCCGTATCCCAGCACCAGCAACAGCGCGAAAACCAATCGCAACTTTCCACCCCAACCCGCCGCGAGACTGGTCGCGAGAGTTCCCAGCAACGCGAGGCCTATGACGGGTAACGCCCGGGCGAGAGCGCGTTGCATGAGCCAGCGTCCGGGCAAAATTCCCTGCGCCAACCCCAACCGCAGCGTGCCAGCTTCCCGATCGCGCGCCAGCACATCGTATAACAGCGCCAGCAGACAGAGCGGATAAAGCCACACGAGCACGAACGCCAGATCGAAACTGCCCGCCAGCAAGTGCGAAGGGTTGTCCAACTCGGCGCGCCCGTCGCCGGGAGTGTTCAGTCGCCACAGCACTACATTCTCAAAACCCGGCGTCAAATCCGATTGGCCAATTGCCAGCAGCGGCAGCGGCGCGGGTGGCAGCACGGCGACCGTGCCGCGTCCCGCGACGGCTTTCGGATCAATCGCGCGTTGCGCCAGCGCCTGCCGCAACTGGTCCTGAAACGCGAACGAATCTTTCGCGAGGTCCACCGCCACGGCGCGTTGCTCGCGGGCGATGCGGGCACCGTTCCAGAGGCCATAAATCAGCGTGGCCGCAAACAACAGCAGCACCACCGCCACGCCGCGGTCGCGAAACTGAAGCCGAAGTTCACGTTGAAGCCAGGCTGAGATCATGCATCAATCCGGTTTGAGTCGGGACGCGACCACCCACAACGCCGTCCACGCGCCGACATTCCACACCAGCAACACGAGGAGACCCGGCTGGGCCGCGCGACGGGCGAACGAAGACGCGGGTGGTTCATATTGGAAGGCGGGCAACTTTTCCCAGAGTTCGCGCCCGACCGTGTAGGCGTGATCACCGGGTCGCGAATTGTGCATCATGTCCTCGTTCAGCACGCGGACGTAATCCCGTCGGTATTGTTCCGCAGCCGTGACGAAATGGCGGTGATGCGAGAAATCCGTGCCAGCCAGCGCCATTGAAGCGGAGCGCAATCCCAGCAACGGCGCGGCCAATCCCACCCACGTCATCATCCGGTCTTGCGCCGCGATGCGATTCCACAGGCGGCCAAAGTGGAAATCAAAAACCTCTCCCGCCAGCCGTTCGCTTTCCAGCATGACCAGGCCGTTGAAGTTGAACGGCAGTTCTTCGATGCTCGTCTTGCCGTGTTGACGCAATGTTTCGCGGGCAAATTCCTGCAACCGTTCATTGCGTGGATTGTGGCCGTCCAATCCGTCCTGCAAGGCGCGTTGCAGGGTGGTTTCAAACTCTGCCAGTTTGGGCAGTGGCAGGAAATGTTGCACGAGATCCGCGCTCAAGCGCGGCGCCACCACGCAGTTGATCGCCCAACAGGTCAGGAGCGTTGCCAGCGCGGCGCGGGCGGTGGTGGTGATGGCGGACACGGTCAGGCCGAACGCCAGAATGGCGGCGAGGTAAAGGCCGTAGGCGGCGCTTAACCATGCGAGTCGCGCGACATCGCCGCCGCCGTCGTTTGCTGTGAAAACAGACAGCGCCGCGATACCGATCACGGCCACGGGCAAGAGCAAGGTAAGCAACGCCGCGCCCAGTCCCAGCGCTTTGCCGAGGACCAGCGCGCGCGGGCGAACGCCGAGACTCAGCACCTGCCGCAACGTGCCGCGTTCGCGTTCGCCGGCCAGCGCGCCGAACGTTAGCAAAATTACCAGCAACGGAGCCAACAGTTGCAATCCGGTGGCGGCGGTGAGTTCCCCGAAGCGTCGCATGGTGGTGGCGTCTTGCGCCGGCAAAAAGGCGGCCTGGTTTTGCCGGTGCGCTTCGAGGAAGACCGTGGTGCCGACGAATGGCTCCAGGCCGCGATCAAACATGGCCAGGGGCGTGAGCGGTTTGAAAACGTAAACGCCATAGTGGCCGGCGGAGTGAGAATTCTTTTCGCCCTGGTTTAACCAGTTTTCGCGTTCGAGGGCGGATGCTGCGGCGCGTTCGGTCGTGGCGCGCCGGGTCTGTTGACCGGCCAACAGGAAGGCGATGCCCAGCAGGAGAATCAAAAGCACGGCCGCCCAGCGAAACCGGCCATCACGCCAGGCATCCTGAAATTCTTTACGCGCGATGGCGAAAATCATGCCTGGAGATGTTCGAGGTAAAGCTGTTCCAAATCCGCGTGTTGTAAATCGGCGGCGCTGAACTCCGCCACCAGTTTTCCGTCGCGCAAGATGCCGACGCGGGTGGCGTCGGCCCGGGCGCGAAACAAATCATGCGTGGCCATCAGGACGGCGACGCCATTGGTCGCCAGATGGCGGATGGTTCGGGAGAATTCATGCGAGGCGGCGGGGTCCAACCCGGACGTGGGTTCATCCAACAACAGCGCGCGCGCTTCGGTGGCGAGGGCCAGTGCGATGCCGACTTTCTGGCGCATCCCTTTCGAATACGTGCTGACGCGGCGGCGCGCGGCATCGCCGGGCAGACCCGCGCGTTGCAGCAGTTCGAGCAATTCTTTTTCCGAATGGCGTCGCCCCGCCAGGGCGCTGAAGTAATCGAGATTTTCCATTCCGGTGAAGCGGGGATACAGCGCAACTTGCTCCGGAATGTAGGCCATCTGCCGGCGGGCAGAGACCGGATCGTGCGCCACCTCAATCCCGTTGACGCGCGCGGCGCCGGCGTCAGGCGCGAGAAAGCCGAGAAAGCAATTGATGGTCGTGGTTTTGCCCGCGCCGTTGGGGCCGAGCAACGCGAAGATTTCGCCTGGCGCCACGCGCAGGGTCAATTCATTGACGGCGGGATGACGGTTAAATTTTTTTGTCAGCGCTATAGCTTCGAGCATAGGCAATGCAATGGGACGGAGGAGGCGGCAAAATTGCCAGTGCTCGTGCTACGGGCAAGCTGAACGCCGCCGCGACGGCAGGACCGTTCCCCGGCGGGCCACCGGTCGTCGCCCATTCAAGCCGCGATCCCGGTGCGAGCGCGAGCGCAACTGCACGCGGCGCTGGAGTTCTTTCTGAAGTTTCCCCACGGCCTCGGCCAAGGTGTAGCCGATGCACTCCGCGCGGAGATCCGGCCCCGGGACGACCAGATGAACTTGCAGCCGGAACGCGCCGTGCGGATAACCCAATCGCTCGAGGCTGGCCTCGGCGGATTCAATCGGGATCAATTTCCGCAACTGCCCGATGTGCTCTTGGATTTCGCGGGCGTGACTCGACGTCGCGGGAATTACGAGAGAACGGAAAACATATTTCATAGGAGCAAACGATTTGAGATTTACGAAAACGTTTTTAGTGGGTCTCGGGAATTTTCAGCACCGAATTGTGGCCGCCGAAGGGATTGGGTTTCTGCTCCGGCGCGCGCGGGTCGGGGATCCATTGGAATCCGTTCCGCACGAGGCAATATTCGTACGTGCCCGGCGGCAGATCGAGTTGTTTGATCCAGTGTCCCCGTTCGCGTTGTTCCATCGGCGTGGTCTCGGGACGCCAATCGTTGAATGTCCCGGCGATGGCCACGGATTCCGCGACCGCATCGGAGAACTCGATGTGAACGGTTTTGTTTCGCGCGGAGCGGGACGGTGATGATTTCCGCGCGGAGGAGTTTCGTTTGGTAGTTTTCATGAGCGTAAATGTGGCGGCGAAGTTGCCGGGGCACTCGCGTCCGCAAACCGCTGCTGCGGATCGCGAAGCCCCGAGGTAATTCTCTGTTCCTTAATCACGGTTCCTCCCCATGAGCAGCGGCAACAGGTACCAGAGAAAATAGAGCAACGAGGTGACGAAAGCGGCCACGTAGGTCCAGCCGGCGGCGGTGAGAACGCGGGTGACACCTTCGCGTTCGCTTCCGGTTTGCATGAAGCCGAGTTCGCCGAGTAACACGGTGGCGCGGCGGGAAGCGTCAAATTCAACGGGCAACGTCACCAGATTGAACGCCATGATGACGCCCCACGCGATGGCCATGACCAGCAAACCGGTGTAGGTGGACAACACGCCTGTGAAGATTCCCAGCAGCGGCAACCAGAGCACGATCTGGCTCGCGAAATTCGTCGCGCCCACGGCCAGCATCCGGAATTGCAACGGCGCATACGCCTGTTGATGTTGGATCGCGTGGCCGCATTCATGCGCGGCCACGCCGATGGCCGCGAGCGAGGTGCCGTGATAATTCGCCGCGGACAACACCAGCCGTTTCCGGATGGGATCGTAATGGTCGCCTAGCAGTTCCTGGTGTTCGTGAATCGAAACATCAGTGATGCCGGCGGTGCGCAGTAATTGCCGCGCCACTTCCGCGCCCGTGTAACCCGCCGCCGCCGGAACGCGACTGTAGCGGTGATACACACGTTTCACATGCCATTGCGCCAGCAGCGCAATCGCCATCGTGGCCAGGAACAAGAGGATGAACATGGTCGTTTCAGATTGGGTGGTTTGAGCGCGGGGCGGCGTTGCGGATCAACACGGCCAACAACAGGGCGGTGGCGATCCACATGCTGGTGATCAGAATGGACGCAAACCATTTTTCCCCCTGGCCGCCGGCAAAGGCCATCCAGCCGGCGATGGACCGCCACGTGAACGCGGCGAAGAACAGCACGCAGGAGAGAATCGCGCCCCACCGCGCCCACGTGAAGCCGCGTGCCAGCAGTCCACCCCAAGCGAGCGATAAGCCACCGCAGATGCCGCCGGAGAGCAGCGCCGTTTTTGCGGCGGGATTAAATCCCAACTGGCCGGTCGCGGGATTGTAAAACACGGCGACAATTCCAATCGTGATCAGGAAGAGTCCGTAGCGGACCAGCCAGGCAGCGAGGGAAGGTTTCATGCGCGTTCATTCGTTGATGCCCCAGCCGCGCACAGGCCGGACCGCCGCGACGTCCTCAAGCTCGGGTGACTCTTCGCGGGCCGCGTTGGCTTCGTTCCAGAAATGGCCCGGGCTGGATTCGGGTCGTTCCGATGGCGTGCGCCACTCGCTGGTGGCTTCAGGCAGGTCTTCGAATGATTTCAAAACTCGGTTTGCTTTCATGTTCGTTCTCGCTGGTTTTGTTACGCGGTGATCCCGCACTTAACATTGGTTCGATTCGCGCTATACTCCGTTTAGCTTGGTTCGTGCCAGCCGGGGAATGATCGCGGTTATGGCGAAAAACATGGGGAATTTTCAAATCATCACAGTATGCGTGCGATGGCCGATGGCAACTGAGTTGCCACCGGCGACCAGTCACTTGCCACCAATATGAAATCGCCCATCAAACTCCGACTGACGGGATTTCTCGCCACCGTGGTGCTGGGGGCGGTTTTGATTGGCGTCACCGAGCGGCATGCCTGGCGGCAGACTGTCCAGTTGCAAAAACGTTTCGAGGCGATGCAACAGGGCGGCTATCATCTGGCGGATCATTTGAGTGCCACGATTTTGCGGTGCAACGACACGTTGTTGCGGTTCGATCTGCAGGAGAATCCGCAGGATCGGGCGCGCTTCCTGGGCGATAGCGCGGCGTTGAAGAACTGGCTCCGGCAACATCGCATCGCGATGGCCGGCTCGGCCGAGGGCGAACTCTTGCAAGAGATCGAAATTGCCTTTGTCAGCTACGAGAAAAGTGCGCTGGAAATTCTGGAGGAAAGCGCGCGCGTCATCGGACCGGGTTCGTTGGCCGGCTTGTTTGAGCGCACGGAACGGGCGTCCAATCGCATTCTCACGCTGGCCACGCAATTGGCCGAGCTGCAACGTCAGTCGTTGCAAACTGCGCTGACTGAAGCCCGGCAGGCGCTCGCGGAGTTTCGCATTTTGTTGGTCGGGTCCAGCGGTCTGTTGGTTGTGTTGAGCATTGTGGTGACCGTGGTCGGGTATCGTGAATTGATTGCGCCGTTGCGGGTGAAGCTCATCGAGGCGCGCGCGTTGGTGGAGCGCCAGGAAAAGCTCGCCTCCCTCGGCGCGTTGGCCGCCGGGGTGGCGCATGAAATTCGCAATCCGCTGACGGCCATCAAAGCCCGCCTGTTCACCCAGCGCAAATTGTTGTCGGAAAAATCCGAGGCGCTGGAGGACAACCGGTTTATCGGCGATGAAATTTCGCGCCTCGACAACATCATCAAGGATTTTTTGTTGTTCGCCCGACCGACCGAGCCGCGCTGGGAATGGTTCAAAGCCACCGAGCCGATGCGGGAACTGGCGGATTTGTTTCAACCGGAACTGGAGAAGAATTCCATTTCCCTCAAACGCGAGTTTCTGGCGGATCCATTGCTGAAAGCCGACCCGCAACAACTCAAGCAAGTGCTCATCAACCTCATCAAGAACGCCGCGGAAAGCGTCGGTCAAAACGGGGCGATCACGTTGCGCACCCGGACGAAAGCGGCGCGGGGCGGCGCCCGCACCGTGCATGTGGCGGTGCTGGAAATTGAAGACACGGGCCAAGGCATTTCGCCGGAAGTGCAGAAGCGTTTGTTCGATCCTTTCTTTACCACCAAGGAAACCGGCACGGGCCTGGGCTTGAGTATTGCCGCCCGGATTCTGGAGAAACACGACGGCGCGCTGGAGTACCAGACGCAGGCCGGGCGCGGCGCGGTGTTCAGCGTTATTCTGCCCATTGCCCAAATTCACGATCATGACACCCGCGAAAATTCTGCTCATTGAAGACGACGCCCGGGCGGCGGTGGCCCTCGAGAAAATGCTCACCTCGGAAGGGTACGCGGTCACGCTCTCGCACCGGGGCGACGAAGGATTCGCCCGCGCGCAGGCGGAGACTTTCGATGTCGTCATCACCGATTTGCGCTTGCCGGGAATTGACGGTTTGGAATTGGTGCGAAGTCTGCATGTGGCCAAGCCGCGTTTGCCGATCGTGTTGATGACAGCGTTTGGCACCACCGAAACTGTCATCGAAGCCACGAAACGCGGCGCGTTCGAATATCTGATCAAGCCGTTCGAAATGGAGGATTTGCTCGCCGTCACCGCCAAAGCCGTGGCGAGCGCGCGGTTGATGAGTGAACCGGTGGATTTGGGCGAAGCGGGAAAGCTGGGCGAAGCCATCGTGGGGAACAGTCGCGTGATGCAGGAAGTCTGCAAAGAAATCGGACGGGTGGCGGCCAAGCCCGTGGCGGTGTTGATTCGCGGCGAAACCGGCACGGGCAAGGAACTCGTGGCGCGTGCGCTTTATCAGCACAGCACGCGCGCGGACAAACCGTTCATCGCCGTGAACTGCGCGGCCATTCCGGAGAATCTGCTGGAGAGTGAATTGTTCGGGCACGAACGCGGCGCCTTCACGGGCGCGGAAAACCGCCGCATCGGACGTTTCGAGCAGGCGGACGGTGGGACTTTGTTCCTCGATGAAATCGGCGATCTCAGCGCGTTTACTCAGGCCAAGTTGTTGCGGGTGTTGCAGGAGAAAACGCTGCAACGCGTGGGCGGCAAGGAGACCATCGCGGTGGATGCGCGCATCATCGCCGCGACGCATCGCGATCTGGAAGCGGCCATTCGCGAAAAACAATTTCGCGAGGACTTGTTCTATCGGCTCAGCGCCTTTGTCATTCAATTGCCGCCGTTGCGCGAACGGCTCGAGGACATTCCCGATCTGGCGACGTATTTCCTGCGCCGATTCGCGCGGGAACTGGAATTGCCCTCCGCCGCCATCCAGCCGGAAGCCGTCGCCTGGTTGCAGCAACAGACTTGGCCCGGGAATGTGCGCCAATTGGCCAACGTCATTCGGCAGGCGTTGCTGCTCACGCGCGGTTTCCCCATCAGCGTGGCGAATCTCAAAACCGTGTTGCTGAATCGCTCGGGCAACACCGCCGCGGCCGAGCAATCCTTGCAGGCCATGATTGATGAATTTCTGGAGGCGGCCCGGCAGGGGACGGTGACGGACGTTCACGCGGCGGTGATCGAGGAAGTGGAACGCCAGCTCTTCGCCCGGGCCATCGAATTGGCGCAAGGCAACCAGGCCAAAGCAGCGCGCTGGTTGAGTGTATCGCGCCAAACCATGCGGGATAAGTTAACGCACTTCGGCTTGCGCAACGCCGGCCCGGGAAACACGTGACGAGCCGGGCTTGAAAAAGAGATGGTCGGAGCGACAGGATTTGAATCGGGAATGACCGCGTTCCGATTTTCGCGACTAGCGCATCATCGCCCCGTCTTTCTTCACTATTCTCGACCTTTTGCCGAGACGACTTGCGAACGGTTTATTCGCAGTTGCGAACGCTTTACTGTCAGGGCGTGTCAGGGCCTTTGCGCTTTCTAA
>CAZKMR010000084.1:17452-21914 GCA_964553795.1 uncultured Bifidobacterium sp. | reverse complement strand
CCGAAGCCGTCGCCGCCCAATCGGCAATCGGCAATCGGCAATCGGCAATTGAAGGCTCGCTCCGTTCCGTGCGGGGCAAGAAATCTTCGATGCAATTCTTCGCCAACCTCAACGCCCTCACAGGCGGCGGCGGCGCTGACCTGAATGAAGCCTTGCGGCGCGGCGCATTGGAAGCGCGCCACACCGGTCTCGCCATTGTGCTGAGCGATTTTCTCGATCCCGCCGGTTACGAAGCCGGCCTCACCGCGCTCGTCGGCCGCGGCTTTCAAGTGAACTGCGTCCAGATTCTTGCGCCCGAAGAACTCGCGCCCACCACCTTCGGTGATTTGCGCCTCGTGGATTCCGAGAGTGGCGGCTTGCAGGAAGTCACCTTTGGTCGCTACCGCATGAAGGCCTATCAGCAGACCGTGCAGAATTTTGTTCAGCGGCTCAGGGAATACTGCACGAAACGGGGAGTGAATTTCTTTATGGCTCCATCAAATATGGACCTTCAAGATTTACTCCTGAAACAATTGCGCAAAGCCGAAGTTTGGGGATGAACACGGATTTAACATCACACCAACGTGTATCCGCAGGAAGAATCCCAACGGGATTCCGGCTCAAAGCCCAGGGTTGCGAGGCACGAGCTACCCCGGGTCTGCGTTCATCATGTTCCGTCAACCGCAACGCGGTTGCGGCGAATACGATACGTGCCGACAAATCCGAGGTTGGCCATAACCCCGTTGGGGTTGAACCACATTTCAACCTGACCCCCCAAGGTAGCTCGTTCCTCGCAACCTTGGGCTGGAGGACTCAATCCCCTTGGGATGGTTGGATCGTGCGGACCTCAAATGAAATTGGAGGTGTCTCGTGAATTTTCTCGCACCTCTCGCCTTCGCCTTTGCCGCCAGCATCCCGGTGGTGATCGTGTTCTATTTGCTCAAACGCAAGCGCGTGGTGAAACTCGTTTCCAGCACGTTGCTGTGGCAGAAATTCCTCGCCGATACCCAGGCCAGCGCGCCGTTTCAAAAGCTCCGCAAAAACTGGTTGCTCTATCTGCAAATTCTTCTGCTCCTGCTCGCGGTGCTTGCGCTCGCGCGCCCCTACTTTGCCACGACCGCCAAGCCGGCACAGAAACGCGTCGTCATTCTCGACGGGTCGGCCTCGATGAAAGCTACGGATGAAACACCGTCGCGATTTGAAAAAGCCCGCGCGGAAGCGCTGAAGTGGGTGGACAGCCTCCGTGATAGCGACGAAATGGTCGTCATTCTGGCAGGCGCGAATACCGAGGTGAAACAATCCGCCACCGGCAACAAAGCGGCTTTGCGCCGCGCCTTGGAAAGCTGTCAACCCGCTGACGCGCCGACAAGACTCTTGCCCGCACTCAAGATGGCGGAATCACTCGTGCGCGATCTCGACAAGAAACTGAATCCGGAGATTCATCTCTTCAGCGATGGGGCCGTGCCGGAGCTCAGCGAGCTGGAAAATAAAGCGTTGCCGTTGATTTATCATCGCGTTGGTAAGCACGCGCAAAATCTCGGTCTCACGGCGCTTGATGTGCGCGCTGATCCCGCCGATGCGACGCGACGCGCGATTTACACCAGCGTCGTCAATGTGTCTTCCAACTCAATGACCGCCAATCTGGAACTCCGGCTCGACGGTCAGTTTCTGGAAACCCGCGTGCTCACAGTTCCCGCTGGTGAAACCGAACCGCAAATTTTCACCGCAGCGCAAACAACGGACGGCGTGTTCACCGTCCGCCTCACCGATCCGGACGATCTCGCTGCGGACAACGAGGCATCCATCGTGAGTTTGTTACCCAAACCCGTGAACGTGTTGCTCGTCACACGCGGCAATCGTCTGCTTGAGAAAGCGCTGCGCGCCGTAACCCATGTGCAACTCGCCGTGGCCTATGATTTGACCGACCCCGGGGCGGGATTTGATTTCATCGTGCTCGATAACGTTGTTCCAACTACCTGGCCCGTCGGCAACGTGCTGGCGTTTCGCGCCGCCGCCACCAATTGGATTGACGGCGTGACCACGGTCGAAGCCCCGCCGCTGGTGGACTGGAAATCCACGCATCCGCTGCTGCGCTACGCGGGCTTTGACAATGTGCAAATCGTGCAAAGCCTCACACCCATCAAAGGCCCGCCGCCGTGGGCGCAGGCCATTCTCGAAGCGCCGCAAGCGCCGCTCATTCTCGCGGGCGAAATCGGACGACAACGCATCGTGTGGGTCGGCTTTGATCCGCTGGAAAGCAACTGGCCGTTGCGCGTGTCGTTTCCCATCTTCATCGCCAACGCCGTGGATTGGCTGAATCCCGCGAATGCGCGTTCGGCGCAATTGCAAATCCAGGCAGGCGACGCCTTCCGGGTGTCGCTGACTGAGCCCGTCGCAACGGCGGACGTCAAACTGCCCGACGGCACCACGAAATCACTCAATGTCGCCGGCGCGCGGGAAATCGTTTTCGGCGACACCGGTCGTCAGGGCGTCTATCAACTGCGAGCCGGAACGAATTCTCTGACGTTCTGCGCCAATCTGCTGGATGCCGCGGAAAGCAACATTCGTCCGCGGGACGAATTGAAGTTCGGCGAATACACGCGCGTGGAAGCGACCACCGTGCAGCGCACCAACCTGGAACTCTGGCGCACGCTCGCCGCCATTGGCTTGGCCGTACTGTTGTTCGAGTGGTGGTGGTATCACCGGAGGACGGTGTAGGGATTTATGATTTACGATTTGCGATTTGCGATTTGCGCGACCGAACGCTCCTGTAACTCCGTCAGGAGCGATATATTTTTAGCCCGCGTTGACGCCCAAGAAATCAAACCCCGTAGGGGCGACATCAAATCAGAAATTCTGCCGAGAAACATCAAGTGGGAAGCTCAAGATGTCGCTCCTACGGAGCTTTGTTCCCTTCGAGGCGCTCACTACTACAATTATGCCGCTCCTGACGGAGCTGGCTTTTGTCGGCGCGAAAACCATGACAGGAGGACGGTGTGAGCGATTCTGCCGGCAATCAAAAGTCTGACTACGATCCGAAGGATAATCAGCGGCGGTTCTTCCGCATGTTGATTCATTTCGATCCGCTTTTGTTCATCGGCGGCGTGGCTGTGATTGTTGCAAGCCTTGCCATCATTTTACCGCAGTGGGCCAAGCGGGTTGCGATAGAGAAAAGGACGGTAGTGGTTTACGCCGCGCAGGACCAGGTCTATGCCGAGCCAATACTGCGCGCTTTCGAGAAGGAAACCGGCCTCAACGTCAAAGCCGTCTATGACAGCGAAGCGGTGAAAACTGTCGGATTGGCGAATCGGTTGCTGGCCGAGCGCAATCATCCGCAGTGCGATGTGTTTTGGGGGAACGAAGAAATGCGCACGCGCCAACTTGCCGCACAAAATGTCTTTCGCGAAACGAATGGCTGGGCGGCGTTCGGCTATCGCAGCCGGCGGATGGTGATCAATACGAACTTTGTAGCGGAGCACCGGTCTCCGACCCGGCTCGATGAACCGACCGACCAGAAACGCGCCGGATCGGAGATCGGCGCTCCAACTTCGCTACTCGATCTCACCAACGAAATCTGGCGCGGCAAGGTGGCGCTGGCTTTCCCCCAGTTCGGCACAACGGCGACACACTTTCACGCGCTGAAGCAACACTGGGGCGAAGCCGCGTGGCTCGCATGGTGTCGTGCGCTCGCGGCGAACAAACCATTCATCGTGGACGGAAACTCAGTCGTGGTGCAATTCGTCAGTCGCGGCGAGGCGTGGATTGGATTGACCGATTCCGATGACATTTTCGCGGGTCAACGCGAGGGTGAGCCCATCGCCATGCTGCCGCTTACGGACGAGCAGCTTTTGATTCCTAACACTGTGGCCGTCATCCGTAACGCGCCGCATCCGAACAACGCCGAGAAATTGTTTCGATTTCTTCAGCGAGAGGATGTCGCGCAAAGATTGGTTGCCGCAAAGGCATTAGAAGATACGACTTTTAGGACAAACACGACGGCATTGAACCCGAATTGGGACACACTGCTGCGCGAGTTGGAAACCACCACGAAGCAACTGAACGAGATTTTCCTGCGATGAGCCGAGCAGGTAAAAACACACAAGACTGGCGAAGCTTTTGGAGTGCGCCGGCAGAGCGCAGCGGCGACGGCGCTTTCGTGCAACGCAAAACATTTCTTTCCAAAGCGGGGTCGCGCTTCGCTTGCCCCCGCAGTCGAAAATGAACTGGCCGTTGCTCCAAAACAGTCTGCTCGTCGCCGGAATGACCACGGCGTTGGCGATGAGTTTCGGGTTCGCCGCGGCATTGTGGGCGGCAACGCTGCCCGCCCGTTGGAGGACGCTTTTTCTCGCGCTGGCCATCGTGGCATTGGCGTTGCCGCCGTTTCTCGTGACAAATTGCTGGATCAGTCTGCTGGGGGAGACCGGAATTCTGCGTTCGTGGCTCCCGTTGAAGATTTATTCGCTGGGCGGAACGATTTGGATTT
>CAZKMR010000084.1:0-17352 GCA_964553795.1 uncultured Bifidobacterium sp. | reverse complement strand
CTGCGTTCGTGGCTCCCGTTGAAGATTTATTCGCTGGGCGGAACGATTTGGATTTTGTCGCTGCTGCTGTGGCCCATCACGCTGCTGACGACACTGGCGGGCTGGCGACGACTCGAAGCCGCGCAGTTTGAATGCGAACCCGCGTTGACGGGCCGAAAACTGCTGCGCTGGCTTTTAATTCCAGTCGCGCGCGGTGAATTGGCCCTCGCCGCTGTGCTGACATTCGTGCTCGCGCTAAACAATTTCGCCGTGCCCGCCATTCTCCAGACCAAAGTTTTGCCGGACGAAATGTGGGTGCGCTTCAACACGCAATTCGACGCGCTCGGCGCGCTGAAACTCAGTGTGCCGCTCGTGATCGCGCCGGTGTTGTTGCTGGCGTGGGTTTCCCGGCACGGCGTCACGTGGCCACGAGTGCAGGGCGCAGTTTCGGCGGCGTTGTTTGGGCGGCAACTTGGGCGCGCGGGGCGAATCGGCAGCGGCATGGTGGCGATTTCTGTTTGCGGCCTGGCCGCAGTTCTGCCCGTAGTGCAAATCGTCCTGGCAACTCGAACCTGGGCGGAACTGTCCGGCGCGGTGGAGGCCAGTCGCAGTGCGATTGCGAATTCCTTCTGGCTCGCGGCAGTGGCGGCAACGTTAGTGATTAGCGCGGCGCTGATCTTGAACCTCTGTAGCAGCCGAGGTCACGAAGCTCGCACCAATCGAATGCGCCGCCTGACATCGGCGGCTACGTTAACGAGCTGGCTCGCGTTTTTCATCCCGGGCGTGTTGCTGGGCATTGCGCTGATTAAAATCTTCAATCGTCCGGTGCTGGTGACGTTTTATCAGAGCGTCGGCATTTGTTTGCTGGCATTGGCGATTCGCTATTTCGCGTTGGCGTGGACGGCGGCGCGTTATGCCGTGGCGGGCGTGGACTCCAATTTGACCGATGCCGCGAAACTGGAAGGCGCGTCCCGCTGGCAATTGTTTCGGTATGTCATCTGGCCACAAATCGCGCCCCAAGCGTTTGCCGCGTGGTATGTGATCTATCTGCTGTGCTTGTGGGACGTGGAATCCATCGTGCTCGTGCAACCGCCGGGCGGCGAAACGCTCGCCCTGAAGATTTTCAATCTGTTGCATTACGGCTACGCAGCGCAGGTGAATGCGCTTTGTCTCGTGCTGCTGGGAATCGCAGTGGCGCCGCTGGTCATCGTGGCCGCATTCGTGAGATTGCGGCAGTCCTGGCCAACTCACACGCCGAGTCAAGTTAACCGCGCTCTCACGCCCGCAGCCACAGTGGCGTTGGCCGCCGTTCTGGCAGGATGCTCCCCGGCTGACGCGACGAAGGAAGCGCGATTGCCAAGTCGGTTCTTTGAACGCGCTCTCGTGATTGGCTCCCGTGGCGTGGGTATCGGCGAATTCAATAAACCACGCTCCCTCGCTTGTGACGCGGAGGGCAATGTGTTCGCGGTGGACCTGACGGGGCGCGTGCAAAAGTTTTCGCCGGAGGGCAAATTTCTCCTGACCTGGCAAATGCCCGAAACGGACCTTGGCAAACCCAAGGGCATGGGCCGCGATCACGCGGGCAACATCATCGTGGTCGAGCCACATTACCAACGCGTCAATCACCATACCCCCGCCGGCACGCTCGTCGCGCAGTGGGGCTGTCGCGGCACGAACGAAGGTTGTTTCATTCTGCCGCGCGCGGTGGCGGTCAATTCGCGGGGCGAGTATTTCATCAGCGAATACATGGGCCAGGAACGCGTGCAGCGATTTGCGCTGGGAAATAATTCCTCAATTACTGCTGAACGAGAGCCCCTCACCCCGGCCCTCTCCCCTCCTTCCGAAGGTGAGAGGGAGAATGCGAAGTGGCCTTACTCAAAATTGGATACGCCACTGGCAGCGCAGACTTCGCAATCGCAAGAAAACGCCGGGTCGGAGACCGGTGCTCCGCAGCCGCGTGTCGAATTGCTGCAAGTGATCGGACGCGCGGGCACCGGGCCGGGTGAATTCAATCGCCCGGAGGGCATTTGCGTGGACGCGCAGGATCGGCTTTATGTGGCGGACTCGTGCAATCATCGCATTCAAGTCTTCGCGGCGGATGGGACATTTCTGCGCGCGTTCGGTCGCGCCGGAACAAGCCCGGGCGAACTGAGTTATCCCTACGACGTCGCCGTGGACGCGGCGGGAAATATTTTTGTGTGCGAGTTCGGCAACAGCCGGATTCAGGTTTTCGATGCGCAGGGCCAATCGTTGGAAATCATCGGCGGTCCGGGCGGTGGCGCCGGCGAGTTTAACAATCCGTGGGCGATTACCCTCGACACACGCGGAAATCTTTACGTGGCGGACGCACTCAATCATCGTTTGCAGAAACTGGTGCGAAGAATGGGACTGACAGGACAAATGCGACCGATGGGAGGCACAACGCGGGATGATGTCCGCCTCCTTACGTCGGCGGCTACAAACTAATAAAAATGCAATTCACGCATCCAATCTATCTACTGCTCGCGCTGCCGGCGCTGGCGTGGGTCTTTTGGCTCGCGTGGAAAACGGATGTGCAAATCGCGCCGTGGCGACGCTGGACGGCACTGACTTTGCGCACGCTGGTCTGTCTCGCGCTGGTGTTGGCGATTGCCGGATTGCAATGGCTGTTGCCGGTTGAAGGGATGAATGTGTTCTTCGTGTTGGATCGCTCGGACAGCATTCCGTCGGCGCAACAAGACGCGGCGAAATCGCTCGTCAATCGCATGACGCAGCAGAAGCAGCGCGACGATAAAGCGGGCGTTATCATCTTCGGCACGGACGCGAGCATTGATCGCATGCCCAATCAGGCGATTGACCTGGAAAAAGTCGAAGCTGTGGTGGATGCGCAGCGCACCGATTTGGCCGCGGCGCTTCAACTCGCCACGGCGGCGTTCGCTGAAACCGGCCAGAAGCGCATCGTGCTCATGTCTGACGGCAACGAAAACATCGGCCATGCCATGGGCGCGGTGGCGACCGCAAAATCCCAGGGCGTGAGCGTGGATGTCGTGCCGCTCGGCGTTTCGCGGGGCAGCGACGTGTTTGTGCAGAAAGTGCAAGTGCCCGCCAAGCTGAAGAAGGGCCAGCCGTTCGAGGCCAAGATTTTTATTCAAGCGGACGAAGCCCAGGAAGCCATGGTCCAACTGATCCGCAACGATCAATTGTTGGGCGAGCAGCGGGTCAAATTGGAAGCGGGCAAGAATCTTTACACGTTTCCCCAAACGCTGCCCGACCAGGGATTTTACAATTACGAGGTGCGGGTGGATGCCATTGGCGATCAACTCCCACAAAACAATCGCGCCATCGCGTTCGCCAGCGTGCGGGGCGATCCGCGCGTGCTCGTGATTTCCGGTGAGCTCGGCCTGGACGACACGCTGGTGGCGGCGTTGCAGTCGGCAAAATTGGACGTGAAAGTGACGGGCATCACGGGCTTGCCGACGTCGCTGGCGGAAATGGACAGCTATGACGCGATTTTTCTCAGCAATGTCAGCGCCGGCGATTTAGGCCGCGACACGATGCAACTACTGGAATCGGCGGTGCGCGATTTTGGCGTCGGCTTGGTCTGCATTGGTGGCGAGAATGCGTTTGCGGCGGGCAGCTATCGCAACACGCCGTTGGAGACCACGCTGCCCGTCAGCATGGAGTTGGACAGCAAAAAAGTGCTGCCGCCCGGCGCCGTGGTTCTCGTCATGCACGGGATGGAATTCGCCAACGGCAACCAGGTGGCGCGGGATTGTGCGCAGGGCGTGTTGAGCGCGCTTGGGCCGGGCGACGAGTTGGGCGTCATTCTTTGGGACGGCACGGAGAAGTGGGTTTATGAATTGCAAAAGGTCGGCAACAAAAATGCCGCTGGCAGCGCGATTGCCGGAATGAACCAAGGCGATCTCGGCAGTTTCCAAGGCGTGCTGGAGGAATCGCACAAGGCGCTGAAAAAATCCAAGGCCAGCATGAAACACATCATCGTATTCAGCGACGGCGACCCCGCCAAACCGTCGCCGGAATTAATGGAGGCCATTGTTGGCGATCGCATCACCGTCAGCACGGTGTTGATCGCAGGCCACGTTGGGCCGGAGACGATGATTGAAATTGCAGACCGCGGGCGTGGGCGATTCTACAACGTGACGTCGCCGTCGATGTTGCCGCAAATCTTCATCAAGGAGACGGCGGTCATTTTGAAGTCGGCCATTTACGAAGAACCGTTCAAACCCCAGGTCAAAGCGGCCAGCGAACTCACCCGCGGGATTGGCGCGGAAGATTACCCGCCCTTGCTCGGTTACGTCGCATCCTCCGTCAAACCGCGCGCCGAGACGCCGTTGTTCACTGCACAAGGCGATCCGTTGCTGGCGCATTGGCAATATGGCTTGGGCCGAGCGGTGGCGTTCACGTCCGATGCCCGCGCCAAGTGGGCGAAGAACTGGCTGGGCTGGGAACGCTATCGGCAATTCTGGTCGCAAGTCGCGCAATGGAGTTTGCGGCGGTTGGAGAACGCGGATTTCACCAGCGAAGTGCTGATTGAAAAAGGCGAAGGCGTCATCAACGTTGAGGCGCTCGACGAGCAAGGCAATTACCGCAACTTTCTGAATCTCCAGGCCTACGTCGTCAGCCCCAAGGGCGAACGCACCGCCGTGCGCCTGCAACAAACCGGCCCGGGCCATTACGAGGCGAAGTTTCCGACGAAAGAAGTGGGCGGTTATCTGGTCAATCTGATGCAAATGGAGAATGGTCAAGCCGTCGCGGGACAGGTCGTAGGCGCGAGCGTGAACTTTTCGCCCGAGTTTGCCGCCGGCGATCCCAACTTGAATTTGTTGCAACGCATTGCCGAAACCAGCGGCGGAAAAGTCCTCGATCCGACCAAACCGGCGGAAAATCCATTCACCCACGACCGCATCAAAACCCGCCAGCCATTGGATTTGTGGGAATGGCTGCTGCGCCTGGCGATCATTTTGTTCGTCATGGACGTCGGCGTACGGCGCATTGATCTGGAGCGCGAGCAATGGGACAAAGCGATGGCCGCCGTGAAGCGCTTTGTGTTGTTCTGGCGACCCAAGCCGCGCCCCGTGGAAGCGGACGTGTCTCTGGCAACTCTATTGGCCCGCCGCGATGAAGTACGCTCCGCGCGCACGTCCGCTGGAAGCGCCGAGCCGCGACCGGATTTATTCAAGCCGCAAACGCCGACCCAACCGGTGGACTTGTCTGGGAGCGGCGAGGGCAAACCATCTTCACCGCAACCAACCGCCTCAACTCCAGAAGCGAAACCCGCCGAGGAAGAAAAACCCGCCACCACCAGTCGCCTGCTCGAAGCCAAACGCCGGGCGCAACAGCGGCGCGGGGAGTAATCGGCCCGATTGGCTTTTTGCCGGACTCTGCTAATGTCCCGCCGCAGTCGTTGACTGCCGCATGAATGAATTGCTCCAAACTCGCTGGTTTCCCATTGCCCTGCTCTGTTGCTCGAACGTCTTCATGACCTTCGCGTGGTACGGACATCTGAAGCACAAGCACGCGCCGTTGCAGTGGGTCATTTTGACGAGTTGGGGCATTGCCTTCTTTGAATACCTGTTGATGGTCCCTGCGAATCGTTGGGGGCACGCCACCTACTCCGCCACCCAACTCAAGATCATCCAGGAGGTCATCACCATCACCGTGTTCTGTGGCTTTGCGATGTTGTATCTCGGCGAGAAAATTCGCTGGAATCATTACGCAGCATTCGCGTGCATCCTCGCCGCGGTGGGGTTCACTTTTCTCCCCAAGCAATAACATCCCCGGCGTTTCCTGGCTCATAACGTCCGTGGATTCGCGGAAACCGACTACGGTTTTCCGGACTTTACCGAATCGGGATCGAGTGTAGTTTCTCGCGCGTTCCCGGGAATCCGCTCCCGGCGAACGGGTTGTAAACATGCACATGCTGCAAAAGGATAAAGAAATGTCGTTATCATTCAGCCGCACAATTGTCACCGTCCTTATTCTCAGTTCGCTCGCCCTCAGTTCGATTCAGGCCCAAACGTGGACCGACATCACAGCGAATGTTCCCGGCTCATTGGATAACGCCAACTCCGGGGTCGGATGCATGACCACGGATGGAACTTACCTTTACGTTATCGGGAACGGCACGACGACCGGCAGTGCGGGTGTGTATCGCTCCACCGATGGCACGACGTGGGAAGCCATCAATACGGTGCAAGGCGCGTCCTACAGCCTCACCAATCTCGCACAACGTTTCGTCAAATACGTGAACGGAATCGTCTGGATCGGTTGCGACCCGGGCAGTCTCGCCATCACGGAGGGTGCAAACACGCTGCACCGATTGATTCCGGGACAGACCGCCTGGCAAAAGAGCGCGACCAATGGTTTCCCCGGCGGAACCAGCACCACGGAAGATGTCACTTACGATGCGACGACGGGCACGTATTACGCCGCGTCGGCCCTCGGGGGATTGTATCGCTCGACGGATGGGTTCAGTTGGACGCAATGTCATCCTGGCGGGCCGGGCGACACGGCCCTCGCGACAAACGGAGTCATCCTGATGACGCTGACCGGCTCTCCCGTGCAACGCAGCACGAACAACGGCGTCTCGTGGTATTCCACCACCGCGCCCGCCGGCCAACAGGGCATCATGCTCAATCATAAAGGCCGCGTCCTCTATCCGATCACCGGCCAAACCTCGCCACAGGACGGACTCTATTTTTCTGACGATTGGGGGCTGAGTTGGACACAGACGACCGGTCCGCTGCATTTCAACAATCTGCCGGGTGGTGCGTGGGATTTAACCAGCGACGGCACCAATGTCTTCGCTGCGCTCGGCTCGCAATCGCGCCCCTACCTGCGTTTTTCCGCGACCGACGGACTGACTTGGGATGCGATTCCTACCAATGGCTTGCCAGCACTGGGCAACCCGGTGTTCCCTGGATTCGCCCCGACGCGTTTGATCCGGCACGGCGACTACTTGTTCACCTTGGGCTTGGTTTACACCCCAAGTTACACGATCAAGCAATACCTGATGCGGATGCCGCTTGCGGCGCTGAACTTCACCCCGAGCCTGCAAATCGCCGTGCAACCGAAGACCAACGTCTGCCTCGTCGGCGGTTCGTTGACGCTGACTACGCTCGCCGGCGGCGTGAGCCCGACGTATCAATGGCAGCGGTTCGACGGCATCAGCACCTACACGAACATCCCCGGCGCCACCACCAATCACTTCACGCTCACCAACGCGCAGACGAATCAAACCGGACTCTATCGCTGCTTCATCTCCGATCCCGGCACGAACGTCACCAGCAGCATTGCTTTCGCCGAAGTGGTGCAACCCGGCGATGGATTGTGCGATCCGACCTTGGGGCGCACAGATTTCAGCACGACGCTTGGCGGCCAATTGTTCCTCCGGCCCGGTGGTGCACTGGTGGCGGTTTCCGGTAACACCGTTTATCGCGTCGGCCCGAACGGCGACCGCACCGACCTGCGCAATAATTTCGGCACGGCCAGTTACATCGCCAATACGATAGATTCCCAAGGGCGTCTCCTGCTTGGCGGCAGTCAGGGCAACGCGACCACGTACCGGATGCGCCGTGTCTTTGCCGATCAACCGGGTTTCCCGGATGATCCCGCTTTCGCCCAGGTGATTTTCTCGAACGGGATTCCGCGCGCGGTCACGGAAGTGATCGGCGTGGGTTATGTCATCGTTGGCGACTTCAATTCCATCGGCACGAACGCGGTGAACAAGATCGGCATGGTGGATTACAACGGACATTTCGTTTCCTCATTCAACGTCGGCACCGGCCCGGCCACGCTGAACCTAAACAGCGTGCAAACCGACAAAGACAACAACGTTTGGGTCTTCGGTGGTTTCTCTTCGTGGAGCGGCGTCAACACCTCCCAGATCATCAAACTCAATGGCACGAACGGCAGTGTCGCTGCAGGCTTCACCCGGTTTTACAGCATCCTCAGTTCAGACTTTTTCTCGGCCATGCAGGTGCTGTCCGACGGATCGGTGCTGGTGTGTCAGGCCAATTCCGGCCAACGCCGCCTGCGCAAACTGTTCCCGAATGGTGGCTTTGACGGCAGCTTCAACGCGGCGAACAGCATGTTGAGCGCTCCATTCCTCGGCGCAGTCGAACAGGCCGACGGCAAACTGGTGCTGACGTTCAGCGCCAGCAGCGTCACGGTCTTCGGCAACAGCGTCGCCCGCATCGCGCGGCTCACCGCGAACGGTTTGTTCGATAACTCGTTTTACACCACGACGGGCTACAGTTCGACGGCGTATCCCGCCAGCATCGTTTACGACCCGCGTGGCTATTTGTTCATCACCGGCACCAGTTCCACGGCGACGTTTCAAGGCCGCAGCGGATATGGCACAGCGCCCATCCGCCTGTTCACCACGCCCGGAGCGACAACGCCGAGTTATGCAACGTGGGCGGCGGGTTTCACCTTCCCCGGGGGCTTGAGCGGCGCGAATGACGACGCTGATGGCGATGGACTCGTGAACTTCCTCGAATTCGCGATGGGCTTCAATCCCACCAACGCCGCCAGCGGCCAACTACCACAAGCGAACGGCACAGTGGAGGTTTCCGGACAACTTTATCCTACCTTGAAATATCTCCGCAGCATGACCGCCAGCGCAACGAGCCAGATCAAAGTGCTCAATTCTCTCAGCGGCGGAATCGAACTCGGTCACACCGTCGCGAGCGTCATCAACATCGGAAACGGCCAGGAAGAAGTTGTCATTCGCTCGAACGCGAGCTTCGCCACGCAGCCGGTGCAATTCCTGAGCGTTTCATTCAACGCGCCCTGAACGGCTCGACTGGAACTGATCTGCGGCGCGAATCGCCCCAGCGATTCACGCCGTTTTCTTTTCATTCGTAAAAGCGCGGTTTCAAAACTAAACTTCCGGCCGTATGAGTTTCTACGACAAGTTGAAATTTGACGCGAACGGCCTGATTCCCGCGATCATTCAGGAGCAGAAAAGCGGTCGCGTGGTGATGATGGCTTGGATGAATCGCGCCTCGCTCGAAGCGACCATCAGCACGGGCAAAACCCATTTCTGGAGTCGCTCCCGGAAAGAGTTCTGGATGAAAGGTCAGGAAAGCGGCAATACCCAAACAGTGAAGGACGTGGCGTTTGATTGCGACGGCGATTGCCTACTGATTCAAGTCGAACAAAACGGCCCGGCGTGTCACGAGGGTTACAAATCGTGCTTCTTCCGTTCTATCGAAGGTCAGGGTGCGACGTTCAAGACAACCGAGCCGCAACTGCTCACGCCCGAGCAGATGTACAAGAAGAAATAGTCGCCCGGCGGCGGCACTGCGCCCATGGACGAAGCCATTCCTTTTGCCAGTCGCGAGTACTTCCTGTTTCTCGCCCTGCTGGGGTTCTCCCGGGGCATGGATTTTCTGAGCACGTGGGTCGCCACGCCCCATCTGGTGCTGGAGGGTAATCCCATTGCTAAATGGCTCGGTTGGAAATGGGGCGCGCTGGTGAACGTGGCGCTGGTGCTGACGTTGGCCTTGTGGCCGCTGTCGGCGATCGTCGTGAGTACCGCCAGCGTGTTGGTGGCGGCGCGGAATTTTCAATCCGCCTGGCTCATGCGCAGCATGGGGGAAGCGGCATACCGCGATTGGTACGCCCGGCGCATGTCTGAAACGCCTTTGTTCCTCTACTTGTTTTGTTTTGCCGGCAACACCCTGCTGACGCTGGCCGTGGGCATTGCCGTGGTGGTGTTCAGTCGCTCGGGCGAATACGTGCTAGTCATTCCGTTCGCCATTGGCATGGGGATTATTGCCTACGCGACTGCCGTCATTGTTTTCACCGTGCTGGCGTTGTTCCGGAGCCGCCGCCGCGTCACTCCCGCCGAACCCGATGTTTGGCGGTCCTGAAGATTGGGACTGCACCCGGGGCAAACGGGCATGACAAATCCCTGGAAATGTGGTTGATTCTCCGCCACATGCTGAATCCGTCGCAAGTCGTACCGTCGTTCTTTAGTATTTCAAATCGACTTGGCATCACGGCGGCAGTGCTGTTCCTCTGGATGGAAGCGACCGCCGTTCGGGCGCAAGCACCGGTCATCACGCAATCCCCCGCTCCACCGACAGTTTTTTTCGGCGACCCGGTCACGTTTCAAGTCGGCGCTACGGGCCAAGCCCCGCTCGCCTATCAATGGTATCGCGACGCCTTGCCTGTGCCCGGCGCAACCGGCAGCAGCTTTCACCTTCCCGCGGTCACCACCGACGATCATCTGGCGCTGTTCTCGGTACGCATTACCAACGCGCTTGGTGCCGTCACCAGCAGTCCGGTGGCGCTCACCGTCGATTTCGGCCTGCCCGGCGCGGCGACCACCAATCGCGTAATCCAGTACAATCACCTCTGGCGCTACCAACTTTCCAACAACCTGGATGCCGTGAGCTGGACCGCTCCGGGTTACAACGATTCTGCCTGGCCCACCGGACCGGGTTTTCTGGCAGCGGAGAATAATTCCGCCATCACGCCACTCATCGTCACCACGTTGCTCGCCCCCAACAATCCGCCCGCAGGGTTGACCTCGGGGCGCGCGTATTATTTTCGGACGACCTTCGCCCTGACAAACTCGACGCGGATTCAAGGGCCGCTGCTCGCGACACTTCGCGCCGACGACGGTGCGATGCTTTACGTGAACGGCGCGGAAGCGTTACGCTTGCGCCTGCCGGCCGGCCCCATCACGCACACCACGTTTGCCACCGGCTTTCCTCCCGGCGACAACACGGATGCGACCGTGGATGAAATCCTGCCGCTGGAGGTAATCAACTTGCTGTCCGGGACAAATGCCCTTGCCGTCTCCGTGCATCAGGCGAATACCGGAAGTAGCGACATCGTTTGGGGACTGGCACTGGATAGTATTTCCTACGAACGACTCCGCGACACCGACGCACCCACCGTCGCGGCATTCCAACCCGCGCCCGGCTCGGTTGTGCCGGCGCTGAATTCCCTGGAGGTGGCGTTCACCGAAGGCGTGAAAGGCGTCGAAGCCACGGATCTCTTGATCAACGGTATTCCCGCCACCAACGTCGTGGCGTTCGCGCCGGATGTTTACCTGTTTGAATTTGCGCCTCCGCCAGTCGGCCTGGTGCAAATCGCATGGGCAGCCAACGCGGCGATTCTGGATCTTTCGGCCAACTCCAATCAATTCGCGGGCGGAAGTTATGAATTCACGGTGAATCCGAACATCATCGCAACGGATGTGCATGTCACAGAATTCATGGCGGGCAACGAGTCGGGCGCACGCGATAACGACGGTGATCTGTCGGATTGGATCGAAATTTACAATGCCGCCGCGCAACCGCTGGACTTGGGCGGCTGGTATCTCACCGATAATGCGGCGAATCTGACGAAATGGCGCTTCCCCAACGGTCTCGTTCTGCCGCCGGACACTTATCTGCTCGTCTGGGCGTCCGACAAAAACCGCACCAGCCTCGCTGCGCCACTGCACACCAATTTCAAACTCAGCAAGAGCGCGGGAAATTTTCTGGGCCTGGTTTACACCAACGGCACGACGGTGATCTCCGCTTTCAACAATTATCCGACGCAGTATGACGATATTTCGTACGGCCGCGACCGCGTTGAACCTTCGCTGGTCGGTTACTTCACCAACGCCACCCCGGGTGCGGCCAATTCCACTACGGGACATGCGCTCGGCCCGGTGCAATTCTCGCGCGCCAGCGGCACGTTTCAGTCGTCGTTTCAACTCACGCTCAGTTCTGCTGACAGCAATGCCGTGATTCGCTACTTCCTTGTGACGAACGCCAGTTCGGCCGCGATAACCAACGTTCCCAACAGCAGTTCGCCGATCTATGCCGGGCCGTTGACGATCAGCAGCAGCACGCAAGTTCGCGCGCGGGCTTTTCCCACCGCCCCGAACGTCTTTCCCGGTCCGCCGACGAGCGAAACTTATCTGCAAATCACCCCCGGCGCGGCGAACTTCAGTTCCGACGTGCCGATTGTTCTGTTTCACAACTTTGTCGGCAACACGCCTCCTGCCACCGTGGATCAGAACGCCGTGATGATGGTGTTCGACACCAAATACGGCAAAGCCTCGCTCACCAACCCGCCCGCGCTCGCCACCCGCATCGGCATCAACATTCGCGGCAGCAGCACGCAGGGCTTCTCGAAAAAGAGTTTTGCCGTCGAAGCCTGGGACGAATTCAACGACGACGACAGCGTCGCCGTGCTCGACATGCCAGCGGAGTCGGATTGGGTGTTTTATGCGCCAAACCATTTCGACAAACCGTGGGTTCATAATCCCTTCATGCACGAGCTGAGCCGCTCCATTGGTCGCTATTCCCCTCGCGCCCGCATGGTCGAAGTGTTCACCTCCTTTACCGGTACCGTCATCAATTATTCCTCCCCGCTTTCCGGTAATTACAACGGCGTCTATGTGGTGATGGAAAAAATCAAAGCCGACGCCGACCGCGTGAACGTCCCTCGCCTCGAACCGCAACACACCAACAGCGCCACCATCTCCGGCGGTTACGTGCTCAAGATTGATCGCGCCGACTCGGACGAACGCACGGTCTTCGCCGCCAACCAATCCATGGTGTTTGTCGAACCGCAGATGAAGGATTTCAACTTCTATCCCGGGCGCGCGTTGCAACAAAACTACGTCGCGAATTATTTCAATTCCTTCAACGGCGCGCTGTACGGCGTGAATTGGACCAACCCCGTCACCGGTTACGCCGCGTGGATCGACGTGGATTCCTGGGTGGATCATCACATTCTCAATGTGCTCTCACTTAGTTCCGACGCCTTGCGTTTGAGTGCTTATTTCTTCAAGGACCGCGACCGGAAAATTGAAATGGGCCCACTCTGGGATTTTGATCGCGGTCTCGGCACCAGCGCGGGCAACGATTGGCGCGCCTGGAATCCGCGCAGTTGGACGAGTTCCAACCCGCTGGGCTCGGGTGGCGGCAATGATTTCGGCACGGATTATTTCAACTCCGCGTGGTTGTTCGCCAATCCCTGGTACAGTCGCCTCGTCCGCGATCCGGATTTCTGGCAAAAATGGATTGATCGTTATCAAACCTTGCGCGCCGCTGAGTTTTCCACCAACGCCGTCTTCACCATCGTTGATTCCCTGACCAACAAACTCGGTGCCGCGGCTTCCCGCGAAATCACGCGTTGGTCCGAATCCGCGCCGCGCAACGGCCTCGTGCAGCCGCCGTCCGGTTGGCCGGACCGGAGCTACGTGCACCTTTTCGATGGCACTTACGCGGGCGAAATCGCTTTCCAGAAACGCTGGCTCGCGGATCGGCTGGATTTCATTGATACCAACTTCCTCGCGCGCCCGACCCTCAATCACCCCGGCGGTTTGGTCAGCGCCGGCCAAACGGTCACCATCGCGCCCGCGACCAAACCCAACTCGCGAGTTCTTTACACGTTGAACGGCACCGACCCGCGCTTGCCGGGTGGCGCCATCTCGCCGCTCGCACTTTCCAATAATGGTCCCGTCACGATCACCGTCACCACCAACGTCCGCGTCTTCGCCCGTTCCTGGAATCCCACACATCAGAATCTCACCGGCATCCAACGCCCGCCGCTTTCCAGTCCTTGGTCCGGTCCGACCATTGAATCGTTTTACACCAGCCTTCCACCGTTGCGCGTCACCGAAATCATGTTCAACCCACCGCCGCCGCCCGCGGGCAACACCAACGCCGCCGATAATTTTGAATACATTGAATTGCAGAACATCGGTGGCACGACACTCAATCTCCAAGGCTTCCGTCTGAGTGGCGGAATAGATTTCACCTTCCCCAGTTTGAATCTCGCCGCCGGTCAACACGCGGTCGTCGCCAAGAATCCGGTCGCGTTTCAATCACGCTATGGCGGCGGCCTATTGATCGCTGGGGTCTATACGAACAATCTCGCTAACAGCAGCGATCGCATCGTTTTGCGCGGGCCGTTGTCCGAGCCGATTCTGGATTTTGAATATTCCGACACGTGGTATCCCGCCACGGATGGCGGAGGATTTTCACTCGTCATTATCAACGCCCAAGCGCCCACTGACTCGTGGTCGCTGAAATCCAGTTGGCGCCCCAGCAACAACCTGAACGGCTCGCCCGGCGTGGTTGATCCGAGCCCCGCGCAGATCCCCGGCATTCTCATCACCGAAGCCCTCACGCATACGGACCCGCCGTTGCTCGACACCGTGGAGCTTTACAATCCCACTATCAACAATGTGAACCTCGGCGGTTGGTTTCTGACCGATGATCCCCATCAACCAAAGAAGTATCGCATCCCGGCCAACACGTTCATTGCCCCAAGCGGTTTCGTCACTTTCACGTCCGCTCAATTTGGTTCCGGCGCGAACGGCTTCGCCTTCAGTTCCACCGGCGATGCCGTCTATCTCTTTTCCTGCGACGCCAACACGAATCTCACGGGCTATGCGCACGGCTACACATTTGGAGCGGCGCCGAATCCCGTTTCGTTCGGTCGCTACATGAATAGCCAAAGTCGCGAATTCTTCGTGCTGCAAAGCGCCAACACGCTCGGCCAACGCAACAAATATCCCCGCGTCGGCCCGGTGGTGATTTCGGAAATTATGTATCACCCGCCGGACTTGTTCGGCGGTGAGGACGACGATTTGAACGAGTTCGTCGAAGTGCAAAACATCACGAGCACCAACGTGCCGCTCTATGACGTCAATGCACCGACAAACACCTGGCGTCTCCGTGACGCAGTGGATTTTGAATTCCCGATCAACACCACGCTCGCCGCCGGTGCGCGCGCGTTGGTCGTCGGTTTTGATCCGGCGCTTTATCCCGTGCTGCGAAGTGCGTTCGTCTTGAAATACAATGTGCCAGGCAATGTTCCGATTTACGGCCCGTGGCGCGGCAAACTGGATAACAGTGGCGACACGATCGAACTCGAACGCCCCGACCCACCCAATGTAACCGTGAGCGGCACCACCGTCCCGTATTACGCCATCGAGAAAGTCGCCTACCGTGACACCGCGCCGTGGCCCATCGCCGCCGATGGCAACGGCGCTTCCTTGCAACGCATCGAAGCAACCTTGTTCAGTAACGATCCGTTGAACTGGCAAGCTGCCGCGCCGACTGCCGGCCAATTGAATCCGACCGGCCCGATGGTTGACATTGATGCCGACGGTTTGGCCGACGTCTGGGAACTCTCCAACGGTTTAGACCCGCAGCAAAGCGGCAATGACCAAGGCGGATCGGGCGACGCCGATGGCGACAACGCAAACAACCAACATGAATTCATCGCCGGCACGAATCCCAACGATGCCAATGATTATCTTCGGTTCACGCAAACCACGCTCAACGGCCCCTTCTGCGAACTGGCTTTCCCCACCGAGCCCGGTCGCACCTACGTCGTGGAATACGCCACCAACCTGACTGCACCGCTGGTTTGGAATCCGTTGACCACCGCCATCCCGGGAACTGGGCAAACGGTTTCCGTGAGCGACCCGCTGAGCGACGGACGTTACTACCGGTTGCGCGTGACTTACGTCCCGTAAAAAAACAGGCGCGGAGCGAACTCCACGCCTGGCCCAACTTAAGTGATTCGTTTGCGGCTTACTTCTTGAACAAGCCTTCGACTGATTTCACGGCCTCGCTGTTGAGCGCCGTTTGAATCGTGGCCTTCAAATCATCCACAACTTTTTGTTGTTCGGGGGTGAGTTGAAAATTGGCCAACTGCTTCAGACTGGTCAGGGCTTCTTGATACTTCTTCTCGGTGACAAACGATTTGGCCTGATCAATCAAACTTTGAATTTTGGCATTGGCCGCCGCCGTTGTGTCTTCAGCCTTTTTGGTCACGTCGGACACGGCGCTGGCCGCCGAAGCCTTGGCTGAATCCATCGCCTTCTGCGCTTCCGCTGTGGCCGATGCCGCCGCTTCCTTCACTTGCGCGGCTGCGTTGGTCGCCACAGCCTTCGCCTGACCGGCGACCGCTGTGGCCGTTTCCTTGACACTGGTCACCGCTTGATCGGCGGCGTCTTTCAAAGTAGCGCCCGCCCCATTCGTGCCACTTGTGGTGGCGTTGTCATCCGCCTTGGGTTTGGAATCGCCGCATCCGACAACCCAGACCGCCATCGCGACGGCACTCAATGTAAGGATCAATTTATTCGTTTTCATAAACATGGTTGATTCGCCACGAAACCGAACCGCACGATGCGGCGGCGTTCCCGGCTGATTAAGAATAGCCGGAGAACGGTTCAGAACAAGTGCCGCCTTCAACTCGGTTTTCTTCTGTCCCCGGCCTGATTCTTTCGTAACATGCGCCGACCGTTATGATTTCACCATCATTGGATGAATTTTTGAAGTTGGCCGGACAAGGCAACTTGATTCCCGTCACCACGCGAGTTCTCGCCGACATTGAAACGCCGCTCTCGGCCTATCGCAAAATCCGCGGCCAGGGCGAATCGTTCCTGTTCGAGTCCGTGGAAGGTGGCGAACATCTCGGGCGCTACTCGTTCGTCGGCTGTAATCCCCGCGCGGTCATTAAGCAGACCGGCAACAAGGTGGAAGTCATCCAAGACGGCAAAGTCGTAGAGAAATTTGAGGTTGGTAGGGCGGGCAGTCCTCTGCCCGCCGCCCCCGGCAATGACGAAGCCCGGCCCGCACGGAGTGACGCGCCCTACCACGTCAAGGACGGCCTCGAAGTCGTCGAACGCGTGATGAAGAACTACCGTCCGGTCACGCTGCCGGGCTTGCCGCGTTTTACTGGCGGTGCGGTGGGCTTCATTGGCTATGAGTTCATCCACGACGTCGAACCCGTTGTCCCGCGTCCGGCGCACGACGAACTCGGCACGCCCACGATGTATTTTATCGTCGCGGACCAGTTGTTGGTGTTCGACCGCGTCGCGCAAACCATCACTGTGTTGGTGAATGCTGCCGTGGAAGAACACGCCAGCCCGGCTGAGGCTTACGAAACCGCTGTAGATGAGATTGAGCGGTTACTTTCCTTGCTGGAGCAGCCGTCCGAACACCATCCGGTATCCGTCCCATCCGAAGTCCCATCCGTCCCATTCCACTCGAACGTTGCCAAGGAAAAGTTTCTCGCCAATGTCAGCGCCTCCAAGAAGTTCATCACCGCTGGCGACATCATCCAGGTCGTCGGCTCGCAACGGTTCAGCGTCGAGACCAAAGCCTCGCCCGTGGACGTTTACCGCGCCGCGCGTTCGGTGAATCCCTCGCCTTACATGTTCCTGCTCGAACTCGACGGCTTTTCGCTCGTCGGAGCGTCGCCGGAAATTCATGTGCGTTGCGAGGACAACAAGGTGGAAATTCGTCCCATCGCCGGCACGCGCCGTCGCGGCAAGACGACGGACGAGGACGTAGCTTTGGAAAAGGAACTTCTCGCCGACCCGAAGGAACGCGCCGA
>CAZKMR010000083.1:10510-22045 GCA_964553795.1 uncultured Bifidobacterium sp. | reverse complement strand
GAGGAGTCGAATCCAGTCGAGATGCCACCCTTGTCGCACGATGGAATTCCGAATACCGAGATGAAATTCGTTTCAGGGCCGTGGAAAGCGAGTTAAGGGAAACCTTCGCCAAACATGGACTCAAGGTGCATCTAGCGAAAGACAAGCAACTGGTCGATGACTTGTGGGACAGCCCCCACCTCGTTTGGCGAGGCCCGCACCTCATCCGGCCTTCGGCCACCTTCTCCCAGAGCGGAGAAGGAAAATTTTGTGGGACGATTACCCAGGGTAGGTGCTCGCCGCCATCGCACCAACCCTGGGCTAATATCCGTAGCTCCGTTGGAGCATTGAGTTTGAGCCGACTCACGTCGGCTGCTACAGGGGAAATTACCGCGCCGAAATTTCCAGCATCCGATCAATCGGCAGGCGGGCGCGTTTCAAGATGTGCTCGGGCAATTCTACGCGCGGGGCGAGGTTCTTCATGCAGTCGCGGACTTTTTCGAGCGTGTTCATCTTCATGAATTTGCACTCACTGCACCGGCACGGATCGCCGGGCATGCGCATGACGTTTTGCGTGGGGGCGCAGAGGAATTCTTTGTCCGGACATTCCTTCTGCATGCGGTGGATGATGCCGGATTCGGTGACGATGACGAATTGCCGCGCGGGATCGTTCTTGCAGAACGTGATCATCTTCTCGGTCGAGCAAACGGCGTCGGCGAGTTGGCGAACTTCGCGAATGCTCTCGGGGTGAACGATGATTTTGGCGTTCGGATATTTCTCTTTGGCGCGGAGCACGGCGTCGCGCTGGAACTCGACGTGCGCGTAACAATTGCCTTTCCACAACGTCATCGGACGACCGGTTTGTTCCATGACCCATTGACCGAGGTTTTCGTCGGGGACGAACAGGAGGTCTTTGTCTTTGGGCGCGGCGTTGACGATTTTTTCGGCGTTGCCGCTGGTGACGATGACGTCGCAAAGCGCCTTTACGGCGGCGCTGCAATTGATGTAGGCGATGGTCCAGAAGTTTGGATTGGTGGCCTGCAATTTCGCGAGTTCCGGCGCGGGGCAACTTTCTTCGAGCGAACAACCGGCGTCTTTGTCCGGCAGCACGACGATTTTGTTGGGATTCAAAATCTTCGCGGTCTCGGCCATGAAATGCACGCCGCAGAAGACGATGACATCGGCACTGGTTTTAGCGGCTTGTTGGGCGAGGCCGAGAGAGTCGCCGACGTAATCCGCGACGTCCTGAATTTCCGGCACTTGATAATTGTGGGCGAGGATGATGGCATTGAGCTGCTTCTTGAGCGCGTAGATCTCCTTCGCGAGCGGTTCAAAGCGCTCTGGGCTCATGGCGGGGCGGAGTTTGAGTTCGCCCAGCGGCGGCAACGTCATGTCGGTTGTCTTCGTCACAATCCAAACGTAATGGGACAGACCGAAGCGGTCAATCTGCGCGCGTGCCGAGCAGGATAAGCAGCGACAGTTGCGACGGAACGCAACGCGTGCGAACGAAGCGGTGGAACAGGGGAGCGCGCGAGGATTAAGCGGGGATTGGACGCGGCTTAATCGTTGACCAGCAGATCGGCCCACGGCAGGGACGGACCGGATTTGCTGATAAAGATGATCGCCGGTGGGGTTTTCACGTTCGTGTCCAAACTCATTATGTAGGCGATCGCCGCGACCAGAATGGCGTTGATCGCCAGCGAAACAACCAGTGCAGTTTTCGTTTTCATATTCCCGCTCATTACACGTTCCGAATTACGAATATCAGAGTAGTCCGACGGAATCGAACTCGCGAACATTCATAGCCAGCGTAATGCCAGTTGAATTTCTGGGGGCAAATAACCCACGAATGCGCGGTTTTGGCCCGGAATCAAGGGCTTAACATGGAGATTCGTGTCGCGCCTTGCACAAGTTGAACGAATCCATCCAGAGCCACACCTTGGCCCGCGAAAATACGGAGTCGGTTTTGAGGCTGGCGGTTGATTGCGAGTACCGTTCCGAGACGGTGGCGAAGGTTATCGGTTCTGCTGGCTTGAAGGTATTGGTCGAACTGGCGTTTCACCAATCGGTTTTGTGGTTGAGTGACAAATGGCCGTCGCGATTGGGCGATTTGCAGCGCGCGATTGAGTCAGTTCAGTTGCCAATGGACGGACAGAAACAGGGCGTGCGCCGTGTAGTTGTTGGCGCCGCGAAAAGTGGGTTCGTCGTACTGATAAAAACCGTATTGCAACTTGGAAGTAAGTTGCTCGGACCAGCGTTTCGTCCAGCCGAACTGAACGCCGTGTCGGTCGTAGCGCGCACCCACGGCAAGACCGTCCGCAGGAATTTCCTGACGGAAATCCGCGGTGGAAAACGAATACCCGGCGGTCAGATCGGATTGCGGCGTCAGAACGAAACGGCCGTGGCAGAGCAGACTCCAGGTTTCACCGCGATAGGGCACGACGGCGAGGGAATTGTCGTGCAACGCGCGGGTGCGGGTGTCGTGGAAGGAGATTGTGGTGAACGCATGGAAGCGGCGATGCGGAATCAAGGTGCAGTTCAAACTGACGATGTGCGCGTCGTAGTTTCCGGTGAGCGTGCGCCCGCCGGGTGAAGCGTCGCCCGGTGCGCCAAAGGAAACCGGCTCGGTGGTGGTGCGATAATCCGTGGCGATGAGGCGGTGCGTCAACGTGGCCTGGAATTGGGAGACGGGTCGCACGGTGAGCCGCGAAACAATTTCGTGCGTGGTCAAATCGCGTTTCGCGATGAGCGTGGGATAGCCGAGGAGGTCGGACGGATTGCCGTCCGCCAAACCATCGTCGTAATCGGTGCCCTTATCGCGCCAACGATAATGCGAGCCGAACTTAATCCAGCCGAGTGGCGAGCTATCGAAACCGATCCGCAAATCCGTGGCGTAAGTCGTCGCTTCCGTGTGGCGATTAAACGGAACGAGCGTGACGACGTTTTCGGCGTGGCGAACTTGTTCCTGTTGCAATCGGGCTTCGGCAAAAAGCGTGGTGAACGGCAAGCGGTTGATCCGGAGCGCGAGACTTTCATCCACGGCGGCGCGTTCGAGGTCGGTGAGACCGCGCAACGGATTGACGATGTCGGGCAGATTGAACGGCGGCCCATTGAAGGGTGGGGCGATAAAGTCCGTTTGCGTGCCTTCGACGGTTCCATTTTGGCGCGTCCATTCACCTTGCACGCCGAATGCGAGCGTCGAGCTTTGCCACGGGCCGAGCAACAGGTTCAAGTTGCCGACGTGCGATTCGCGTTTGAGTACGATGCGTTGACTGCGCCACGCTGTGTTTTGAACGAGACCCGACACCGGCGCGCCGGCGGGATTGAAGAAGTCGAGACTGAAATCCGCGTCGGCAGAAAGGTGGCTGTAGAGATAACCGCCCGAGGCCAACAGCCACTCGCGCCAGGCGCGTTCGATGCGGAACGTATTAGCGCCTTGAAAGGATTTCCAACCTTCCTGCACGTCCTCGCGCAGAAGCGAGTCGGGCACGTCGAGAGCAACACTGCGCACGTTACGGCGGCGCGTTTCAGTCTCCGTCCATTCCGCGCGGAAACTGTCTGAGACTTGCCAGCCGGCAATGGTATGTTCGACGTCGAGTTTGAGAAGGTGCGTTTTCTCATCCACAAATTTGGCCGCCGGATAAATCGCGCGCATCGTGCCGCCTTCACTCACCGTGCCCCATTGAAGCGTTGATTTGTCGCCGTGCCGGAATTGATATTCGTAACCGAGCACCAGACGCGGCCAATCGGGCAGGGTCAGGCCGAATTCGGTCCACACGCGGCCGATGTCCAGATGTAAATCCCGATTGAGACTGAACTCGGGCGTTGTGAACAGCGGAGCAAAACCGCCGGTGTCGGTGTCGTATTCGCGATATTGCGCGAAGCCGAAGCGGTAGAATCCGAACTCCTGTTTCTCCACAAGCAAAGCCACGCGATAATCATCGGTCAGAACCCGACCCGACAAAGAGAAGCGGCTGGTGGGCGAAAGTTGTTCGGTCACGGAAAAAGCTTCCGCGCCCAAGCGCCAGCCTTCGCGTTGACCGTAATGTTCGGCGAATTGTTTGTGATTGCCGCGGACGGCGGTGAATTGCAGCGCGGGCGCAATCGAAACTTCACTCGTGGTTTCCGTTGCCTCGCCCCACCAAGCGCCTTGATCAATCCACGCGCGGAGCAGGGCGACTTGATGGGACGTCAGCGGTTCACCTTCGCCGGGCGGCGGCATGACAGAGAGTGGATCGATTTGCGAGACAAGATGAATCAACGGTGAATTGGAGCTGTTGCCGAACAGGATGACGGGGCCATTGTAACCGCCGCGCCACGCGGAGGCCGCGTTATCGAGCCGCAATCCGCCCTTGGGTCGCTCAGGTCCATGACAGCGCAAACAATGCTGCGCAAAGATGGGTTGGATGTCGGTGGTGAAATCCACGTGTCGTGCGACGGCGGGCGGAAGTTGAGGCAATTCGGTTTCTTCCGCGCGGCTGCTGCCGAGTCCCGTCCCCACGACGAGTACAACAATCGTTGCGAAACTGCTCGTCGTATTGGGAAGTCGGAACATGGCGGTTCAATAGAGGTGTTTGGGATTGAAATTCGAGCCGTGAACGGCGGTGTGACAGCCGGCGCTCCAACAACCGCCGAGGCGCAATTTGTCCGTGTGATCTTCGTCGCCAATCATGATTTGGCCCGCGCCGATGATCGGGCCCTGAGTTTGCGCGTGGCATTTCAGACAGAGGTTGTTGTCGCGTTCGAGCAGCAGCTTCGGATTGATTGACCCATGCGGGCTGTGGCACACGGTGCAACCTTCGCGCATTGCTTCGTGCTCGAAAATGAACGGCTTGGTTTGTTCGCGATGACAGGTGGCGCAGGACTCGTTCAAGCGCGCCAAGGCCAGTCCTCCGGTTGGCTTCATGATGTCCGGCCCGTGCGGATCGTGACATTGCGCGCAGTTCATCTGGCCTTCGAGAACGCGATGATGATGCGGCAGGTGGAATTCGGCCCGGGTTTGCAGATGGCAATTGAGACACACCGTCGGGTCGGTGCCGGGATTGAGAATGAATTGCCCGCGGCCGCCGCCAACGGCGACGTGTTGGCTGCCCGGGCCGTGACAAGCTTCGCAAGTGCTGACGCCGGCTTTCACGTCCGGCGCAAAGTGCAGCCGGGCATGAGCGCTCGCGGCGAATGTTGCGACGTAATTGGAATGGCAAGCCAGGCAGGATTGATTGCCGACGAATCGCGCGCCGGGAATTTCGGCGGGAACAATAATACTGCGCGGCAGAGTAGAGCAGGAATTAAGGATTAGAAACGTGGCGGCAAATGTGCCGGCGGCGAGTCCGATGACAATCCGCCGCAGCCAGAGCCATAAGGGTGTTCCAGGCGGCGCGACCATGGGTTTCCTTGGATCAACCGACTTGCCGGATGGTTTTGTTCCAGCGGTGACAACTCCAACTCACGATGGAAAGCTTGATGACCAGCGCCCAACGCGGCGCGTTTCGCGGGAGGCGCGACCGACAGGGAAACGCCGGGCGGCGGGGCCGCAACTGGAGCGGGTAACGTTGCCAGCGTTCCTTCATGCCGGTGAGAAGCTTGAGCGGGAGGTTTTGTTCCCGAGGAAAGCCGCGCGCCAAATGCTGCCGGCGGGCGGAAACCGCCAGCGAACGGGTTTGACTCAGTAAATCTCGACACCTAAATTGAACTCGCATGTTGGCTGTTGAATCTAAGGTCGCTGCCGCTCCAATTGTCGCGAACGCCAAAGGCGAAACATCTCTTTCCTGGAAGCAGATTGTCGAGCCCGTAGAACCCTTTCTGGAAGCGGTTTCCCGGCGGCTCGCTGACCAGGTCAACGCATTCGACCCGGCGTTGGCGCAATACGCGGATTACGCCTTGACCGGCAATGGCAAACAACTGCGGCCCACCCTCGTCGCGTTGGCGGCCAACTCTCTCGGCAAGGTCAACGATTCTCATGTCACGGTGGCGGCCATTATTGAAATGGTGCATCTCGCGACGCTCGTGCATGACGACATCATGGACGAAGCGGAAATCCGGCGCGGCAAACTGACGTTGGCGGCCAATTGGGGAAATGAAATCGCTGTGCTGTTCGGTGATTGTTTGTTCGCGCAGGCGCTGAAACTCGCGGCCAGTTTTCCAACCCCGGAAATCTGTCGCGCGGTCGCCTCGGCGACGAACACCGTTTGCTCGGGTGAAATTCTGCAAACCCGGCATCGCCGCAATTTTGAATTATCGCAGAAGGAATACTTTCGCGTGCTGGAGATGAAGACGGGCGAATTGTTCGCGCTGTCGTGCGACCTCGCGGCGGTGTTGCATAACGCCAGCCCGGCGCAACGGACGGCGCTGCGGGAGTTCGGGCTCGCGTTTGGCACGGCATATCAGATTTATGATGATTGCGTGGATTTGTTCGGCACGGAGAAGCAAGCCGGCAAATCGCTCGGCACGGATTTGGCCAGCGGCAAACTGACTTATCCGGTGTTGCTCGTCTGGGAACGCGCCACGCCGCAGGACCGGCAATTGGTGGAGGCGTTAGTGCGCGATTGGCAGCCGGGAGCGTTGGCGCGGGTCAATGAATTGCTGGTTCGCTACAACACGCTTAAACCCACCCTTGAGTTGATTGAACGTTATCTGACGCAATCCCGTCAAAGTCTGCGTTCCCTGCCAGAATCAGCGGGCCGTTCCGGTTTGCTGGGGGTGACGGACTTTCTGGCCCAGCAGATGGCCCGGTTGTCAGAATGACCGCAACTCCTATCAACATGACCGAATCTGGAGCGGACCAAGGGGCAAAAACACCGGTTACTTCCGGGGCCGGAAAACCAGCCGTCAATCCCGCGCGCGTGGAAGAAGATGCGTTGGTGCGGCGCGCGCAAAAGGGGGATGTGGCCGCTTATGATGATTTGGTGCGCCGTTATCAGGAACGGATTTATGCCACGGTTTATCACATGACGTCCAATCACGAGGACGCCAACGACCTGGCACAGGAAGCCTTCATCAAGGCTTACCAGGCGCTCAAGTCATTCAAGGGCGGCTCGAGTTTTTACACGTGGGTCTATCGGATTGCGGTCAACAAGACGATCAACTTTCTCAAGCAGCGCAAGAATCGGACGGGCATGAGCCTGAACGACTTGGATTTCAATGCCGAAAATGATCCGGATCTCGTGGCGCTGATTTCCGACAAGACGCCGCGCCGCGATGCAGCGTTGAGTGAGCTGCAAAAAAAATTGAACGAGGCCATGCAGAAGCTGTCAGAACAGCATCGACTCGTGGTGACTTTGCACGACGTGCAAGGGTTGCCGCACGAGGAGATCGCCGAGATCATGAATTGCAACGTCGGCACGGTGCGGTCGCGGTTGTTTTACGCGCGCCAGCAGATGCAAGGTTACTTGGCGGATTATCTAAAGTGAGTTGTTGCGGAGCCAAACCCAGTCATTGACGGAATTATGAATGCCGGAGAACACGATCAGGAGTTCGAGAAGTTGCAGCGCCTGCTCAAGCTCAAGCGTCACGAACAGCCCCACCCACGTTATTTCAACGATTTTTCCAGCCAGGTTACCGCTCGCATCCGGGCGGGAGAACGCGGCAGCAAACATGAAACCGACGAGTCGGCGGCGCCGCTGTGGTTGCAACGGCTCTGGCGCACGTTGGAAGCCAAACCAGCGGCCTCAGGCGTTTTTGCCGCGGCAGTGTGCGGGCTCGTACTGGCCGGTATTTTATTGACCGATACTCCCGGCGGCGGGCCCACCGCGCCGCCCAACATCGCCAACACATTTCCGACCCCGCTGTTGACGCCGGACGAAAACCCGCCGGCACTGCCATTCGCCAATCCCAACGCAGCAGCGATCACACTGGCAACCAGCTCTAATTCCTCGGGCTTGGTTCCGTTGCCGGGAGGATCGCTCTTTGGTTCGCCGTTGCCGTTGGAAACGGTGCCCGTCAGTGCGGCACCGGGTTCGGTTGGACCAAGATAACTCTCGATAAAAACATAAACGGCGCGGCCAACCAGCCGCGCCGTTTGTGTTTCTAGAATTCTTGTTTCTACTCTGGCTCAGTCCTCTTTGACGAATGCGATGGACAAGCCGTCGCCACTCAGGATGAGATGGCGACCTTCAAACTTTGCCGACATCGTGAGCGTATTGCCTTCCAGGTTGAATTCATAATCGAATCCATCCGCTTTCCATTCGCCCTTCAGATTGCGCATTTCCGGCGCGCCCGGCTGAACTTGCATCGTGATTTCCGGCAGATTCTTGAGCACGACTGATTTGTCCGGCGCGGCGACGATCATGGCTTTGCTGAAGCGTTCGTGAAGCCAGGCCCGTACGCGCGTGGCTTCGGCGCCCGCGACACTCCGGCTGCGACGATACGCCAGCATCGAACCATTGGAATCAAACCGCCAGCGACCGAGGATTTTTTCGCCGTCGTATTTGGGGGACTTACCGGTTTCCAGGAACGTGCGCAGGTCGGCCAGATCGGGTTGGACCGTGGCCCAGATTTCGCGCAACAACTCCGGGTTGGCGAAAATGGCTTTGGCGGACGGTTGTTCCAGCACTTCGCGAATCGGCGTGGCCTGGAGGCGCATCTCGGCGAATCCCTGATCTTGTCCGAGGGTTTGAAATTCCTGCCGCTCCCCGAGGGCCAGAAAGCCGGGATAACGCAGGAAGCGCGCTTCGAGCAGGGAATTTTGAAACAACAATCCAGTCAGATCCGCCGTGTCATAAAATGATTTCGGTAGCGGGTCCACTGCTTTGGCGACGCGATTCATGCCGGTGCTTTCCAAATCCTTGCCCAGCGCATTCAAGAGGCGCATGGATTTCGGATCGCCTTCCGACGACGCCATTTGCACGGTCCAATAGCTGAATGCGTGAATCACGAACACGAGCAGCACCAGATAGGCGACGCCATTGAGCAAACCGAGGCAGATGCCCAAGCGCGCATTGAGTCGTTCCCACAACGCGAGCCGCAGGTCACCGGCTTTGTATTTGTAGTAAACATCCACCTTTTGATGCACGAAATGCGCGCCGACGTGGACGAGAATCATGATGAGCAGGAATCCGAGAAACGGCGGCAACACCCACAACCAGATCGGGCTTTTGACGCCCAGCACGCCGAGAATGGGACCGAATACTTTTCCAGCAAGTGCAGCCAGCAAGGCGGCGAGCAAAATACCCACGAAGGCGATGCCCATGCGAATGGCCCCTTGTTGGTGCCCGGCTACTGCCAGGCCACCGAGCAATAAAAGTGCGAGCAACCAGATTGTCATGCGGGAAACTTAGAAATCAGCGCATGGAAAAGCACGCGGAAAATTTCGGTGTGAAATTGCCTTTGGCCCGGCCCGCCGCGCCGTTACGCTGCCGCCGTGAGCAAAAAAAGCGGGAAAATTGCCGAACGGATTGCCGCCTTCCACGGCACTGAGTTGGATCCGCACTATCTTGGTTACTTCGATTGCTTCAATTGCCAACAGTTTTACGAAGCGCACGATGTGTTGGAGGAACTCTGGCTTGCCGACAAGTACGGTCCGCGGGGCGATTTCTACAAAGGGCTGATTCAACTCGCCGGCGCCTTCGTGCATTTGCAGAAGGAACGACTGCGGCCCGCGGCGGCGTTGTTCAAATTGGCGCAAACCAATTTGCGGAAGTATCCGTCCGTTCACGAGCAACTCGACCTAACGGTGGTGCTCCGGTTGATCGAAAAATGGCTGCATTGGCTCGAAGCGGAAAACTTCACGCGCAATCCACTCCATCACGAAGCCAAGCCGAAACTGGCAGTGGGAATCAAAGCGGCCCGTGACGCGGCTGATTGATTTGCGCGGGTCGGGAAATGTGGGGGCGCTGGCACTGTGCAGAATTACGCGCGGTGTTTGCCGTAAAACAATTTTCGCTCACTGATTGGCAAGGGATGATTTTCCGTAATGCAATCGTTCGCGGATACTTTTCCGCGGATGAAGATGCCGCATTTCAAAACGCTCGACGCCAACGAAGCCGTAGCCCACATCGCCTATCAACTCAGCGAAGTGATTGCGATTTATCCCATTACTCCGTCCTCACCGATGGGTGAATGGGCCGATCAATGGGCGGCTGGCGGCATGAAGAATCTCTGGGACACCGTTCCGTCCGTCGTCGAAATGCAGAGCGAAGGCGGCGCGGCGGGCGCGATTCACGGTGCGCTGCAAACGGGTTCGCTGGCGACCACCTTCACGGCTTCGCAAGGGTTGCTGTTGATGATTCCCAACATGTACAAAATTGCCGGCGAACTGACGCCGGCGGTTTTTCACATCGCTGCTCGCTCGCTCGCGGCGCAAGGACTGTCCATTTTCGGCGACCATCAAGACGTGATGGCGGCGCGGCAAACGGGTTGGGCGATGCTCTGCTCGAACTCGGTGCAGGAAGCGCACGACCTCGCGCTCATCGCGCACGCGGCCACGCTCGAAGCGCGGATTCCATTTCTGCATTTCTTCGACGGATTCCGCACTTCACATGAAGTCGGCAAAATCGAGATGATCGAGAACGATGTTGTTCGCGCGATGATCAACGAGGAGCGCGTCACCGAGCATCGGCTGCGCGGGTTGACGCCGGATCGTCCGGTCTTGCGGGGCACGGCGCAGAATCCGGACGTCTATTTTCAAGCGCGCGAAACGGTGAATCCGTTTTACGACAAGTGCGCCGAGATCGTGGAGCAGGCGATGGCGAAGTTCGGTGAACTGACCGGGCGGCGTTATCAACTTTACGAGTATCATGGCGCGCCGGATGCCGAATTCGTCATTGTCTTGATGGGCTCGGCCGGCGAAGCGGCGCATGAAACGGTGGATTACCTCAATGCTGCCGGCGGCAAGTTCGGCGTGTTGAAGGTGCGCTTGTATCGTCCCTTGGATGCGAAACGTTTGGTGGCGGCGTTGCCGGCCACGACCAAAGCCCTCGCCGTGCTGGATCGCACCAAAGAGCCCGGCGCCGGTGGCGAACCGCTTTATCTCGATGTCATCAATGCGCTGGCCGAAGTATCCGGAGAATCCTCCGTAACCGGTCGCACTAAATTCGCCCGCCCGCCCCGAGTCGTCGGCGGGCGTTTTGGTTTATCCTCAAAAGAATTCACGCCGGCCATGGTCAAGGCCGTGTTTGAAAATCTGGCGATTGCCCGCCCGAAAAATCATTTTACCGTCGGCATCAACGACGACGTGGGGCGCACCAGCTTGCCGGTAGATGAAAGCTTTTCCATCGAGCCAAAGGAGGTGGTGCGGGCCTTGTTTTACGGCCTCGGCGCTGACGGCACGGTCGGCGCAAATAAGGAATCCATCAAGATCATCGGCGAGAACACCAACAATTACGCGCAGGGTTACTTCGTTTACGATTCCAAGAAATCCGGGGCGATCACGATTTCGCATCTCCGCTTCGGGCCGAAATACATTCGTTCCACCTATCTCATCACGCAGGCGAATTTTGTCGCGTGCCATCAACCGGTGTTTCTCGAGCGCATGAACGTCACCGAATGTCTCGTGCCTGGGGGTACCGTGCTGCTGAACTCACCGCATAAGCCGGAGGAGGTTTGGAAACACCTGCCGGTGGA
>CAZKMR010000083.1:0-10410 GCA_964553795.1 uncultured Bifidobacterium sp. | reverse complement strand
TGCTGCTGAACTCACCGCATAAGCCGGAGGAGGTTTGGAAACACCTGCCGGTGGAAACACAACGCGATCTCATCGCCAAGAAAGCGAAGCTCTACACAATTGACGCCATGCGCGTGGCGCGCGCCGCGGGCATGGGTCCGCGCATCAACACGGTGATGCAAACCTGTTTCTTCAGCGTGTCGGGCGTGTTGCCGAAAGACGAAGCGATTCAGGCCATCAAAGATTCCATCAAGAAAACCTACGGCAAAAAGGGCGAGGAAATCGTCAAGATGAACATCGCCGCCGTGGACACCACGCTCGCGAATTTGTTTGAAGTGCCGGTGCCGGCTACGGAAGAAAGCGTTGTGGCGATTCGTCCGCCCGTGCCCGCGCAAGCGCCCGCGTTCGTGCGCCATGTGCTCGGATCAATTGCGGGCGGGTGTGGCGATCGTTTGCCGGTTAGCGCGATGCCATGTGACGGCACGTATCCGACGGCGACGGCCAAATGGGAGAAGCGTAATCTCGCGACGGAAGTTCCGGTCTGGGATCCGAACGTTTGTATCCAATGCGGCAAATGCGTGTTCGTTTGTCCGCACGCGACGATTCGCAGCAAAGTGTTTGAACCCTCATTCAATCACGCGCCGGAAACATTTAAGTCCGCCGACGCGCGGTTGCCCGAGTGGAAGGGGAAGAAGTTTTCGATTCAAGTGGCGGTGGAAGATTGCACCGGCTGCGGCGTCTGCGTGGACGTTTGTCCCGCGCGCAACAAATCCGAAGCGAAACTCAAAGCCATCAACATGCGACCGCAACCACCGTTGCGCGAAGCCGAAGTGAAGAACTGGGATTATTTCCTCACCATTCCCGAGTTGGATCGCCGCAAGGTTTCCACTGACAACGTGCGCGGGATGCAGGCGCTTGAACCGTTGTTTGAATTTTCGGGCGCGTGCGCAGGTTGCGGCGAAACACCGTACATCAAGTTGCTCACGCAATTGTTTGGCGACCGTATGGTCGTGGCGAATGCGACGGGCTGCTCTTCGATCTACGGCGGTAATCTGCCGACGACGCCGTGGGCCACGAACAAGGACGGGCGCGGTCCGGCGTGGTGCAATTCGCTATTCGAGGACAATGCGGAGTTCGGGCTCGGTTTCCGCGTCAGTATTGACAAGCAACAACAGTTCGCCGCCGAGCTGGTTCGCAAACTTGCTCCCAGTATTGGGAGCGATCTCGTTGAAGAAATCCTGCTGGCTGATCAAAAAGATGAAGCTGGAATCCACGAGCAACGGGAACGCATAGTGGAACTGAAGAAACGGTTGGCCGGAAATGAGTCCTTGGAAGCAAAACGCTTGCTGACGCTGGCCGACATGCTGGTGCGCAAGAGCGTGTGGATCATTGGCGGCGACGGTTGGGGTTACGACATCGGCTATGGCGGACTCGACCACGTGCTGGCCAGTGGCAAAAACGTCAAGGTGCTGTTGCTCGACACGGAAGTTTATTCCAACACCGGCGGACAGGCCTCGAAATCCACGCCACGCGGCGCGGTGGCCAAGTTTGCTGCGAGCGGCAAACCCGCCGCGAAGAAAGACCTCGGCCTCATTGCGATGACTTACGGAAATATTTACGTCGGATGCGTGGCAATGGGCGCAAAGGACGAGCACACCCTCAAGACGTTTCTGGAAGCGGAAGCTTACGACGGGCCGGCGTTGATCATCGCGTATTCGCATTGCATCGCGCACGGCATCAATATGACCACCGGGTTGCAAAACCAGAAGGCGGCGGTGAACTCCGGTCACTGGCTGTTGTATCGCTACAATCCGGATCGTGCCGCGAAAGGCGAAAACCCGTTGCAATTGGATTCCGGCGCGCCACGCATCAAGCTGGGCGAGTATCGCGCGATGGAAAATCGCTTCAAGATGCTCGACAAGAGTCATCCCGAACATGCCAAAGGACTGCTGGCAAAAGCGCAGGAAGAAGTGAATCTGCGGTTGAAGTTGTATCAACACCTGGCCGCGCGCGATTTGAAACCGGTCGAAGGGCCGGGTAATGCGGCAGCAAAAACTCCCGCCACAGTGGAGAACTAAAATGAACCCGACGACGTCTTGGACTGCGGCGGGAAGCGAAGCGGCACGCCGCTTTGGGATTACGCGCAACTTTCACATTATGTCTGTTTCTATGGCAGGCGAAAGCGGTGTCGCCGCTGCGCTCTGCCACCGCAGTCCAAAACAACCATTGAGATTTATATGGACCTGACCACCACCTATCTGGGCTTGAAACTGCGTTCGCCACTCGTGCCCTCGGCCGCCCAGCCGCTCACGGAGAATGTGGACAATATCAAACGCATGGAAGACGCGGGCGCGGCGGCGGTGGTGATGCACTCGCTGTTTGAGGAGCAATTGTCGCTCGAGCGCCGCGAGATTTACGAGAGCATGACTCAAGGCACGGAAAGTTTCGCCGAAGCGCTGACCTATTTTCCCGAGCCCGATGAATTTCACGTCGGACCGGAATTATATTTGAACAACATCGCAAAAGCGAAAGTGGGGGTAGGGATTCCGATCATCGCGAGCTTGAACGGTTCTACGCCGGGCGGTTGGGTCGAGTATGCGAAAGAAATCGAGCAAGCCGGCGCGGACGCCATCGAGTTGAATATTTATTGGATTCCGACCGATCCCTCGCTGAGTTCGGTTCGGATCGAAGACACCTATGTGGATATTTTGCGGTCCGTGAAACAGCAAGTGGATATTCCGGTCGCGGTGAAATTGAGTCCGTTTTTCACGAACTTCGCGAACATGGCGCGGCGACTCGAAGCGGCGGGCGCGGACGGTTTGGTTTTGTTCAATCGCTTTTACCAGCCGGACATGGATCTCGAATCACTCGAAGTGACGCCGAACATTCTGCTGAGCACGCCGATGGCGATGCGCGTGCCGTTGCGGTGGATTGCGATTTTGCGCGATCAGGTCAACTTGAGTCTGGCGGCGACCAGCGGGATTCATCGCGCCACCGATGCCATTAAAATGCTGATGGCCGGCGCGGATGTCACGATGATGTGTTCCGCGTTGTTGCGGCATGGCGTGAAACATCTGGCCGCGGTGGAAAATGAAATCCGCGATTGGATGGACGAACACGAATACGAGTCGGTCGCGCAATTGCAGGGCAGCATGAGTCAGAAGAATTGCCCCGATCCAGCGGCGTTCGAGCGCGCCCAATACATGCGGGCGGTTTCGAGCTATCGCGCCTGACATGTTCATGGCGGCGGCAGCGTCGGCTTGCTTCCGCTGTCGGTAAACTTTACTCTCGCTGGCATCGCTGTTCGGCGATTGAAGGTGCCAAGACCCATGATTAATCAGTGGTTACAAGTTGCCGGTTGCCAGTTGCAGGTTGAACAAACCTGCGGCGCGACGTGCTTGGAAACTTTTAACCTTCAACCTTTAACCTGTAACTGACCAATGCTCGGCGAAGGCATCATCAAAGGCATGGCGGAAACGGCGCGGAACTTCCTCGGCAGTTACGTCAGCGATGAGCGGTTGACCACGGTGCAATATCCCGAGGAAACCATTCCGCAAATCGAGAATGCCCGGCAGTTTCCTTTTCTCGTGTACGACGGCGACGATTGGCAGAAGGGCCTGCGCTGCGTTTCCTGTCAGATTTGCGAAAAAGAATGTCCGCCCAAGTGCATTTACATCGTCAAGAGCAAGGACAAGAAGCCTGACTACAAAGGGCAGCCGCAGTTTTATCCCGCGATCTTCGACATTGATCTTTCGGTCTGCATGAGTTGCGGCATTTGCGCGGAGGTCTGTCCGTTTGAATCCATCAAGATGGATACGGAATACGAGTGGAGTCGCACGGATCGCTTTGCGAGTTTGTTGGTGCACAAGGAACAACTAGCCAAGTCCAACGAGCACTATCACGAAATTCATCCCACTGATGCCGCTGCCTCTGATGCCGTGTTGGCAGCCGAGGTGGCAAAAGTTCAGGCAAAAGCCAAAGCTGCTGCGGAAGCCAAGGCCAAAGCCGCCGCCGCGTCTTCAACCCCCGCGCCGGCTCCCGCCTGATGCCCGACCTCGACCAAATCTTCGTCAACCTCAAACACTGGCTGCTCGGCCAGTTCGCAAATGTTTTCCCGGAGAGTTGGTTGCCGATCATTTCCATTCTGCTGTCGCTCGCGCCCATCCTGGTCGTGTTCCCGTCCTTGTTCGCGATCATGACCATCATGGAGCGAAAAGGTTTGGGACGAATTCAGAATCGCTACGGGCCGAATCGCGTCGGGCCATTTGGATTTCTGCAACCGGCCGCCGACGGCATCAAAGCGCTCATCAAGGAAGACGTCGTGCCGCGCGCGGCGGACAAGCTGGTTCACTTGCTCGCGCCGGTGATTCTCGTGGTACTGGCGTTTACGGTTTATGCGGTGCTGCCGATCGGACGGAACATGGTCGTGTTGGACCTCGATGCGGGGCTGCTGTTTTTCTTCGCAGTGGGCGCGGCGTCAGAACTCGCGGTGTTCATGGCCGGTTGGTCGAGTCGCAATAAATACGCGTTGCTTGGCGCAATGCGTGCCGTCGCGCAAATGGTTAGCTACGAAATTCCCCTCATCCTCTCCACCGTGACCGTCGTGATGATCACGGGCACGTTGTCGCTGACTCAAATTGTTTTGGCGCAGAGCACCTACGCGGGATTGCTGCCGGATTGGTTTGTGTTCACGCCGTGGGGTTTTGCCGGTTTCCTGTTGTTCATGATCGCCGCCAATGCGGAGGCGAATCGTTCTCCTTTCGATTTGCCCGAAGGCGAATCGGAGATCATTGCCGGTTACTTCATCGAATATTCCGGCTTCAAATTCGCGCTCTTTTTCCTCGCCGAATACATCAGCCTCTTCGCCATTAGCGGGCTCGGCATCACGCTGTTTTTGGGCGGCTGGAACGCGCCGTTCGCCGGGCTGGAATTTATTCCGTCCTGGGCGTGGTTCTTCCTCAAGCTAATTACGCTCATGTGCCTGTTCATCTGGACGCGTGGGACGTTGCCGCGTTTGCGCCAGGACCAGCTCATGAACTTCGCGTGGAAATTCATGATTCCGATGGTGCTCATCAACCTCGTGGCGACGGCGCTGTGGCATTTCATTGACTCGGGTTTTGCCCGTTGGTTCGCCTCGGGATCGCTGGTAGTGATTTCGTATTTGTTGCTGGGGCGCGGTTTGATGCAAGGCAAGCAACTCACCAAACGCACGTATCGTTTTGCGGATTGATTTCAACCACGGATAAACACAGATGAACACGGATAAAACCAGAAGCCTCACGCGAATTTGGCTGATTGCCACGAATGCGGAAGGCGATGTTTCAATTCGTGATAATTCGTGGGATTTGCGTCAAAGCCTTTTCATCCGTGTCCATCTGTGTTTATCCGTGGTTAAAAACAAATGACTTTGCCCTTCGCCATCATTGCTGCGCTCATCGTCGCCTCCGCGACGGCGGCGATGACGCTGCGCAATCTCGTCCACTGCGCGCTGGCGGTCGCGGTGACGTTTGCCGGGTTGGCGTTCATGTATCTGCAATTGAACGCGCAATTCGTCGGCCTGGCGCAGATTTTGGTTTATGTCGGCGCGGTGGCGATTCTCATCGTGTTCGCCGTTTTGCTGACACGCGGCGGCGAGGCGGCGGAAAAGAACGTGTTTTCCGCATCATGGTTCTGGGGCGGCGCAATTGCTCTTGCGGTCTTTGGAGTGCTGGCGTGGGCGATTCAAAACAGCTTTGCCAGTCGTCGTGAAGGAATTCCGGAAAGCAGCGCGACCGTGAAGCAGATCGGCGAAGCGCTGATGACGAAATACATTCTGCCACTGGAAGTGATCGGCCTGTTGCTCACGGCGGCATTGATTGGCGCGGTGATTATTGCCTTGCGCGAGGAGGAGAAGAAATGACGCCACTCGCCGGCTATCTGCTCCTGAGCGCATTCCTATTCGCCATCGGTCTCGCGGGTGCATTAACGCGGCGCAACGCCATCATCGTACTCATCGGCATCGAACTCATGCTCAACGCCGCGAATCTGAACTTCATCGCCTTCTGGCGTTACGGGCCGAATCCCGAAGCGCTCACGGGAATCATGTTCGTCATTTTCGCCATCGCGGTCGCTGCCGCCGAAGCCGCCGTCGGCCTTGCGTTGATCATCACGATTTATCGGCATTACAAAACCACGAACGTCGATGAAGTCAGTTCGATGAGGGGATAAGTCGCATGTTCAAATCCGCCGCTAACAACTCTGAAAGTGCCAAGACGTGCAGCCTGCTTGCAGCGCACTTTCAAGACACCCCGTTGTCGGGGTTGGTGACCGCGAGCCGGACCTTTCCCGTTACTTCCAGAATTGATTTGCAAGCAGCGCTGAGTCGGATTTTTGAGAAGACTTACCAAGGGCGATTAGTGGGATTTCATGCCCAATACAATCATGAGACAACCACCTTCTCGCATCTTATACGGGATGGAGATCACGCCGTGGTGGTTGCGCCGTTGCAGCACGACGAGATTGATTTTGGCGATATTGCGCCAGCGCGATGCTTGAAGCGAGGGCTCTGGTTGTCGAAAGCGGATGGGATTCCATTTGTGGTTCTGGCAACACACGCGGAACGTTTTGGTTGTGATGATGGGATGTATGTTGAGGTGGCAGTTCCCGCTGGAGAAAAGGGAGTCAATCATACGCGAGCGTTTATGGACGAGTTGGAGCGACTCGTCAGCCAGATTGGTTCTTACCAAGGCAAAGTCATTTCATTGGAAGCGATCCGGAGTTTTTCAGGGAAAGCCGGGACGGTTCGAGTCCAGAAGCTGCGGGATGTGCGGCGGGAGGAAATAGTTCTCCCTGAAAAAACTTTGCGTTTGTTGGAGCGAAATGTCACAGACTTCATCAAGCACCGTGCAGAACTCAAAAAGCTTGGGATGTCCGCGAAGAAGGGGCTTTTGTTCTATGGCCCGCCGGGAACAGGCAAAACTCATACGATCCAGTATCTGGCGAGTCAGCTTCGCGATCATACCACGCTTTTGATCACTGCCGAGCAGGTGGCGTTGCTGGAGCAGTATTTCCAGCTCGCGCGGTTTCTCCAGCCTGCGATGGTCGTGATTGAAGACGTGGATCTGATTGCTCGAGCCAGAGAGGACATGCGAAATCCTTGTGAAGAGAGTTTGCTGAACAAACTGCTGAACGAGATGGATGGGTTGCGGGAAGATGCCTCCGTGTTGTTCGTTTTGACCACCAATCGCCCGGACCAGTTGGAGGCCGCATTGGCATCGCGCCCGGGCAGAATTGATCAAGCAATTGAATTCCCGCTCCCGGATGAGGATGGCCGGCGAAAACTTGTACGACTTTATGCCCGGGGGCTTCCGCTGACGGCTGACCTGGTGGAAATCGTAGTGCTAAAGACAAAAGGCGCCAGTGCGGCTTTCATCAAAGAGTTGATGCGCCGCTCCGCCCAATACCAAATTCAAGCTGGCGTGAACGCACTAACGAATGAGCACATCGAATCAGCCTTGGAAGAGATGCTTTTTGCGGGCGGTAATCTGAATGTGAAAATATTGGGAGGCGCAAGGGAATGATTCCTTGGATCGTTAAAAACCTCTGGCTGATTCCCGCGCTGCCGTTGCTGGCGGCGGGATTGAGCGCGCTCGCGCCGCAGCGGTGTCGGAAATTTTCCGCCACGCTCGCGATTGGCTCGATGGTCGGCGCATTTTTGCTGTCGCTGTGCGCGTTCGTTCACGCGCTCAAACACAGTGGGCATGATAGCGCGAAGGAAGTTTTTAATTTTGCCTGGCTGCAGTTCGCCAGCGGAGACGCGGGCGTTCTGAAGCTTGGTTGGGTGCTTGATCCGCTGACGGCGGTGATGCTTGTGATGGTCACGTTCGTCGGGACGTTAATTTTCATCTACAGCACCGGCTACATGGCGCACGACCAGAACTTCACGCGCTTCTTCACGTTCCTGTCGCTGTTCGCAGCGGCGATGTTGGGCATCGTTATCGCCAATAATTTGCTGTTGTTGTTCATGAGTTGGGAATTGGTTGGGCTCGCGTCCTATCTGCTCATCGGGTTCTGGTATCACAAACCCAGCGCGGCGGCGGCGGCCAAGAAGGCGTTTATCACCACGCGCATCGGCGACGTCTTTTTCTTCCTCGGCATCATGTGGCTGTATCACGAAACGGGCACGCTCCTGTTCTATGACAATGGCGCGGGCTGTTTGGAACAATCCGCGCTCGTCAAAATGGTCACCCAAACCACGGTGGCGGGCCTGACGGTTTCGGCAGCGATTGGAATTCTGATCTTCATCGGCGCGATGGGAAAATCCGGTCAAGCGCCGCTGCATGTCTGGTTGCCCGACGCGATGGAAGGCCCGACGCCGGTCAGCGCTTTGATCCACGCGGCGACGATGGTGGCGGCTGGGGTTTTCCTTGTGGCGCGAACGTTCCCGATATTCGAGTCAACGGCTCAAGGATTGTTGGGTGACAGTGCGCCCGCGATGATTTCCGTCGCGCTTCAAGTTGTAACCTGGATTGGCGCCATCACCGCCGTTTTCGCCGCCTCCATCGCGGTCGCGCAAAACGATATTAAACGCATTCTCGCGTACTCCACCGTTTCGCAATTGGGTTTCATGATGATCGGCCTCGGCACGGGTGGTGTGGCGGTGGGCATGTTTCATCTCATCACGCACGCGTTCTTCAAGGCGCTGCTGTTCCTTGGGGCCGGTTCGGTCATTCACGGTTGTCACGAAGAGCAGGACATCCGCAAGATGGGCGGCATTCGCAATTACATGTTCGTGACGTTCCTGACCTACGCAGTCGGCATGATGGCGCTCTCGGGTTTTCCGTTGTTCTTCTCGGGATTTTGGAGCAAGGACGCCATTCTGCACGCGGCGCATGGTTGGTCGGTTTCGCATGTTCCATTTTACCTTGGCGTGGCGGGTGCGTTTCTCACGGCGTTTTACATGACCCGACAAATGGCGCTCGTCTTCTGGGGCGATTACCGCAACAAGGTGTCGCATCTCAATCCGCCCCCGGTCAAAACGCCGGAACTCGTAGCGATCAAGAGCGAACACGAACCGCACGAAAGTCCGCGCAGCATGACCGTGCCATTAATTCTGCTCGCGGTGTGCACCATCGGTTTGAGTTTGATTGGGACGCCGGCGTGGCCGTGGTTTCAAACTTTCCTCGGCTCCCATCACGCCGAAGGCTTCACCAAGGACGCGGTGCAAATCATGATGATTTCCGGGCTGGTCTTTTTGTTGGGTGGCGGTCTCGCGGCAGGTCTGTACGGCTACGTGCAACGCAAGACGGCGAACGAGCCCGATCCGCTGGAGAAACTCCCGCTCGGCATGCACACGTGGTTCGCGAAGAAATATGGCATTGATGAACTTTACGAACTGACGGTCGTCCGCTTCAACGCATGGGCGGCCCGGGCTTGTGCGTTTCTCGATGAATGGGTCTGGGGCGGCGTGGTGGCAGTGGTTTCGTATGTGACACTGGCGTTCGCCTGGCTGAACCGCGCGATTGACGAGTTCGTTATCAATCTTGGTTTTGACCAAGGCTGTGAACGCGTGTCGCGCGGCGGCTCGTTGTTGTCGCGGTTGCAGGGCGGGCGCGTGCAAATTTATTTGCGCGTGTTGGCGGTTTCGCTCGTCGTGCTGGTGCTGTTCCTGATTTGGGGAGGTGGAAAGTGAATCCTTGCTCAATGGCTCAAGGTCTGAAAGCCCGTCAGATGATAGCCCGGGGTGAAGCCCCGGGTAGGCGATCCCAGAATTCGCAAGCCCTGAAAGGGCGAAAAAATAATTCATTCGAACACATTGCGACGCGGATTTGTGCCGCCCTTACAGGGCTTACTTGGTTTGGTGGCTTCGCACCCAGGGCGTTGCCCTGGGCTATCATCTTGCGCCCTTGCAGGGCTGGGAAATGTGGAGGCGTGCAATGAGCGGGATGCCGATTCTCACGCTGCTCACAGTGTTGCCAATCATCGGCGGCATCGTCGTCGTCGGATTTCAAAATAAACAACTCGCGCGACGGTTTGCGTTGGGGTTCAGCTTTCTGTCGCTGGCGTTGGCGCTCGGCCTTTGGAAATCATTTGATGCAGCGAACGGAGAATTACAGTTCGTCGAGCGCGCCGATTGGATTCCCACGCTCGGCGTACAGTATTTTCTCGGCGTGGATGGGCTGGGCCTGTTGATGGTGCTGCTGGCGAGTGTGGTCGTACCGATGGTGTTGCTGGTGTCGGAGGGTAGGGCAGGCAGTCCTCTGCCTGCCGACGGCGCGCACGGAGTGGCGCGCCCTACCAACTCACCACTGTATTACGCGTTGGTTTTGTTCCTGCAAGCCGGACTCATCGGCGCATTCACCGCGCTAAACTTTTTCCACTGGTTCCTCTTTTGGGAGCTGAGTTTGATTCCCGCATTTTTCCTCGTGCGACTTTGGGGTGGACTTAACCGCG
>CAZKMR010000082.1:0-22071 GCA_964553795.1 uncultured Bifidobacterium sp. | reverse complement strand
ATTCCGCCTGCGCCTCAACAAGGAGCGCGACATTGAACTCGCAGCCATCAACGTCAATCGCGACATCGCTCGAGCACATTCCGAGGTTGTCGGCGAAGCGCTCAAGAACTCGAAGATTGATATCGTCGGCGGCGAGAACGATTTCTTCGAGAAGATCGTCCGCGCCGTGGGTAACGGAAAATCCGTGGACCGCCTCGTCGCCAACAGCGACACGTTGTCGGACATCAAGAACACGTTCTTCAACGGTGATCCAGATTATTTCAAATCCCAGCTTGCACAATGGGTGAAGGATTTCGGCATCAAGACTGAGGACTTGAAGAACCTGACCGTCGCCGCGTTGCTCGGCAAAATGATCGCGTCATCCAGGGACAGCGCGCTGCAATCATTGCTGAAATCAGCCCAAGCGATGGCGAAGGAAAGCGGCTTGTCCGACGTGATGGCGTCGGCCGTGTTGGCGGATAAACCGACGGCGAAGGGGTAAGGCGATAGGTGTCAACACCATGATGACATCCAATCGCGCATGCACCAAGCTGGAGGTAATTGTTCTCCTCGTTTGTGGAACTTACGCTATTGGGAACGTGCTGTTTGTCGGCATGTCCGCCGCGAGCATGCTCGGTCCAGCACGGTCATGGACGTTTTTGTGGATGTCTGGCATGACCGCATTACTAGCTGTTGCAGTTCTTGCATGGTGGTTGCGACGAGGAAGACCTTTCATAGGGCTTGTTTCGGCAGGCATCCTTGGGGTGGTTGCAGCTATTCACCTATGGGCGGCACAGGCCTCATCCGCTGCTGTCTGATCGGCATGATGAATAATTCGTCAGCAGGTGGCTTCGAGCAGTTACTGTTTAAGTTGTCAGGCGCGGAGCGCCGCCAGAGAGTAGCCCACGGCGTCAGCCGTGGGATTGAATCGAGAACAAATCAAGCCCCGTAGGGGCGAAAGAAAAACGGCAACAACCATGGCCCACACCTACACCTGTATGTTGAGCCATATCATTTTCAGCACCAAAGACCGCGTGCCCACGCTGGACGCGGACCTGAAGACGCGTTTGTTTCCCTACATGGGCGGCATTATCCGCGAACTCGGCGGCGCGGCGCTTTCCATTAACGGGCCAATCGACCATGTTCACCTCCTCGCCTCGTTGCCCGCTACGGTCGCGTTGTCTGATTTTGTCGGGAAGGTGAAGGCAAACTCCTCCGGTTGGGTTCACAAAACATTCCCCACCCAACGTGAATTCAAATGGCAGGTGGGTTACGGAGCATTTAGCGTCAGTGTTTCCCAACGGCCCAAGGTGTTAAATTACATCGCGGGTCAGGAGGAGCATCACCGGAAAATGTCGTTCAAGGAGGAGTTTATTGGCTTCTTGAAGAAACATGGAATTACGTACGACGAACGTTACGTTTTTGATTGATGAGTGGATGGTTGCACATTGGCCGCGCAGGTCTGTCGCCCCTACGGGGCTTTCGTTGTTGCCGCTCTGAACCCACGGCTCACGCCGTGGGCTACTCTCTCACGGCGCTCCGCGCCTGCAAAAGTGCCGTCCGCTCATCATCCAGCCTCATTGACGAGCGCACATTGATTTCCCCGCGACGCACCCGCCTCGTGCGGGTAGCTGCGGAGCAGCGCCAGAGAGTAGCCCACGGCGTCAGCCGTGGGTTTGGGGCAAACACAAACCACAAGCCCCGTAGGGGCGAAAGACCACCCCAACACTCCACACCGCCATCATTTCATTCGTCATTTGCCTGACCCATGCCCGACGCCCCCGAACAAAAACCCACGCCGCCCGAAGGCGCTCCCACGCCCGCGCCCGAGACCGCCACATCGTCCACGGCGCAGACGCTCGGCAGCGCGACGTATGAGATCATCCGGCAACGGCTGAATACGCAAGGCGCGGCGTTGCGCGAGGCCATGGGCAAACTCGATGCGCGCCGCGCGGAGGTGTTCGGCACGATCGAATACAAGCTCCTCCAGGCCGACCGTATCGTCACCGCGCACAACTGCGTCCCGCGCGACATGGTGCAACTCGGCCACGGTCGCTTTCTGTTCGGCTTCAACGTCCAGTTCGGACTCAAGAAGGAGATGGAACTCGGCGACGTGTTTGCGGTTTATCAGCGTGACGAGGCCACCGGCACGTTCAAGGAAGACACGCTCGACGTTCTCAACGACAAACAATTCCTCCTCGATTTCAAGCGCCTCTACAACGTGTATGAGAAAACCGCGTTCCGGAAGTTCGCGGTCATTGACGGCAAGCTTTACATGAAGTTCGGCACGGGCGCAGGGCTGAACGACTTTGCCGTGTTCAAGTGGGCCTTCAACGACGGCAAATTGAAATTCGTGGATGGTCGCGCGGAGGCCGAGTATCGGCGCATCGGTTATCCGTCGCCGCACCAATTCCGCTGGCAGACGCCCGATCGCGAGTCCTATCGCTACGGCGACCATCCGCACGTCTCCATCGAGGACCGCGTGTTCGTCGAGTGCATCGGCGGCGACCTCACCATCAAGGTCGAGGACAACACCGCCACGGGCGAGGGCATTTATTGCGAGCCGGTGGATGACAAATATCAAAAGGTGGACGACGCCGAGATCGCTTACGGCATCGTCGGGCATTTGATCCTGTTGAAAATCCGGCCCTACAAGGAGAACAACGCGCGCTATTTCATCTTCAATGAGAAGTCGCAGTCGGCGGTGCGCGTGGATTCCATCGGCTCGTCCTGCGTGCTATTGCCGGAGGAACATGGCCTGATTTTCCCGGATGGCTACTATCTCGCGACCGGCGAACTCAAGCAGTTCGATTGCGACGCGACGGGCATGGTCATCGAACGCGTCGTTCATGCGCCCAACGGCGAGGACGTGCTCTACGTGTTTTACAACCGCCTGACCGGCGATTACGCGCTGATGCCGTATCGCCTCATCGCGCAGAAGGTCGAAGAACGCATCAGTTGCAACGGCTTCTCGCTCTTCCCGAACGGCCATCTCGTGCTCTTCCGCGCCGAGGCCGAGCCGCAGAAGCATCACATGATTCAACTGCGCCAGACGCCGTTCCATCAGCCCGGCTTCGAGCCGCCCGGCAAAAAGGACGCGTTCCTATATCAGGTCGGCAACAAGGAAGTCGTGCGCGGCCTCGCCGAGTGCAACGAAGTGATGACGCTCGTGCGAAAGGACAATCCCTACGCCGAACTCTATACCGACCTCGTCAAGCGCTGCGGCGCGATTCTCGATTCGTATCCGTGGTTGAGCAGCGCGGATGGTTTTGGCGTGGATGCGGCGTTGCGCGCCGTGCGCGAAGCGGCGGACAAAGCCGTGGACGAATTTGACAAGGTGCGCCGGCTGCAACGCGAGGCCGTCGAGCGCGTCACCGATGTCCGCAAGCGTTGCGTCGAGCAATTCCAAAACATCAAGCGCGCCAGCTTCCGCGTGCTGAATGATTTCGTGGTGAACCTCGCCACGTTGCGCAAGCTGCGCGGCGAACTCATTACGCTCAAGGAAGTCCGTTACGTGGACGTGGCGCAGGTCGAGGGTTTGGAGCAACAGGTCGCCACGCAGACCGAGGAGCTTTCCAACTCGTGCGTGAAGTTTCTGCTCAAGCCCGAGGCGCTTGAGCCGTATCGCAAACAGGCCGCCGAGCATCTCTCCGCCGTGGATCGCGTGACGAAGGTCGCCGAGGGCAAGGAAATCGAGAAAGCAGTCACCCAGTCCGGCGGCGAACTCGAAATGCTCATCGAAATCGTCAACAGCCTGAAAATTGAGGACGCCACCGAAACGACGCGCATCATTGATTCGATCACGGCGGTTTACTCGACGCTCAACCAGGTCAAGGCGGCGCTCAAGAAACGGCTGAAGGATCTCGTCGCCAGCGAAGGCGCGGCGCAGTTCGCGGCGCAGATGAAATTGTTGAGCCAGGCCGCGTCAAGCTATCTCGACCTCTGCGATTCACCGGCGAAGTGCGAGGAGTATTTGAATCGCCTCTCGGTTCAGCTTGAGGAACTGGAAGGCACGTTCGCCGATTTCGAGGAATACACGGTTCAACTCGCCGAGCGGCGCACAGAGCTTTACGAAGCATTCGAGCAGCGGAAGGTCGCGCTGGTTGAACAGCGCAATCGCAAGGCCGCCGCGTTGATGACCGCCGCCGAGCGCATCCTCAAAGTCATTCAGAACCGGCTCGCCGGGTTCAAGACCATCGAGGACATCAACAGTTACATGGCGTCGGACTTGATGATTGCCAAGGTCCGCGAGACGATTGATCAGTTGCTCGCGCTTGGCGATTCGGTGAAGGCCGACGATTTGCAGGGCCGGCTCAAGAGCACGCAGCAGGAGGCCGTGCGACAGTTGAAGGACCGGCAGGAGCTGTTCGTTGGCGGCGAAAATGTCATCAAGCTCGGCAAGCATCAGTTCAACATCAACACGCAGCCGCTCGATCTGACCATCGTAAATCGCGATGGCGTGCAGCACGTTCACCTGACCAGCACGAAGTATTTTGAGGCGATTACGGACGAGGCATTTCTCGCCACGCGGGATGTCTGGGATCAGGAGGTGGTGTCCGAGAATCGCGACGTCTATCGCGCGGAATATCTGGCGTGGCAGATGTTGAAGGTGACGGATGGTAGCCGCCGAGGTAACGAGGCGGATTCGGTCGCTGTGGAAAGCGTCCGCCTCCTCACGTCGGCTGCTACCACCGATGAAGAACGCCTCGCTTTCGTCCAGGAATTCATGGGCGCGCGCTACCAGGAAGGCTACACCAAGGGCATTCACGATCTGGACGGCGCGAAGATTTTTCACGCGCTGCTCACCACACATCACGCGCTGCAACTGGCGCGGTTCAGTCCGACGGCTCGCGCTTGCGCGGTGGTTTATTGGAATCGCTTTTGTCCGCCGGAGACGCGCACGCTCTGGACTGCCAAGCTCACTGCCTTTGCCGAGCGCAACAAACTGTTCCCCGGCGACCCCATGCAGCAAAACTACATCATTGCTTTGCAGGGGTTGGTGCGTGCGTTCGTCGAGGAAACGAAGCTTTATTCGCCTGAGATTGCCAACCAGGCAGGTGAATACCTGTTCAACGAACTTATTGCTGGCGAAGCAGTCTCCGTCAGTCAGGAGGCAGACAAGCTGGTCACAGCGTTCAATCGTCATCTGGCCAGCAAGGGCAGCGAAAAGACGTTTGCGGAACGTCGTCAGGCGCTCACCGAACATCCCGGTAGCGAGCTTGATTTGGTGCGGGATTGGGTGCGGGGTTTTCTGATCTCTGGTAGCAGCCGACGTGAGGAGGCTCATCCTGAAAAACCTGGGATTAGTCAGAGCCTCCTCACGTCGGCTGCCACGGAGGAGTTCCGCTACCTCGAAGAGATCTCCGCCATCCTGTTCTGCGGGGATGCGCTCAAGCGCTCCGTCGTCAAAGCCGCCACCTCGCGAGCGATCGAAGGCATGAAGGGCAGTCACGCGCTGATTCAAGGCAGCAAATATCACTTCGATTACCTGAACTTTCAGGAGCGGTTGCAACGTTTTGAGCGCGATGTCGTGCCACGCTTTGAACAGTTCCACGCGCTCAAGCAGGAGTTGATCGAACGCGAACGCGCCAAGCTGCGGTTGAACGAATTCAAGCCCAAGGTGCTCACCTCGTTCGTTCGCAACCAGCTCATTGACCAGGTTTACCTCCCGCTCGTCGGTGATAATCTCGCCAAGCAGATTGGCGCGGCGGGCGCGGCCAAACGCACGGACCTGATGGGCTTGCTGCTCGTGATTTCGCCGCCCGGTTACGGCAAAACGACGTTGATGGAATACGTCGCCAGCCGGTTGGGGATTATTTTCATCAAGATCAACGGGCCGGCGCTCGGGCACAATGTCGTGTCGCTCGATCCCGAGGAAGCGCCGAACGCCGCGGCGCGCGAGGAAATCATCAAGCTGAACCTCGCGTTGGAGATGGGCGACAACGCGTTGATTTGCGTGGACGACATCCAGCATTGCAGCCCGGAGTTTTTGCAGAAGTTCATTTCATTGTGCGATGGCCAGCGGCGCATCGAGGGCGTCTGGCGCGGGAAACCGCGCACGTATGATTTGCGCGGACGCAAAGTCGTCGTGGTGATGGCGGGCAACCCTTACACCGAGAGCGGGCAGAAGTTCAAAATCCCGGACATGCTCGCGAACCGCGCCGACACCTACAATCTCGGCGACATCATCGGCGGCAACGCGGATTATTTCAAAGCGAGTTATCTCGAAAACGCCGTCACCTCGAACGCCGTGCTCGCACCGCTGGCGAACAAGAGCCAGAAGGACATCCGCTCGTTTATCCGCATGGCCGAGTCGGGCGAGCGCGAAGCGGAAGGTTTTGAGGGCAGTTATTCGTCGCAGGAGGTGGAGGAAATCCTCTCCGTGATGAAGAAGCTCGTGATGATTCGGGAGGTTATCCTGCGCGTGAACCAGGAATACATCTATTCCGCCGCGCAGGCGGATGAGTTCCGCGTCGAGCCGCCGTTCCGGTTGCAGGGATCGTATCGCAACATGAACCGCCTCGCGGAGAAGGTCGTCACGATCATGAACGACGACGAAGTACGCGCGTTGATTTTGGATCACTATCGCGGCGAGTCGCAGACGCTTACGACCGGCACGGAGGCGAACATGCTGAAGTTCAAGGAACTCATCGGTGCGCTGACGCCGGAGGAAAAGGCGCGCTGGGAAGACATCAAGCAGACGTTCAAACGCAACAATGCCGCGCGCGGTGCGGGGGGCGAGAATGATCCCGCGGGTCGCATCGTGGCGCAGTTGAGCGGATTTCAATCCGGCTTGGAAGGCATCCAAAAAGTCATCGCTGATCAGTTGGCGAAACCGCCACCACCGCCGCCGCCCGCGCCCCAGGTCGTCGTGGATCTGGCGCCGGTGGGCAAAGGATTGGAAGCATTGCAGGCGGCATTGGAAAAGCAGTCGGCTAAACCGCACCCAGCCTCCGCGCCACCAAGCGTGAATTTCGATTTAACGCCGTTGGCTCAACATCTGGAAGCACTGCGTAACACCGTAGATCAACGCCTCGCGCCGTCAGCGAAAGCCGCGACGGGTAATGGCGACGCCGCGTTGCTCGCGGCAAAACTGAGCGAAGGATTGGATGCGTTGCGGCAGGATTTGAGTCGGGCGATGTCGGCGGCGCAGGCGGGTTCGATGGCGGACGCGATGAAGCGGATGGAGCACGAGATGGAAATGGTTCACAGCACTCTGGCGACGTTGAAAGACATGGCCGCGCGGCAACGCGATCACTTGCGCACCTCGCAAGAGTTGCTCGAGACGCGCGCCAAGCAAGGGGCGGTTGAAATTGACGTGACCCAGGAGATGTTGAGCAACGAAGCAGCATTTCTGGAACATTTCCAGAAAGCCATCGCCGAAGCGCAAAAGCATCGCGAGACGACCGACGAAAATCCAAAACCCACCACCGAGCCGTGAAATTAGTAATACGCCGCCGCAGATCGACCGATCTTGGACTGCGCGGGCAGAGCGCAGCGGCGACGGCGCTTTCGGATAGATGCGTCGTGATGAAATTTATGAAAGCGTTTCGGGCGAGCGAAAGCGGTGTCGCGCTTCGCTTGCCACCGCAGTCCAAGACGCCGCAGATTTGTGAGGCCGACTGAAACAACAAAAGGGAGAGCGTTATGAAACGATTCATCAGCCGAGTGCAGAACTTGAGTCAAAAGGCAGCCGAGATTAAGGCGGCGATGCAGCAAGTCCCGCCGAAAGTCGCCGAGATTCGCGAAGCGGTTGCGGCGACCAGCGGGCAATTGCAGCAACTCAAGTCGGAGATTCACTACAGCGTCGCGGACTTGAAAGCCGACCAAGAAACCGCGTTGAGCGAAGCGTTACAGGAAATCAACGGCAGTGCCGACGTTTTCGCGAAAGCCGGCTTCGTGTTGGACGGCGTGGATATCGAGATCAGTCCCGTGCAACGCGCCCTCGTGCATTTGCTGCGTGTTGAAGACGTGCATACCTCGGTGCTGCGCTCGCTGATTCAGGCGAATCAACCTCGGCGCACGACACGCGCGATTTTGTCGGCGCTGCTGCAAGCCAAGCAAATGGCCGAAACGGTGGAGCTGGGCGATTTGGTTTACAACGAAGTCATTGTGGGCATCGGGCCGATTCCATCGGTGCGATTGTGCTGGCGACCAGAGGAGGAAGAACTGTCCCCTGCCCCACAAACGCCAAACACCGTTGCCGCTACGCCTCCGCTGGCCGCATTCGCGCCCGCGACGACCGCGCAGCCGCAATCCGCCTTCACGAGCAGCTCGTTCTTCGAGCGCAAAGAAGCGAAGCCTGCGGCAACTCCGAGCGCCTCTCAAACGACCACTACGCCGACTGCGACGCCATCGGTCGCGTCCGAAAAAACCGTCGTGCCGCCAGCGCCGCCTGCCGAACCGGTTTCCACTGATCCACTGGCGCGCTTTAAGAAAATGCCCGTGTTGAATCGGTGAGGCGGGGACCTCGCGTTATTTAAACGCGCTCGTCACCGGCCGACCCCAGAAATGCTCAGGCACCGGGACTTTTAACAGCCAAAGCGCGGTGGCGGCGGTGTCGTATTGCAGCACTGGCGCGGTGATGATGAAATCTTTCTTCACGCCTTTGCCCCAAGCGATCCACGGAATCAATACGTCTTCGGGCCGGGAATCTCCGTGCGAGCCGACCGTTTTGCCCTGCCGGTTTTTGGAGTCGTGCGCGCCGTGATCGGCCGTGAGAATGAACACGCTGTCCCGCAATACACCCGCCGCCGCGACCGCATCGCGGATGGTGGTCAGCGCCTCATCACAATCTTTGAGCGATTGAATTTTCTCGGGCGAATACGCTCCGGTGGCATGACCGACGGTGTCGGGATCGCGAAAATGCAGAAAGGTCAGATTGGGTTTCGTCTTCGGAAACTCCGCGGCAAACGCGCGCGCGATGGATTTGGCGTCATCGTCGGGTTGCGGCCAAATGAGCACGTCAATCGTGCCGGGAATTTCCAGCGTTTTGAGTTTTTCTTTCCCCACAAACATGGCGGTCTTGAGCCCGCGCTCTTTGGCCAGACTGAAGATGGTCGGCACCTGCACGTAGCCTTTGTCCGGCTGATGATCGTTCCAACTGATCTGATGTTTTTGAATGCCCACGCCGGTAAGCATGGAAGCGTGCGATGGCAACGTGAGCGGCGGCACAATGGTGTAAGCTTCCCAGGTGCGCGCGCCGGCTGTGGCCATTTGATGGAACGCGGGCATTTCGGTGCGTTGAATCAGATTCGGATTGCCCTGATCAAAGCTGATGATGAACACGTGTTTGACGCGCGGCGGCTTCGGCGCGGCGGCAGCGATATTTGCCCCAAAACTGACGAGGAACAGAATTGTAAGTAAGAAAGCGGAGGAGGAGGCGCGTTTTTTGAATATCATCGAGGCTCGGACGTTAATGGGCACTGCTTATTCGGCAGACACGGGATTTTCCTGTTTTTGTTAGATAACTTAACGGAGATGTTACGGGAACGAAATCCGTCGCCGTCACTGTGCCTGAAAATTGCGCTTCAACGCAATCCCACTTTCACCCGGGCAAATCCGTGAGAACTGTCATCCGACGGCAACATCACTTTGAACGTGACCCATTCATATTGAGCCGGTGGTACGGGTAAATTGCCGGGATTCACCCATTCAACAATCGGCAATGTCCACTGCGCGAGGTCAGCGGAGGCGGCGGGCGCGTACGCGAGATCTCCCGCATGATACGCCCCGTTCAACCAGTAACCGTCCGATTTGCGCAGGAACGAGAACAGGAATTCCGGGGGCGCGCCGGTTGCAGACCCGGGCAACGTGAGCCGGAGCGGCCAACAGGACTCGGCATCGACCGGATCAGAACCGCCCAAGGCATACTCCTGCAAATTGGGCATCGCGTCGGCGTCAGCGCTTTGGAGCGGACCGGCGAATTGCGGGGCGATCGAGTAGAACGCAACGTAATCCGCGTACGTCGGCAACCCCACCAGAGCGGCGGGCGATGCCGCCGGTTCGAGGTCGTCAATCTGGACCAAATACGCGACAAGTTGATCGCGTTCGCTGGCGGACAACTCAGCGGCGACATTGTGAACACTCGCGGGCGGCGTCCCGGTCAACACGTTCCACAGCGTCGGTGCGGAGCCATCATGCAGATACGGTGGCGTGGCCCAAATTCCGCGCAACGTTGGTGTGTCGATGCCAGTGAGTTCATTGCCGAGACGTTGCCCGGAGGATGCCTGGATTGTTCCCACGTCATGAAATCCGCCGTCGGGACTGTCGGTAAAATGTTCGCCGCCGTGGCAAGCGTAACAGTTCAATTGATTGAAAAGTTGGCGTCCGGCGACCGCATCCAGCGTGAGGCTGCCGTCCGGATTGCGAAATGGACTGGCTGGAACTTCATTGAGCGACGCAACGTAAGCCGCCAGCGCATCCAAATCTGCGCTCAATCCCTGCTTGGCCAGGCCCAACGGATGGGCGCGATTGCCGATGTTGTAATTCGTGTCATCCATCAAGCCCGTGCCCGCGCCAAAATCGCGAATCTGTTTCTCAAAATCCTGCACTTCGTCAAAATTCGCGCTCCAGTGCAACCGCCCCTGCGCCATGCCGCCGCGTCCACGCAGATCAATGGTATTTCGCAGCCCTTCGCCGCTGCCGGTAAAATCCCAGACGCGCCCGTCCTGCGAACCATCCAGATGGCAGGACGCGCAACTCATGTAGCTTTCCTGGTTCAGTTGTTGCGAGGTGGCGTCATAGAAAAGCTGTTTCCCCGCGAGCACAGGGGCGGCAAGGGTTTCCGTGGTCACCAGCGAAATGGGAGGCACGACGAGCGGCGCCACATTGCCAGCACCGTTTGCCAAATCCGCCACATCAAACACCGAGAGACTTCGGGAAAGAAAGTTCAACGCATACACTCGTTGCGTTGCCACATCGAACCAGACTCCGGTGGGCGCTAATTCCGTGGGCAACAAAGCGATCTCTTGTCCGGAATAGGTGCTGACCACCTGCACATGGTTATTGCCAGGCATCGAGACAAAGGCCAAGTCCCCCAACGCGCTGAACGCGACCGCATGCGCCCGATCATGATCATCGTAATCCACGCGTTCCGCGAGAAGCTCCATCCCGGTCACCGGATCGAGCACCGAGGTGATGGCGCGCACCGTGGCGTCATGGGTAAGTACGTTGCCATCGCGCGTTGGACCGCGCTGAATATTATCTTTTTTGGACGGAATCCAGATGCGGTCGCCACCGGGACTGATGGTGAGGCCGCTTAAATAATTCGGAATCCCTCGGGCACTGGTCGAGGTGTCCGGACCGGGATCAGGCGCGAGGGCGATGGTGCGCATCAACGCCATGGCAACAGGATCGATTTCATAAACCTGCCCGCCCTCATCTGGCGAAATGAACCGGGTGACGAATAATTTGCTACTATCGGCATTGACGGCGACGCCACGAATTTGCGGGCGAATGCCGGTCGAATCCGGCGGCAAAGTCAGCGTGGCCACGATGGTGCGCGTGCCGGCATCGATTTTGACAACCTGTCCCAGCGCCTGAAGCGAGATAAAGGCGCTCCCACCATTCGGGGCGAAAGCGATCCCGTAAGGCTGCGAACCGCGCGGCAGTGACACCGTTTCCATCCAGTCACCATTGGCGGCCAAAATTGAGAGATTGGCAGCCTTGTGGTTCACGACCCAAATCGTTCCGTCCGGCGCTTCCGCCAAAGTTTCCGGTTGGTCTCCGACGGGATATTCGCCCCGCTTTACGAGAGCGATGGTGTCCACTGCGGTGACCGTGTCCGTATCTGGATTGGCGACCCACAAAGTTCGATCTGTCATTGCCTGCACGATGGTGCTGCTACGCGTGGGGGCGGACGCCGTCAAAGGAGGATGGACAATGTGAATGAAGTTGGTGGTGATGACGTTCCCTGGAGAAAACGTTGCGTGCAACGTCACGATATATCGGCCCGGCGCCGCGTAGGAGTGCGCGACACTTGGCCCGGTCGCGACGTGACCATCGCCAAACTCCCACTGATACGACGCCTCCGTGACGGGTTGGACTACCGCGAATGATGTGCCGCTACCCAATTCAGTTGGCAGCAGCGGCGGCAGTTCAATCGTCCCAGGGGGATTGGTGAAACTGCCGGCAGTGTAGAATGCCGAACGAAACTCCGTTGCCAACGGGTTGCCCACCAGATCAGTGATGCCACCGTCGGCCAAAATGATTTCGTAAGCTGTTTCCGCGATCAACGGTTCGTCCGGCGCGAAGTTCAACACGGTGTAATTGCAGGACCAAACGCCGCTGAGCGCCGCTCCCCCCACGGGTCGGACGATGAAGTTCGAGGCATTGACCGTAGCCAACTCGGGCCACTCCGACATTGAGACCGCAATTTTGGTCGCGATCGGTTGTTGGGCAGCTCCATTCGCCGGATAGACTTTCATAACGACCGGAGGATTGGTATCCGGGTTGAGATCGTGAACAGCAAGCAATCCGCCGACGTATTGATTATTCTCAAGTTGATCATCCGCCACGACCACGAGATTGCCGACCGGACAATTGAATTCGGAATCACGCAGGGTGCCGCCGCCGATGAACCGTCCGATATATGCGGGATTGGTGAGATTGGTGATGCTGTATTTGTACGCGCCTTGCGTGTCACTGAGATGCACGCCGCCCAAAAACATATGGTGCTCCGCAAAACTCATGTACTCGGTCTGCGGCACTGGAACGGAGGCCAGCAACTGGATGTTTTGCGGATCGGTGGTGACATCAAAAATGCGCAACGGCGTCGTCAAATAGGCGTTGCCGCCATAGAAACAGCCGATGTACGAACGCGCGCCCCCCAGACCGGCGGTATCGAGCAGTTGCGGATCGGTAGGATTACGAATGTCCACCGTGGCGATCCCGGCCGTTTCCTTCGGCGTGACCACGACCAACAGATTGCCCAACGCGAAAAGCGGACCGGCAGAAACCCCGCCGAGACTGGTGCGACTGAATGTTTTCACCAATTGCGGCTGCGCCGGATTGCTCACATCAAGTATGTAGAGTCCGTAAACCGTGGCGCCGACGTAAAGATACTTCCCTTGCCAGCACAGTCCCCAGACCGCGCCGGCTACATCGCCATAATCAATGTTGGGCAGTTGAATTTCGGCGGTGCGCACGGGATTGGTTGTCACCGTGACATTCCAGATATCCACACCGCGACCGGAAATAGTCGCCAGATACGTGGTGCCATCCGGCATCCGGGCATAAGTGACTTGATGAGATTCAGCTTCGCCCGAAGAAAAACTACTCGCCATCGTTGCCTTGTGAACCGGCGCGTAGGGATTGGCAATGTCCCACACTTCATGAACGGCATTGCCAGCCAGAATGAGGTAACCGTTGAACACCGATGGCTGGTTCATGCTCCGATTCCCCAGTTGCGGGCTGATTTGCTGAAATAGTTCCGCCGGCGAATAGGACAAATTTGGAATCGTGCCATCGACTCCCTTCGCTCCGCATAACGCCGCAAACCAAATTGCGAGAAAAATTCTGTATGCGCGCATAGTTGCTGGCTTTCTACTGGGGCGAAGCCGACCGAACCTGAGCATGGGACTGCGACCGCCTTGGTTTTCGACTGAAATCTCACCCCCTTAATTCAGAGAAACTCAACGATAGAATTAAGCCTGCTTGCCGCTGATTTTCCACTCGGCACACGAGACAGACTACCTGAATCGGCATCAACCAAATGCTGACCGGCCCTCGGTTCCTCTCGGACCGACTTCAGGTTGAGGAAGGCAACTTCGACGATCGACGACAACTCCCGTTCCTAAAACTGTTTCAGGAAGCGCACGTCGTTTTCGTAGAAGAGGCGGATGTCATTGATGCCGTAGCGGAGCATGGCGATGCGCTCGATGCCGAAGCCGAACGCCCAACCGGTCCACACTTCCGGATCGTAGCCGACATTTTCGAAAACCTGGGGATGCACCATGCCGCACCCGGCAATCTCCAACCAATCTTTGCCCATTTTCTTCACCAGCGCGTTGGTGAAATCAATTTCGTAACTTGGTTCGGTGTAACTGAAATAATGCGGCCGAAAGCGAATTTTCACATCGTCGCCCATGAGTTCCCGGAACACGAATTCCACCGTGCCCTTGAGGTCGCCGACCGTAACACCCTTGTCCACATAAAGTCCTTCGACTTGATGGAAGGTTGGGTTGTGCGTGGCGTCCGCATTGTCGCGCCGAAATACGCGACCCGGCACAATGATTCGCACCGGCGGCGGTTGCGCTTTCATCACACGAATCTGCACCGAACTCGTGTGTGTGCGCAGCAGCCGTTTCTCCGCGCCACTCAAGTAAAACGTGTCCTGTGAATCGCGGGCCGGATGATCAGCGGGTGTATTCAACGCATCGAAGCAATGATACTCGTCCTCAATCTCCGGACCGTCCGCGACCGCGAAGCCAATCTTGCGAAAGGCGCGCACGATATCGTCGGTCACCTGTGTGAGCGGATGCAATTTGCCCAAGACGCGGCGCCGCCCGGGCAACGTGAAATCAGTAGGATGCTTCGGCAGCGCAGCGGCGAGTTCCAGTTCGCTGCGACGTTCAACCAGCGCCGTTTCGAGTTCCACTTTGGCCGCGTTGATGAGTTTGCCGGCCGCGGGCTTTTCCTCTTTCGAAAGCGTCCCGAGTTGTTTCATCAGTGCGGTGAACTTGCCATGCGGGCCAATCCACGCGCCTTTGGTTTGATCCAAAGCAGCCAGGTCTGGAGCCGCATGGAGTTCCTGCAACGCGGTTGCTTTTAGCGGTTCGATCTCGGTGAGAAAAGACATGGTGAAAGTTTCGAGATTCAGATTTTGGGTTTCAAGCTCCGAGTGGAAAACAAAAGGGCGACCATTACTGGTCGCCCGCGAAAGGTTTGGCCGGTTAAATCAAGCCTTGGCCAGGGTGGCGGCGGGCTTGTTCTTCAGCGCGCTCTTGGCGACATTCACGATTTCGAGAAACGCCGCGTTATCCTGCGCCGCAATGTCGGCGATGACCTTGCGGTCGAGTTCGCATTTCGCTGCTTTCAAGCCTTCGATCAAACGGCTGTAAGTAATGCCGGCGCTCCGGGCCGCGGCGTTGATGCGGGCCTGCCAGAGATAGCGGAACGTGCGCTTCTTGGTGCGGCGATCGCGGTAGGCATATTGCCGGCCGTGATCCACGGCGTCGCTGGCATAGCGATACAGCTTGGAGCGCTTGAGGCGGAAGCCTTTCGCCGCTTGCAGCATGCGATTGCGGCGTTTACGGGAGGCGGGAGAATTCGTGACACGCATCTTGAGTTACGGTTTGAGAGTTGAAATCGGTTCGGGAATCAATGACTCCAAGGGAGATTTTGTTTGATGCGATATTCGTCCGTTTCGTGAACGAGCGTCCCACCGCGCAGGTTGCGACGGCGCTTGGCGCTTTTGGTCTGGCAAAGGTGCCGGCGTCCGGCGCTGGAGCGCAGGACTTTGCCGCGCGCAGTGACCTTGAAACGCTTGGCGACCGATTTCTTCGTTTTGATGCCTTTGGGACGACGCATAATTCGATTCCTGTTAAAAAAGGACGCGCAGTATAGTTGGCGGACCGTGTGGTGCAAGAGTTAATTTCGACGTGACAAGGTGATTCCGACCGTTAGGCTGCTCAGGCGAAATGGCGCGTTCGTCTATCGGCTAGGACACGGCCCTCTCAAGGCTGAAAGACGGGTTCGATTCCCGTACGCGCTACCAACCGCAAAGCGCCATTCAGCAAGTGTTTCGGTCAACTCAGCAACTTCGCATCAATTCAACATCGGCGCGCAACATCACGCATCCGCCAGGTTTAATTCGCGTTTAACGGCGCTGAACGCCTCGATGGCCCGTTCCAAATCCACCTCGGTATGCGCCGCCGAAATCTGGGTGCGAATCCGCGCTTTGCCTTTCGGCACCACCGGATAACTGAAACCAATGACGTAAACTCCGTGGGCCAGCATGGCGTCCGCGAATCGCGTCGCCAATGCCGCGTCGCCCAGCATGATTGGCGCGATGGGATGCAAGCCCGGCAAAATCTCGAAGCCGCGCCGCGTCATTTCCGCGCGGAAGAATCGGGTGTTCGCCTCCAACTTGTCCCGTAACGCGGTGGACTCAGTCAACAACTCCAGCACGCGCAAGGATGCGCCCGCGATGCTTGGTGCGAGTGTGTTGGAAAACAAATACGGTCGCGAGCGCTGCCGCAGCAGTTGGATGATTTCCTTGCGCCCACTGGTGTAACCGCCGCTGGCGCCGCCCAACGCTTTGCCCAGCGTGCCGGTGATAATATCCACGCGCCCCATCACGTTGTTAAATTCATGCGTGCCGCGCCCGGTGCGGCCCATGAACCCGACCGCGTGCGAGTCGTCCACCATCACCAACGCGCCATATTTATCTGCGAGATCGCAGATCGCCGGAAGATTGGCGATGTAACCATCCATCGAAAAGACGCCGTCGGTGGCGATCATTTTGAAGCGTGCATTGGAAGCTTCTTTGAGCTTCGCCTCCAGATCCGCCATATCGTTGTTCCGATAGCGATGGCGTTGCGCCTTGCACAAGCGCACGCCGTCAATGATGGACGCGTGATTCAATTCATCGGAAATAATCGCGTCCTCCGGGCCGAGCAACGTTTCAAACAAACCACCATTGGCATCGAAGCACGAGCTGTAGAGAATCGTGTCTTCCGTGCCGAGAAACTCGCTGAGCTTGCGTTCCAGTTGTTTGTGGACGCCCTGCGTGCCGCAGATGAAACGCACGCTGGCGCAGCCGTAGCCCCATTCCGCCAACGCATGGCGGGCCGCCGCCGCCACTTCGGGGTGTTGCGCAAGGCCAAGATAATTGTTCGCACACAAGTTCAGCACGGGTTTGCCATCGGCGACGCGAATCGTCGTGCCCTGCGGCGTCATGATAACGCGTTCGTTTTTGTACGTGCCCGCCGCCTGGATTTCGCCAAGTTGCGTTTGGAGATGTTGTTGAAAGGCCGATTGCATAAATCCGATTCAGATTAAAATGCGAGACTTGCACTCACAATGTTTCCGCCCGCGGTTCGTCTGCCCGCGCGCCCAAATTACCGTAGCGATGATAGTCCACACTCACACTTTGTTCCTGCAAATACCAGAGCAGTTCCAGTCGCCCTTCCGCCACGACTGGCATGCTCACAATCCCGATGAAGGCCGTCGCGCTGGCACGCAACACTTCTTCCGGCACACGTTCCGGTGCGGCGTAGCGCACGCGGTCGGTTTTTTGTTCACGTAACACTTGAACCAATTCCGCATCGGTTTCTTCGAGGAATCGAATGTCATCGCCCCACGATGCTGTGAGGGTTGGCAAAAGTTCAACCGCGCGGGAACGCAACCCTAACGGACTCGAAACCGTGATCTGCGCCCCCACCACGAGTGCCGCGCAAACACGCGCAAAGAGGTCGAACGCACTGTCGTCCGCATGCACCCGAATCCGGATTTCGTGATGGGCACGATACCGCCGGAAATTATCCTGCCCAACCAAGCGAAAGTGGTCGTGTTGTTGGCGGAACTCCTCGCGATAATGGTGTTCGTAACTGGCAAGCGCCGCCGTGAGGCGCGCGGCATCGGTCGCTGACCACTCAATTTCACCAGCATGTTTTTGCAGAGCCGCACAGAATGCCTTCAACTGCTCGGATTCGGGCGCGCGGGCAGATGGCGTTTGCCGCGCATCTTCAAAGTCCATGAACTGCGCCACGTAATTCGGCCCACCCGCCTTCATCCCCGGACCGAACACCGACTTGCCACAACCGCCGAACGGTTGCCGCAACACCACCGCGCCCGTGGTCACGCGATTAATGTAAAGATTGCCGGCCTGAACGGTTTCTTGCCATTCATCGCACTCGCGTTCGTCCAAACTTTCAATTCCACTCGTCAGGCCGTAGCCTGTTTGATTCACCAACTGAATCGCCTCGCGCAACGAAGTAAAACGCATCACGCTCAGCACTGGCCCGAAAAATTCCGTGAGATGAGAATAACTACCGGGGCGCACGCCGTATTTGACGCCAGGCGACCAGAGATTCGGATTATTATCGAGATTTCGCGGCATGACCGCCCATTCTTCGCCGGGCTCGAGCGCTTGAAGCGCCCGATCCAAATCACCGCGCGGCGGCCGGATCAATGGCCCCATTCTGGTTTCCAACGCCCACGCCGATCCGACCCGCAGGCTTTGCACCGCATCGCACAACGTGCGCCGAAATTCTGGATCGTCGTAAACTTCAGCTTCCAACAACAGCAACGACGTGGCCGAACATTTTTGGCCGCTATGACTGAACGCCGAGTGCAGGAGGTGTTTGATAGCCTGATCGCGATCGGACAAAGCAGTGACAATGGTGGCATTCTTGCCGCCGGTTTCGGCGAACAACGCCAGCCGCGGATGATCGCGCAACAGGGTCAGCGCGGTCTCCGTTCCGCCGGTCAAAACCACGGCGTTCACTTTGAAGTGATTGACCAATTTGCGTCCCTCCTGACTGCCGACGCACGGCACAAATTGCAGCACGCGTTTGGAAATCCCCGCGCGCCAAAAACACTGGCACAGTTCCCACGCCACCAACACGGCGTCGGAAGCTGGTTTGATAATCACTGTGTTCCCCGCCGCCAACGCTGCCGCGATGCCTCCGCAAGGAATGGCGATCGGGAAATTCCAAGGCGGCACCACGACGACGACACCCTTGGGTCGAGCGTGAAGCGTTGGCATTTCCTGCCACCAACGCGCCGTGCTGCGATAGAATTCGACGAAATCCACCGCTTCGGAAACTTCCGGATCGGACTCGAGCAACGTTTTGCCGCCGTTCGCGAGCGCCGCGCCCAAGAGATCGGCGCGCGCCGCACGAAGTTCCTGCGCCACCCGCCCCAGAATTTCAAACCGCCGCCGGGGCGGCAGCGCGCGCCAATCATCGGGATCAGCCGCCGCATATTCCACGGCACGGTTGATGTCCGCTTCCGTCGCCTGTTGGTAACGACCCACCACGACTCCGGGCCGCGATGGATCAAGACACTCACCCGTCTCGCGTCCGGAATAAAACTCCTCCCCGGCGATGACGATGGGAATCGAGACCGCCTCGTCACCACATCGTTTCTGCCAACGCGCAACCAGCTCTTCCGCCCACACTCCGTTCTGCGGTAATGAAAAATCCGTGTCCGGTTCGTTGACGAAACATTGCCAGCCCCTGGCCACCGCGACTGTGTTGGTTGGCGGGGGCTGCCGCCGATCCTGCGTGCGCCGCGACGTCTCGCGCAAGGCAGGCACAGCCGCAAGCGCATCCAGAAATCCCTGCTCCAATCTTTTCCATTCGGGGCTATCAACCTCGATCTTGAAGGCGTGGCGCAGAAAATTATCCGGCCCGGTGTTTTCATCCAATCGCCGCACGAGATAACCGATGGCGTTGATGAAGTTTTCTTTCTTACAAGCCGGCGCGTAGAGGAGAACGTTGCGGGTCAACTCGGCCAAGGCGCGCCGCTGATGGTTTGCCATTCCCTCGAGCATTTCAAATTGCACCGCATTCAGCGCCTCCCCTTCAGCCGCCAGCACGAGTCCATAAGCCAGTTCAAACAAATTATGCGAGGCGACACCTACATCCATCGCGGCGAGATTTTCCGGCTGCATTACCGCGTGAACCATCCGGCGATAATTCGCGTCCGTCTCGAGTTTGCACTTATACGGCGCTTGTGGCCAACCACGCACGGACGCCTCGACACGTTCCATTTCCATGTTCGCGCCTTTGACCAATCGCACCGTCGGCCGACTTCCGCCGGCGCGCACTCGCTGCCGCGCCCACTCCTGGATGCGCCCCAAGACGTGATACGAATCAGGAATGTACGCCTGTAACGCAATGCCCGCCCGGGCCTGTTCCAGCCCGGGACGATCCAGGGTGCGCATGAATGCCTCGGCGGTCAGTTCGAGATCGCGATACTCTTCCATGTCCAGGTACACGAACTTGGAAACCTCACTACCATCCGGGCGGCGATACTTCATCTGCGTCGCGCTCCGAATCAGTTGCTCCAGGCGATCACAAAGAATCCCCAGCGTATGTTCCCGCGCCACAGGACTGATTTGGGAATAGAGCGTCGAAATCTTGATCGAAACCACTTCGATTTCCGGCCATCGCAGCAATTCCAAATACTCCTGCAACCGCGCCCGCGCCTCGGCTTCGCCCAGGATGGCTTCCCCCAGACAATTCACATTCATGCGCGTGCCCGCCGCTTGCCGCGCGCGCAGATGCCTGGTCAACATTTCCCGCTCGCCAGGCAGAATCACATTGGCGGTTTCCTTTTGCATTTCGTCCTTCACCAACGGCAACGCCACGCCCGGTGCAAAACCGCCGAACGATTGGAACCCCTTCAACAACGCGCGATCCCATCGACTGAAGAAACGCGGAATTCCCTGTACATCCAGAATGTGAATCAAATGATCCACGGCGCGATGCGGACTCTGCGCGCGAAAAGCCTGATCGGTGATTTGCGTCAGCGTGACTTTGTCGGAGGGTGTGGACAACATCCGATCCAGTTCCGCCTGCTGCCGCCGTTCGGCAGGCGTTTGCAACTGTGCCGCGCGCTCCTGCAACCGGCGCGCGAGAAACAACGCCCGTTGCGCCAGGACCGGAACCGCACTCGTCGCCTCCGGCGTAAATCCGGCGAGCAATTCATCAATTTGCGTTCGCGCAAGCATCGTGCTGTTTTGCGGAGTTAGCGTAGCTCAAGTTCGGCATTTTTCGGATGGGTCGAATAACGGCGTGCTGAAGTAACGTTCGGCGCGGTCGCACAAAAGCGTCACAACGGCGGCTTCGCGTCCCAATTCGGCAGCCAACCGCAGCGCAGCCACCACGTTCGCGCCGGACGACGTGCCCACCAGCAAACCGAATTCCCGATGCAATCGCTGCGCCATCGCCAGCGCTTCGGCACTTCGCACTTTGATATTCCCATCCAGTCTCGCATCGCGCAGCAGCGGCGGAATAAACCCATCCGCAACCCCTTCGATGAAATGGCAACACGGACATTCCCCGGCCAATAAAGCCTGTTCCGCCGGCTCCATGGCCATGACCCGCGCCTTGGGCCAGCGTTGTTTGATCGCTTTGCTGCATCCCGCCAACGTTCCTCCCGTACCGAACCCGTGCACAAAACCATCAATCGGCCCGCCCAACTGATCAATGATTTCCGGTCCGGTGGTCAGCTCGTGATCATGAGCATTCAAGGGATTCTCAAATTGCCGGGGTAAAAAATAGCGATCGTCCTTGGCGGCCATCTGGCGCGACATCTCAATGCCCGTTTGATACATGCCACCGCTGTCGAACAAAATGAGTTCCGCGCCAAGTTGGCGAATCAAACGGCGGCGCTCCTCACTGGCGCTGCTGGACATGAGAATGGTGACGCGATAACCCATCGCCGCGCCCACCATCGCCAGGGCAATGCCCGTGTTGCCACTGCTGCATTCGAGAATATTGGCGTCCGGACGCAACGCCCCACGTTGCTCTGCGTCGAGCAGGACACATTTTGCCAGCCGATCCTTCACGCTGCCGCTGGGATTAAGAAATTCGCACTTGGCGAAAATCGTCAATCCCTCCGGCGCGAATCGCAACGGCACGATCGGCGTCCGCCCGATGAGCGAGAGCATCGCCGCCGCCCGCGGATTTCTGACTGCTGGTTCGTTCATGGCACAGTTTGGAAAAGGCCTATTTCCAGTTCAAAATCACCTTGCCGGATGCACCGGAGAGCATGGCATCGAAACCTTTTTGAAATTCGGTGTAATGAAAGCGATGCGTAATCACCGGGCGAATATCGAGACCACTCTGGAGCATCACGGTCATCTTATACCACGTGTCATACATCTCGCGCCCGTAAATGCCCTTGATGGTCAACATGGAGAAAACGACCGCATTCCAATCAATCGCCATTTCTTTCTCGGGAATGCCGAGCATGGCAATTTTTCCGCCATGACTCATGCTGGCAATCATGTCGCGGAAAGCGCTGGCGTTGCCGGACATTTCCAAACCCACGTCAAACCCCTCCGTCATGCCGAGTTGTTTTTGCACGTCCGGCAATTTCTGTTTCACCGGATTGACCGCCAACGTGACCCCCATC
>CAZKMR010000081.1:0-22087 GCA_964553795.1 uncultured Bifidobacterium sp. | reverse complement strand
CGGGCGGCTTCAACCCCCGGCTAATTTCTCGCAACCCTTCAGGTTGCCGAAAGCGCCGTCCCGCAACCGACCGCACCGGTGGGGCGAGCGTTCTCGTCCACCCTCCGCAGTGCTGCTACGGAGGGCGGGCGAGCCGCGCTGGGTGTATTGGGGGAAGGCTCGTCAGTAGCCTCGCCCCACCCGACGGGCGACACGTTGAAATTTGTCTCGGTTGTTTTCATAACACCTCAACTGTTCAAACAGCTCAGCCAACAGAGAGCGGGGAACGAGGCGATGTCAAATCATGCATGGTTTAGCTAGTGCTAGCCTTCTCGCCGGACACTCTTCGATTCATGATGCTGGAGATTGCAGCCTTGACAGTTTTTCGTTCCGTCATCGCAATTTGCATTCGGTCGGCAATTTCGCACAACACAACTTCTGCTTCCTGGGAGCGCTGGAGGCATTCGGCGTCGCTGAGCTGATGAATGCCTTCACTCAACAGGTCATGTAAAAGCGCTAGCGGATTGTGCCCATCTATAAGGAGTACCGCCGGTATCGCGCCTTCATCTCGCAGTAATTCGATCGCCTTTGAAAACTGCGTTTCTGCTTGCGCCTTTTTTAATAATTCAATTTGAGCAGATGATGCATTTGTAGCCTGAGCTACTTCTAAAACTGAGGCAACTAGATCAAATTTCGTATTCTCGACAATTCTTCTGTAATAGCTGTAGGCGCCAATTCCAAGACCGCGGGCAATAGCTCGCCGAGCTTGTAAAAAATATTCCCGGTTTGATTCGCCAATGATTTGGTACATCCGCTTGGGGATTGGTTGACCAAAAGCGGGTTCTTCATAAATCTTTGCGCAAACCCCTGTGAACACAGTTGTTTTCTCTACTTTGAGACCAAATATCTTTACGCGAGTGGTGCAATTTGAGCAAACGTAGACGACGTAATAATAACAGCTGGAGCCGTCGCTGAATTGAAATTGGCTGTCCTTGTGTTTCCAGTGTCGGCGGATACCGCCACATTTTAGATGGTCGCAATGCACACGAATATTCTCGGGGTAAGCCAGCCCAATAAATTGCGACTGTGCAAACAACATCAACACCTTTCGTGGTGAATGTAATGGCGCGCCCTCTAGGACTTCTGAAAACTCACAGGTCGGAATGTCTACAGCAGGCTTTTGTGCTTCTGCTGGCGAAGAATGTGTTGCTTTGGTTTCAGCCACAAACTAATTCATATCAAACGGGCATGATGGCTGCAAGAAACGACGCGACTTGTAGGTCCTCTTGCTTCCCGACCAACGCTCGGTATGAACGTGAAGTTTGATGCTGCGGGTCGCAGACCCGCGCTCCATAAGCGCCAGCGGCGCGACATATTTGTAGTTACGACAACAGGACATTTCCCAAGCTCCGTCAGGAGCGGCATCAGCTTGGTCCTCCGAAGATGCCGCCCCGCTGGGGCTTGGTTATTTTGATGGTTTGAAACTATAAATATGGCGCTCCTAGCGGAGCTGCGGACTGTTGGCTCGCGCTGCTTGCAGTTCAACACCCAGCCATTGTTAAACGCGCGGCGTGACACCAAAGGCGGCGGATGTAATCCAATTGAGGCAGATCCCAACCATAATTCTTTGATGCACGAGACGGCTGCACCACTACGCCAGTGCTAGTCAAATAACCGACCTCGGGCGGATTGCGCAGCACTTCCTCGGCAAGCGTCTCAGCTTCCACTGCGTCCACCGGCAACATCCGCTCCTCAAAGAATGCGAGGATGTCATCGCGATTGGCCTTGTTCTTGATCAGGCGCATTAGCCCTGATGTCGTCTGAAAATCCGCCGTCCGTTCCTTCTGAACAAAGATGGTGTGTTGAATGTCGAGCTTGCCGGTCTTGGTGGCTGGGTCGTCCTACTTGTCATAGACGAAAACGATCAGCGAATAACCGAGGCCATAGATTTTCTGGCGCGCGCTCTTGAACGGACAAGACGATTGCGGCTGCCGAATACTCGTAACCTTGATGTCCACATCCAGCTTGGGGAAATCAATGCTCTTGGCGGAACTACCGCGAGCGTAATCGTAGCGGGATTGCAGCATGACTTGAAACTTGTGTTCCAAATATGTGCCAACGGCCTTGCCATCAGTGACGCCGAACAGGCTTGGCTCGGCATGCTTCGATTCCGCTTTGGCGAAACGGGAAGCTTCCTTTTGCAGCAATTCAACTGTGAGCGCCTTCGGCATGGCGTCTTTATCTCAGAATGATGCCGGCAAGTAAATCTCTGGCATGACTTCTAAAGATACGCTCGTAGCGCAGCTTGACGCCTGTTCAGCCGCCACTACCCTCGCCGCATCCTATGAATTCCCGCTTTGCTGCTGGCATCTTCGCGTTCGTGGTCGCGTTCTCATCAAACCTCAGCGGGCAGACGCCGCCAACAGATGACGCTGGCATCCCCAAGGGCGAGGTGCTCAAGTTCAGCTTTGCGGACTCGAAGATTTTTCCGGGCACGTACCGGGATTACTGGGTGTATGCGCCGGCGCAATATTCGCCGGACCAGCCGGCCTGCGTTTACGTGAATCAGGACGGCATCCAGTGGCAGGCGCCCAAGGTGTTCGACCAGCTCATCCACGCGAAGGAAATACCGGTGACCATCGGCGTGTTCGTCATGCACGGGCGCGTGCGCGCGGCGGACACGAACAGCGCGCTGGACCGGTTCAATCGCAGTTTTGAATACGACGGCCTGGGCGATAATTACGCGCGCTTCCTGCTGGAAGAATTGTTGCCGGACGTGGCGACGAAGAAAACTTCCGATGGTCGCGCGATCCGGCTTTCCACCAACGCGACGGATCGCGCCATCGGCGGTTCGAGCAGCGGCGCGATCTGCGCGTTCACGGCGGCGTGGGAGCGGCCCGAGGCGTTCAGCCGCGTGTTCAGCGCCATCGGCACGTATGTCGGGCTGCGCGGCGGGGATCGTTATCCCACGCTCATCCGCAAGACCGAGCCGCGCGCCATCCGCGTGTTTCTGCAGGACGGTTCGAATGATTTGAACATCTACGGCGGCGATTGGTGGATGGCGAATCAAACGATGGAGCGCGCGCTGACGTTCGCCGGTTATGAGGTGTCGCATGTCTGGGGCACGAACGGTCACAACGGAACGGACGGCACGAAGGTTTTCCCGGCGGCGATGCGGTGGTTGTGGAAGGATTGGCCGAAGCCGGTCGGCAAGGGCGCGGGTTCGCCGCAGCTCAAGGACATCCTGATCCCCGGCGAGGAATGGGAGCTGGTGGCGGAAGGTTATCGGCTCACGGAAGGCCCGGTGGCCAACGCGAAGGGCGAGGTGTTCTTCACCGACATACCCGCGAGCAAGAGTTACAAGATCGGTCTCGACGGCCAGGTGAGTGAATTCATCGCGGACACAAAGCGCGCGAATGGTCAAGCGTTCGGCCCGGATGGAAAACTTTATTCCGTCGCAACGGGCGAGCAAAAGATTCTCGCGTACGATGCCGAAGGGAAAGCGGCGGTCATCGCCGACGGAATCGCGGGCAACGACATCGTGGTGGCGCACAACGGCAACATCTACGTCACGCATCCCGCCGCGAATAATCGGTCGCCGAGTCGCGTGTGGCTCATCCGGCCCGGCGGCGAAAAGGTGGAAGTGGACAGCGGTCTGCGTTACGCGAACGGCGTGATGCTGTCGCCGGATCAGACGTTGCTCTACGTGGCGGATTACTGGTCGCACTGGGTTTACAGCTACCAGATCCAACCCGACGGCACGCTCGGCGCGAAGCAGCGTTTCTATTGGCTGCATTGTCCCGACAACGCGGATGACAGCTCCGCCGACGGCTTGCGCGTAGATCGCGATGGCCGGCTCTACGTCGCCACGAGCCTCGGCATCCAGGTCTGCGATCAAGCGGGCCGCGTGAATTGCATCATCCCGACCCCGAACGGACGCATCACGAACCTGTGTTTCGGCGGCGAGAAGTTCGACACGCTCTTCGCGACCTGCGTGGACAAGGTGTATAAGCGCAAGGTCAAGACGGTGGGCGTTCACGCCTGGGCCACGCCGGTGAAGCCGGCGCCGCCGCGGCTGTAGCCCTGCGGCAATACACATCTTTTGACATTCTCAGCGGCTTGACGGGATTTGCAGAACGCGGAAGATTCACGCGTATTATATTACCCAGAAGGCCCTGTTGAGATGTGATGCAACTTCCCTTGTCTTACCCAATCATGAAATCTCCGCGCTCCGCAGTATTGCGCCGTGGTTTTGGTGCGCTTGCCGTTGGCTGTTTGTATTTTGCGCTGACTTTCAATCTGTCCGCGCAAATCCGGGATGGCGGCATTGATCCCAAAAACATGGGGCGAGGCAGTTGGATTTATATTCTGCCCAACGCCATCAACGGACTCGGTGGCAATGTGCCCAGCGTCAACAGTCTTTCGAACCTGATGACGTACCTGAAAAATCAGGGGTTGCAGTATGTCATTCTCAAGGCGGCGCAAGCGGATTCAGTTTTTACCGTGGGCGGGAGTGTGCAGTTCACGCCGGAGGTGGTGGCGGCCGGGCATGCGGCGGGGTTGAAGGTCTTTGGTTACATCTACACCACGGGAGCTAATGTGCCCGGGGAAATCGCCATGGCCGACTTCATCTTTCAGCAAGGCGCGGATGGACTGATTTACGATGCTGAAGTTGAATGGGAAACGGTCGGGGGCAGCGCGGCGGCCCGTTCCGCCCTGGCGATCCAGCTTTGTTCCACCGTCCGCTCCAATTGGCCGAATAAATTCATGGGCTTGTCCACGTGGCCGTATCGGGCGGTGCATCCCAATTTGCCGTACAAAGAATTCGCGTATTACTGCGATGTCATCATGCCACAGGCTTACTGGATCGAGCTGGGCGATACACCCACGCAATGTGTCACGCGGATCAATAACGAGTGGACGAGTTGGAAGAATGGGCTGACGGGCATTTGGACCAACGCCATCAAGCCGTTCATCATGTCCGGTCAGGGCTGGAGTTCGGGCAGCGGCACCGTGACGCCAGCGCAGATCGCCGAATTTGAGAACGCCTTGCGAACCATCGCGAATCCGGTGTCGCCCGGCGGATTCAAAGCGGTGGATTATTGGCGGGCCGAATTGCATCCGGCCAACATCTGGGCCGCGATTCGCACTAACTTCCTCGCGTTGCCGTACACTAATGCGCCGGTGATTGAGGTCGCACCGGTGGTTACTGTCAATTCCACCACCGCAAGTATCTCGTGGCCGACGGATCAAATTTCTGATGGGGCCGTCGAGTACGGGTTCTCGGCGAGTTACGGTAGTGCCACGACCAATTCCGCATTGCTCTGGTATCACACGGTGAATTTAAGCGGCCTTAGTCCCGACACGACTTATCACTATCGCGTGAAATCAAAAGGGACGAACAACCTGATTGGTTTTTCGACCGATTTCGTTTTCACCACGACCGCGGCCACCATCCCGGACATCGTCGTTGACGAAAACAATGCGAATAACACCGGTGGCAGTACGGTTGTTTACAACGGCGGTTGGAGCGCCACGACCGCAGGTTCCGCCTATCTGGGAACCTTTCAGTATGCCAGCCCGAATTACAGTCTCGGCACGCCGACGCGCACCGCGCGGTTTATTCCAAACATTGTCACGGCGGGTAATTACAACGTTTATGCTTCGTGGGCGGCTTCGGCGGCGGGCGGGAATCGGTCCACGAACGCCCCCTTTCGCGTCTTTGATGGAACGATCACGACGACGACGCGCGTCAATGAAGAAGCCAACGGCAACACGTTCCAACTGATCGCCACCAACCGGTACTTTCCGGCGGGAATGACGGCCTACATTGAGGCGGGGAATGATGTGACCCTGGGCATCGGCGGCGACATCGTTATCGCCGATGCGGTGAAGTTGGTTTATATCCCACCCGCGCCAACCGCGCCAGCGATTGCTTCGCAGCCGCAAAATCTCACCGTCAATCAAGGCAACACCGCGGTGTTCACGGTGGTCGCGAGCGGCACGGGCCCACTGTCATATCAATGGAAACATGCCGGCACCAACCTGCCCGGAGCGACCACCAGCAGTTACACAAAGAACAATGTGCAGCCGGTTGATGCTGGAAATTATTCTGTGACGATTACTAACTCCGTTGGCGCTACCAACAGCCTGGTCGCCGCGCTTGTTGTCAATGTGCCGCCGAGCATCACGGCGCCACCCCAAAGCACCAATGTGGACGCCAATACCAGCGTGACTTTCAGTGTGGTAGCGACGGGAACGCCGGCGCCTACCTATCAATGGCGTTTCAATGGAACGAATATCGCCGGGGCAACGAGCGCCACTTATACGAAGAATAATGTGCAACTGGCCGACGCGGGCGATTATTCGGTGGCTGTTTCCAATATTGTTACTGTCCTTGTCAGTGATCCGGCAACGCTGAGCGTCAATTTGCCGGCGCCGCCACAGATTGATTTGATCACGCTCTTGCCGAGTGGAGAGGTCCTGCTTTCCGTCAGTGGTGGGCCCGGGCAGTTTGCCGTTGAGCAAGCGCCCGGCTTCACCGGCTGGACGCAGGCGTTTACCACGAACATCACCGGGACGATCTTTGAATACATTGATCCCGAAACACACCAACCCGCTCGGTTCTATCGCGCCGTCCGTTTGGCGCCCTAGAATTCGCCTCGGGCTTTTCGTGGTCGGTGAAGCGGTGTAACCGCCGCGCTCCAGGCAGTCCGGCGGGCTGCCAGAAATTAGCCGGTTGGGCGAGGAACGTAGCGACGGTACACCTGTTCAGCCGGCTGCGGCTGGTCTGCCACCCAGCCGCGCTCTGCAAATCAGGACACGGCCATTTGCTCACACGACTGGTTTTTCGCCGTAGTTGATGCTCATGGCGCCGCCGAGAATAGTGTCCACCCGCACCTTGATCAGGCCCAGTTCGCGCATCTTCGCCGCCACGCCGCGTTGGGCGGGGTAATGCTTGAGCGACTCCAGAATGTAGGCGTAGGCGCTGGGTTTGCCGCAAAAGATCAGGCCGAAAATCGGAACGCACACCCGCAAGTAACCGAAATATAGCGTTCGCCACCAGGCGCGATCGGGTTTGCCGAAATCCAGCACCAACAAGCGGCCGCCCGGTTTGGCGACGCGCGCCATCTCCGCCAGACCGATTTCCCAACTGGCCAGATTGCGCAGGCCATAACCGACGGTGACGATGTCGAAGGACGCGGCGGCAAAAGGCAGTTGCTGGGCGTCGCCTTGGAGGAATTTTGGATTTTGAGTTTTGGATTTGGGATGGCGCCGTTCAGCTACCGCGAGCATTTCGGGGCTGAAATCCAGACCGGTGACTGCCGCGCCGCGATGGGCCAGTGCGAAGGAGATGTCGCCCGTGCCGCAACACAAATCCAGCGCCCGGTCGCCGGGTTGCACCGCTGCCAATTTCGTCAACCGTTGCTTCCAGCGGCGATGCAAGCCGAGGCTCTGGAGATCATTGATGAGGTCGTAGCGCGGCGCAATGGTGGCAAACAGCCGATTGACCTGCGCGGCGCGTTGCGTACCTGGGTTGTAAAATTCGTTCCCCATGTTGGACAAACTCGTCCAAATACTGACCACCGACTCCGGGCAACGCGACCAAATTCGCGGCCAGCCGCCAATGCTGGCAGGGGATTATACTTTAGGCGTAGAACAAAACCGCCGATGGTTTGATTGTTGCTGGGTGGAAAGCGTCGGTTGTGAGTTGCATTCGGACCATATGAACAAAAAGAAAATTCTCGTCGTTGATGACGATCAAGTCATTCAGAAGGCTTTCGCCATCAAGCTCAAGGCCAGCAATTATGACGTCCTGACGGCTTCCGACGGATCGACGGCGGTCAACATTGTTCGCACCCAGAAACCCGACGCCGTATTGCTCGATATTAATTTCCCCGACGATTTCAGCAGCGTCGCCTGGGATGGCTTCCGCATCATGGAATGGTTGAAGCGATTGGATAGCAACGCCAAGACGCCGATCATCATCATTTCCAGCGGCGACCCGGCCAAGTATCTGGTGCGCGCTCGCGAACTCGGCGCGGTGGCGTTTTTCCGCAAACCAGTGGCGCACGACCAATTGGTGGATGCCTTGGAGCGGGTCTTTGCCAACGAATCGGTCACAACCCAATAATCTCGCACCCTGTCCCAAGATGATGGCGCCCGGTCAACCCGTTGCAGTGGAGTCGAGTCAAATTGACGAGTTGAACAAACAACTCTCCACGATGCGCCACGACATCAACAACCATCTATCGCTGATGATGGCGGCGGTGGAGTTGGTGCGTCGCAAGCCCGAGGCCGCCGAACGCATGGCGGCCACCCTCACTGAGCAGCCAGCCAAGATCACCGAGGCGCTCAAAAAATTCTCTGCCAGCTTTGAGGGCACGTTGGGCGTGCGGCGGGCTTGAGCTTCAATTTCAGTTTTCCCTGTAACCAGTTTCATTGCGGCAGCGTCCGGTTCATTAACAACCGGATTCCCGGCGCCTCGACTGCCGGAATCGCAACCGCAATGAAACTATGAAAAACGCTTCTTTTCCCGCCGTTCTTGCCGCGGCTTTGGTGCTGGCGGCGCAACCGTTGGCTCAGGCCCAACCCGATTCACCCCGTCCCTACCGCGATGGTCCGCCCGCAGGCGAAGGTCGGCGACCGCAGCGTCCACCCCAGGACATGCCGTCCGGCGGCCCCGGTGTTGCGCGGGGCAATCCCGGCCAACCGCTCATGGAGCGCGTCTTGACCGAAGATCAACGCGACTCCCTCCGGCAAGCCATGCAATCGCAAAGGGAGAAAATGCGCGAATTGCAAGAGAAGATCCGGGACGCGCGCAAAGAACTGCTCAAAACGGTTTTAACCGAAGAGGCCAACGAGAAAACGCTTCGCGCCAAAGCGATGGAAGTCGCGAAACTGGAAGCCGAGATGAACGTGATTCGCTTGAAAGCTTTGGCTGACGTTCAACCCGCGCTTTCGGAAGAACAAATTGAGCGGATGTTGAATATGCCCGCGCTGCAAGAGCCCGGTCCGCAAGGCGAAGGTCCGCGCGGACCCAATCGTCGCTTCAATCGTCCTGACACCGTTCCGGGTGAAGGTGGAGACCGCCCGCGCCCGCGCCCTCCCGGCGAGTAAATGACGCGGCAAGCATGAGTGTGTCGCGCACACCCGAGCCATCGCTGACTGCGGCGATGGCTTTTGCCTTTGGCGCCGAAACCACGTCTGCCATAGTCCCGCCAATGGAACGCACCGAAGCGGAGTTGATCGCCGCCGCCGTCAACGGCGACCCCGCCAGCTTCGAGCCGTTGATGCAAAAATATTCTCCGCGCGTTTTTGCCACCGCCCGGCGCTACGCCCGGCTGGAGCGCGAGGTGGAAGACATCGTGCAGGAAGTCTGGATCAAAGCGTTTCAAAAACTCGGTTCGTTTCGGGGCGACGCGCCGTTCGAGCACTGGCTCATGCGCCTGGCGGTGCGCACTTGTTATGATTTTTTGCGCGCGCACCAGCGGAATCGCGAGGCGGCGTTTTCCGAAATCTCCGACGAAGAGGACGATTGGTTGGAGCGCTTTGCCGCCGCGCCGGAGCAGGCGAGCGAGACAGCAAGCGCCGCGCGCCAACTCGTGGCCCGGGTGCTGGACCAGATGTCTCCAGCGGGGAAACTGATTATCACCCTGCTGGAAATTGAGGATCGGTCGGTGAAAGAAATTGCCGAACTCACGGGTTGGTCGGTGCCGCTGGTGAAGGTGCGCGCGTTCCGGGCCCGGGCTGAAATGAAGAAAATTCTCGCCCGCATCACGCGGGACAAATACTTGTAACCAGGGCGCGGGACCAATCGTCTAGAATTGGCGTTGGGTTATGAAACTCGAGCAATTGCAACAGAAACTGCTGGCGGCGGCGCGGAACCATCCGCCCTCCGACCGCGTGCCGATGGCTTTCGAAAAGCGGGTCCTGGCGCATTTGCAACGGTCCCGGAGCGCCGACCCCGCCGCGTTATGGGCGCGGGCGCTCTGGCGGGCGGTGATTCCGTGCGTGGCCGTGAGCGTGGTGTTGCTGGGATCGCTACTGTTTGTGCCGGCAAATGACGTGACGTCTCAAGCCGAAACGTCCGACCTATCGCAGGTTTTTGAGCAAACGTTGCTGGCTTCGTCCGCCGATCAGGCGCAATGGGAGGACTACTGGTGAACGCCTGGAAAATCGTTTGCGCCACATTGGTGATCTTTATCGCCGGCATTGTTACCGGGGTTGTGCTGATGCGATTGGGCGAACGCGGTCCGCGGTCATTCTTGCGGGTCGATCGCGATAGGGTTCAGCGCCCGGTACTCGCTACGAATCTGCCGTCACCCGACACCGCGCCGCCACGTGGAGGTCCCGAGCGCGGCAACCCGCCCGGGGGCAATCGCGACCGCGAGTTTTTGCAATTGCTGGAGCGCCAAGTCCCGCTGGCGCCGGAACAGCGCGAGCGCATCGTGCAAATTCTAAGCGATGGACAGGAGCGGATTCGCCGTCTGCGTCAGGGCATCGAACCGGACATTCGCCGGGAGATGCAGAAGACGCACGAGCAAATTCAAGCATTGCTCACGCCGGAACAACGCGAGCAGTTTCAGCAGGCAATGAAGCAACGCATCCAACGACGCGGCGATGTGGCGAGTCCGGAGCGGCCGTTTCAGGATTTTCGGGAGCGCCGGCGCAATGTGCCGCCGCGCGACCAACCGGAAGGAATGGACCCACGGCTTCCTCCGCCCCCGGGCGAACCTGATTTCCCGCAGCCGTGAAATGAATTCTGGCTCACCGCAACCGGACGAATCCAAATTGAGCGATTCTGTCGAGCTTTGTCCGACGGGAGATGCTGGCGGGGAGTATTGGCGTTGGTGTCCGCGATGCGGGCACGAACTGCATAACGAGAAATGCAAGCTGCGGTGCCCGCGTTGTCACTACTTCATGAGTTGCTCGGACTTCGATTGAACACACGTTCATGTGCGGCTCGTCATTTGACCCGATTTAGCTCCGGCGGAATACTTCGCGCACTGTTATCGTGACGAAGTATCCCGTTAAAAAACTCTTTCTCGGGTTGGGTTGTGGAATGCTCGGGGCACAACTTGCCGCCGCCGAGGTGCGGGCGACCTGGTTGGCGCGCGATTCCCTTGTTTCCAAGGACGCCTTGGCGCAGGCCATCGAACGGGCGGCGTCCAATCATTTCAATGTCGTTTACGTGAACGCCTGGAGTCGGGGCTATCCGCTGTGGCGGAGTCAGGTGTTCTCGAACGAAACCGGCCTGCTGATCGACCCAAATTACGCGACGCGTGATATTCTCGCGGAAGCCGTGGCCGAGGGACACCGCCACGGCCTTCAGGTAATGGCGTGGTTTGAATACGGTTTTGTGGGCGGCTGGACCGGTTATCTGCCCGGCACCAGCGGGAAAGGAAGAATTTTCGATGCGCATCCGGATTGGGTCGCGCAGCAGCAGGATGGGACGCAGATGGACGGCAGCAGTTTTTATTGGATGGCCCACACGCGACCGGATGTGCAGAGCTTTCTGATCAACATGGCGCGCGAGGTTGCGACGAATTACGATCTCGACGGTCTTGAACTCGATCGCATTCGCTACTCCAGTCTCGCCTACGGTTACGATGCCTACACGCGATTCCTGTACGCCACTGAACACAGCGGCCAGCAACCGCCGACCAATACAAGCGACACTCAATGGATTCGCTGGCGGGCGGATAAGTTGAATCAGTTTCACGCCTCGGCGTATGATGCACTCAAAGCCATTAACCCGCTGTTCATCGTCGCCAACGCCCCGAGCGCGTACGGTGCAAGCACGTACACCGCGTACAACAATTTTTGCCAGGACTGGGTCTGGTGGTTGAACAATCACAAAGTGGACAGTCTGGAGTTGCAATCGTACGTGAGCACCGCGTCGTCCTTTAGCAACATTCTCAAGTTCGTCTCCACGCAGGTGAACGATGTTTCCAAAATCAGTCCTTCGTTTGCATTGCGTCCCAACAGCGTCTGGATTGCTTATCCGGAGATTTTGAAGTTTGTGGACGTGGCGCGGGCCGGCGGCTTCGGCGGGCAAGCGGTCTGGTACTACACCGATCTCAATACCTCGAACTACTTTCCGAATTTGAAAACCAATCGTTATGCAACGCCGGTGACGCCGCCGTATCTCCCGGCTGATTGGCGAATCCATCGCGCCATCACGCTCGGGTCGAATACGAATGATGTCGTACGCAGCGGCGATTGGTTGCCCAGCGCCAACGCCGGATTCTCCGGCCCATCGCTTTACGCCAATAGCGGCGCGGCGGCGACGTTGGATTACTATTGCGACGTGCCGACCAATGGCATTTACGAAGTTTACGCGTATCAAGTCATCAGTGCATCCCGGGCAACGAACACCTTGCACATCGCCTTTGATGCGGCGGGAAACGCGGTCTCGAATCGCGTGAATCAGACGCTCAGCGCGAATAGTCGCTGGTATAAATTGGGTGATGTTTTGCTCGCGGCGGGACGACAACGCGTCGTGCGGATTTCCAACGAGGGTATTGCCGCGGGACGACAGGTCAGCGCGGACGCGATGATGATTTCGCTGCACCGGCGCTTGTCGCGCATTCCAGAAATCCAAACGGACGGCATCACCAGCTACACAAACGGCCAATTTCGTTTTCAGTTGGGCGGCAACGTGGGACAACGCTTACGGGTGGAGAGTTCCACCAATCTGACGGACTGGGTAGCGCTCGGAACGATGACCCTGACCAATGTGGCGACAACGTTTGTGGATTCTAACGCCGTCGCGTCGCGACAACGATTTTATCGGGCCGCACTCGCGCCTTGAGGGGCGAGGGAGACGACTTTCAAATCGTCATAGCGAATGGGCGTTCCCGCAAAGGGGCTGCCCATGACGGAGGCCCGCCCGGGAATGGGTGGTTCGGTTTCTTCGAAGACCAACTGCGGTTGCTCCGGTCGTGATTCACCTTGCGGCCAGACCGTCGCCGCCACGCGCCACGTGTTCGATTTAATCTCGCGCAGTTCCAGATACAGTTCCGTCCAGCCGCCCGGTTTCCAGTCGTAGGGCACGGACACTTTCACGTCCAGATCGCGAATCAGTTCGAGGGCGTCCTTGGCCGGAGCCACCCGGACCTTCCAACCGCTCACGCCGCCGAGTCCCACCCCAAACGTGGGCACGCGCCGACCTTTGTTGGTGCTGAAGACTCGCGCGGAGACCGCAACGTCGCCGCGTGACGTCGGGCCGAATTGCACGCCGAAACTGTCCAGAGGCGCGCCCGGCAATTCCAGAAACTGATTCGTGCCGTCGCGTTGCACCGTGAATTCCCCGCCCAGCACCAGAAAGTCATCCGGCAATTCCCCGGGCTTGGCTTGTTGAAAATCATTTGCATAAACCACGGCGGGGGCGGCGTCGGTTGCCAGCCGCGATTGATCTTTGGCGAGATTCGCCTGAATCCAATGCCGCAATGTCGAACTGCCGTGGCCGTAACCAGCGGGTAACTCAACATAATCCTGGGTTTGAATTTCCGGCGGCTGGCCCCAGTGGGCGGGCAATTCCTTTTCCAATTTTGCGTGCAAAGTTGCCGCGCACAGCAGCGCGCTCCCAATTAAAAGCAATTTCTTCATTCGCATGAGGCGTCCTTTTCCATCAATCGTTCCGTAAAGCATTCAGCAAATCCCCGCGTACCGCAAATCGTGTCGCCACCCAGGTCCAGAGCGCGCCATTCGCGAGCACCGCGGCAAGCGTTACACCCAGCGATGCGTAGGGCAATTGTCCGCCCGGCGCCAGGACCGCCGGCAACACGGCAATCGCGGCTGCCAGAATCCCGCCCGCCAATCCGGCCAACAACAGCGCGCTGTTTTCGAGCATCACGAGCCGTTGCACCTGCGCCTTGCGGAAGCCGACTGCCAACAACACGGCCAGTTCGCTGCGCCGTTCGAGCACATTGCGCAACACCACCACGCCGAGGCCCGCGCTGCCGAGCAGCAAGCCGAGACCGCCGAGAATTTGAAATGTGCCGAGATAGGTGTTTTGCACGGCATTGAACTGATTCAACCGCACGGTGGTGGCGGTCAACTCCAGGCCGACATCCTCCAGCGCCCGCGATAACGTCGCGGACACTTGCGTCACCGAGTTCGACGGCGCATCAATCAGAAATGTTCGATATCCGCTCTGGCCGGGAAAGCGCTTCACGAACTCGGCGTCGGCAATGATGAGTTGACCCTGCAAAATGGAATTCGCCACCGCGCCTACGATGCGCACCTTGAAGGCGGCACCGCGCTCGTCCACGTAATCTATGGTGTCGCCGACTTTCTTGCCCATCGCCCATTGGATGGAGTTCGCGTCACCGATGGCCGGCACTTCCATTTCGGATTCAGGATCTTGAATTTTGGATTTCAACGCGGACCAGCCTTCGCCTTTGGCGAAAGTGAATCGTCCATCCAGTGCTTCGGGTTTCACTCCCAGCAAACGCGGCTTCTGTGCGCGATTCAGATTCAAGCAACTCGCTTCGTCGCCCGCGCGCACGCGGAACGGCACGAAAGTCACGCCCGCCAAGTCCCGTTCGTTGAGCGCAAAAAAGTCGCGCCCGGATTCGGAATTCAAATCCTGCACCACGGGCAAAGCGGTTTCGCCAATCAATGCAAAGCCGCCGGTGCCGGAAGTTTTTTGAGTGGCATCACGATTCGCATCCAACCGAAACACGCCGATGCTGACGATGAGAAAGCTGCCGCACGCGAGCATGGCCATGGTGGCGAGACTGCGTTTGCGGCGGCGCGAACAACCGCGCATCGCCAGCGTCGTGAAACGGATGGCGGCGGCGGGCGCCGGCGCTTGATTCACCGCGCGCGTCAACCAGAGATTCGCGAAACCCAGGCTGGCAATCAGCAGCAACGCGCCCGCGCCAAAAAAGATGCCGGCGTTGGCTGTGTCACCGCGCGCCATCGCCCATCCCACCAATGCCAGACTCAGGACCAGCGCGGCGAGGGGCAGCGCCCGGGTTTTCCAATGACGTTGGACCGCGTCGCGGGATTGCAGTTCGCCGACCAGCAGTTCGCGCGCGGGTCGTTTGACAAAATTTCGCAAGCCCCACCAGATGGTGAGCGAGCAGACGATGACGCTGGCGAAGAAACCAATGGCAAGGGTCTGCCCCGTGACGTGAAAACTCAACGCCGTGGCGGCCACGGCATTGCTCCACACCGTGGTAAGACCGTGAAGCATCGCCTGGGCGAAATAAATGCCGCCCACCGCCCCCGCGGCGCCGCCCACGATGGCGAGGGCAACGCCTTCTCCGAGGAATAATTGCCGCACCTGTCGTGGCGTGAATCCTAGCGCCAACAACGTGCCAATTTCGGGCGCGCGTTGTTCCATGCCAAATTGAAACAACAACGCCATGAGCAGCAGCGCCGCGATGATGAGAAAGAAACTGAATCCAAGAAACAGGCCGCCGAAGTCCTGGGATTCGGCCGCGCCGCGTAAGGCCTGTTCCCGCACGGGCTCAAAGCGCAGTCCGAGGGCCTCGGGATTGAGGCCGGCGAGCAAATTTTTTCCCAATTCAGCCTGAAGATCTGACCATGATTTATCGGCCGGCAGGGGAAAACGAATCGCCGTCAGTTCGCCAAAACGATTACCCCACAAGCGTTGCCCGGCGGCGCGGGTGATGAAGGCTTTGGGCGTGCCGCGATATTCCTTCCAGTAATCGTCATCCTTGTTCCGGATTTCGTAAGTCAGCGGAAATCCCGCGTCCCATTCGCTCGTGCTTTCGGCTTTTTCAATGCCGGGAAACTCAGGCATCAAAGTGCGATCCGCCCACGGTCGGTCCAATGGCACGATGCTGTGCACGCGAAACGTATTCGTCGCCTCGATTAGTTGCGCGCCGGATTCCGGCAGGAAGTAACTCACGGCAATTTCGTCGCCAGGCCGGACCTGGAGATCATCCGCGAGCCACTGATTCACCACAATTTCGTCGTCCCGTAAATCGGCCGGCGTCCACGGCGCCCCGGCGGCGGTGATCATCGAGTACGGCGTGGCGTTAGTCCCAGCGCGTAACAGCGTCGCCAAATAAGTCAAAATGGAATGCGCATTGGTTTGTTCTCTGGTGGCCGCCGCCACGACCGGCGGGTCGAGGAAAATGCGCGAGGTCGTCAGTTCCACGCCGTTCGAGGTTGGCGTGGGGCGCAGGTTCAACTGGAAATCTGCGAGTTGGAAAACCCGCCACAAATCGGTCGGACAATTCAGCAGTTCGAGCGGCAGGGGAATCGCCTTGCCACTGTTCACCAGCTTTTGGGTGGGTTGCGAAACTTCAGCCTCGGGGCGCGCCAGTTGTTCAAGCCTGGTTGCCAATTGAGCGGGCTCGACTTCCCAAGCGGAAACGAGCAACAGATTGGCGCGGCCCGGCTCATTCACCGCCGTCTGGAGGGCGGCGAGCGGGAGAAACGCGTTGAATCCCGTCGTCTGACCGGCGGTCAAGCTGAGATTACCCAAGGCGCTTGCCGGAATGATGCCTTGCACCGTGGTGCGAATGACGATGGTTTGCTCGGAGCGCTGCGAAATGGAGGCTTCTTGCGACAACGCGGTGGGCTTGGGAATGCGCAGCAGAATGGGTTCGCCATTCGTCAGGCGCAGGTGCGTGGCGAGCGCTTCATTGAGCCAGACGCCGTTGCCGGAGGCATTGGCCGGGCGTGGATCACCGCCCAAGGCAGTCCAGTTTGAACTCACGCCATACAGCATGACTTGATTGGCACGCGCGCCACCGTCGCCGCGCGCCGCGACGGCGGGGAATTGCAGCGCGGCGACAAATTCGCCGCCGTGGAATCCGGAGAGTTGGTTTTGGTAAAGATCCTGAAAATCATTCGCCAACGCGGCGCGAAACAAACGATCCGTCGGCGCCAGGGCGAAATGAACATTACCCAGGCGTTGCAGGGCGCGTTCGCGCAGACTTTCACGGACGGAATCGCCGACAACCAATGCGCCAATCAACGCGGCGCTGCCAATGGCCGCACCGAGCGCGACGCCGAGATGCGAGCGCCAATGAAAGCGCAGACTGCGCCAGATGAGCGTGCGAAAGTTCATCGCGCCACGAGTTTGCCGTCTTGTAGTTCGAGCAGGCGGCCCATGCGTTTGGCCAGGTCCAGGGCGTGCGTCACCACGATGAGCGTGACGCCTTCCTCGCGATTCAATTCCACCAACAGTTGCCCCAACGCATCGGCGGAAGCGTGATCCAGCGCGCCAGTGGGTTCATCGGCCAGCAGCAGGCGCGGTGCGTTGATTAAAGCACGCACCACGGCGGCGCGCTGCCGTTCGCCGCCGCTCAATTGGCCGGGACGATGATGCAACCGTTCACCCAGGCCGACGCGTTTCAATAAGCGCTCGGCGCGGCGAGTCGGTGGTTCGGTTGACGCCGCCTCGGCGGAGGGGGGGGCGGACGATGGGGAGGCGAGCGTGGGCACGAGCACGTTTTCCAATACGGTGCATTGCGGCAGCAGGTAGTGCGCTTGAAAGACGAAACCGATTTGACGATTGCGAACGCGCGCCAACTCCTGATCGGCGAGCGTCGCGAGGTCCTTGCCTTCGAGCCGCACTTCGCCGCCCGTGGCGCGATCCAGGGTGCCGATGATTTGCAACAAGGTGCTTTTGCCGGAACCGCTGGGGCCGACGATGGCGACAGATTCGCCGCGATTTACTTCAAGTGAGAGCCCGGCGAGCACCGCGACCTCTGTGGTGCTGCCGCTCGCGGCGTACTGCTTCGAGACATTTTTTAGTTCCAGTAAACGCTCCGGTGCAGACATGCGAGTAGTCTTGCGTCAAATCCGGCGCCAGAAACAGGAAAAAACTGCCGCCTGAACTTGGATCAAAGTGTCGCGTCGATTGTTCTCTTTCTGGAATCGCGGGGAAAAGCAGCGCCGTTTGCCTCGACAAGCGGGGGCTTTTGCCGCATAAACGCGCTGATTGGCAAACTCCCGCGCCCGGGTCGGCGCTGGCATGGCATTGGCTTGGTCGTAATCAACCTGTTGCGCCCCAATGTGGCGCGGCATTTAATCAAACGCACTACAAACATGACTAAAATGACATGGCTGACGCTGGCTGGCTTGTTAAGCAGTTTGAGCATCGCAACTCTTCGCGCGGCGGATTCTGACGCCGAACTGAAATATCGCCCCTTCACTTTGAGTGCCGAGGCAAGCACGCTGGGATTCGGCGGCTCGGCCAATTGGCGCTTTCACGATCATGTTGGCGCGCGCGCGGGCATCGCTTACTTCAGTTATTCCCGCGACCGCGACGAGATCGAAGGCATATTCTACAACACGGATCTGGATTTGTTTTCCGTGCCGCTCGCGCTCGACATTTATCCCTGGGCTTCGAGTTCGTTCCGGGTTTCCGTCGGCGTGTTGCTGAACCAGAACGAATTGGAATCCGTCGTGCCGCGTGATCCTGTGGCGGGCAACACCTTCATCACCATCGGCAACACGGCCTACGATTCGCAGGCTATCGGGAACTTGAACATGAACGTGGAACAGGATTTGGTCGCCCCGTATTTGTCCATTGGTGGCAGCTTTTACTTCGACAAAGCCAAACACTGGTCGCTTAACGGCGAACTGGGTGTGGTGTTTACCGGTGAACCAGATGTCACCTTGAGCAACAGCGGGCCTGGCGTTGTTGCCCCCGCCGACTACGCGCTGGAAAAACAACAAATCGAAGACTGGACCGAAGAATTCCGTATCTATCCGCTGGTCAAAATCAGCTTGAGCTATTCGTTCTAAACGGCGTAATCAATACTTCCGCACCCGCCCCGGTCCTCGGTTGACCGGGGCGTTTTATTTTTCCCCCAGACTTCCGCGCGCCGTGGGCGTGGCTTCCTTGTCTGCCAATGGATAGGTGATGATGCGCGCGCTGCGGCGATACGAGAAATACGAGTACGTCCACTGAAACAACACGGCGACGCGATTGCGCAAGCCGATGAGGAAAATCAGGTGCACGAACAACCACGCCAGCCAAGCCAGCAAACCGGAGAACTTCAACTTGCCCATCCACGCGACCGCCGCTGACCGGCCAATCGTCGCCATCGTGCCTTTGTCCCAATACTCGAAGTCGGGCCGTTTGGCGGAAGCGCTTGCGTCGCCTGCACCGATCTCCTTTTTCAGAATGCCTGCGACGTGTTTGCCCATTTGAATTGCCGCCGGAGAGACGCCGGGCACGGGTTTGCCGTCGGTTTGCAGCAGCGCCGCGATATCGCCAATCGCAAAAATCTCCGGATGACCGGGCAAGCTAAGATCGGGATTCACCTTGATGCGGCCGGCCTTGTCCAATTCCACGCCCAACTTTTTCGTCAGCGGACTGGCCGCGACGCCCGCTGCCCAGATGATGTTGCCGGCGCGGATGGTTTCGCCATTGGTCAGCTCTACCTCGCCCGCGCGCATTTCTTTCACATAGAGATTATTGCGAATCTGTACGCCGAGCGCCTCCAACTGGCGTTGGGCGCTCTCCGAAAGGTCTTTGGGCAAGTGCGACAGAATAACCGGCGAACCTTCGATGAGAACGATATGCGCTTTCGTGGGATCAATGTGGCGAAAATCTTTGTTGAGCACGGTGCGCGCGAGTTCGGCGAATGAACCCGCCAGTTCCACGCCGGTCGGGCCGCCGCCTACCACTACGATTGTCATCAGCCGCTCGCGTTCTTTCGGGTCGCGCTCGTTCTCGGCGCGTTCAAATGCCAGCAGGATGTCACTGCGAATGCGCAAAGCATCGTCGAGCGTTTTTAAGCCAGGCGCGAATTGTTCCCATTCCGGATGCGCGAAATAACTGGTGCGCCCGCCCATCGCAATGACGAGATAATCGTAATTCAGTTCGCCCTTTTCGAGAATCACGCGGCGCTGCGCGAGATCAAAATCCACCACGTTGTTGAACAGCACCGTGATGTCCTGGCGCTTCGAGCGAATGGAGCGAATCGGTTGCGCGATGTCTGGCGCGGATAAGCCGCACGCCGCAACCTGATACAACAGCGGCTGAAACAGGTGATGATTGGTGCGATCCACGAGCGTGATGCGCGCGTTGGGATGCCGAAAGTTTTTGCAGAATAATAATCCGCCAAAACCCGCCCCCAGCACGACCACGTGAATTGGTTTTTCCCCTGCCATGCCTGCAATGTGGAGGAACGCGAACGAATTGCAATAGACCGAAAGAGGAGGCCGCACCCGAAATAATGTGCGTTTTCGCAGCAAAGCGCGTTTAATCCTGCGCATGAACCGCCTGTTCGCCGTCGCCGCCAATCTGTTTCCCGTTTGGGTTTTACTCGGCGGAATCGCGGCGCTCTTTGAGCCGCAATGGTTCACGTGGTTCAGCGGCGATTTCATCACGTGGGGATTGGCGGTCATCATGCTCGGCATGGGACTCACGCTCAGCGTGGCGGATTTTCAGTCCGTGCTGCGCATGCCGCGTGCGGTGGCGGCAGGTTTCGTCGCGCAATATCTCATCATGCCGTTCCTCGGCTGGAGCATCGCGAAGTTATTCCAACTCGAAGCCGGTCTCGCGGTTGGTTTGATCCTCGTGTCGTGTTGTCCCGGCGGCACGGCGTCCAACGTCGTCACATTTCTCGCACGTGGGAATCTCGCATTGTCGGTCTTGATGACGATGTGTTCGACGTTCGGCGCGATTCTGCTGACGCCGTTGCTCACAAAATGGCTGGCCGGAACGTATGTACCCGTGAACGCGACGGCGCTGTTCGTCAGCACGGTGAAAATCGTGCTCGCGCCGCTGTTGCTCGGGTTGGCCCTGCACCACTATTGTTCGCGCGCAGTGAAGTTTGTTTTGCCGGTCGCGCCGTTGATCTCCGTGCTGGTCATCACATTGATCTGCGCGAGCATCATCGGCAGTAGTGCCGAAGCGTTGAAGCAGTCGGGCGGACGGCTGCTGCTGGCGGTGTTCGTACTGCATTGCGCCGGGTTTGGCTTGGGCTACGCGGCGGCGCGATTGCTGCGTTTTCGCGAGAACGATTGCCGGACAATTTCCATCGAGGTGGGAATGCAGAATTCCGGTTTAGGGGCGGCGCTCGCAAAACAGCACTTCGCTGCGATGGCGCTTGCGCCGCTACCGTGCGCGGTTTCCGCGACCTTTCATTCCATCATCGGGAGTGCGCTCGCCGGATTGTGGCGCAAGTTTCCAGCGGGGAATCGCGAGACTGCCGATAGCGCCTCAATCGACAAACATCAACTCATTCGAGAGCAATAGGACGTGTGCGTATTTTTCCAGCGACGTAAGCGAGTTCGTTTCCGCATTGCTACCGGTCGCGAGGAATTGTTTCGCCAGTCGCACTTCCCGGGATTCCGCGGGGCGCTGTAAAACGAGTTGATACAGCGCCTGAACTTTTTGCGCGTCGTCTTTTGCAGTTTGGATTTCCTCCCGCTTCACGAGTTGACGCGCCTGTTCGATCACGAACGGACTGTTCATCAGCGCGAGCGCCTGTTGCGGCACGGTCGTGTGGAAACGGCCTTGATTACTGACATCAGGATTCGCGAAATCAAAGGTGCGAAACACGCCGGGTAAATTCTGGCGATCAATCAGCGCATAAACCGAGCGGCGCGGCGCGGGCGGCGTGTCGTTCAGATTCACCGGCAGACCGCCAATCGTCAGATCAATCGTGCCACCGACTGCGAGCAACGTGTCGCGCAGCGATTCGAAATCGAGGCGGCGCCGTGGCACGTGATGCCAGAAAAGATTCTCCGGATCGGCGACGAGATTTTTCGCGCTGGCATCACCGCTTTTTTGATACGTCGCCGACAACACGATGAGGCGATGCAGCGTTTTCGTGCTCCAACCATTCTCCATGAACGTCGCGGCGAGATAGTCGAGCAGTTCGCGATGCGCCGGTTGTTCAGTGCGCACGCCGAAGTCACCCGGCGTGCTCACCAGGCCCGCGCCGAAATGATGAAGCCAGACGCGATTCACAAAAACGCGCGCGGTGAGCGGATTATCGGGATTTGCAATCGCGCGGGCGAGGTCGAGGCGACCGCTGCCATTCGTGAAGGGTACGGGTGTTCCGGAACTTAACACTTCGAGAAAACGTCGCGGCACTTGCGGGCCTTTGTTGCCGGGATTGCCGCGAATGAAGACCGGCGAGTTGTGCGGCTT
>CAZKMR010000080.1:0-22379 GCA_964553795.1 uncultured Bifidobacterium sp. | reverse complement strand
GCATGCAAACGTTGATCGCGGATTTGCTCACGTTCTCGCGGGTCATCAGCCGGATCGAGCCGTTTGAGGAAGTGGATCTGGGCCAGGTCACGCGCGAGGTGTTGAGTGATCTCGAGGTGCGGGTGGAAAAAGTGGGCGCGACGATCGAAGTCGGCCAGTTGCCGAAGATCGAGGCGGACGCCATTCAAATCCGCCAGTTGCTGCAAAACCTGATTGGCAACGCGCTCAAATTCCAATCACCCGGCACCAAACCGCATGTGCGCATCGAGGCGCGGTTGATTTCCTCACCCGACGAGTATGCAAGCATTGGTCCGGTGTGCGAATTGACCGTGCAGGACAACGGGATTGGTTTTGAGGAAAAGTATCTCGATAAAATCTTTGCGGTCTTCCAACGCTTGCACAACCGCCAGGAATACGAAGGCACGGGCATCGGCCTCGCCGTCTGCCGCCGCATCGCGGAACGGCATGGTGGCAGCATTACGGCCCGCAGCAAACCGGGAGAAGGCGCGACGTTCATCGTGCATCTGCCGGTCAAACCGCCGAAACGGCACGCCTGATTTTTTATGACGCAAAAGCGAAACCATCTGATTTTGATGGCGGAAGATGACGCCGACGACCGTTTGTTGGTGCAGGATGCCTTTTCCGAGTGCGGCGGAACGAATGCCGTCCGATTCGTGGCGGATGGCGAGGAACTCGTTGATTACCTCTTGCGTCGCGGCAAATTCGAGAAGCCGCTGGAGGCGCCGCGCCCGGACCTGATTCTGTTGGATCTGAACATGCCACGGAAAGATGGCCGCGAAGCTTTGCGCGAACTGCGCGCCCACGGCGCCTTGCGCCGGATTCCGGTCGTGGTCTTCACCACTTCGCGCGCCGACACGGACATCGAGAAAGTTTACGATCTCGGGGCGAATTCGTTTGTTACCAAACCCGCCGAGTTCGAGGCCCTGGTGGCCACCATTGCCAAATTAACCGGCTACTGGTTTGGCACGGTCGAATTGCCGGCATCGGCCGGCAACGTTGCCGCATGAGTGAAGCGCCCAACATCCGCGTCCTCGTGGTCGAAGATGACGAGGAAGATTTTTTTCTGACCAGCGAACTCTTGAAGGAGATTCGCGGCGCGAAGTTCACCATTGAACGCGCCAGCACCTTTGAAGCGGGCTTGCATGCCATGGCGGAAAATAGCCAGGACATTTGTCTGGTGGATTTCCGGCTCAATGGACATGACGGGATCGAACTGTTGCAGGCCGCTCGCAGTGCCGGGGCGGAAGCACCCGTCATTTTGTTGACCGGCGCGGGCGGCGCGGAAGCCGATCACGCGGCGATGAAGGCCGGGGCGGCGGATTATCTGGTGAAAGGCGAAGTCGAAGCCGCCCAGTTGGACCGCGTCATTCGCTACACGATCGAACGCAAGCGGGCCGCTTCGGTCGCGGCATTCGAACAGGCACGCCTGGCGGCCTTCGGCGCGCAAGTGGGACTCGTGCTGACGCGGCGGGCGCCCTTGCCCGAGATGCTCGAGCAATGCGCCACCAGCATGGTGCAATACCTCAACGTGGCCGTGGCGCAGGTGTTGACTTACGATGCGACGAAGGATGCGTTTCAGTTGCGAGCCTCCGTTGGTCCGGAAATTCGGAACAGCGTGTCACTGGTCCAGGCGCTTGCGCAGACAAAACTGCGGGAGGGCAAATCCGCGCTGTTGACATTCATCAACGCGCCCGGCGTTCACCCGGAAATTGCCCGGCTGGCGAACGAAGGTTTTGTTTCCTTCGTGGCTTATCCTTTGCAATTGGACGATCGATTGGTCGGTTGTTTGGCGCTCTATGCGACGATGCCGCTGGCGGAAACGGTCATTCAGGAACTGGGTTCAGTGGCCAATGGCGTTGCGCTTTGTATCCAACGTAAACTGGTCGAGGCGCAGGCGGAGAAGCTTGCCGCGTTTCCGCGCGTGAATCCCAATCCGGTGCTGGAGTTGACCGCCGAAGCAGACATCAGCTACGCCAACGACGCGGCCATGGAACTCACCCGCTCCCTCGGGAAAAAACATCTCCTGGAGATTTTACCGGCCGGATTGCACGCTCTGGTGGCGGAATGCCTTCAGTCCGGCAAGAAACGCCTCGGCGAGCAAGTTGTCATTGGCAATCGCACGGTCAGTTGGTCGCTTTTTCCCGTCGCGGGGAACGCGGTGGTGCATTGTTACGGAACGGACATTACCGAGATGCTGAATCTCGAAGCGCAATACCGCCATTCGCAGAAACTCGAATCGGTTGGGCAGGTCGCCGCCGGCATCGCGCATGATTACAACAACATCATCACCGTAATCCAGGGCTACGCGGATTGCCTGCTGGTCAAAGTGGGCGCGGATGAATCACTGGCCAACCCGCTCAAACAAATTTCCGGCGCGGCCCGCCGGGCCGCCGGTTTGACGCGGAAGCTGCTCACCTTTAGTCGTAAACAGGTCATTCAACCCCGGGCGCTCGACATCAATGCGCTGTTGGGTGATTTCGGAAAGATGTTGCCGCGCTTGTTAGGCGAGGATGTGGCGCTCAAGACGAATTGTGCCGGAAAGTTGCCGGCCATCGAAGCGGACGCGGGTATGGTCGAGCAGGTCATCATGAACCTGGCGGTTAACGCGCGCGACGCCATGCCCAAGGGCGGAGAACTCACGATTATCACCGGCGTTTCCGAGATTGATGCGGACTACGTCCGCCGTCGGCCCGAGGCCCGGGTTGGGCAATTCGTTTTCATCAGTGTCAAGGACACCGGCTGCGGCATGGATGCCAAAACATTGTCGCGCATTTTTGAACCGTTCTTTTCCACCAAGGAAGTCGGGCGTGGTACCGGGCTCGGCCTGGCCACGGTTTACGGCATTGTCAAACAGCATCAGGGTTGGGTTGAAGTGACCAGTGCCGTCGGTATCGGTACCACCTTCCGGGTGTTGTTTCCGGCGCTCAAGACGGCGGTGGTGGAAACGGACGATCAAAACGAATCCGTGATGATGGCGCGGGGCGGTCGCGAAACGATTCTGCTCGTGGAAGACGAACCGGCGCTGCGCGAACTCGTGGCGACGATTTTGCGCGGTTATCAATATCGCGTACTCGAAGCGGAAACCGGGGTGCAGGCATTGAAAGTCTGGGACGAGCATCGCGGTCAGGTGGATTTGTTGCTGACAGACATGGTGATGCCCGGCGGCGTCAGCGGTGCGGAACTCGCCTATCGGTTGCGGCAACGCAAAACCAACCTGCGCGTGCTCTATAGCAGCGGTTATAGTTCGGAAATTGTGGGCAAGAATCTCAGCGAGAACGACGCCGTATTTCTGCCCAAGCCCTATCGTCCGCCGCAACTGGCGTTGCGTGTGCGCAAGAGCCTCGATTCGCCGCCGCTCCCGATTCTCGAAGTCACGCCGCCGTAACCACCCGCCGGGGAATCCCCCCTCAGACTTTGCGTTTGACTGCGGCGGCAATCACGGGCGCGGCGGAATTTGCTCCGCCAATTCTTCCGCCGGGTAAGTCCAGATTTCCGCGAGCGTCGGATGATAGTGCGGCGTCGCGGCGAATTCGTGCACGGTCATTCGTTTGGCCATCGCCACAATGACTTCGTGAATCAATTCGCCGCCGAGTGGGCCCACACAACAACCGCCGATAATTTCGCCCGTCTGCGGATTGGCCAGCAATTTCACGAAGCCATCCAGTGCGTCCATGATGAGTGATTTGCCGTGGTCGTTGAACGGATAACTGGCCGCAAGAAACGGAATCTTCTGCGCCCGCGCCGCTTGCTCGGTCAAACCCACTGTGGCCAGTTGCGGTTCGGTGAAAACGACGCTGGTGAGCAGGCGATAATCCACGCGACGTGGCCGGCGCGGGTGAACAATGTTATGCGCCGCGATTTCCGCCTGTTGAATGGCGATGTGGACAATCTCGTGTGGGCCAGTGCAATCCCCCGCCGCAAAAATGTGCGGTGCGCTGGTGCGCATTTCTTCGTCAGACCAAATGCGGCCCTCGCGAGTCTGCACGCCGGCGCGATCCAGTCCCAGTGTGGCGATGTTGGGATCGCGGCCGAGCGCGAGCAGAATTTCGTCGGCTCGAACGCGGCGCGGTTTCCCTTGATGCTTAAACTCCACCTCCTTGCGGTGCCCGTGGCGGCGCGCGGCGAGCAGTTGGGTGTCGGTGAATAGTTCAATACCTTCCCGGCGAAATGCGGTTTCCACCGCCGCACTGGCATCCGCGTCGAACTCTTTCAAGACGTGCGGACTGCGTTGGATCTGGGTGACGCGGACGTCGAAGCGCGCGAAGAATTGCGCCAGTTCGCAGGCGACCGAGCCGCCGCCCAGCACGATGAGCGACTTGGGCAAGCGTTCCATGGACAGCGCGTGATCGCTGGTGATGTAACCGACTTCCTCGAGCGCGGGCAGGGGAGGCGGCGCGACGACCGAGCCAGTCGCAATAACGAAATGTTTCGCTCTCAGAAAAATCCCGTCGAGGGAGTAGGGCTGTCGGAGCGCGGTGGCAATCCGGCGCAATCCCATGAGTTGCCGCGCGCTATTCCGGAGATTATCTGCCCAGGTCAATTGCAGGGTGTGCGCGTCCACGAAACGAGCATTGGCGCGGAGAAATTTGAATTTGCCGTTTGCCAACTGCTTTTGGCGATAGCCAGCAAAGTCATCAATCATTGCGGCCTTGCGCGCCATGACTTTTTTGAAATCAAAACCGATTCTGCCCGGCTTGAGTCCCCACGTCGCGCCGCGTTGCGCGAGATGCCGCACTTCTGCCGCGTACAGTAACGCCTTGCTGGGCATGCAACCGCGCAGGATGCAGAGCCCGCCCACGTCGCGCCCGCCTTCGATTAAAATCGTCTTCAACCCAGCCGCCGCGGTGGTGCGTGCCGCGGCATAACCGGCACTGCCGGCTCCGAGCACGGCGACATCGAAATCAAATTCCGTTGGTTTCATGGCAAAGAAAATGGCGCGACGTTTTTGCGTCGCGCCAGTAGCAAAGAGAGTTTGCCGGGTTTAGTAAACCACTTTGTTGAGCGGATATTCGGTGATGCCCTCGGCGCCCACGGCTTTCATGGCCGGGATTAGTTCGCGCACGACATGTTCATCAATGATGGTTTCCACCGCCACCCAACCTTCCTGACTGAGACTGGAGATGGTGGGATTGCGCAATGACGGCAATCGCTTGAGCAACTCGGCCAGATCGCGCTGCCGAATGTTCATCTTCAAACCGACTTTCGCCTCGGCTTCGAGCGCGCCTTTGAGCAGCAGCGCAATGGTTTTAATCTTGGTGCGCTTCCATTTGTCTTTCCACGCGTCGTGATTGGCGATCAAACGGGGCGTCGAACTCAGCAATTCGTCCACGATGCGCAGTTTGTTGGCCCGCAGCGACGAACCGGTTTCGGTGACTTCCACAATGGCGTCCACGAGTTCGTGGGCCTTGACCTCCGTTGCGCCCCAGGAAAATTCCACCTCGGCTTTGACGTCGTGCTTCTTCAGATACTTCTTGGTCAGGTTGACGACCTCGGTGGCGATGCGTTTGCCCTCAAGATCATGGACAGTTTTCACCGGGGAATTTTCCGGTACGCACAACACCCAGCGCGCGGGTTTGCGCGAGACTTTGCTGAAAAGGAATTCGCCGACTTCGTGGACTTTGGAGCCGTTCTCCATCACCCAATCGTGCCCGGTAATACCGCAATCAAGGTAGCCATGCTCAACGTAACGACTGATCTCCTGCGCGCGGATCAACCGGATTTCCATCTCGGTGTCGTCCACGTAGGGAATGTAGGAGCGGCTGTTCACGGAAATGTTCCAGCCCGCTTTGGCCATCTTCTGAATGGTTGCCTCCTGCAAACTCCCTTTGGGCAACCCGAACCTGAGTATCTGCTTACTGCTCATAGTTGAATAAGTGCCCGCCAGAATACGCAAAGCGGACCGCGAAAGACGATTGTTTTTTGGGTGCTGAAAATGGGGATTCTTTACGCGCAGATTGACGCTGATTTACCCGGATTAAAGCCTTAAACCGCAGCGGGCATGCGTGCATGGAACGCAAGCTCCATTCTGATGAATCGGTCGTTGAACTAAGTCTTGCGGATGACGCGCCGGCCCCGAACAGCAATTTCCCGGCGCGCGATGGCCGCGACACATTTCGGATAAAGCTCATGCTCGGCAGCATGAATCCGGGCGTGTAGTGAGGCGGCGGTGTCGTCGTCCAGCACAGGCACGGTTTGTTGCGCGATGATGGCGCCGGAATCCACGCCCGCATCCACAAAGTGCACGGTGCAACCAGTGACCTTGACGCCGTGATCGAGCGCCTGCTTCCACGCTTCGAGTCCTGGAAAGGACGGCAGCAACGACGGATGAATGTTGACGATGCGACCTTCAAACGCGCGGAGAAAATCGCCTTTCAACACGCGCATAAACCCCGCGAGCACGATCAAATCCACCTTCGCTTCTTGCAATGCCGCCACGTAGGCGCGCTCGGCGTCTTCTTCCAGTTTGGTGCGAAACTTTCCTGGCGCGATGTAGCGGGCGGGCAGATTCCGCTGGCGCGCGTGGGCCAGAATTCCCGCTGCTTCCACATCGCTCAGCACGATCGCGATTTCCGCCGGAACGCTTCCCGCGGCGACGGCGTCGGCAATGGCGACGAAGTTCGAGCCTTTGCCCGAGCCGAGCACGCCGAGCCGAAATGGTTTTGCGGTGTTCACGAGGCGAGTTTTCCGTCGGCGGCCGTCGGAGCGCAAGGTTTCGTCGCAGCCCCGTTGCTGCGCACTTGATCAAAATATTCTTCCGCGACCATGAAGCCGACGCAATCGGCGGCGCCGCAGCAACACGGATGTTCCTGGTAATCTTCGAGGTCGTAATTGTAATTGAACGTAAGTTCTTCACCGGCCTTGATGTCGCGCTTGGCCACAATCCAGATGCGATTGTCATCGTCGGTCAGCGCTTCGCAATTCGGCTCGCAACTGTGATTGATTAATCGAGCGGGATTCCACTCCACGTTGCCGTCGATGTCATACGTGTCGTCGCCGGTGAAGATGTATTCGTTGTTGGCTTCGCAGCGGCGATTGGATTCCTCCTTGGAGATTTTCTCGCCGACGTATTCGATCACGTCCGTTTCGGCGGGAATATCTTTGCGCGCGTAACCGCCGCGGCCATGAATTTTCGAGCGGCGAAATTCGACCCATTCGGTCGTGCCAATGATTTCGTCAGCGTTGGTGGATACAGTTGTGGAGTTGCCAGCCATAACAAGCCGCTGATGTTGCCTTAAGTTGCCAAAATGTCGAACCCATACTCGCGACAGAATGCATCCGTCGGCGCACGAATCTCCACGCGTTTGCGGGTGAATGGATCTTGATAGGCCAGCCGGACGGCACGCAAACCCAATTCGACGCCCCGCTCCGGGCGACCGTAGAGTTCATCGCCGACACACGGGCAACCGGAATCCGCCAGATGCAGGCGGATTTGATGGGTGCGGCCGGTCAGGGGATGAGCCTGGATCAGGGCGCGATCTGCCGATTGCTGGAGGACATCAAAATGGGTTTCGGCTTCTTTGCCTTGGCGCGGATCGACCCGGTGGCGGCCGATGCGTTGCGGGTCCGGGCCGAGTTTTTGCCGACAGGTCCACTCCTTTTGTTTCGGGATGCCCGTCACCACAGCCAGATACATTTTCTCCATGCGACGGCTCTCGAACAGCGCGCCGTAGGATTCCACGGCGCCCTGACTTTTCGCGAAGAGCAGAATGCCGGTCGTTTCCGCGTCGAGCCGGTGGACATAACGCAAAAACCGCAGGCCGCGCGCGCGCGCCCAGAAATCGCCCGCGCTGATGGAGGACACCAGGGCCGCCTGCAGATTACGATTCGTCCGTTGCCAGGAGTACGGCACGAGCATCCAATGCCGCGGCTTGTCGATGGCCAGCACCGCCCGGTCTTCGTAGAGAATCGGAATCGGCGCGACGCCGGGCAGTTCAATGGAGTTTGGTTTCGCCACGCGCGCAGAGTAATGAAAAGCTATTCCGGCGCGACTTTGATTTCATCTGGCCCGCGAAAGATTTGCCATTTGTCGCGGGGCACGTCGCGGAACGCTTCCAGGTAGCGTGGCGCCTCGGCGGATTCTTGCGTCACGTCGCGAATGTAGATTCGGAAGATTTGCTGCGGAAACTTCCGCGCCAGCGTGCCGTAAATCTCCGGGTCGCGTTCGCCGGAATCGCCAATCAAGATGAACTTGCGGTGGGGAAACTGCGTGAGCAGCGGCGCGATGACGCCGAGTTTATATTCTTCCGGATCGGCGAACAGGCTGAAGAAACTGCGATCCTTCCAACGAAACTGTTTCAATTCAAAAGTTCCCGCAGGGAAACCGTTCGAGGCAACCAATGTTGCCAGCGGTTCGTAAAGTTGCCACGGACTGGCGGAGATGTAATGAAAGGTCGCATGGTTTGAGCGCGCCAGGGTTTGATAAAACTCGGGCATGCCCGGCGCGGCTTGGAACTCGCGAAGAAAGGTGTTCCGCAACAACGCCCGGCGATCCCGCACTTCGCTGATTTTGATCGTGTCATCAATATCGGAGACGACGCTGACGCCATGTTCCTCAAGACGAAACATCGTGCCGATGAATTGCCGTTGGTCGCCGGCGGGCAGCACGGCAGTGAACGTATTCGGATCGTTGGACTCAAAAGCGATCTCACTGGCGAAACGACCATCCGCGCCGGATGTGCCGACATAAAAAGAGTTCGTGCCGAGCCGAATGTGGATGTGTTTGCGGCGTTCATTGTCCACCAGAAAGAGGCGGGCGCGTTTGGTGAAGATGGCATTCTCCGCCGCGGTGAATTCTTCGGACTTCAATTCGATGGCCTGCCGAAACGCACCGAGGAGCAAGCGCCGTGGTTCCATTTCAAACACGCGTCCCCGAATCTCAGCCCGCCAGCGATTGGTTTCGCCCGGCACGCGCTGTGCCACGCTCGGATAGAACACGATCTGCTCGTCCGACTTGAGATTTGTTTCAACCGCCTGACTCCAGAACGCGGCACTCATAAAGATCAATAGCCCGGCTCCGAGTCGGAGCAAACTTCGACCGAGCTTCGGTCGTCGGATGCTTGCTGGTGCCGCGGTTTTCATGCGCGCAGGCGGCGCAAGACTTCCTCGCAAACGGAGTTTGCCGCCTTCAATCGTCCCAGCGACTTCGCGGCTTTGGCCATCGCGCCGAGTTTCTTTGTGCCCAGCAATTGTTCGAGCCGGAAAGGTAAATCTTCGACGCGATTCACCTTGGCGGCGGCGCCGCGTTCGAGCAGGAAATCGCTGTTGGCTGCTTCCTGGCCGGGAATGGGATCAAGAATGAACAGTGGTTTACCGAGCGCCAGCGCTTCCGAAGACGTGAGTCCGCCCGGTTTGGTGAGAATCAAGTCCGCCACCGTCATCAACTCGTGCATGTTCGCCGCGAAACCCAGCACGCGCGTCGGATGTTTTCGGTCCTGCGCGGCAAGGTCGCGGCGCAATTCCTCGTTTCGCCCGCAGACCACGACCGTCTGGAACGCATGCGGCACTTTATCCAACGCCGCGAGAATTTTCCCGACTGGCCCCATGCCAAAGCCACCGCTCAAGACGAGCAGCGTGGGCAGGTCATCGCGCAATCCCATCGCTTTGCGAACCGCCAGCGCGTTGACGGGCAGTGCGAATTTCGCGGCAATCGGGATGCCGGTGGGCGCGACGTTGTCCGCGGTCGCACCGCGGGCTACGAGTCGAGCTTTCGTTTCTTCCGCCGCCACGCAATACAAATCCACGTCTGCATCCATCCAAAGCGCGTGCGCTTCGAAATCGGTGACGATACTCACGACGAAAGGCGGCTTGCCGTTTTGTTTGCGGCGAATTTGACCCAGCGCATCCACCGGTTCGTAGTGCGTGCAGAGCACGACATCCGGCTTAAAGTTGGCAACGTAATCCGCAAACTTGCTCCGGGCGCGGCTGGGGACGAGCGCCTTGATGCGATTCAACCGCTGGGCGACTTTCGGGTCGTCGGTTTTGGCGAAGAGCATACCCCACAATTCGGGAGCGCGTTCCACCAGTTTCACGTAACCGTCGGCGTGGATTTTGCGATGCACCGACGAAAAGAACTTCACGAGGTCCACGCGTTCGATGACGTCGTCAGGACGCGTGGCGCGCCAGGCTTCCTCCAGCGCCGCGGCGGCGGCCAGATGCCCACCGCCCGCGGTCACCGTCGCAATCAGAATTCGCATGGCGCATAGCTGACGCGAGCCACGCCGGGGGTGACAAGGAAAAAGCGGATAGGAATGGCATGTGGACTCGTTGCTCGGGAGGTAACGGTTCTCGCGCTGCGAGAACCAGCGCCGCGTCGACCGGCGCAATAGATTTGTCACGGCTGCGCACTTTTGCCCGTTTGTTCCGCCCGCTGTGCGGGCGGAGTTTTCGCAGCGCGAAAACTGCTACCACCCCTGTTCATGTGGGCAAAATCCCGTTGTGCCGAGGCATCGCTGTGGGCAGGCTTTTTCGCATGAATCAATCCGGTCTCGATCGCCGCTCCTTTTTGAAACACGTCGGGGTGACGTTGCCATTGGCGCTGGGTGCAACTTCTTGTGCTCATGTCGGCAGTCAATCTTCCAAGTCTTCCCCGCGCGCGAAAAAATCTTCGGCCCAGGAATTCTTTGCCGACGTGGTGATTGTCGGGGGCGGATTGGGTGGCTGCGCGGCGGCGCTGGCGGCGGCGCGGAACGGGTTGCGTGTCGTCATGACCGAGGAAACGGATTGGATCGGCGGGCAACTCACGTCGCAAGCCGTGCCGCCGGATGAAAATCCGTGGATTGAAACGCATGGCGGCACGCGGAGTTATCAGGAATTGCGCACCCGGATTCGCGACTATTATCGGCGCAATTTTCCACTCACGGACGCGGCGCGGGGTAAGGAATTTCTTAATCCCGGCAATGGGGGCGTTTCCAAATTGTGTCACGAGCCGCGGGTGGCGTTGGCGGTTTTGCACGAAATGCTCGCGCCGTATGTGGCCAGTTCCCGCGTGCAAATTCTGTTGCAGACTGTTCCCGTTTCCGCGGCCGCGAATGGCGACAAAGTGGAAGCCGTGCGCGTGCGCAGTCTGGAATCCGGCAGCGAATGGAATCTCATCGCGCCGTACTTCGTGGATGCCACGGAGACGGGCGAACTCCTGCCACTGACGAAAACTGAATACGTCACCGGCGCCGAAGCGCAAAAGGACACCGGCGAACCCCACGCCAAACCGGAGTATCAACCGCAGAACATGCAGGCGTTCACGTGCTGCTTTGCAATGGAATACCTCCACGGCGAGGATCACACCATTGAGACGCCGCGGGATTGGGAGTTCTGGCGCGATTACGTGCCGCCGATTCAGCCGCCGTGGCCTGGCAAATTACTCGACTTGGTTTACTCGAACCCGGTTACGCTCGAGCCGCGTAATTATGGGTTCAATCCCGAAAAGGCGACAGGTTTGTTCCACTATCGGCGCATTGTGGACCGCAGCAATTTCGCCACGGGAACTTACGCCGGTGACGTGTCACTGGTGAACTGGCCGCAAAACGATTATTTGCCCGGCAATCCGTTTGAATGCGCGCCGGACGTTGCGGCCAAACACATCGCCCGCGCGAAGCAACTAAGTTTGTGTTTGCTGTATTGGTTGCAGACGCGATGCCCGCGGCCGGATGGCGGCGTAGGGTGGAAGGGGTTGCGATTACGTCCGGACATTGTGGGGACGGAGGATGGCTTGGCGAAGTATCCTTACATTCGCGAGAGCCGGCGGATTCAGGCGGAGTTTACGGTTTGCGAACAACACGTCGGCACGGATGCGCGAGCCGCGTTGTTGGGCCAGCCGAAGACCGCAGTGAAGGCGGAAATCTTTCCTGACTCGGTCGGCATCGGCAGTTACCGGATCGATCTGCATCCGAGCACGGGTGGCGATAACTACATCGACATCGCGTCGTTGCCATTTCAAATCCCGCTGGGCGCGTTGTTGCCGCGGCGAGTGGAAAACCTGTTACCCGCGTGCAAAAACCTGGGCGTGACGCATATCACCAATGGTTGCTATCGGCTGCATCCGGTGGAATGGAACATTGGCGAGGCGGTGGGAGAACTCGCGGCCTTTTGCCACGCGAAAAAGCGTTTGCCTCGTGAGGTGCGCGCCGAGGGAGATTTGCTTCAACAATACCAGGCGCAACTTGCGGATCAGGGCGTGCGTCTTGCGTGGCCGGCGTAAACCGGGCTCATTCCAGCTGAGCGGATTTGGGCATTGGTTTGCCGCAGCGCCGACAATAAACCGCGTCTTCGGCGTGACCTTCGGCGGAGCAATGCGGACAACTGCGCCGGCTGGTGTGGATGTAATTCCGCGTGAATTCCGCCGTCACAATTCCCGTCGGCACGGCAATGATGCCATAGCCCGTGACCATCAAGATGCTGGCCAGTAGTTGGCCCAGCGGCGTCTGCGGCGTAATATCGCCGTATCCCACGGTGGACAACGTCACCACGGCCCAATACACCCCGCGCGGGATGCTCGTGAAACCATTCGCTTCGCCCTCGACCAGATACATGAGCGAACCGAAAATCACCACGAGAATGGCGACGGCGAGCAGGAACACCTGGATTTTGCGGCTGCTGGCTTTGAGCGCCTGGGTGATCGTGCGCGCTTCCCGCAGGTATTCCACCAATTTCAAAATGCGAAAGACGCGCAACACCCGCAACGCGCGGACCACGACGAAGTATTCCGCTCCGGGCGCAAACAAACTCAAGTAGGTCGGCAGGATGGTCAGCAAATCCACGATGCCGAAAAAACTCCGCGCATAATGAAGAGGCGAACGAGTTGTCCAGAGCCGTAGCAGATATTCAATCGTGAAGAGGCCGGTAAAGAACCACTCGATGGCCATCAATTCTGTCTCATAGCGAACGCGGATCGTTCGCACGCTGGCGAGCATCACTGCGATCACGCTGGTCAGGATGCAGAGAATCAGGCACACATCGAAGGCACGCCCCGCTGGCGTGTCGGCTTCGAAGATGATTTGCCGCCAACGTTCGCGCCACGGTTGGGAGTTGGATTTTTTCATGATGCCGGGGATTGAAAATCGTTTCTAATCTTGTCCTTCATCGGCCCGGTGACAAGCGTGAGTAACGATCGCGCCAGGGATTGGTGCGAGGCGGAGCGGGTTATTGATTCCGCCGATGCGCGATTGGAATAATGAATTGGCCTTCGACGCGCGCGGCCGCTTACCGTCACACCATGAAAACAACCTTCCATCCGGCGTGTCGCCGTATTGCTGCCAAAACTCCCCGCATCATTGCGTTGTTGGTGCTCGCCTTGTTGGCATTGTTGGCCGTGACGGGTTGTCGCAGCGGTGATTCAGCAGTCCTCGTCGATCCCGCCGGCGTTTACACATTGGTCAGCGTGAACGGGGAAAGTGTGCCCTGCGAAACGCGGCATGGTAAAACCCCGATGACAATCAATTCTGGTATGTTCACCATCCGCGCCGACGGCACTTGCCACAGCCTGATGAAGTTTTCGGTGTCCGGTCACCCGGAGGTCACGCGTGAAGTAAAGGCAACTTACTCGCAACGAGGTGATGAAATCACAATGAAATGGGAACGCGCCGGCGTGACCCGCGGCACGGTCGCCAGTAATGAATTCACCATGACCAACGAGGGAATGGTGCTGTCTTATCGGAAAGAACGTTGATGCGCCGATTGTATCGCGGGCGGCGCGTTGTAAACGGTCACAAAGCGGACCGGGCATCTCATGGCGTCAGTTGCACCAGCCGTGTTTGCGGAATGCGGTTGGAAATTTTTTCCCGCGTGAGATTCAGCCAATGCCGCCAGTGTCCAGAATCATATCAACCGATATTTCGATTACCTCCTCACTCTTCAAGGGTTTTGTTTGATTGCTGTCGGCTCAGCCGCATGAATGACACCGGTCGCGACGGAAATCAGTCGGCTCAGCATCTGTTGACACAACAGTTTTACTGGAGTGCGCCTTATCTTGATCGCGCAAAAACCACTGCGAGAAATCTGTTTACAGCTTTACCAATCGGCGTAAGTTCGACTCCACAAGCGCATGAAAATGACCTGGTTAATCAAGGGGTTGGTCGTAATTGCCGTCACCGCACTCTGCTTGCCCGGCTTCGCCGCCGATCAAATTACGCTTCAATTGCAAAAGTCCGGCCCGCAAACCGAGATCGGCGTGCATGCGCAAATGGAACTTCCCGTTGGTGGAATGTATCCACAGTACTTAATTCAACGCAGCACCAACATGGTGAACTGGACCACGGTGGCCGGGCCGATTGCCGGAAGTGTCGGTGCCTCCGACGAATTCCTCCGCGTCGCCGTGCCCACCGCCGGGGATCACGCGTTCTATCGCGTGGTGGCGAATGTAAATCTAGCGGCCGCGGAAACGAGCACGGGTGCCGGCATGTATGGTTATGCCACCGCCTTTGGTCAGCAGTTTCAACAACTGGGCCAACTGTCACTCGAAGATTTCGTTTCGACCTACCAATCCACCAACCAATATTTGCCGCAAGTTACGTTTGATCCGACCACTGCCGAGTTTTGGAATCTGTTCAGCATCGACCCGGCTGTATGGAACTCTACCAACCCCTGGCCCAATCAACGCGTCTTCGACTTCCGACTCAACCCCACCGAACTGGCAGTGTTTCAAACCAACGGCTTCGTGGTCAGTCAACGCCTCGAACGGCGCAGTTTCGCCGACGTTTATTATGACCTCTATACCGACGATCTTCCGGTTCTTGTCACCGCCGATTCCGTTTTGCAGGCGTGGCATCGCTCCTTTCTGTTGATCCTGGCAGAGATTGAAGAAACCGGCTTTCATCCCACGCTTTCCAACCTGGTTGTTTCGATGTCGGATCAAGTGCCGGCGTTGTGGGCGCAAGCTTCCGGAACTGCGATGACCAACGGGGTCCTGGATGCCGATTACTTTTTGGCTGTGGCGCGGTCGCTCGTCAGTGGCGTTACTCATGCCGGCTCGCTCGGCCAGGCAACGCGAATCAACGCCACCCTCACTGCCATCAACAATCGACAGCCCATTCCGTTCAATCTGTTCGGCGAAGTTCGTGATATCGATTTTAGTCAATTCACCCTGCGCAGCCACTACAGCAACACCGTCGCGCTCCAGCGTTATTTTCGCGCCATGATGTGGTGTGGAATTGCGGATTTTCGCTATGCGGGATTCTCCAATGGCGCTAATGCCAAAACCAACACGCTCCGCGAACTGTCCGGCGCGGTCGCGCTGGAACTATTGCTGCGCAACTCCGGCCAGTTGACCAACTGGTTCGAGTTTAACCGCACCCTGGAAATGTTTGTCGGCACACCTGACTCCCTCAACTTCGCGCAATTGAACGGGCTGCTGGTCGCCGCCGGTATCAATTCCCCCGCCGATCTTGCCACCGGTGCGGCGTTGACCAATCTGCAAAACCAACTCATGTCGGGGCAACTCGGCATGCAACAAGTCACCAGCGGCTATTATTATTCGCCCCTGAGCGCTGTACAGGTAAAGCTGCCGCGTGCGTTTACCTTCATGGGACAGCGATTTGTCATGGATAGCTGGGCGTTCAGCAAATGCACCTTTGACGACATCATCTGGGATGAGAATGGCATTCCGGAACTCGCCGACAAAGTGTTGCGCCGCGTGCCCAGCGCCTTGGACGTGGCCTTTGCCGTGCTGGGGAACAACCAGATTGTCCCGGAGATTGCCGCGCGGATCGCGCGAACCAATCTCACCCCGGCGGACGGTCGCATGTATTGGCGGGACGGACACAAGTATCAACACAATCTCGCGGCGGTGCGCAACGTCGTTGACAGCCAAAGCCCGTCCGCCTGGACCAATACCATTTACAACCATTGGCTCGCCTGTTTGCGGCTGCTGTCCGAGCCGACCACCGGCAGTCAATATCCCGAAGCCATGCGCACTCGACCGTGGGCGATGAAAACGCTCAACACGCAACTCGCCTCGTGGACCCATCTGCGCCACAGCACCACGCTTTACGTCAAGGAATCCTACACGCCCATTCTCTTGTGCCTCTATCCGGCTGGCTATGTTGAACCGCGCCCCGCTTTTTGGGCGCGCCTCGGACAAATGGCGGCGGCCACCAAAACCGTGCTGGCCACGCTGCCGACCAATGGCGTGTTCAATTACACGCATTATACAAACCGGACCACGCCCCCCTTCGTTCCCGTTCCCTATACCGTTTCCGTCAGCGCGGCGACGATGCATTCCAACCGCCTCGCCTTGATGGATCATTACGTCGCAACCATGGAAACTTTGCGTGCCCTCTCGGAGAAGGAACTCGCCAAAACTCCGTTTTCCGCCGCAGACGAACTTTTCTTCCAGCGCCTCGTCGAATTTGATTACGTGGGTAAGCGCACTTACACCGGTTGGTATCCGCAGCTTTTTTATCAACCCGGCAGTGAATACGTACCCGACAATTATCAAACCAACCAGGAAGACACGGGTGACGAAAAAGGCTCGGACTTCTGGGATCCGTTGGTAACCACGGTGCACACGGATTTGCCCGATACAATCGTGGGGGATCCGGGCAGCATCCTGCATCAGGCGGTTGGCAATGTGCAAATGCTGTTCATTGCCGTGGACAACGGACCGGGCGACCTGGCGGTTTACGCCGGACCGGTGTTGAGCCATTACGAATTTGAAATGGGCCCGACCACTCGACTGACCGATGCCGAGTGGAAAACCCGGGTCACAAACAACACCATTCCGGCGGCACCCGAATGGACGCAGAGTTATTTGGTACCTAAGCCTTGATTGTTTCCGAGGCAGCGTTCAAGCGAACCGTTGCATCCCCGCCTCATTTCACTCGCACGAACGCAACATCGTACGTTTGCCCCATGGTGGCCTGGTAATATTGCCCGAACAGGTGGTCATGCTTCGGGTCGTAGGTTAGTGCGTAGGTGCTACCGGGATAATTGACGTCGCGCAATTCCACGAACACCTTCAAAGCACCGCTCTCCCGAAGCGCGTGCGCCCGGGAAACATTGATCGGCGCGGGATTGAAATAGCCCGCGTCCAGTTTGCCACTCGCTTCAGCGCTCCGGATTTCGATGAGATAATCGCCATCCGCGCGCTGCCACTTGCCTTGCAGTACCGCGAAGGCGTTTGTCACCGGCGTCGCGGCAACCGTCGCATTGGTCGTGGATGGGGTCGCGTTTGCTGTGGTTTCGGTTGTGGTCGGCTTTGGGTCGCAGCCGGCCAAGAGCAGCGCGCCGAGCACGGGGACAATCGCAATGGTTTTCACGCGGCCAGTGTAGCGGTGGCCGGACCGGGAGCAATTCTGCATCGCGGCGGTTCGCTGGATGGTCCGATAGTTCCAGTGCGTTCTTGGATGGCCCGTGCTAGAACTGGCCCATGAACGACGCGCAAATCAACGAAATTGCTCCCGACCTGTTTCGCCTTTCAGTTTACGTTCCGCAACTCGACATGCAGTTCAATCACTTCCTGGTGCGCGATGAAGAGCCGCTACTCTTTCATGCCGGGTTGAAAGGAATGTTTCCCGCGTTGCGCGAAGCGGTGGGCCAACTGATTGACCCCACCCAACTCCGCCACATCGCCTGGAGTCACTTTGAATCCGACGAATGCGGCGCGTTGAACGATTGGCTGCAACTCGCGCCCCAGGCTCAACCTGTCTGCACCCTTGTCGGCAAACTCGTCAGCGTGGATGATTTCGCGATTCGACCCGCGTTCGGGATGACGCCTGACAATGTGCTCAACACTGGCAAATACCGCTATCGCTTTTATCGATCGCCGCACATTCCGCATGGCTGGGACGCGGGCGTGCTGTTCGAGGAAACGCGCAAAACGCTATTCTGTTCCGACCTCTTCCATCATTTCGGGAATGTCGCACCGGTGACGGCGTCGGACCTGATTGAACCGACACGGTTGGCGATGCAACGACTCAACCAAGGTCCGCTGGCGGGTTACATGCCCTACATGCGCCAGACGGAAGGCGTGCTCCGCACGCTGGCCGAACTAAGACCCGAAACGCTCGCCGTCATGCACGGTTCTTCGTACGTGGGTCAGTCAGACAAATTGCTGACGGATCTGGCCGGCGTCATCAAGGCCGAGTTCGACCAGGCGTAAAGCACAGCGCCGCGCCGCGCTGGTTAAGACCGTGCGGTGGTGATTGCTACCAGCCGGTTTCGCCTGGGAACAGGCTGGTGTATTTCACGCTGGTGCGCGGCTCGGCCATCATTGCAGCGACGGTGTCGCGCCAGATGGGATAATGCGGCGTTTCCTTGTGCGCTGCGGCAGCGTTCGCATCGCGATACACTTCCACCAACACAAATCGCGTCGGATCGTCCTGTCGTTGCCCCACATCAAAACGCATGACACCTGGCTCTTGCAAACTCGCTTGTGCATTCAGCAACGTCGCCGCTTTGAATGCTTCCACCGATTCCGGTTTCACATGAACGTGGACATGAACAATGAGCATGGCCGACGAATACGCCAAACGGCGCTCAAGCTCAAGCATGCTCCACCAGTGATAGACCCGTCGGCGACTGCTTACAGTTGAGTTGCGGCGGAACGGGATTCACACAGAAATGTCGCGCGGCTTGCTTGTCGATTCGGGGCGACCCACTGACACTGTGGGCATGAAGCCACTCCTTGTTGCTGTATTGCTGTTCTCAGCCTTGGCCACTTTTGCTGCGGAACCGGAACTGTTGTCCGTGAGCAAAATCTGGGATCAAGGCGCGCACAACGCATTTGGGGATTTGATTCGCTTCCAGGACAAATGGTTCTGCTCGCTGCGCGAAGGCGAGGGTCATGTGGGGGGCGATGGAAAGATTCGCATCCTCGAATCGACCGACGGTGAGAGCTGGCAATCCGCCGCGCTGCTCGCCGAAGTCGGTATTGATTTGCGGGATCCGAAACTTTCCCTCACGCCGGAGGGTCGGTTGATGATCGTCGCCGGTGGCTCGGTGTACGGAGGCACAAAGAAACTTCAAGGCGCGCAGCCGCGGGTGGCCTTCTCTCGCGATGGCCGGGCTTGGTCGCCGCCGCAACGAGTGTTGGCAGCGGGCGAATGGCTCTGGCGCGTCACGTGGCAGAACGGCACGGCCTACGGTGTTTCGTATTCCATTTCAACCACAACCCATGCTGCGCCGGCCTTTAAGCTCTATCGCAGTGTGGATGGATTGGATTGGAAACTTGTCACCGCTCTGGAAGTGTCTGGGCGACCCAATGAAACCACCGTTCGTTTTCTGCGCAACGGCGAAGCGATGATGCTGGTGCGGCGGGAAGCTGAGGATTTGGGCGGCTGGATTGGTGTCAGCAAATCACCTTACTCGGATTGGAAATTTGCGCCAACGCAGGTCCGGCTGGGTGGCCCGGATTTCGTCGAACTACCGGATGGTTCCCTCGTGGCGGGCAGTCGCGACCACTCCCAGGGCAAAGTGAAGTGCTCGCTCTTCCGCCTGACCCGCGAAAGTTTGCAGCCCGTGCTTTCGCTGCCGAGCGGGGGCGATTGCAGTTATCCCGGTCTCGTCTGGCACGATGGTTTGCTCTGGGTGAGTTACTATTCGTCGCACGAAGGCAAATCCAGCATCTATCTGGCAAAAGTAAAATGGCCGCTGCAATAGCCGGTGGGTCATTCGAGCATTTGCAGCCGGAAGAATTTGTTGGTGGCGGTGAGTGGGACGGACGAGATGTTGGTCGATGAGACGACGGAGACCGGATTGGTGGCCGTCAGCCAATTGGGGCTGGCGAGATTTTCAGTTTGTTGCACCACGCCGGGAATACTTTTCGCCGGCCAACTGAGGGTGACGATGCTTAAGGCCGCTGCGCTTCATTGACACTGCCACCACACTTTCGCAAGTTCTCCCTGATGAAATTTTGGCGTTTCCTCGCGATCTTGAGCTGGTTTTGCTGCAACTTGGCGGTTTCCGCCGCTCCGCTGGAAGTGGGCGCCGCAATTCCAGCACTTTCCGCCCAGGATCAACACGGCGTTGCGTACACGTTCACCAACGGCACGGCCTATCTGTTGATCGCCCTCGACATGGACAGCGCCAAAGCGGCAAATCAAAAACTGGCCGAGCAGGGAGCGGGCTTTCTCGACCAACACGGTGCGGTTTACCTCATGGACATCCATCCGATGCCCGATATTGGAAAATTCTTCGCCCTCCGCAAAATGCGGAAATATCCGCAACGCATCATCCTGATTGAAACCGCCGGCACAATGAACTGGGTGCCCGTGAAAGCGAATCACGTCACCCTCCTGAAACTCACCCCGGCGGGCAAAGTGGAGAAAATCGCTTATTGGCAACCGGCGAGTGAACCGGTCACCGACCTTTTCAAATAGAAAGCGGAAGGCGACTCATTCTTTGGCGTCGCGCCGTCCGCGTGCCAACCGCAGACCGTTCAATGCTTCACTTCCACCGCTGCGCCCATCGGCTGGCCAATGTCTTGCAAGAGTCGCACGAACCAATCCGTCTGAAGGTTGAACGGCTTGCCGCCTTTAATGCGTTCGAACTCGATCGCGCGAACTTTCCCGCCGCGCTCTTCGTCTTCACCCACCACGCCGCCTTTGCCGGCCAACGCGCATTGCAGCGCTTTGACCGCGCAACGCTTGATGAGCTTTCGGTCCGCCGCATTGGCCGCGGCGGCGCGACTGTAGTAACCGCTCTTTTGCACGAGCGTTTTCTCCGCGCCCAGCATTTCGGCAAACTGCTTCGCAAACCACGCGCCCACATTCACCTTGTCCAGCCGCACATGCCCGAAGGCATCACGCGGCACTTCTTCGCCGCGGGCTTCCATCTGCGCCACGATGGATGACACGCACGCGCCTTCGGAAACGAACAGGTTTACGCAATCGTGCTGATCCATAATTTTGCGTAAGCGCGCCGCCTCTGCCGGAATATCCAGCGCCATTTCCGGAATGAAAATGCCGTGAACTTCCCGGCGCTCGCAGCTCAAGCCAAGTTCCGGAACAAAGCTCATTTGCTGCACGAGCTTCCGATACTCCGCCGCCGTCGCCGCCGTAAGCCAACCGCAGTTGCGTCCCATGACTTCATGGATGATGAGCATTCGTGGATTCGCATTATGCTCCGCCACCACGTTGGCAAAGTAATGCGCGCCCTCTTCCGCCGCCGTCCACGCGCCGAGACTCTGGCGGATCGGAATCACGTCGTTATCAATCGTCTTGGGCAGGCCCACGACCGTGAGATCGTATTTGTTCGACTTGAGAAATTTCGCGAGGTCGGCCGCAGCGGTATTCGTATCGTCGCCGCCGATGGTATGCAACACATCCACGCCATCTTTCACGAGCTGATCCGCCGCCACCTTTTGCGGGTCCTGTCCTTCCTTAACCAACCCGCGCTTCACGCAATCCTTCACATTCGTCAACTTCACGCGACTGTTGCCGATGGGACTGCCGCCGTGCTCCACGAAGGCTTTCCAATTCTGTCGCACCTCCGGCGTCACCTTGAGACTCTTGCCCTGCAACAGCCCCATGTAACCGTTCACGTAACAAATGATTTCAATCTCCGGCGCTTTGCGCGTGTAGGTTTCAATCAAATAACCAATGGCCGCGCTCAAACACGGCGCGAGGCCGCCCGCCGTCAGGATTCCCACTTTCTTCACAGTCTTGCTCATAATTCAATTGCTCCAGGGCCGCCCTCAAAAGTGAGGTCAGCAGGACCGGAATAAGTCTGGAAGAACCGACGCCAACCGGCTCGCCGCGTATTGAAAATCACCACCCGGATTTTGCAGGGGCATGGTAGGGCGACGGTGCTCCGTCGCCCAAAATCAAGGGCGGCGCGGCAGCGCGGCTCTACCAGCGTTGCTGAATGGGTGGGGACGATTTCCCAAGGCAGGGCGCGTCACTCCGTGCGCGCCGTCGTGGCGAACCCGAACGCGTTGGTTGCATGGTGGCCATCTACAAAGACCGGCGGGCAGAGGACTGCCCGCCCTACCTCAGTCCGGCTCGGACCGCGGTCAACCTTGGACTGAGGGATTCGAGGATCGTAGGATTCGCAGATGAAACGGCAGCGTCTTGGAGTGCGCCGGCAGAGCGGGAGCGGCGACGGCGCTTTCGGACGGGCGATGAGGATGGAACGATCAACCCGTCTCGTGCGTGCGAAAGCGGTGTCGCGCTGCGCTTGCCACCGCAGTCCAAAACGCGCCAGCCCCAGCGGGGCGACATATTTGTAGATCGCGCGATGAAAAGAAATTCAAGCTCCGTCAGGAGCGGAATATGCCGCCCCGACGGGGCTGGGGAATTTGGAGGCGTGGGTGGCTACAAAGATTTCGCTCCTCCGGAGCTGGTAGGGCGCGTCACTCCGTGCGCGCCGTCGTGGTGAACCCGAACGCGTTGGTTGCATGGTGGCCATCTACAAAGACCGGCGGGCAGAGG
>CAZKMR010000079.1:0-22602 GCA_964553795.1 uncultured Bifidobacterium sp. | reverse complement strand
GCGCTGAGTTGTTGCAACCGAAATGACAGATTCAAGTCTGCGTCCCGATAATCCGTCGCCCAACCGCCGCCGCGGCCCCACCCGCGACCGTATCCCGAATCATATTGGATGCGCGCGAAAGTGAAGACGTCCTTCTCGAAGCCGGGCGGATTGGTCCACTCCGGCACACCGTAGCGTTCCGTGGTGATCCCGCCGCGCCGAAAGCCACCACGCTGCGCCACAACCGCCGTGCTCACGAGGAGCAGCAAGAGCAGGAGCGTGAGGTTTCGGTACCGCGAAATCATTTGTTGGGCTCGATGATTTGATTGGTCGTTGGTGGTGCGGTCTGGGCCAATTCTAGCAGCAGTCGGTGCGCTTCGCGAAATCGCGGCGCTTCCTCCAATGCCTGCAACACCTGACGCTTGGCGGCTGGGTCGTTATTCAGATGCAACAACCGCGCCAGCCGGAAATGCACGTCCGCCGGATCGGGCGGATCGAGCAGCAGCAATTTTTCATACGCGCTAATTGCGGTGGCGGTGGCGTCGAGTTTTTCGCTGGCCTGCGCGAGAAAACGATACGGTTGCGGTACCAATGGATTTACCGCCAGAAAACGTTCGGCATTCAGCGCCACGGCGCGCCAGTCCTGGGTCTGCTCGGCCAGTTCCATCAAACGCAAATACGCGTCCGGCACGTCGGCTTCCAGCGAGGTCCATTTCTCCAACGCCGCGCGTTCGGCGGCGGTTTCGTTCAAACCGCGATGCGCTTCCGCCAGCATTGAATACGCGTTCACGCGACCGGATTGGTCAGGATACGCGGCAATGATTTTTTGCAACGGCGCTTTGGCCTCGGTCCATTTCTTCTCTCGGATCAGTTCGCTCGCTTGTTTCATCAACTCCCAATAATTGTTCGAGTTGGCTGGCATTGTAATTCCCAGTCGCGCGGCAATATCCGAGTCCGCGGTTTCCGGTTTTTGCCAATCGAGGTCCGGGCCCAACGCTTCAGCGCGTTCGCGGGCGAATGCGGCGAATTCCTTCTCCAACTGCGGCATCGGCACCGTGTGGCGCGGGATGACATTGTTGATGTCCGCGCCGGTGGCGAGGTCGCGGAGAATCGCACGCAATTTCTCGAAGCCGAACTGGCGCACCAGATACTCGACGACCAGCGCGGATTGATAGTATGCAAACTGCAAATGCAAATCGCTCTGAGGCGACAGAAACGCAGCGCTGAGTTCGCTCACGGGCACGAGATCATCGCCGAGAATCATCTCGCGATAGCGCGGGTTCATGCGTTGGCCCCACGCCGGGCTTTCCTGCAATTCTTCAAACACCGAAATGCCTTCGCTGAGCCAGCGCGGCATCTTGTTTTTCGTGAGTTGCAAGGTGACGACATGACAAAACTCGTGCCACAACACGGCTTCCCAGTTCGCCGGGCTGCCGCCTTGCGACGCCGGACTGTTCGCGGTCACCACGCGACCGAAGCAGACGCCGAGATAGCCGGGATTGCCGGGCATGCCGAACGTGCGCACCGCAAAATCCTTTTGTTCAGGGAAAATTTCGACGATGGTGGGTTTTTCCAACGCGATGCCATACTTCGTCGCCAGTTTTTCCTTGGCGCGATTCAACAACGCCAACGCCCGATCGCCGTATAACGCGGCTTCCTCCGTTCCCATGCGCAGGACAAAATCCGCATTGGTCAGAGTTTGAAACTTGTTCATCGTGCCGCGCAACGTGACCAAATTGTACGCCGTGACATCATAACCGTCGCGTTGATGCACCGCTGCGGCGAGCGCCCAACCTTCGGTTTCCTCGCCGAGCCGCAACAGATCTTCGGCGAGTTGAATTTGCGCCGGCAGATAACCCGGCTCGAAGGCCAGCGCCCGGCGTTGGTGCGTGGCGCCTTCGGCGAAGCGATACTTTTGCGACAATTTCGTCCCGATCACGTGGTCCACCTCGGGATTCGTACCCCAGAACTTGAGCGCCTGGTCACGGGCGTGGGTTTCGGTGGCAGAGTCGTTGCGTAAGTGAGCGATGACCGCGCGATACGCCCAGGCGCGCGGTTGCCACGGGTTCACCGCGAAGGCCCGGTCCAACAGGCGATTCGCTTCGTCGTATTCTTCGGCATCAATCGCATGGTCCACCAGCAACAGCATACTCGGAACATGGTTGGGATTCTGTTCCAACGCAGCCTTGGCGTATTCGAGCATCTTGCCCCGCGCGCCAGACTGATACGATTCCGCCAGCCCGCCCAACACGTCGGCGTCATTGGGAAATTTCTTTTGCGCGTCGACAAAGGTTTTTGCGGCAAGCGCGAAATCATGTTTATCGAGTGCGAGTTGCCCGCTGGCTAGCCACGCCTCGCGTAATTCCGGATCAGCTTCGCGAGCGGGTTGATACAGTCGTTCCAAGACCAGTTTTGGGTCGGCGCCGAGCAAGAGCGCGACGCGGCCTAGCGCGACGACATTGGGGGGATCGTGATACGCCCAGGATCGCGCGGAAGCGAGGTTGTTGATTTCGAGCAAGCGCGTGCGGGCCAACGCGGGATTTCCCACGCGCTTGGCGGTTTCGATGCCCAGTTCGCGCAAGCGCAGGCTCGTTTCCGCTTTTTGCAGCGCATTACTGATGACGCCTTCCGCTTCGGGATACTTGCCTACTGCCAGCAGGGCACGCGCGTGCAACAAACTCCATGCTTCCACCGCATAACGTTCTGGCGCGGCAGCTTCGCAGTTGGCAATGCACTCCTGATATTTGCCGGTGCGAAACAATTCCTGGGTCGCGTCGAGATCGGCGGCGAAGGAGTTTGGACCGATAACCAACCAGAGCAGGGCCAGCAGCGGGAAAAGGCGCCCGGCGCGGGTAGCAGTTGGTCGGTGTTGAAGCATCTCCACTTCTACTCTGGTGTGGGCCGCGACGCAAGGAAGCGAATTGACTCAGCCGGCATTGCCCGTTTCGGTGGCGGGATAAAACGCGGGGCGTGGATGCGGGGATGGCGGCGCGGCGAATTGCAGAATGGCTTGCGTGAATCCTTTATGACCGATGGTGGTGCGTAATTCTTCGCGACGCTCTGGAGCTCGCAACTCACGCAGGAAAAAAGCGCCGTACAGTCCCAATGCCCGGGCCTGCAACCACACGCGCGCCAGCGCCTGCCCGGCGGCCAGCCAGCCGTGCTTGTCGTCGGTCTTGGTTTTTAACACGGCAAAACTGCTGACGGATAGACTGACGGCACGTGGAGGTTCGGGCGTTGCGCTTGCGCGGCGCATTTTGAGTGTCAGCTCGGAACGGCGCCAGCGCGAGAAACGTTCATGCGAGGTTGAGCCGGTGAATCCGCCGGATTCCCAGACGCCGTCCGGCGTGCGAATCAACGTTTCGCTCTGGAAGCGAATCTCCTTTACGCGCAGCGGTTCGGGCGAACCGATCAATTCCAGCAGCCGGTGGCGACTGCTTTCGCTCTGCGCGAATTCCAGCCAGCCGCGTTCGCTGGTCAACCCGCGGCGCAACCATTCCTGAGTCGTTTCGGAAAGCGCCAGCAGTCCGGGCCGGACGGGCGGAATGTTCCCCACCTCCAGAGCGCGACAGAGCGAAAATTCCAATTCGTCACGTACCCCGCAACCGCCGAGGTGAACGCGCGCCGCCAATTTCGGTTGAGCCAGGTCGGGAAATAAATTCCCGCGACCAAGACTTCGGTGCCGCTTGAGCGCCAGTTTCATGCATTGCAACGCCGCGCCGCAATGAATCAATGCTTCGCGACCATCCGGATCATTCGTCGTTACTTCCGGTTGGTCTAGAGCATGCAATTCGACGAAGTCAGCGGCGGTCGTGAATGCGAAAGGCTGATCGCGCGAGGCGAGCGGATTCAACGTGGCGACTTTGACGGCTAATTCGAACTTCTCGCGGGGCGAGCCGGACGCCGGAAAACTGGCGGTCGCAAGCTTCCAATTTGCAGTGGCGTCCATGACAATGAACGCCTGGCAGCATCAGCGTTGCCATCCCGAAAATGCCTGAAAATACGCTATTGCGAAATTGAGCGACTGCGTCAATCTATCCATGCTGTGCAAATCGCGCGGCCCATTAACCGAGTTGTCGCCGTACGGCGTCCGGTGAATCTGGTTCGAGTCGGATGGCGCGCGACTCGCGGAAACACGAGAAATACAGGTTCAATCCAATCCGAGAATCAAATGATCTCAGCCCCGCAAACCGTCATGAAAAACAAGTTGCTGTTAACCTTCGGGCTTTTAATGGCTGCCGTCACTGTGACCATAGCGCAGTATGCCATCAACTGGCACACCATTGACGGTGGTGGCGGCACGAGCACCGGCGGCGTTTACTCCGTCAGCGGCACGATCGGTCAACCCGACGCCGGCCCGACGATGACGAATGGCCAGTACGCCGTCACGGGTGGATTCTGGGCGCTGCCGACGGCAGTGCAAACGCCCGGCGCGCCCACGCTGACGATAGTTCCGGCGGGGCCGAATCAGGCGCAAATTTTCTGGACGCCCGCTACGCCGGGATTTGTGTTGCAGGAAACCTGGGTGCTCGCGCCCGCCAACTGGACCAACTCACTGAGCGGCGCGACCAATCCGGTGGTTGTACCTGCCAGCACGCCAACGAAGTTCTATCGTTTGTTCAAACCCTGACACCGTGAAACAGGGCCTGTGCGGATGACTCGTGTTCATCCGCGCAATGAAGAGGGCGCTTCCGAGGTGAGAGCGTTCGCGGTGGCAGTGGGGATGGTTCGGAATAATCGTTGGACGCGATGCGAACTCCGGCCTAAATCTTTGGCATGATTGTCATCATCAGCGGCACGAACCGGCCCGGTAGCAACACGCGGAAAGTCACCACTCACATCGAGGGCAGCTATAAAAAACTCGGTGTGCGGACGCAGACGCTCGATCTCGCGGAGTTGCCGCCGGAAATTTTTTCGCCCAAGTCCTACGCGGAAAAACCTGCTGGTTTCAAAAAGTTCACCGACGTCATTCTTGCCGCGGACGGATTGGTGGTCGTAACACCCGAATACAACGGTGGCATGCCCGGCATCTTGAAATACTTCATTGATATGTTGCCGTTTCCCGAGAGCTTCGAGCAACGACCCGTTTGTTTTGTGGGCCTGGCGAAAGGTATGTGGGGCGCGCTGCGACCGGTAGAACAATTGCAAGCCATCTTCGGCTATCGCAATGCGCTGGTGTTTCCGGAACGCGTCTTCATGCCCGGCATTGATAAACTGCTCGATGCCTCGGGTCAGTTTGCCAACCCCGATTTTCCCGTGCGCCTCGACAAGCAAGCTGAGCACTACGTGGACTTCGTTGAAAAACTTCGCGGGAAAAATTTGCGATAACAATCTTGGGGCCGAAATTCACCGGACGTGGATGAGTGGCGTGGCTTGCTTTTCAGTTTGCGGCATCAAACTTTCTGTTCTTTCACGTTGACGCCTCCGGAACGCTGTGTTGTATTCGACTTATCAGTCGGGCAGCTAGAGTGCTTTCGTAGCTGCTGCTCTGGTTTCCAAGGTTCCGCGGTCGAGTGGCTGCGGAGGTATAATCCGGATGGTCGGGCCGCCATCCGCCAAACCCGATCGCTACGTCAGATTTTGGGCGTGCCGATTATCCCGTCAGGAAGCAAGCGTCTTCGCAGGCCAAGGTGCCGCCGGATCGTTGTCCCGTTATGCCGGGGCGTCCGGGGTAACGCCTGAATACAACTGAATGCCGGCGGGATTGGTCTTTCCCCGGTTTCGGTAGGTCGCTTCGTTAATTAATCTGCCGCCCCATTTGCGGGGACGGATTTTTTCTGGCGGTGAATTCAATTCGCCACGAATGAAATTCCATCTCGCGGGCATTGTCGTGATTGGCACGTTGCTGCTGAGCGCGTGTCAGCGTCAGGATTCGGCCGCGAATTCGCAAGGCGACGACCCGCCGGAAACGGTTCTCGTAAAAGTCGGCGCGCATGAAATCACCCTGGCGGAGTTCACTGCGGAGCTGGAGCGGCGCGCGAAGGGAAATCCCGGCGCGTATGCGACCGTGGCGCAGCGGCATCAGTTGTTGCAGGAAATGATCGCCTTCGAGGTCCTGCTGACGCGCGCGTTGGAGGCCGGTTACGACCAAGAGCCGGATATTCAGCGGCGCATGAACGAATTTCTTGTCAGCCGCTTTCAGGAAGCGCAACTGGCCAAACTCAATGCGTCTGCCGCTTCACTGGATGAAGATCAACAGCGCGAATTTTACGAGCAACACCCGGATCAGTTCCGCACTCCGCCGACCATTCGCGTCGGCATCATTGCCTTTCATGTCAGCAGCAAGGCCACGCCGCCGAAACGCGAAACGGCTCGCCAGCACGCGGAAGCCATCCGGGGCAGCGCGGTCGCTGCGGATGCGAGCGCATTCGCGCGTCTGGCACAGCAACACTCGGAAGATCAGGCCACGCGCTACATTGGTGGCGATGCTGGTTGGTGGGAACGCGATGCCGTCCCGCACCGCTGGCCGGAATTGGTTAGCACGACGGCTTTCGCCCTATCGCAGCCCGGTGAAGTTGCTCCATTGATCGAGACGTCGGGCGGCTTTTACATCGTGCGCTTGGTGGAGAAACGCGCGGCGCAAACCCGACCGTTTGCCGAAGTAAAGGAAGCCATCGCTTATCAACTGGCGCAGCAACAAGCCTTCGCGACGCAGGAAAAACTTCGGCAGGAATTGGCGCGGGGCCTAACCATTGAAACGAACGTAACAGCGTGGGAATCGCTGGCCATGCCCGCGCCCGTCGCCGAGCGTTCGCCCCCACGATTGCCAGGCGGGTGAGCCACGGAAACCCATTCATGAAGCACGCAAAGCCATCCAAAAATATTTTCATCACTATGAGAATCCGATTTTTGCAGAACGCGGCGGGGATAGGTTTGAGCCTGTTGGTCAGCCTGACCGCGCGCGCGCAAACGGTCACGCAATCCATCACCTTGCAACCGGGCTGGAACGCCGTGTATCTGGAGGTGCAGCCGGAGAATAATCGGAGTGACGCGGTCTTCGCGGGCTTGCCGATTGCGAGTTGTTGGACGCGGGTGGATCGGTTTTCCAGTGCGGATTTTATTCAAAGCATCACGGAGGAAACGTTCAACGAAGCCGTGTGGCTGCGGTGGTTTCATCCGGCGCGTCCGGAAGCATTCCTCAACAATCTGTCGGCTGTATTCGCCAACCGAGCGTATTTAATCAAATCCACCAACGCCACGCCCGTCATCTGGAATCTCAGTGGGCGGCCGAGTTTGCGGCGGTTGGAATGGGTACCGGATGCCTACAACTTGCGCGGTTTGCCGGTGGACCCGGTGAACCCGCCGACGTTCCTCAACTTCTTTCGATACTCGCGGGCGCATTACGATGCCGCGGCGGGACAGTTGCAGAAGATTTATCGCTTGAACGCTTCGGGAGTTTGGACGCAAGTGGCTCCGAACGATGCCACGCAAGCGGGAGCCGCCTATTGGATTTTCACCGCGGGAGCTTCGGACTATGTCGCGCCGTTGACGGCGGTGGTCGATCTCGGTGATGGCTTGGAATTTGGCACGGAATTAACCGAACGCACGTTGCGATTGGCGAATCGCTCCACTGGTCCGATGCCAGCGCAGGTGCAGGAAATCAATCTCAACGGGCCCAGTGCGATTTCGTATTACCAATTCGACACGAACAGCGGCGGGCAATGGCCGGCGTTGCCCGCACCACTTGTGCGCATGCCCGCAGCCGGAAGTGAATCCCGGGTGCGCCTTGCGATTCGCCGTCAGGCATTTGGCAGCAATGATTATACGTCTGTGCTGGAGATTCGGGATGGCGCGGGCACGCGATTGTTGGTCCCCGTATCGGCATCGGGCGGCAGCGGCGATACGCCCGGCGGGCCGTTGAACGAAGCGAAGTCGCACGCGGGACTTTGGGTGGGAAATGCGACCCTTAACGCGGTGTCCGAAGCGCATGCCGCCAATCCCACCAATCCCACACCCACGAAATCCGAGATGAACCTGCGTATCTTGCTCCACGTGGATGCCAATGGCCAAACGCGGTTGCTCAAGGAAGTCATTCAGATGTGGCGCGACGGCACGTACACCAATGATGGCAGCGGCAATCTCATTACGCACCAGCCGGGGCAGTTCGTTTTGTTGACCGACGAAACTTTGCTCGGTCAGTTCCAGGGCGCGACGTTTCGGGACGGACAATCCGTGGGCCGGCGGTTGAGCACGGTGGGCTATGATTTTCCGAGCACGGCTGATAGCAATTTCCTGCCCGTCTCGGGTTGGTTTGCCATCGGGCAAACGTTGACCGCGACTTTGACGCTGCCATTCGATGCACCGACGAATCCCTTCAAACACAAGTATCACCCGGACCACGATAACTTGAACGCGCGTTTCGACGGGCCGGCGCCGGAAGCGTACACCGTGACGCGTGTAGTGCAGTTGCAACTCACCGCTGCGCCACCAGTCGGTCCGGCGGTGGCGGATTACAGTTACAACGAACTCGGCGGCACGTATGCCGAAACCATCACCGGGTTGCATCGGAATCCCATCCATCTGACCGGCAATTTTCGGCTGACGCGAATTTCGCCCGTCGCCGAACTGAATCCCAGTCCGACACCCTGACTGGCAACGCGAAATATTTCCATGCTGATGAGCACCAAATCACGATTCAAACGACCGGCGGGAGCGTTGTTGGCTTTGCTGATACCGCTCGCTGTCTCGGCCAACACGCTCCGGTTCAATGGCACGGATACCCGCGTGCAACGCGGGGCGCTGACTGGATTCCCGACCACGGCCATCACAACCGAGTTCTGGGTGCGGACCGCCGGACCGGATGGGCGATGTATTTTCTCTTACTCTTCGAGTACGGCCGACAACGAATGGACGCTCTTTAGTCCCAACAATCTTCGCATTCATGTCGGGTCGGCGGGTGCGGCGGCGCCCTTGGACACGGGCATCGCAATCAATGACGGGCAATGGCATCACGTCGCGATTTCCTGGCGCAATTCAGACAGTCAGGTCGAAGTGCATGTGGACGGCAATTCGGTGTTCACCGGAGTGCTCGCGTCGCGGGTTGGTTACGTGTTCAAGAACGGCGGCTACTTCGCCTTGGGCCAGGACCAAGATAGTTTTGCGGGCGGATTCGGCGATACGTTTCAAGGGGAAATCGATGACTTCCGGATTTGGGATCGAGTGCTCACGACACCGGAAATCCAGCTGCGCAGGAATCAGGCGTTGGCCGGGAACGAGCCTGGATTGTTTCTTTATTACCCCATCACCGAGCGCGAGGGCGGCGTTACGTTTGATGCGAGCACCAATCTTTTTCACGGCGTCTCGGTCGGCGGCGTCACGCGCAATCTGACTGAGGCTGCCACCGCGCCGGTGGTGCAATTGGCCGCTGCCTTGGGAGTAACAACCAATGCTGCGACTCTGGCGGCGCGGGTGGATGGCGGCAGTTTGGCCACGACGAATTATTTTCAGTATGGGACGGGCTCCACCGCACTGCGCTTCGACGGGGTCAACGATTACGTCAATATTGACGCGAGCGTCGCGCCAAATCTCGCAAATCAGTCGTTCTCGGTGGAATTCTGGGCGCGGCGCACGCGGGCGAACGCGACGGATTTTTTGTTCAGTCTCGGCTCGGCCTCATCGTTGAACAGTCATTTGCATTTTGGCTTCCGACCCAACAACCAGATGACTTTTGCGTTTTACCTGAACGATCTCAATGTGGAAGGAGGCGGCGATGATTTGCAGTGGCATCACTGGGCATTCACGTTCGATAGCGGCTCAAAGCAGCGCCGCGTGTATCGGGACGGCCTCCTCGTCGGGCAGGATGTGGCGGCGGGAAATTTCATCGGTGTCGGTGGACTGCGGTTGGGTTTCTATCTGCCCACGGGTGCGTATTTCAATGGCGGCTTGGATGATTTTCGGATTTGGAACGGGGCGGTGTTGGAAGCAGCGACGATTCGCGAATGGATGTTCAAGGCGGTGGACAATACGCATCCGGATTTCGCGGCGCTCGACGGATACTGGAAATTTGACGAGGCCACGGGCGTTGTCGCGATGGATAGCAGCGGGAACGGGCGCCATGGAACATTTGTCAGCGAACCCATCTGGCAATCGGCCGCGCGCCCGGCGCTCAGCGAAACCACGAGCGCGAGTTTGATCGTGGACACCAACGCAGTCTTGTCCCTGGATGGAGTGACCAACTACGTCGCGGTGCCGAATGGCATTTGGTTCAATGGCGACTTCACCATTGAATTGAAGGCCTACCTGCGGGCGTACAGTAATTGGGGCCGCTTTTTGGATTTCGCCAACGGCGCGGGCGTGGATGAAGTCATTTTTTCGCAAGACGGTTCGGGCCGACTGGCGCTGTACATGGTGAACGGCGGGGGCGGTAATCCCGCAACCACCACCTCGTTGTATAGTCCGCTGCCCTTGCCGCTGAATCGCTGGGTGGATGTGGCGGTGACGGTGCAGGGCAGCACCGCCTCGCTTTTTGTGGATGGGGCCCAAGTGGCGAGCGGGACTGTTGCCGCCCCGGTGGGTGTGGTACGGACGAACAATTGGATTGGCCGACCGCATTGGCCGTCGGAAACGTATGGCAACGAATTGCTGGATGACGTTCGCATCTGGAACCTAGCGCGCAGCGCGGCTCAGATTCGCGAGGGAATCAGCCAAGCACCCGATCCCGGCGATCCGGCGTTATTACTCTTTTACCGCTTTAATGAACCCGGCGGCGCCACAGCGGTGGATGCGCGAAGCAATGATCCGCAAAACGGCACATTGCTCAATGGCGCGACGCGATTCCCATTGCGCGGGGTGACCACGCCGCTGGTCGGATTGGCCTCCGGCGCGCGGGTCCACTTTCGCGCCGTGGCCGCTAACTCCAATGGCGCGACCATTGGCCCGATTAGTAGTTTTGCCACGTTGAATCCGGGGCGGGGTACGGCGGTGGAGTTTGATGGCAAAGACGACCACCTCACCGGTCACGTGCCGCAACTGCCCCTGAACAACTCGCCTTACACCATCGAAGCCTGGATCAAACCCAACGTGATGAACAACGGCGGCATCATCGGTTGGGGCAATTTTGCCCTGAACCAGGAAACCGCATTCCGAATTTCTGCCTCCGGGCTGGCGCACCAGTGGTATGGCAACGATCAAACGATTCAGGTCGGCGATCTCACGGATGGCTGGCATCATGTCGCCGCCAGTTACGATGGCACGGTCCGGAAAATCTATCTGGACGGCGTCGTGCGGGCTTCCGCTCCGGCCACCGGTCACAACGTCACCACCACCGGCAACTTCGCCATTGGCAGAACTCATGGCACTGAATTCTTCGACGGCCAAATCGACGAGGTGCGCGTCTGGAATCTGGCGCGAACGGATGCCGAGGTCGCGCAATACATGAATGAACGTTTGGTTGGCGATGAAACCGGGCTGGTGTTGTATCAGCGCCTCGATGAAGCGACCGGAACGCGGGCGCACGATAGTTCGGTGCAGGCCGCGGACCTGCTGCTGGTGGGCGGACCGGAATGGGCCGGGTCGGAAGCGGGAGTCACCATTCCGTTAGCGACGACGCTCCCAGCTTCACAGGTCAATTTCGGCGCGGCGCAACTCAACGGCACCGTCAATCTCGAGAATACCGCGCCCAGCCGCTATTGGTTCGAGTACGGCGCAGTCGGGAATTTGAATCTAGCCACCCCGCAAATCGCCGTGCCCGCGGGGATCGCGTTGATGACGGTCAATGAGGCCATCACGAATCTCGGGATTGCGCCCAGCTACACGTTCCGGCTGGTCGCGGCAAACGAGCACGGAACGAATTACGGCGAACCGCAACAATTTTACATGCCGGTGCCCGCTGCCCAGGCAGCCCTGCAATTCGATGGTGTGAATGATCAAGTTATCGTCGGAAGCAGCACTGCCTATAGAGCCACGACGGGGCTGACCGTCGAAGCCTGGATTTATCCCACCGGGCCGGGGTCGATTGACAGCGGCATCATCGTCAACAAGGAGGGTGAATATGAATTCGCGCGCTACGGCGACGGCACATTGCGTTGGGCGCTGGCAATCAACGCTCCGAATAATTGGACCTGGATCAACACCGGCGTCATCGCACCGCTGCATCAGTGGATGCATGTGGCGTTCACGTATGATCGAAGTTTTGTGCGGCTCTACACCAATGGCGTGTTAGCCAGCACCATCGCCGCCACCGGCAACATCGGCGATGTTTCGACCGGAGCGAATGACCTGCGCATTGGCGGTCGCCAAGGCACGAGCCAGTTTTTTGCCGGCGCGATTGACGACGTCCGGGTCTGGCTGGTGGCGCGTGGTGCGGCGGAGATTGCGGCCAATTTCAATCGTCGCCTGGTGTTGCCGCAAACGGGGCTGGCGGCTTATCTGCGTTTAGATGAAGGCATGGGCACGAGCACGGCCAATCTTGTGAATTCCACCACCGCAGCGCTGGTTGGCGGACCGGTCTGGATTTCCTCCGGCGCCGGCATTGTCGATCCGGTCATTACGACGTTACCGCCCACGCCCGTGCTGGCCACGTCAGCCACCCTGCGCGGTCTGGCCAATCCTTCGGGGGAGGAATTAATTACTTATTTCGAATACGGTCCCACTGTGGCGTATGGCAGCACGACCGCGTCGCAAAATAATCCGGGTTCGCTCGCCAATGTGCCGCTCAGCGCCAGCCTGACCGGCCTCGATCCGGGCACGACGTATCACTACCGCTTGGTGGGGCGAAACACCGTAGTGACCAATTACGGCGCGAATCAAACCTTCACGACGTTGGTGTTGGGTTCGGGCTGGCCGGTATCCACGAAGCTCACGGGCGGCGAAGCCTCGACGCCGTTGCATGTCGTGGATGGTCTGGGCAACACGTTTGTGGCGGGCGTTTTCTCGGGGTCGGCCAGCTTCAAAACTCCGTTAACGCCGTCGGGTGGCGCGCCGGAAAATGCCTTCGTCGGCAAATTGTCCCGCAAAGCGGATTGGGTTTGGGCGACGAATGTTCCGGCCAGTTCCAACAGTGTGACGGTGATTCAAGCGTTGGGCGTTGGCCCGGATGGCGACGTGTACGTTGCGGGTCACTTCAGCGGCACGAATCTTTTTGGCGCGACGCAACTCGTGGCTGACAGCGGCACGAATCTGTTCGTCGCGAAACTGGATCGCTTCGGCACGAATTGGTTGTGGGCGCAGGCGGTGGGTAGTAGCGGCGTGAATACCGTGCGGGCATTGACGGTCATCGGCGCCAATCTTTTCGTGGCAGGCCAATATTCGGGCGCGGCCACATTTGGCAGCAGCGTGCTGACGAACGCGGGCAGCAGCGATGTTTTCGTTGCCCAACTCGACGCCGACGGCAATTGGTTATGGGCGAACCGCGGCGGCGGCACAGGGAACGACTTCGCCAGTGCCGTTGCCACCGATGCAAATACGAATCTTTATGTGGTGGGCAATTACTCCGGCAGCGTCGCGTTCGGTGCGACGACGTTGACGAACGCCGGCAACACGGATTTGTTTGTCGCCAAACTGACGCCCACCGGCACATGGGTATTGGCGCGGCGCGGCGGTGGCGCGAACCACGATTTCGCCTCCGCGATTACGCGGGACGAAGGCAATCAATTCTACCTCGTCGGCCAATTCGGCGGCACTGCCGATTACGGCGGCACAGTCAACAATCTCAACGTCGGCAACAGCAGCAACATCTTCGTGCTGCGACTCAACACGGAGGCGTTGTATCTCGATTACACCCAGGGCGGGGCGGGGCAGGCGCGGGCCGTGACCGTGGATTCGGTCGGGCGCGTGTATGTGGCGGGAGATTTTCCATTTGCCACTACGCTCGGCACGAACTCGCTCATTTCCTCCGGTAACAGTGATGTTTTCATCGCCCAACTTATCGACGGCGAATGGACCTGGGCGCAACGCATCGGTTCGGCGGGCACGGAAACCGCCGGCGCAATCTCGGCGGCGGGAGACAACTCAGTCGTCGTTTCCGGCACCTATCAGGGCACGATCCAGATTGGCTACGTGGCGTTGAGTACGCCGAATAATCGCGACATTTTCGTGGCGCGCATTGATGCCGGGCGCGTTTACGAACACAACAACTACATCGTGGGCGAGGCGATTCCCGTGCCGTTGGACGCGCAAGATCCGGCCTACACCAACGGGGCCATCGCGCAACCCATCATTACCATTCTGGAGAAAGATCAGGCGGATTCGGACGCGTTGAATTCCTTCGTCTGGAGCGTGCCCGAACACAAGTTGTTCCCGGTGCGCCAGGTCACCGCAATTTTCAAATGGCCGCTGACGACGAACGTCACGAACACCACCGCTGTCGTCACGGCCGTGGGACGCATCACTTATCCGACGAATCCGGTCGTCCACATTGCGAACACGCCGGCGGACCTCGAACCCGCCGTGTCCGGATTTCCGCTGAAATTTCTCAACCTCGCGTTCACGACCATCAACGGCGCAAGCGTGGATGCGAGCACGAAACGCTTCACCGCCGCCTCGCCCGGTTGGTCCGTGGTGCAGTTCCTCGAGTCCGGCGGCGTTTTGCCTGATCCGCTGGTTCACCCCAGCAAATTCGAAGTCGTGCGCACGGTGAATTGGAATGACCCGCAATATCTCTTGGACAACCAGCCGGCAGCGATCGGTGCGGCGTTGACGCACCCGACCCACGATGATCCGGAAGCGCGCAATGGCTACGTTTATTTTGCCAACGCTTTCTACGACGGCGCCGGAAACGAACGCGCGTACGATCGCGCCAGTCGGAGCGGGCCGATTCTTCCGGTGAATCGGGACACCGCCGCCGCCGCCGATGATCTGGTCGTCGTTTGGTATCGCACCAGTGCGAATGGGCTGGGTTGGCCCAGCACGCCGGTGCGGTACATCGCCGATTGGCCGACGGATGCCGAGGAACTGGTTTTGGCGAGCCGATTGGGTTCGGGGGCGTTGGATTTGTTGGAATACCCGTCGAAGCGGGTCTATCAGCAAGCGAACCCGAATTTGCCCGGGTTCAATCCCAACGAAGAACACGCCGCACTTTACGGAGACACGCTTTACGCCCTGCGCAACGATTTGAACGACGTCGTCAGTCCCAAAGCGTCCGAGCCATACACGTTGTTGAAGTATCTCTCGCCCGACTCCGGCGAATGGGCGATGCGCGTCTTCAAGGTAGTGACCACGAATGCCACGTTCCCCTTGCTCTACAATGGCGTGGCCGGCGCGGAACTGCTCTTGCCCGAGCCGCTCGCGTTTTTGAATCTCTGCAATCTCAGCAATCGCATCGTGGCCGGGCCGGGCTTTCAGGATTATCTGGGCCGCATCTACGCCCGAGCCGCCGGGCCGGGCAACACCGGCACGAACATCGTGACCCGGTATTGGTATCCGTTGCAGGAAGACTTTTTCTACGACTTGAATCTGGATGGGACGCCCGACGCGCCGGTGGGCACGTGCATTCCGTGGCTCGACCGGCGTCCCGGCGGCATTGCCGGGGTCCCGGTGAATGTCACGTACAACATCACCTGGCCGGTTGGCGTGCCGACCTTGCAAATCGGCGAAACGTTGCTCAACGCAAAGTTTGGTTTGCCGGCCATTCGTGATTTCGCCAGCGCGCACGTGATCTTTGATCAAGGCAATCCGCTGGGCACCAATGCGGTTGAATCGCTGGTGCGCTTGTTTGATCCCTTGAGCGCCCGCACGCTGCAACTTGCCGCCAATTTTGTGTTGCCCGCGACCATTGCCACGGCCAACGATGCCGGCAAATTGGTCTTCACCGATCTGCCGTACTCGCTGCGGGCGCGGCTGCGCTACGATGAGTTGAACAAACAACTGAGTTTCTCCGGCTTGCTGGATGAGAGCGTGGACTATGGCGGGCCGGACAATCCGTTGTTGCTCATCAATGTTCTCAGTCCGCGGGAACGGGAGCGCATCAAGCTGCTCAGCGCGGACTCCAGTTTCGTGACGGCGGTCAATGCGCTTTACGACCTGACGCGCAATCCCAATCGGCTCGATGCCAATCGCGACGGGCAAGCGGACCAGACGCTGTTGATCGGCCTGACGTATGGTTACGCCACCAACGCCACGACGGGTTTTATCACGACGAATATTGTTCCGGAAAAACTCGGTGAGATTCCCAAGGCGCTCACAGCCGGGCCGGGAACGGGCAGTGGCTACGTGACAGTGGTGGAGAACAACGACGCGGCCTTGAGCGGTTTGCCGGTGACGCTGCACGTGATTCAGGTGGCGGACGGACCGTTTCGTGGCGACATCAAGGTGCTTTATCCGGACAATGTCTTTGACGAAAAGCTCACGCTGCGGCACAGCGCGGATTTCGGCGGCGAACCGCAGCGCTTCGAGTTCGAATGGTATTACATGCCCGACGATCCGGCCCTGGACCATACCATTCTTCCGACCGTGGACGTAAACGGCGAAATCGCGGCGCTTAACGACTGGACCCCGTATCCGAGCATTCCGCCGGGCTCGAATGGTTTCAACGACATCACCATCGGCGACGGGGCCGTGGGCGGATTGCTGACGCTCGCGGATAATTGGTTCCTCTGCCGGTATCGCGGCTACGCCATCACCGGTGCGACCAACTGGAGTGATTGGGTGGGCGTGGTGGGCGGCGGCGGGCCGCAACTGGCCGAAGGTTGGGTCAAACGCGTAGTCTTTGGCTTGAATCCTTTTGAAGCCCGCACCGAAGCGTTTCACGAAAATGAAACCGTCACCTTTGCCAGCATGTTGCAGCAGGCTGGCGCGCGTTACGAAGGCGATATCGCCTTCAATCCCAGCGGCGCGAACCTGAACAGCATCGGTTTGATTTCCGCGTATCAAACCGTGCTCAATCGCGCCCGCAAGCTGAGCATCGATGCCGTGCCGGGTATCAATTATCCGCCGGCCAACAACGCGCTGTTGCTCGCCGCCAGTCGCATCAGCGATTTCTACGTGTTGTTGGGGAATGAAGCTTATGCCGATGCGGCTGATCCCACGATTGGTTTCCGCACTGACAGCGCGGGTTACGGCACGCTCGCACCGTCCATCTTCACGTTCCAAAACCAACTGGATTCGTTGTTGGAGGAAGAACTCGTGTTGTTGCGCGGTCGCGATGATCGTTCGGCCACGGTGCGGTCCGCGCCGGCTTACCACCGCTTGTTCTGGAATTTCACGCAAGCGGAAGGCGAGGTGGCCTATGCGCAGGCTTACAACATCACCGACCAGAACAGCGACGGTTTCATCACGGCGGACGACGCCCGCATCATGTATCCGCAAGGTCACGGCGATGCGTGGGGGCATTATCTGACCGCGACCAAAACCTATTACGCGCTGTTGCAGAACGCGAACTTCGATTGGATTCCGCGCAGTGAATCCATCCTGCTCGCGGGCGTGCCGGTGCAGGTGGATTATCTCGACGAACGCAAATTCGCGCGCGCGGCGGCGGCCAAAGCCAAGACCGGCGCGGAACTCGTGGACCTGACGTATCGCATCAATTACGTGGACGACCCGGCGGGACAATATCAGGGCTACAAAGACACCGACCCGGACCGGGCGTGGGGTTTGTCCGAGTGGGCGCATCGCGCCGGTTCGGCGGCGTTCTTCGATTGGGTGACGGCCAATGCGGTCTTGCCGGCGGTTGATCCGAACCCGGCGCACGTGGGGATTGAGAAAATTGATCGAACTACCGTCGCGGAAATTAATGAAATCCTCGCCGGCTACGACAGCGTGCAGGAACAGGTGGATAAGGCGGATCGTGGGTTGAATCCGCTCGGGCTTGCCAAGAACGTGGTCCCGTTCGACATCGATCCTTCCCAGATTGACGCCGGTAAAACGCATTTCGAGCAAATCTATGATCGCGCCATCGAGGCGGTGAAGAACACCGTGACCGTTTTCAATCACGCGAATCAATTATCGCAAGCGTTGCGGTCGTTGCAGGATTCGGTGAATGATTTTTCCCAGAACGCCGAGCAGCAGGAGCGTGATTACAAGAATCGGTTGATTGAAATCTTCGGCTATCCCTACGCCGGCGACATCGGCGCGGGGCGGACGTATCCGTCCGGTTACAACGGCCCGGATTTGTATCACTACATGTATGTCAACGCGGTGGAACTAAATGGCGAAACCGCGCCGCCGAGTCCGGCGTTCAGCGCCTTCTTCACGCCGCTGACCACGTTGACCACCAACGTGACGCATTTCTTCCCCGATGATCTGCCGGGCCTGCAAAATCCTTCGCTCACCACCTCCAACATTTTGCAGGTGAACTATCCGCAATCGTCCGGCGCATTTCGTTTTGTCGCCCCGGCGAGTTGGGGCAGTCGGCCAGCGCCGGGAGAAATTCAATTGGCCTCGTCCGAGTTGCTGCAAAGTCAGGCCCGGCTCAAACAGGCGTTGTTCAACTACGACAATCTGATTCAGCAGATTCAGGATCAAATGGATTTGTTGGCGGCGCGCCACGATTTGGAAAGCACCACCATCCAACTGCGCGATGGCGTGGCCGGCAAGATCACCGTTTTACAAAGCGTGATTGCCGGCGCGCGGGCTTTGAGTCGGACGTTTGAAAGCGTCATCCAGGCGAATGAGGACATTAACAATATCCTGGTGGAAGCCATGCCCAAGGTGGTTGGGCTTTCAACCGACGCCACGGCACCCGCGCGCGCCGCCGTCAAGGCTTCGAAATTTCCGTTGGATAAAGCGCTCATGGCCGGCGTGCTGCTGGCGGAAGGCACCGCCGAAGGCGTGAGCATTCACATCGAGAAACTGCGCGAACAAACCGCGCTGGCCATCGAAGCCGAGGGATTCCAGTTTGAAATTCAGGAACGTTTGAAAGAGGTCGAACAATTGATTCGCGAAGAGGCGGTCCTGCGGGCAGAGGCGTTCGAATTGACCGAAGCAGTGAACCAAAACGTCGGTCGTTATCAGGCGGCCGTCACGCGCGGGTTGCGCTTGATCGAGGAACGCATCGCGTTCCGCAAAAACGCCGCCGCCGAAACGCAGGCGAGCCGCTATCAGGACATGACCTTCCGCATCTTCCGCAACGACGCGATTCAGAAATATCGCGCCCAATTCGATCTCGCGGCGCAATACGTTTTCCTCGCGGCGGTGGCGTATGATTTCGAGACGCAACTGCTCGGGGGTCGTCCCGGCGCGGGCCGCGAGTTTCTCACCGACATCGTGCGGCAACGGGCGTTGGGTGAAGTGGTCAATGGCGTGCCCGTGGCCGGTCGGCACGGTCTGGCCGACCCGCTCGCGCGGCTGAGCCAAAACTTCGGCGTGCTCAAGGGCCAACTCGGCTTCAACAATCCGCAAACGGAAACCGGGCGCTTTTCGTTGCGCCGGGAATTGTTGCGCTTGCGCGACACGTCCGATGAACAGTGGCGCGTCGAATTGAAGAACAGCGTCGTGCGTAATCTCTGGGACGTGCCGGAATTCCGCCGCTATTGCCGGCCCTTTGCGCCCGAAAGCGCCGGCCCGCAACCCGGCCTCGTGATTCGTTTCCCCACCACGGTAACGTTCGGCCTGAACTATTTCGGCTGGCCGTTGGGCGGCGGCGATAGCGCGTACGATCCGACGTTGTTCGCGACGAAGGTGCGCTCCGCGGGCGTGTGGTTCGAGGATTATCTCGGGAGTGGTTTGTCGCAAACGCCGCGCGTCTATCTCGTGCCGGTCGGCGCGGATGTGATGCGTTCGCCGTCCGGTAACGATCTTCAGACGCGCGAATGGCGCGTGGTGGATCAAAAGATTCCCGTGCCGTTCCCGATTGGATTCTCGAGTTTGAACAACGCCGCGTGGATTCCGTTGAACGATTCGTTGAGCGACACGTTTGCGGACATCCGGCGCTTCTCTAGTTTCCGGGCTTATCACGACAGCGGCGTCTTTAATCCGGCGGAAACCGTCACCGACAGCCGGCTCATTGGCCGCTCGGTCTGGAACACGGACTGGATGCTCATCATTCCGGGCGGCACGTTCTTGTTCGACCCGGACCAGGGCCTCGACGCGTTCATCAACTCGGTCGGGGACATCAAAATCTTTTTCCAAACCTACGCTTACTCAGGAGATTGATCATGAACCGCAACCTTTACCCTCCGCGTAATCGTAACTCGTTTCGCCCGGCCATGAACTTAATCCGAACTCTGCTTGGCGTTCTCGCGCTCACGCTGACAACCATCGGGCGCGCGGCTCTCCCTGAACCTGACACCGTCATCTATGGCAACATCACCTTGGACAACGTACTCGTCACCGCGGCGCGCAATGACGTCGTGGTGGAAGCACGGCGCACCACCAACGGTCCAGCCATCGCCAGCTATCGCATGGGCCGTGACGCCGCGCTTGGGAACTTCTACGCGTTGCCCGTGACGATGGAATCCGTCGCGCCCCTCAGCGATCCCAATGCCGCCCAAGTGGGCGAGCAGGTGTTTGTCAGCGTGCTGGACCAAACCGGTTTGCGGTTGCAGGCGGCGTTGGTCATTGCCGAACGCGGCGATGTGCAACGCATTGATTTCGGCGTCGCCGTGCCGGATGGCGATGCGGATGGATTGCCGGACGCGTGGGAACTGCAATGGTTCGGTTCGCTGAATCGCCATCCCGCGTCGCCCACAGCCAACGGCTTCACGGCGCTCGACCATTTTATTGCCGGCACCGATCCCAACGGTGCCGGCTTCCGGCTGCACCTGACGCAGACAAATCAGCAGAAGCGCGTTTCCTTTCTGGCGCGGCGCGCGGAAGGCCCGGGTTACACCGGCATGACGCGGCTTTATACGCTGGAAACCCGCGCCACCCTGGCCGCCGGTTCATGGAGCGGCGTGCTCAATTACGTGGATATCGCCGGCGCGGACCAGACCGTCGAATACGTGACCACCGATATGAGCGGTTCGGCGTTCTTCCGGGGCAAAATTGTTTTGCAAGGATTCAACATTCCCGGCACGGACACCGATACCGACGGTTTGCCGGATGTGTGGGAGACGACGTATTTCGGCAACCTGACGCAAACCGCGACGTCGCTGAGTTCCAACGGCCAACCAGCGTCCGTGAATTACATCGCGGGAAACAATCCGAACAATGTCACCAACGTGTTCCGCCTGGAAGTGGCGCGCGTGGGCGGGCAAACGCTGGTTTCGTTTCTGGCGCGCCGCGCGCAAGGCGTGGGTTACGACGGCTTAACCCGGCATTACGCATTGGAAAGCAGCGGCAATCTGAACACCTGGAGCGGCGTGGCCAATTACACCAATGTCATCGGCGATGAACAGAATGTCGCAGTGACCGTGCCCGGCGCGGGCGCGGGGCTGTTCTATCGGTGTCGCGTCTGGCTCGAGCCCTGACCCGCGGAGGTGCAGCGACGCAGCAGGTGAGGCGAGCCGCGCTCCTGTCGCGGCGCTCTATGAGCGCTACCAATTCGATTTTAATTTCAGCGCCGGTCATAGACCGCCGCTACACAAGCTTGTTGGCGGGGGCGAGATTTTCATCAACGTGGTGGTGAACGGCGCGCTGCGCCGTTCGGCTCGGTGCGCTGCCGCGAGTTGGTGGGAAGGCGAACTTCGCCGTCCGCTCTGCGCGGACGGGGTTTTCGCAGCGCGAAAACCGCTACCCATTGGGGCGGAATTCTGATCCAATCAGCGCGTGCAATTCTGGCGTGACCTTCCCGAGGCGGAGCAAGCCGCCACACTTACAAGTCAAGTAGCGCCAACAATTCGGAGACCGCCATGCGATGATGCGCCGCCACGTTCCGCAGGATGCTCTTCAACGTGCCGATTTTTATCGGACTGTGGTTGGGAATGACTTCGTGATGTTCGCCACCCTCTTGGGTTGTCACGCGGAGATGCGAACCCGATTGGCGCGTGATCGCATAACCCAGCTTTCGCAAAGCCTTCGCCAGTTCCGCGCCGGAAAGGTCGCGCGGCGTTTTCATCGCGCCAACACTTCGTCCCGGACAAAGTGCAACCGAATCATTTTGGGCGCTTTCTCCGGATCATCAAAGAAGCAACTCACCGCGTCCCGCACCATCGTGCGCAATTCCTCCACCGTTTCCGCCTGCGTGGTGATGCCGTGCCCAAGCGCCGTGGCGCAATAGCCGCCTTCTTCAGCCTCGGTTACCTCGAAAATGATTTCCGAACTCACGCGGCAACGATGCCCGAACCCATTTGAACTGTCAAAATCCGTTTCCTGAACGCAAAGGCGAGGTGGGGCGAGCGTCCTCGCGAGCCGGCTCGTCGGTAGCCTCGCCCCACCACGGAGCGCGACTGTGTGCGAAGCATCAGGCGCAGCAAGTTCGCGCAAACCTGCGGCTGGTCTGCGACACAGCCGCGCTCCTACCCCAAACCCCCGGCTTGTTGGCGGGGGCGAGATTTTCATCAACGTGGTGGTGAACGGCGCGCTGCGCCGTTCGGCTCGGTGCGCTGCCGCGAGTTGGTGGGAAGGCGAACTTCGCCGTCCGCTCTGCGCGGACGGGGTTTTCGCAGCGCGAAAACCGCTACCCATTGGGGCGGAATTCTGATCCAATCAGCGCGTGCAATACTGGCGTGACCTTCCCGAGGCGGAGCAAGCCGCCGCGCTGGCGTCCGCCGAGCGCATCCTTTCCTCATGGCCCACGCTCGCGGAATTCCAATCGGACTTTCCGGCGGAGGAATTCGACCGGCTCTGCCGGCTGGCCCACGACCAACTCGC
>CAZKMR010000078.1:0-22727 GCA_964553795.1 uncultured Bifidobacterium sp. | reverse complement strand
AACAAGCCCATCTCCTTGACGCGGCCGATGGCCTCATTCTGACTGGCTACTTCGATGGTCCCTTTCTGCTCTTTCCCCTTCTGGTCCATCGCCACGTAAGTGAACTTGGGCATAAAAAATCCGGGTTAAGTATATTTGACGACTTCTTCGATAGTAGTATCACCGTCGAAGATACTGCGCAAGCCGTCCTCCCGCAGCGTCACCATTCCCAACTCCACCGCTTTCTGGCGCAAGACAACGGTCGGGGCACGTTCGGTGATCATGGCGCGGATGGTATCGCCACAAACGAGCAATTCATAGATGCCTTTCCGGCCCTTGTAGCCCGTGTCATTGCAGTTGGAACAGCCGCGGCCGTAATAAAACACTTTATCGCCAAGGTCATGTGGCGAAAGATTCAACATGGCCAACTGTTGCTCCGTCGGCTCGAACGGCGTGCGGCAGTTCTTGCAAATCGTCCGCACCAGGCGTTGCGCCAGCACGGCCATCAGCGTGGACGACACCAGAAACGGCTCCGTGCCCATGTCCACCAGACGCGTCACGGCCCCCGGAGCGTCATTCGTGTGCAACGTGCTCAGCACCAAGTGACCGGTCAGCGACGCTTGAATGGCAATCTGCGCCGTTTCCAAGTCGCGCATTTCCCCGACCATGATGATGTCCGGGTCTTGCCGCAAGAAGGACCGCAGCGCCTTGCCGAACGTCATGCCTTGGGCATCGTTAATGGCCACCTGCATGATGCCTTCGATATCGAACTCCACCGGATCTTCCGCCGTCAGCAATTTCGTGTCGATGGCATTGACGCGGCGCAAACAGGAATAGAGCGTCGTGGTCTTGCCGCAACCGGTCGGTCCGGTCACAACGAAAATGCCGTTCGGACGTTGAATGACTTCACTGACAAAATCGTACACGTATTTGGGAAATCCGAGCGATTCGAGTTCCAGGTTGACCGCCGAGCGATCCAAAACACGAAGCACGACCGATTCGCCAAACTGCGTCGGCAAAGTCGAAACACGAAGATCGATCTCGCGTTTGCCCAGCTTGTAATTGATCCGACCGTCCTGCGGCAAACGGCGCTCTGAAATGTTCAGATTCGCCATGACCTTGATGCGGGAAACGACCGGCAACGCCAAGTGTTTCGGCGGCGGCGACATCTCATAAAGTGCGCCGTCCACGCGATAACGAATGCGGAACTCGTGTTCGAACGGCTCAAAGTGAATGTCGCTCGCTCGATCCTTGACCGCTTGCAGTAGCACCAGATTGACGAATCGAACGATGGGGGCTTCGTTGGCCAGATTGGCCACTAGGTCCTCATCGTCGGTTTCGGCCGCAGCCGTCGCCTCTTCGGTGATTTTGTCATCACCGCCGAGTTCGGCCAGGAGTTTGGCTACATCTTCGCTGCTCTCCTCGCCGTAGTAGCGATCAATCCCCGCGGAGATTTCCGCCGGATTGGCGAGCACCAGTTGGACGTCCTTCTTGGCGACAAACCCAAGCTCGTCAATCTTGGCCGGATCGAGCGGATCCTCGAATGCCACCTGGAGCGTTTGACCGTCCAAGGCGACGGGCAATGCCCGATACATTTTGGCGGTGTTGGCCGGCACTGCCGCCAGTGCTTCCTTGGGAATCTCCACGCCTTTCAAGGACATCACCTCCGCGCCGAGATGATTCGCCATGGCCTGAAGAATGGCATCGGCGTCCATGATGCCGAAGTCTTGAAGAAGTTGGAAAACCGACGTGCCGCTGCGTTTGATCTCGGCCACCACTTCTTCGTATTGCAGGTCGTCGAGCAAGCCCTGTTCCCGGACCAATGCCAACAGCGGATTTGAAATTTCCTCGGACATATCAGTTAAACATCAACTCTTGCTCCCGCTGACAGCCTGGGCCAGCTCCAGCTCCTGCAACTTCTGTTGAATCGTCACCGGGTCCTGCGATTTGGTGATGACTTCCTCGCGGGCAATCATGCCCGCCATATATTTCTCCAGCAAAAATCCGTCGAGCGTCACCATCCCGTATTTGGCGCCGGTCTGAATGTCGGAGTTGATCCGGAACGTTTTGTTATCGCGAATCAGCGCCGCGATGGACGGCGTGTTCACCATGATTTCAAACGCCGCCACGCGACCCGGCTTGTCCACGCGCGGAATCAGCAATTGCGATATCACCGCTTGCAACACCGTGGAAAGCTGAATGCGAATCTGTTCCTGCTGATTCGTCGGAAACGCGTTCACGATACGGTCAATCGTCTTCGCCGCGCCCGTCGTGTGCAGCGTGCCGAACACCAAGTGCCCTGTTTCCGCCGCCGTGATCGCAGCGTCAATTGTTTCCAGATCGCGCATTTCACCGACCAGCACGATGTCCGGGTCTTGCCGCAAGGCGCGCCGCAAACCTTCCGCGAAGTTCGGCACATCCACGCCGATTTCGCGTTGCGTCACCACCGCTTTCTTGTGTTTGTGATAATACTCAATCGGGTCTTCGATGGTGATGATGTGCGCTTCGTCGCGTTCCTCGTTGATGATGTTGATCATTGAGGCCAGCGTCGTCGTTTTGCCCGAACCCGTTGGGCCGGTCACCAATACCAGACCGCGCGGTTTGTAGAGCAATTCTTTTGCGGACGGTGGAATGCCAATTTGCTCCATCGTGAGGAGCTTGCTGGGAATCTGCCGCAGCACCATGGCGAAGTTGCCCTTTTCCTTAAAGGCGCTGACGCGGAACCGCGCCACTTCACCGAAGGCAAACCCGAAGTCCGCGCCGCCGCGTTCGCGAATTTGCTGGATATGATCGTCGGACGTGATGCTGCGCATCAATTCTTCGGTGTCCTCGGGCCGACACGCCGGGCCTTCGACCCGATGCAAAATACCGTGCACGCGGATCGTTGGGGGAATGCCCACGCGAATGTGAAGGTCAGCGGCGCCTTCGGACACCACCAACTGCAACAAATCAGACATCGAATATGCCATGCAAAAAACTCCTCAAACCGGCTTCGTCAGTTCTTTTCTCTGTTTGGACCGGACCACTCAAGCTTCGTCACTCACCGTCGCGCGGATCACTTCATCCGGCGTGGTCAATCCGGACAACACCTTGCGCACGCCGTCTTCGCGCAATGTCCGCATGCCCATTTCGCGCGCCCGCGCCCGCAGCACGGACGTCGGCACTTTGTCATAAATCAACTTCCGCGCTTCATCGTCGATCACGAAAATCTCAAAGATGCCCATCCGGCCCCGACAACCTGTGCCGGAACAGTTATCGCAACCCTTGCCCTTGCGGAACGATGCACCTGAAGCTTTCTCAGGATCGATGCCGAGTGCTTTGAGTTCATTTTCGGGCGGCAGGTGCGGCGCGCCGCACTTCTTACAAATCTTGCGCACCAACCGCTGCGCCATCAGGGCTCGCGTCGAAGATGCCACCAAAAAGGGTTTCACTCCAATGTCGATCAAACGCGTCACCGCACCGGGCGCGTCGTTCGTGTGCAATGTCGAGAACACCAAGTGACCGGTGAGCGAGGCGTTAATCGCGATGGAAGCCGTTTCGATATCACGAATTTCCCCGATCATGATCACGTTCGGCGCTTGGCGCAGAATCGAGCGTAACGCGCCCGCAAACGTCAGCCCTACCACTTCACTCACTTGCACCTGATTAATACCCGCCAGAATATATTCCACCGGATCTTCCACCGTGATGATTTTGCGGTCGGGACGATTGATGTAATGGAGGCAGGAATAGAGCGTTGTCGTTTTACCCGAACCGGTCGGCCCGGTGACCAACAGAATTCCGTCCGGCAGGCTGATGAGTTTTTCGATCATCGCCTGGTCATCGGAAAGGAAGCCCAGTTCCGCCAGACCCACGCGCAAGCCTTCCTTGTCCAAAATACGCATGACGATGGATTCGCCATGCTGCGTCGGCAAACAGGAGACGCGGAGATCGATGACTTTGCCGCCCACGTTCGTTTGAATCCGGCCGTCCTGCGGAATCCGATGTTCCGCGATGGACATGTTGGATTGAATTTTGAGACGTGCGATGATCGCCGGTTGCAATCGCTTCGGCGGGCTCTTCACCTCGTGCATCATGCCGTCAATGCGATAACGCAACCGAAACCGTTTCGCGAGCGGCTCGAGATGAATATCCGAGGCGCGCATCTTGAACGCGTCGATGATGATTTGATTCACCAACCGGATTAGCGGCGCATCGCCTTCCACCGTTAACGCGGCGTCACCACCCGTGGCGATGTCGCCGGTCGGCGCGGCAATTTCTACTTCGCCCCGCGTGATCTCCTGAATCATCGTGTCCACGAGCGAATCGGCGCGACCCCCATAGTATTTGCTCAACGCCGCCTCGATGTCAGACTCGGAGGCCACCTGCACCACAATGTCCATGTTGAGCAGATGATTCAGCGCGTCCACCGTCGCGATGTCGGACGGATCGGCCATCGCCACCGTGAGACTGTTCTCGTGTTTGAAGACGGGAATGACGCGATACTTCTTGGCGATGTCGCGCCGCACCGTGGCGATGACGTCGTCGGCGATTTGCAAGCCGGACAGTTGCACCGTCTCCGCGCCGAAATGGGCGGCCTTGGCTTGGGTGACGTCTTCGGGGCGAATCATTTTGTTCGCCACCATGTAATCCACGACGCCGACTCCGGCTGATTCGGCCTCCTGTCGCGCTTGCGCCACCTGGTCCGGGACCACGAATCCCAGATCGACCAGCATGTCTATCAGATAATCGTCTTTTTCAGCCACAAAAGTTCGTTGCTCCACGGAGTTTGGGCGTGGAAACAGTGGCGCAGATTAAACGCCGGCGCCGCGCCCTGTCAAATGCAGAGCCATGACCGACAGGAAAAATGTCCGATAGCAGGTGAAGTGGAGAGATGAACTGGCGCACCCATTAGGAGTTGAACCTAAAACCTTCTGATCCGTAGTCAGATGCTCTATCCAATTGAGCTATGGGTGCGCCCAAGGGATTCGTAGCGTAGAAAAACCTCTCCCGGTCAGGCAAGACTTTTCGCGACGGCACTAAACTCCAAAACCAAATGTTCGCCTCCTGTCTCTATGCGTTGTCGGCGACGAGCTGCCGATGAAACTCTTTCACCCGCGGGCTGGCACTCAGTGGTCGTTTATCAACAAGCTTCCCGCGCGAAAAGCGCCACCGTCTAAAAAAAGTCCTCGCTGCGCCCAAGAAGGTCTGCGGGTCGTCCGGGTTTTTGACACCGCGCCCCGGGGCAAGGTCAGGATATCAATATGTCCAATGCGCCCATCAAGGTGGTTTATCTGGCGGTGAAATTCTGAAGCCTGGACCTGGTTTCCTTTGGATTCACTCTGCTGGCACGTAAGCTGCACCATTCTTGCCTAAGGAGATGCAAAAACTGCTAACAGGTTGGACGGTTAACAGCCAGGCTTTATGCCTTGGCAAACCTCGTCATTGTTCGGCTTCCCGGTAGTTCGTTTGCAAGTTCACCCGATTCTGTCATGAAAAATCCCCTTGATTCAAGCTCACCAGATTCCGCAGCAACGCCGCCGTCCGGCCCGGGTTCGTCCCTGTGGCAACGGTTGAAGAATAAGAATATTTCGTACTTAACCCTGCCGTTGCTCGTCATGGCGACGATCGTGGAATTCGTCATTCTCGCGACGGGCTGGAAATATCAGCAGACCGTCTGTCTGCCGTCGGGCATGGGCGTCACGTTCTTTGGCATCGGGCCGATCGGCGCAACAATTCTGGCTGTCGAATTACTCAAATTGCCGCTCGCCATCTGGACCGCGTCGCGCATTGGCCGGCAGAAAATGTTCATGCTCTTTGTCGGCTTGCCGTTGATCTGCGTGCTCACTTTCCAATTGGTCAAAGACATGGCCGTCTATGAAATGACCGTCGCCATGAAGCCTGCCAGCGAGTTTCTCGAAAAGGCGGCGGCGGAAGAAACGAAAATCGCGCAACTCCAGGGCGAACTCGATGCCATCGCCGACAAGAAAACGGATCGCGAAAGCAAACTCGCCGAGTTCGCGGCCAAGAAAGCCAAGGCCAAAGCCGAGTTGGAAGACGAATTGAAACGCACCGACGAAGCTCGCGCCGACGCCATTTCGCTGACGGATTACCAGACCAAGGAATTGTCCACCGTCGAATCGCGCCAGGCCGCCATTACCCGGCAATTTGATATCGATGCCGCGCAAATCACCAAGGCCATCGCGGACCTGCGCGCCAAACGCGAAGTAGAAATCACCCGGGCCAGCAAGTGGAACGCGGAGGAAGCGCGGATCGAGAATGCTTACAAAGCCAAACTCTCCGCCTACACCAACAAGAAAACCGCTTACGAAAAAGACAAGGCCGAGTATGACAACGCCAACGTCATCAAGCGCCAATTAATGCGGGAGCCAGTGGACCCCGGCGTGCCGCCGGAACGTGAGGTCAACACGATTCTCAAGCCGACCTTGATCGCCGATCTCGACGAGCAAATCAAAGCCAAGGAAGCCGAATTGATCGCCGTTAACAACAAGCGGCGCGAAGCTGTCGCCCAAGTGGCGGGAGACGCCCGGCGCATTCGGGAAGATTTCGATCGCCGTTCCGCCACCAAACGCGAAGAGGCCGATCGCCGCCGCGCCGAGTTGTTGGCCGCGCAAACCAAACTCAACGAAACCCTCGCCGCCGAGGAAAAAGAACTGGATGCAGCCTTGGGCGTCGCCGTGCTCAAAGTGGATGACATTCGCGGAGAAATTGACGCCGCCCGCAAACGCGCGGAAGGTTTCTACGAAGCGCGAGAAACGGCCATTCGCAACACCCAGGTGCATCGGATTGCCACCACGGTGGAAATTGTCCGCGGTTTGATCTTTGGCGAACGCCCGATGTCCATCAATGCCACGGCCAAGGAACGCGGTGATATTTTGACGGACCAAATCAGCATGGTGCGCATCTGGGTTTATCCGGTATTTGCCTTCATTGTGGCGTTCCTGCCGACGCTGATGGTGGAAATTGGTTTCTCGACGCTGTTCAAAAACGAATTGCCGCAAAATCAAAATCAACGTCCGCCGCATCGGCTCGGATTTCTGGGTCGCCGATTGCACTGGCTTTATACGCGTGCTGGTCGGCTCAAGATTCTTCGCGCCGAACGCATCGCCCGCGAAGCCTCCACGCAAATCGTCGCGCGTGACCAGGCGCTGCTCACCGCGAAAGCCAACGCCGACAAAGCTCTGGCTGCGAAGGAGGCCGAATTGCAAACCGCTCGTGCCGCGATGGCGACCGCCAGCAGCGCGCATGAGACGCAATTGAAGCAGAAGGAAAACGAGTGGGTCGCGAAGTTTACCGATCTCGCTGATTCCTTGAACCGCGCCGTGCAGGAAAAAGACGCGATGCGCGATTTGCAGAAATTGGAAGTCGAGCGGCAGGTCCAAATGCGTCAGAACGCGTGGGCGGATCGCCTGTCCCAATTGAGCAAAGAACTGGACGAACAACGCGTCGCCGCCGAAACGGAGCGTCTCGCGTTGCAGGAAGAGCATCAGCAAAAACTGATTGCCGTGACCGAAGACTGCAAAGCGCAGGTCTTCCAGGCGCGCCGGCAGATGGCGGATGCGCAAATGGCAGCGGTGGAAAAGAACGCCCGCCTCGCCCATGAACTCAAGGAAGCCGGGCACGCCCGCGACACCGCGGAAATGCAACTCAAGGAACAAGCGGACGCGTTCGAGCGGCGCCTGGCCCAAGTGCAGGAAGATGCCGCGCGCGAATTGGAAAAAGTGACGCGCCAGGAGAAACATCGGGCCGAACGGCAACAGTTGGAATTCGACAAGACGTTGCGCCAACGCGACGACGACCTGGCGCATCGTTTGAAACAGCAGGAACACGAACTGACCGTGGCCTTTGAAAACCGGCTGGCGGAAGAAAAAGCGAAAGTGGAACAGGACGCGCGCGAGCGGCGCACCGAACTCGAACGCGAGCTCGAGTTGCGGGCCCGGGAAGTGGACGCACACTGGCAACGCGAATTGCAGCAACGCGAAGAAGCCGCGCAAAACCGGTTCAAGCAACGCGAGCAACAGTTGCAATCGCAAGCGGAATCCCGGTTACGCGAAGTGCAGGCCCAGGCGGAAGAGCAGTTGCGCCGGCGCGAACTGGAATTGACCCGCCAATTCGAAGCCCAGTCACGGCAAGCGGAAACCCGCTTGAAGGAAGACTTGCAACAGAAAGAACTCGCCTTCCACGCGCGATGGAAGCAACGCGAGCAGGAAATCACCGCCCGCTCCGCCGCCCGGGAAACGGAACTGCAACAGCAGTGGACCACGGAATTGAAGAGCCGCGAAGAGGAATGGGAACAACAAACGCAATCGCGCCTCCGCGCGGTCGAAACGCGCCTGACGCAGGAAGCCGAGCAGAAGGACGAAGCGTTCCAACTCAAGCTGCGCCAGCGCGATCAACAATTGCAGGCGCAGTTCGAGGCGCGGCAGAACGAATTGCAAACCCAGCGCGACCGCGATTTGCGCCGGCGCGAACTGGAAGCAGTGGAAGCGACCCAACGCGAGAAACATCTCGTCGCCAAGCTGGCCGCACAAGCGGAAGCGCATCAAATCGCCGAGAAAGAATGGGCCACGGAATTGGAACTGACGCGCGCCAGCATTGAACCGCTCAAAGCGCTGTTGGTGCGCACTGAAGCCGATCGCGACGAAGCCCGCCGCGCCCAGGCCGAAGGCCATCGCCAACTCGAAGCGTTGAAGAAGAAATCCATCGAAGCGTCAACGCTGTTGAACGGCTGGGAGAATCGCGACCACGCCGAAGCTCGGTTGACTTAAAGATTATCGGGCGGTTATGCCCGGCGCGAGTAAACATTCGCCGCGGAACGATGTCATTGTTCCGCGGCGATTTTATTTAATCCTTGGGCGCGAAGCGGAAGATTTGCGCGCCATGCGGCGCCACGTCGAGATAGAGGCCGGCTTGGGCGAGATCGCTGCCGACGCGCTCGTAGCGTTCCGGACTCAACCAATCGCGCAAGATCCAATCCCGGTCCGCGAGCCCCGGAACGTCCAGCGGGACGTAGCATTGACTGCGGTGCGCCGCAAGATTCACCACTACCAAATCAAACTCCACGCCCGTGCCGGGCCAGAATACGACGATGAAGTATTGACCGGTCGGATTCCCCTCCCAAGCCGCGCGCGGGGTCAGAACTTTTCCCGTCCCCTGCCCCACAAAAGTTTTCTGCAGCGCGGCGAGCAACGATTCGTAACTCGCCTTGGTTTCGGGATGAACAGTCTCCTTCGGACGCCGCCCAAGTTGCACCGGCATTTTCAAGCGCGCGCCGGTGAGTTGGCCTTCGTGGAGAAAGCGCATTCCCGGCAATCCCAAAATCGTCAGGGCCGCGGCGCGGTTTTCCGCTCCGGGCAATTTTTCCGCAATACGCGGCTCGTCGTGATTCTCCAAAAAATGCACGCTCCGCGCGACATATTCGGGTGGCGCGAGCAGCAGCTTGCGTTGGGCTTCGGCGAAATGGCCCCAGACAAGGTCGTCATAAAGCGCCTTGTCGTAAGTGTAATCGAAACCCAACGCTTGCAGTTCCCCTTCCAATCCCCAGTACACTTCGGCCATGAAAATAAAACCCGGCTGCGCCTGTTTCACGGCGGCAATGGCGGCGGGCCAAAATTCTTCAATTAGCGGTGGCTCGTTGCTGGGTAGATGCGCCCAGGTCCGCGCGAATACTTCGTTCAAGAGCAGCATCGCCATGTCACACCGCACGCCATCGCATTTGGCAGCCACGTTTAGCAGGAGCTTTTGCACTGCCGCGCGCGTGCCGGCACGCCGATAATCCAGTTGCGCCACATCCGTCCACGGCGCGAAGTAGGGATCTTTACCGTTGGCAATCCAACGCGAACCGGCCTCGGTTTTAACCGCAAACGTCCCCTCCACCGCTTTGGAGCTTTGCACGAACAATTCGGGTTGGGCGCGAACCCACGGATGATCGAGCCCAAGATGATTGGGCACAAAATCCAACACGAGTTTCATGCCGTGTTGATGCAAGCGGGTGCGAAATTCGTCCAACTCCGCGTCGCCGCCCAGCGCTTTCGACACCGAATAATCCGCGATGGAATACGGCGAACCCGCGACGTCCGCATCAGTCCAGTCCGGCAACACGCGATCATACTCCCGGCGCAAATCCGGGTGATGCACCGCAATGTCGCGCGCATGCGGGCCGGTCGTCCACACGCCCATCAACCAGAGGTGGGTGAATCCGCACTTTTGCCAGTAAGCAAACTCCGACTCCGGCACGGTGGCGAGGGTGACGGGGGAAGCGGACCGGGTCGACAACTCTTTCAGCCAGCAACGGGTGTTGATTTGGTAGAGTAACGGATGTTGCATGCAAACCTCGCCCGCACGTTAGCAGGCAAGGCCGGGGACGCAACGGCAAAGGCGGGTTCACGTCACGCCATGGCGGGCGCGGTCGTTCGCAGTGCCGCCGCGACGATCAAATCTGCCGCCGCCTCGAAACCGACGAGGCTCGTGTTGATGACCAGGTGATAGTGCAGCGGATCGTCCACGTCCGTTTCGAAGTATTTCTTGAGGTACCGCGCGCGCCCGCGGTCTTCGCGCTCAATGAATTCCCGCGCTTCGTCCGGACTCAGATGATAGTGGTGATGCGCATGTTCAATCCGTTGCTCCAGCGGCGCCACCAGGCGCACGTGAAAGATGCCAGGCAACTTGGCGGTGATGAGATTTGCGCCGCGCCCAATCAAGATGACGTTGCCAAGTTGCGCCAGCCGCAAGATGGTTTCCGCCGTGTGCTCGACGACGGTCCACGTTGAAGGATGCACGCCAAACAATTCATCCATCGCATCCTGAATTTCAGACCCGCGATCTTCCGGCAAGTACTTGGCGAAACGCACCGGGAGATTGTGATCTGCCAACACCTGTTCGATGAGATTGCGATCGAATACTGTCCACGGCGCGGGAGCGGATTTGTCGTGGGATTGCAGCAGTTCCGCCAAGCGCTCCGCAACTACCGCCGCACCACAACCGGCCTGGCGCGAGAGAGTGATGGCGCGCACGGGCATTTCGCCGGGCGGAAATGGCGACAGCGTTGCGCCCGGCCGAAGTTGAGCATCCAGAAAGGTTTGGCACTTCTCGAAGTCTGAGAGCGTTTTCATAGCTTGGTCTCCGGTTGAGAAACGCAAGGCCCCGGGACGCGCAGCCCACGCGATCACGGAGGGTTTCCAGACCAATCTAATCCTGACGCCGCCAGAGTCCAGCGGGGCCACCAATTTTACTTTTGGCTAATGACCGGATAACCGCCGCTTCAGTACTCGCGCGTCGTTTTGATTCCCGGCATCGGCACGGGATAAAGCCCGTTGGCATCCGGTTGCACCGGTGCGGGGGAGTCCATGGTGAATTTGTCCAGCCCGGGCGCCAATTCATGGTCGTGATTCAGCATGTCTTCAAACGTCACTTCCTGTCCGGTGTGCGCCGCAAACCGTCCCATCGAACTGACCACACTGACCGTGACGCCCCGCTCGACTTCGTTGAAGGGTTGATCGTTGCGAATCGCGTCCATCAAGTCGTTCCATTCATTTTGATACCAGTTTTCTTCGCCGGGCGGCGTCTTGGACACCCAGATGCGGTCCGAACCTTTGGGCGACTGCCCTTTATAAATGCTGGATGGTCCACCGCAATCGCCACTCTTGGAAACAATGGCGCTGCCTTTGGTGCCGTGAATGTAACTGGAAAAATTATCGTAGCAGCCCGTCATACAGCGGCCTTCAAAGAAGAACTTCGTGCCGTCGGCGTAAGTGTATTCCACCGCATAACTGTCGAAGTTCTGATCGATGTACGGTTTGCCATCGGGGCTTTGGCGGTAATGCCGCCCGCCGAGCGCATGCGCCTTAACGGGCCAGGCGTTCTTCATCCAGCTCAGGTGATCGATGATGTGAATGTAAAAATCATTGTAACAGCCACCGCTCGCCCAGATGAAGCTGTGAAAGCGTTGAATCTGAAACAAGAGTTCGCTCATCCCCGGAGGCTTGGGCGTGGATTGGAACGTCGCTACCGGTCCGTGCATGCGATAGCCGCGTTCTGAAATGATGTCACCGATCGCTCCATCGTGAATGCGTTCCGCGAGTTGTTCCAGATGGCGCGCGTGCCGGGAATTCAACCCGACGCCCACTTTCAAATTCTTCGCCTTTGCCGCTTCGGCCAGCTTCAACATCCGCCGGCTGCCGGGGCCATCCACCGTCACCGGCTTCTCCATGAAGCAATGCAGCCCCTTTTCAATCGCATAGGCAAAGTGTACCCACCGGAACGCCGGCGGCGTGGTCAAAATCACAATGTCGCCCGGCTTCAAACAATCCATGGCCTTCATATAAGCGTCGAAACCGAGAAACCGCCGGTCGGCCGGCACATCGACCTTAGCCCCAAACTGCTGCTGCAATGCCGCGAATTTTGACGTCAGTCGATCGGGGAAAATGTCCGCCATCGCAACCAGTTTCGTGCCGCCGTGTTTGACGGAAAGCGCGTTGCCCGCGGCATCCGTCCCGCGGCCGCCGCAACCGATGAGCGCCACTTGAATGGTTTCATTCCCCGCCGCGTGGACGTGCGGCAAAGCAAGGCCGGCCAACGCGGAAGCGGCCACGACGGTGCTGGTTTGCTTGATAAAATCCCGACGGGACGTCGGCGTAACAGAATGGGTGTTCATGCCCGGCATCGTTCCATTCGCGTCCCTCCGAGTCAATATCACAAAACGTCAATACGGTTGCTGATCCGGTTCCTGGACGGAGCGAATTTTGATGGCGCGAAACGCGGCACTCGTCTCCCAGGAACACAACCCGAACGGTTGTGACAGCATGATCTCGCCAAAACGCACCTGCAGATGCCGTCCCACCGAATTCAAGTTCACGACTTTTTTCTGCTCGATCCACGCTTCAATCTTTTGTTCCGTCACGCGCAAGCGAATACGATACCAGCGGCCGGTCTCGAAGCTGATGTATTTCGTCGTTTCATTCTCAGAAGCACTGGCCCCGTCCACGTTGGACAAGCCGACGATTCCCCCGCCCCAGCCGCCAACAATCAAACTGCAAAACGCGTCGCGCACCGGAAATGTCAACCCGCAGAAAAAATCCTCTCCCGCCAGCCGCATGGCATCGAACGCGATTTCATAATTCACCTGCGGAATCGGATTCGTGCCGTTCACCCCGACAAATGACTGGCCTTGGTGAAAAACCAGCAAACCATTGGTGACCGCCACACTTCCGCCCTGATCGAATTTCGTCACGCGCCAACCCGTGAGTGTTTTGCCGTCGAACAGCTCGCGCCAGCCTTCGCCGGCAAACGGTGCGATCGGTTGCGCGGCAGCGCGCATGAGAATTTGTTGCTCCGTCGGCTGAGTGGGTGGATCGGGAATCGGCCGCGGCGTGCTGTCGGGATAAACCGGCGGCGTGGAGTAGCGCAAGGAAGCGCACCCGGTCAGCAACGTCAGCAGCAAGCCCAGCGACAAAGCAAGTTTTGCGTTCATTGACGCGCCAATTCTGCCAACCTTTCTCCCCGAATGCACGACCGGAAAAACCAACGTGTCCCCGCGACCGCGGGCCCAACGTCCTTCCCCGCCTATCTCACCGCGCAACCCGACGGCGTCACTCTCGCCATCAACTTGCAACACCGCGCCAGCCGCAATCAAATCGCTGGTGCGATTGGTGGGGAACTGCGCATCCGAGTCACCGCACCACCGGTGGACGCCGCCGCCAACGAAGCCTTGCTGCGCTTGCTCGCGAGCACGCTGGATTGTCCGCGCGGCAAAGTGGAATTGCTTCGCGGTCACACCGCGCGCCACAAAGTCGTGAAGATTTTTGGAATCACCAGCGCCGCCGCGTACGCAAAACTGGACAAGCATTCGCCCCAGGAATTTCCCAGCCCCCGCTAAGGGAATTACTGGTGGCGACTGTGATCACAACTCACCCGTCGGCGCAACTTACCACAGCATGGAGATGCGCTGGCAATGCAGGCGAACTGCAACAAACCAAAACGCCGCCACTTAGCGCCCCGGGTGGAACCCGGAGTTCCGCGCGTTGAGTTGTTGCACAAGCCGGGTGCAACGTTCGAACAAATCTCATCGGAAATTTTCACCCGCGCGATTCGACCTGAACGAGCCGAAAATTTTTCAGCGCACCCGCTTCACGCTCCGTCTTCGTTGTAACAAGGGCAACGCCACGGCTTACCGCCGCGCGTTGTTGCGCACCACGACACCGCGGCTGCTCCCGCTCACCCTCGCGTCGCAGCTTTGGCAATGGCCGTGCTAGGAAGCGAGCCGTTCCGGTTCGCACCGGCGAATTGGAAAAAGGACGGTGAAAAGTCAGTCGTGTTGTTGTTGTGATTAAAAGAAGTCTCTTGTTGTTGTCGTTCGTGGTCGGGTTGTTCGTCAGCGCTTCCCACGTAAATGCTCAGGTAGCTCAATCCGTTTCCCTCGCGTGGAACGCCAGTCCCAGTTCGGACGTGACCAGTTATCAAGTCCGTTATGGCACGGCGAGCGGCGCTTATACCGCAGTCACGAATGTCGGCGCTTTGACGTCGGCCACGGTGTCCGGCTTGCAGTCCGGCCAGACTTATTATCTCGCCGTCACCGCCCGCAACGCCGCCGGCGAAGAAAGCACTCCGTCCAACGAAGTCAGCTACCAAGCCCCCGTCACCTCTCCGCCGGCGATTGCACTGACTGCGCCGGTGCACAACTCCAGTTACATGGCCCCGGCCAGCGTCAGCCTGACGGCGAACGTCACCGCCAACGGGCAGACCATTTCCAAAGTGCAATTTCTCAACGGCAACACCGTGCTCGGAGAAGACCTGACCGCGCCGTATAGTTTCACCTGGGCCAATGTGAATTCCGGGACTTACAGCGTCAAAGCGCGCGCGGTATATGGCGCGGGATTAACCGTGGATTCCGGCGCCGCCACAATCAACGTCACGACCTCGCCCGCGTTGCCGGCGCCATGGCAAACGGTGGACATTGGCACGCCCGGTGTGACCGGGCAGGCCAGCCACTCGAATGGCGTTTTCACTCTGACCGGCGCCGGCAAAGTCGGCGGCGCCAGCGACAATTTCCGTTTCGTGTATCAACCCTTGAATGCCGATGGCGAAATTCGCGCGCGCTTGACCGCGGTGCAAACCGCCAACAGCGGCGGCAGTTTCGGCGTGATGATGCGCGAGAGCCTGATGCCCAACTCGCGCTACGCGTTCATGGGCGTGCCGCAAAGTCTCAAGTTTCGCTGGCAGCGCCGCAGCAACACGGGCGGCAGTTCCAGCAGCACGACTTCAACCAAGTCCACTTTGCCGAACACCTGGGTGCGCCTCGTTCGCACCGGCAACACCATCACCGGCTACAAGTCCACGGACGGCACCAACTGGACAGCGGTAAATAGTCGCAGCATTTCGATGGCGGCCAACATTTACGTCGGATTCGCGGTGGCCTCGGGTAACACCAACTCCGCCAACACGGCGAGCTTTACCAGCACCACCGTGGTACCGTAAGCGACGGATTTGCCCGTGAAGACGTTCAAGCAGTATTCGACTCCGGTCGGCATCGGTTTGTTGCTGGTGCTCTCGTTCGTCGCGGAGCGCGTTGTCCCGGTTGATTCCATCCTGACACAACACCGGCCCAAAACTGTTACCGCGGTGGCGCGTTCGAAGACCGAAGTCGTCCTCGCACAAATTGAAACACCGCCCGCCCGGCGCCACGCGCCCGCGACCATGCCATTGCCGACCGAATCGCATTGGGGCGTTTCCGACGAAGACCTTGAACAAGCAGTCGCAGCAGTAACACCCGCGGACTTGCCGCAAACGCTGGAAACGCTGCTGGCGCAGAACGACCTCACGGCCATCGAGATGCGGCAATTGCTCGTGCGCCGCTGGGCCGAGAACGACTTGACGGCTGCCGCGGCGTGGACGGCGCAACTACCGACTGGCCCCGCCCGCAATGCCGCGCTGGAGCAAATCGCCATTGTCTGGGCTGAAACCGATTTGGCTGGCGCGACGACCTGGTTGCAAACCCTGCCTGCCGACGAGGGAAGCCAATGGGCTGCGCTCGGCATCGCTTATGAAGCCGCGCGTTCCGATCCCATCGCCGCGCTGGAACTGGCTGGGACTTTGTCACCTTCCCCGCAGCGTGATGAACTGTTGGTTCACGCAGTACGGCAATGGGCCGATAGTGATTTTGCCACGGCAACGGACTGGGTCGGAAAAATTGCCGATGCAGATTTGCAACAACAACTCCTGGCCGCCATCGCGACGGCTGCCGCCGGGGACAACGTCTCCGCTGCCGCCACGCTGATCGCTGCGGCTTTGCCTCCCGGAGAAGTTCAATCCCGCGCCGCTGTTGCCGTCACGCAACGCTGGGCGCAAACCGCGCCCACGGAAGCCGCCGCCTGGCTGGCGCAATTTCCCGCCACGCCCACCCGCGATGTCGCCGTAGAAAACCTGGTGAACTTGTGGGCCATGAACGACTCCGCCGCGACTGTGGATTGGTTGCGCCATCTGCCCGCCGGTTCGTTGCGCGAAACGGCGCTCAACGCGTACCACACGTTTGCCGCCAACTTCGCGCCGGCCAACGAATCGCCCGAGCAGCCTTGAGCGGGCGCAAGCGCGGCGACCCGCGATAATCTCGAATCTGCCCTTGGCACGTGCGACGCAGATTGGTTTACTCCGCGCGCTTTGAAGGTGTTGATCCAGCAAATCGAGACCACTGGGGTGTATGCGCCCGGGTGTTTCCTGGCTATTTTCATCGCGGCGTCGTTTCTCATGATTTGGCGACTGGAAGCCATGAGCGCCGATGGTTTTGAGGGCACGGTGCTGGGCACGCTCATTATGCCGTACTGTTCCGGCATCGGGAATTTGATCTTCGCGCTCCTCCTCGCCAAAGATCGCGGTCCGGGCGCGGAAGTCATGACCAATGCGCTCGTGAACAACGTCACCAACCTGACGCTGCTCATCGGTTTGCCCGCCCTGCTCTGGCAGGTGCAAACCGGCGGCGCGACCAAAGGCAAAGGAAAGAAAAAATCCGCGCGCCAAAAACCGGCGACGCACCGGTTGTCCGTGTTGTTGACCTTGTTGGCGGGACTCTTTTTTGTGGGCGTGGTTTGGGCGCTCGGCCGCGACGGCAAAATTTCTTTCGATGATGGTCTGGTGCTCGTGGGGTTGTTTCTGTTCTGGCAATGCTTCCACGTTTACGAAGTTTTGAAGGACAATGCCAACAGCGGCAGCAATCCGTTGAGCGGGTGGCTGGTATTGAATCTCGTATTGTTGGGACTCGGCGCTTATGCGTCCTACCTCAGCATTAATTGGCTGGTGGATTGGTTGAACGCTCAACCGTCCGGATTTCTCAGCGCCGCCAATCTCGGTTGGCTCAGCGGCTGGATGATGGTGTTGCCCAACGCCATTCTCGCGCTGTACTACGGCTGGCGGCGGCAACCGGAAGTCGTGTACGCGTCGCAAGCCGGCGACGGGCACATCTGTATTCCGCTTTGCATCGGATTGTATGCGCTGTTCCGCCCGCTGGAATTGCCGGCGGTTTTCCTGCCGGGCGTTTATTTGCTGGTCGGCGCTTCAATGCTGCATCTGGTGAGCGTGGCCGTGTGGGGCCAATTGCCGCGCCTCGCGGGATTCGCGCTGATTATCGCCTACGGATATTTTCTGAAGACCGGCCTGCCGGCGTGAGCGCTCAGTTGTGCGCAGCTTCGGGGTTGCGGGCGCAAACCTTCTCGCTCAAATCCGCAAACGGCACTTGCGCGCTCAACCACCGCGGATTTTGCGCGATCTCGTTCATCGACGCGCGCGTGTTGTTGCAGATCAGGTAAGTGTCGTTGCCCAGCGCCATGAACGCCTCGAAATACGTCCCGCGGCCGTCACGCGCGAATTCAAAATCGCCCGGCCGATGCTTGCCGGCGAACAGCGCCTGTTTCAGCGGGCCCAAATCACGACTGAAGTTCTGGCGGAACTCGTAATTGCGCGGACCGAAATAATGCAGGATGCGCGGCTGCGCCCCCTTCAGTGAGATCACCACCCATTCGTCAAACACGGTATCGCCGTATTGCGTATCCATTTCCGCCGCACAAAACCGCACGGCGCTCATCATGTCGTCCAGGTTGAAAGTGTTATTCATGTTATGGCGATTCTGAACAACAAGTTTAATGCCACGCACCGCCACCGAATCTGCCAGTGATTCTCGCCGGTTTTCCGGGCCAACCTCACCCGCAAACCGCCCAGATTTCCCTCGGGTGTCCATTTTTCAGCTTCGCTTCACAGAAAATTGGTTTACGCTCCGCGCGCCAAAGATGAGTTCAACCACCGCCGCCCGCCGTCCGAGTGCCGAGCCACCACCGTCCGCCCGACTGTTTCAGCTTGGCGCGCAACTCGCCTTTGCCATTTCAATTCTCCTGACGCTGGTAGTGCTCGCACAAACTTTGACGGGCATGGCATTGCTTGGAGTCGCTGGTTTGGCGGAAGCCTTGTTGGTGATCATGACGGCCATTGCGACCCTCACGGGAATGGCGCGCCGGTTGCCGGGACACAAGGTGCTGTTGGGCGCGGCGATTACGGCTGTGATTGGCGGTGGCGCGCATGCCCTCAGCAAAGCCACCGCGATTCCGTTTGGTCCATTCACCTACACGGACGCCATCGGGCCGCGATTTTTCAACGGCAGCCTCGCGTGGGTGATGCCCGCGCTTTGGATCGTCGTCGCGCTCAATGCCCGTGGCGTCGCGCGACTCGTCCTTAAACCCTGGCGCAAAACCAAGACATACGGTTTCTGGGTCATCGGCCTCGCCACCCTGCTGGTCGTGTTGTTCGATCTGGCGCTGGAGCCATTCGCCACCAAAGTGACGCGTTACTGGATCTGGTTGCCGACCAAATTTGACCTCACGTGGCACGGCATGCCCTGGATCAATTCCTTCGGCTGGGCGTTGACGGCGGTGTTGTTGTTTGCGTTTGCAACGCCGTTCCTGGTCAACAAAGAAGCCCGCTCCCGCAAGACCGCCCCCGACTATCAACCGCTCATCATCTGGGTCGCACTTTTGACGTTGTTGGGCGCCGGCGCCGCCCGGGAACAACTGTGGTCCGCCGTCGCTCTGTGCGCGGCGACGGCAGTGGGCGCCGCGATCTTTGCGATTCGCGGCGCGCGCTGGTGAATTCGGTCGCGAACGAGTGTGGTTTAGGCGGGCGGTTCGGTTGCGGCCGCAGGTTTTGACAACCGCAATCGCGCCACGCGTGTGCCTTCCATTTCTTCCACGCGTAAATCGAAGCCGCCAAGGCTGACGGTATCGCCGACCTTGGGAAAACCACCGAGCTTTTGCGTTACCCACCCGCTCGTCGTCGTGACGTCCTCGGCCCACAACCGCACCCCGGCCAGTTCTTCCAGTTCGTGCAACGGCAAGGCGCCGGACACTTCCCAACTCGTTTCGCTCGCCCGCGTCAGCAACGGCTTTTCCTGATCGAATTCATCCTGAATCTGACCGACCAGTTCTTCAACGATGTTCTCCAGCGTCACCAGGCCAATGGTGGTTCCGTATTCATCCACCACGATGGCCAGGTGCAATTTCCGTTCGAGCAGCAGTTGCAACAATTTTTCCAATCGCGCCATTTCCGGCACGTAAATGATCTTGCGCGACACCGGCAACAAATCCGCCCCGGTACGCGCTTTGAGTCGCAAGGCAAACAAATCTTTGATGTGCACGACCCCCAGCGTCCGGTCCAAATCACCTGCCTCACACAGCGGAAAACGCGAGTAACGGGATTTCTCGGCAACCTCGAGGCATTCACCAATGGAAGCCTGCGTATCGAGCGCAGTCATTTCCTTCCGTGGTCGCATGACATCGCGCACCACGCGCCGCCGCAAATCCAGCGCGTTTTGCACAATGTCGCGACTGAATCGTGACGCGCCCAATTGCTTTTGGGACGACGCCAGCACAATGCGGAGTTCGTCCTCCGAATGAATCCCTTCGCTTTCATGCGCCGGCTCGAGGCCAATCATGCGCAACAACAACAACGCGCTCTCATTCAACACCCAGATGAACGGATACATCGCCAGATAAAACCAGCGCATCGGATACGCAATCCATAGCGTCGTCGGCATCGCCAGCCGGATGGCGAGTGATTTCGGCGCCATTTCCCCAACGACGATGTGCAGGAAGGTAATCACACTGAAACCGATGCCGAAGGATAGCGAGTGTTTCAGGTTTTCATTCTCCACGTTGAACAGTTGAAACACCGGTTGCAGCAAATCCGCGAATACCGGCTCGCCAATCCAGCCAAGGCCCAGACTCGCCAGCGTGATGCCCAACTGACACGCGCTGAGATACGCGTCGAGATGCCGCGCCAGATGCAATCCCATGCGCGCGCGGCGGTGTCCGCGGGCCGCCTCCGGCTCCAGTTGGGTGGTCCGCACCTTGACCAGCGCAAATTCCGTCGCCACGAAAAAGCCGTTCAGGAACACGAGAAAGATGACGGCCAGCAACTTGAACGCAATCTCGATGGCGTAATCCCAGTTCATCAGAAGCGCACCTCCCCGAAGACCGTTTTCAAAATGTCCTCCAGCGCTACGATGCCGATTTCCTGGCCGTCCCGCCCCAGCACAATCGCAAGGCGTTGTCCGCCGCGTTGCATGCGTTCCAGCGCCGCCGCGAGACGCAAATCTTCATTCAAAAACAACCCGGGCGTGATCATCTCGGAAACTTTGGCGGTGGGCGCGGGTTCGGTTCCGAACAACAAGCTTTCCGCGCTCACCAGACCGGCGATGCGCTTCTTGCCATCGCGTTCCTGCCAGACCGGCAATCGCGTGTGCCCGTTGGCGCGAAAGAGTTCCATCACCGTGCTTACCGGCGCCTCGGCGGAAATCGTCACCGCTTCCGCCAACGGTTTGGTGATGTGTCGCACCGTCAGATTTTCCAGCTCCAACACGCGCGTAATCATCGTGCGCTCCTCGGACGTGAACATCTGTTCGGATTCCTGCACCACCTGGCGCAGTTCTTCGCGATTGCCGAACAAGTGTCCCGAGAATTTTCGGCCGCCGGTCCACCGCAACAGCCCGCGCGCCACCCATTCCACCAGCGCCACCACGGGCCGCAACCCGATATGCAAAAGCCGAAAGGGTCGCGCCATGAACAAACACAACCGATTCGGATACATGCGAAACACCATCTTCGGCAACAAATCGAACAGCGTGTAAAACACGAACACCACCGCGAAAAAAACCGGGATAAACCATCCCGATTGTAATCCGGGCACGCCGTACAGCTCGGAGAACAACCAGCCCAACACAAGGAAGTTCACGAGCGTATTGCCCACCACGATCGTCCACAAAAAATTCTCCGGATTCTCCAGCAACTGATGCAACACGCGCGCGGACGCATTCCCAACCCGCAGTTGTTGCCGAATCCGCAGCCGGCTCAACGCAAACACGCCCGCCTCCATACCCGACAACAAAAACGACACGACCAGACAGGCCACAATTCCCAGAACGATGAGGAGTTTGATTTCCACGTTACTTAGCCTTTTCCACCACCAACTCCCGCACGCGGCGCTCATCAACGCTTTGCGCGGTTAATTTTAAGCCGCGAAACGTCGCGGCTTCGCCCGCCGCCGGAATCACATCCAGCAACTTCGTCAGCAGGCCGCCCATGGTTTCAATCCCGGCCACTTCCGGCAACTCCGGCAGTTCCCGGCGGAAATCGTCCAGGCGCATCGTGCCATTCACGCGCCAACGACCCGGCCCGAGTTTCTCCATGACAAATCCCGCCGCGTCCAAGGCGTGATGAAACCGGCCGACCAGTTCCGCCAGAATATCCTCCATCGTCACCAGACCGGCGACGCCGCCAAACTCGTCCACCACAATCGCCATGCCGCGCCGCTGGCGTTGCAAGCTCTTGAGCAATTGCAACAGATTCATCGTCTCGGGCACGAACGACGGAAACTCGATGACCTCGGACAAGTCCACCGTCGGATCGAGCAACAATGCGCGCGTATTCAGAATGCCCACAATCGTGTCCGGCGTTTCATCGTAAATCGGTAACCGTTGATGCCGCGCTTTCCGCGCCGCCCCGATCATCTCCTCCACAGCCAAATCATCCGGGATGGCCGCCATCTTGGCGCGCGGTTGCATCACTTCCTTCACCGTGCGCCGGTCCAGGTTGACGATTTGCAGAATGATGTCCCGCGCGGATTGCGCGAGATTGCCCTTTTGGAAAGCGAACTCCACCAACTCCCGGTAATCCGCATCAGTCAACGCCGGTTGCGGTTTCACGCTGGCCGGAATCACCGCCGTCATCAACCGGCGATTCAACCGCTGCGCCAGGCGATGCAGCGGGCGCGTCACCCGTTGCGACCAGGCCAGCGGATGTGCCACGCGCCGCGCCCAGACCTCCGGTCGGCGCACGGCGAGAATTTTCGGCAACACCTCCCCGACAAACAGCGCCAGCAACAACACCACGGCCAGCACCAGCCACAACGACCAATGCCCCACCAACCCGACCCACAACCCCAGCGCCAACATCGCCACCGTGGTGGAAGTGTTGCCCAGCGCGATCGTCGCAATCAAATCCTGCGGTTCGGCGAGCAACCGCGCCGCCAACGCGCCCCGCCCCGTTTGTTGCGCCAGATCGCGCACCTGCCATTTGTTCAGGGAAAAGAGCGCCGTTTCCGCCAGCGAGAAAAAGCAACTGACCCCGGCGCAAACCAGGACCAACACGGCGGCAACGATTGGCATCCATTCCACCGGCGTAGCATGAGCGAAACCGCCGCGCGGCAAAAGTCGAAATCCG
>CAZKMR010000077.1:17617-22949 GCA_964553795.1 uncultured Bifidobacterium sp. | reverse complement strand
GAATTGCGCGCCGTCAAAGGCGGTCAGGGTTGCTGCCCTGCCCCGCCGAAGAAAGCCAAAGGGTAAGCATGCTCGCACGCTTACTCGAATTCTCAGTACGCCAGCGGGCGCTGGTGTTTTTCGCCACGTTCATCCTCGTGGGCGTCGGCATTTGGTCGGCGTTTCGGCTCCCGATTGACGCCGTGCCGGACATCACCAACGTCCAGGTGCAGATCAACACGCAAGTGCCCGCGCTCGCACCGGAGGAAATTGAAAAGCTCGTCACGTTTCCCATCGAAACAGAAATGGGCGGCATCGCGGGCGTGACGGAACTGCGCTCGTTATCACGCTTCGGTTTGTCGCAAGTCACGCTCGTGTTCGAGGACGGGACGGACATTTATCGCGCCCGCCAATTGGTCAGCGAACGACTGCAAAATGCGCTCGATGAATTGCCGCCCGGCGTCACGCCCAAACTCGCGCCCATCAGCACCGGCCTCGGCGAAATTTTTTACTATGTGGTGGATTACGAAACGAATGTAGCGGCAGGCATCTTGCCTGCCGTAGAGCCGGGCTTCCAGCCCGGCGAAACAAACGTGGATAGCCAGATTGCCGCTGACATTCGTGGAACGTCTCCAATTTCGAACGCCGATCCGGGCGGCAAGATGCCGCCCTCCACGGCAGGCAGGATGCCCGCCGCTACTTCGCGCGAAGCACAGTTGATGGAACTCACGCAAATCCATGAGTTCCTCATCAAGCCACGTTTACGCGCCACTCCCGGCGTGGCCGAGGTCAACACCAGCGGCGGCTACGAAAAACAATTTGTCGTTCAACCCGACCCGCAAAAGCTCCGCAGCGTCGGTCTCACATTCAGTGAGGTGGCCGCAGTCATCGCCGAGAATCTCGAAAATGCCGGCGGCAGCGTGATTCAAGTTGGCGGCGAATCCGTCGCCATTCGCACTGCGGGCCGCGTGCAGACGATTGAAGAAATTGCCAACCTCCCGCTCAAGTTCGGTTCAGGCGTCGCGCCCATTCTCGTCCGCGATGTCGCGAAAGTTGAGATCGGCAGCGGCGTCCGCACCGGCACGGCCACTTACAACGGCGAAGAAGCCGTGCTCGGAACAGCCCTCATGCTTGCGGGCGAAAACAGTCGCATCGTCGCCCGCGCCGTCGCGGAACGCCTCAAGGAGATTCAAACCAAACTGCCGCCCGGCGTGGTCATCATCCCGGTCTATGATCGCACCGAACTCGTGGACGCCACGATTTGGACCGTAGAAAAAAATCTTTTTGAAGGCGCGGTGCTCGTGGTGGTGATTTTGTTTCTGTTGCTCGGCAATTGGCGCGCGGCGCTCATCGTCGCGTTGGCTATTCCGCTGTCCATGCTCTTTGCGGTCACCGGCATGGTGCAAAGTCGCGTCAGCGGAAACCTGATGAGTCTGGGCGCGATTGATTTCGGCCTCATTGTGGACGGGTCGGTCGTGATGGTGGAAAACATCATTCGCCACCTCACGGACCGGCAACGCGCGCTGGGCCGCCGACTCACGCTCTCGGAACGCACGACCGAAGTCCTGGCGAGCGCGAAGGAAGTTGTGAATCCAATGTTCTTCGGCGTGCTCATCATCACGGTGGTCTATGTGCCAATTCTCGCGTTGACGGGCATCGAAGGGAAAATGTTCCGGCCGATGGCGATCACCGTGATCTTCGCGTTGGTCGGTTCGTTGGTTATCGCGCTGACGCTTATGCCGGCGTTGTGCGTGGCGTGGTTGGGCCGCAAAGAAAGTGCGCGGACTGAAAAAACTTCTGCAACGGCCGCAACTTACAGCGCGGAAGATGACACTTGGTTCATGCGCGCTGCAAAAGCCGTTTATCGTCCCGTGCTCACGTTCGCACTGCGGTTTCGATTGATTGTGCTCGGAATCGCTGTCGGCTTGTTCGCGCTGGCCATAGTGACCTATCAACGGCTCGGCGCGGAGTTTGTCCCGCAACTCGACGAAGGTTCGTTCGCGACGCATTTCATTCGCGTGACGAGCATCGGCATTGACGAAAGCATCGCGATGCAAAAACGCGGCGAGAAAGTGTTATTGGAGAAATTTCCTGAAGTCCGATACACGTTCTCACGCCTCGGCACGGCGGAAATCGCCACCGATCCGATGGGCGTGAACGTCGCCGACACTTACATGATGCTCAAACCGCGCAAGGAATGGCGCAAAGTGAACGGACACACCATCACCAAGGACGAGTTGGCCAACTTGATGACCATTGAACTCGGCAAGCACGTCCCCGGTGAAGCGCATTTGTTCAGCCAGCCGATTGAAATGCGCTTCAACGAAATCCTCGAAGGCACGCGCGCCGATCTCGCGGTGAAGATCATCGGCGAAGATTTCACCGTCATGCAGGAGTTGGGCATGAAGGCGAAGGAGATTCTCGAAAAAGTTCCTGGTGCGGCGGATGTGCAATTCGACGCGCTCGGCAAAACGCCGTTGCTCGAGATCATTCCCCGCCGCGACGTGATGAGTCGCTACAATCTGCACGCCGCCGAAATCAACGCCGTCGTGCAACACGCGTTGGCCGGCGAGACCCTCGGCACGATTATCGAAGGCAATCGCCGTTCCCCCGTCACCGTGCGCCTCGGCGAAGACTTCCGCCATCAACTGGAGGTATTGAAGCGCCTCCCCGTGCGTGTGGGCGAAGGCGGTTTGTTGCCATTGGAAAGCGTGGCGGAACTGCGTATGGGCGAAACCGTCGCTGCCATCACGCGCGAATACGGCCAACGCCGCGCCGCAGTGCTGGTCAATCTGCGCGGGCGCGACATCGAAAGCTTCGTGCGTGAGGCGCAACGCCAGCTCGATGCCGGCTTGGAACTTCCGCCCGGTTATGCCCTGGAGTTTGGCGGCCAGTTCAAAAATCTCATCGCCGCCAAGCAACGCCTCCTCATCGTCGTGCCAGTGGCGCTCGCGCTGATTCTGACGCTCATCTGGTTCACGTTTCGCAGCGTCCGCCAGACCTTGCTCATCAGCCTGTGCGTGCCATTGGCAGTGACGGGCGGCGTGTTCGCCCTGTGGTTGCGCGGCCTGCCCTTCAGCATCAGCGCGGCGGTGGGCTTTATCGCACTGAGCGGCATTGCGGTGCTCAACGGACTGATGATCGTCACTTTCTTCAATCAACTGCGCGAACGCGGCGCGGATTTGCGCACCGCCGTCTGGGACGGTTCGCTGCTGCGACTTCGTCCGAAATTGATGACCGCGCTCGTTGCGTCGCTCGGATTCGTTCCGATGGCTCTCGCCACTGGCGCGGGCGCGGAAGTCCAACGCCCGCTCGCCACCGTCGTGATTGGCGGCATCATGAGTTCCACGTTCCTGACGCTCGTCCTGCTCCCGGCGCTCTACGAGTGGATTGAATCGAAACGCACCCCGGTTAAAACCGAAAGCTCTGAACCATCATGAAAAATCAAACCAGTATTGCCATGAACGCGCTCAAACTGTTGTCTCTTCTTTGCCTGATCGGCTTTGGAACGTTCACCCTTCAAGCCAGCGATCAAAAGCAACTCGCCGGACCGAAAGGCGGACGCTTGCTCGCCAAAACCAATCCGCACGCGGAATTTTTCGTTGCGAACGACCGCACCATTTCCATCAATTTTTACTCCGAAGATCTCAAGCCCGTTGCCGCCACGACTCAGGAAGTCACCGTCATCGCCGACACCAAAGACGGAAAGAAGACGATTGAGTTCGAGAAAAAGGGCGACTCGCTCGTGAGCAAAACCAAGCTGCCCGATGGAGAAGGTTACAATCTCATCGTGCAGTTGAAGCGAAGTCCTGACGCAAAACCCACGAACTTCCGATTCAAGTTCCAGACCTACAAATGCGGTTCGTGCCAGCGTTCTGAGTACGCGTGCATTTGTGGGCACTGAATCTAAAATCGTCGGGGCGATTCTTACGAGAAAAATCAACGCTGCAACCGCGCTACTGATCCCTGCGCGCCGTGTTTGCTGGCCATCACCGGCAGCTTGGCAGAAATGACACGACTCGGCTGCTTCTGGCAGGTCGGACAGATGCCGAAGAATTGCAGTTCGTGATAAAGCTGAGCGTAACCGTGCGCGGCGGCAACGTCGTGCTCCATGTGTTCGCAGTGAGATTCGGCAGGCAATTCCGTAATCGCGCCGCATTGCCGGCAAATCAAGAAGTGATTGTTCTCGCCGGGAATGTTCAACACGAAGAAGCTCACCTTGTCCGGCAATCCGACCTGGCGCAGCACCTCCACCTCGCGCAATAGCATCAGCGTCCGATATGCCGTGGTCGCATTGCAAACGTCCCGCATTTCTTCCGCCTCCATCAACGTGCTCAAGCTCACCGGCACGCGCTGCGTCGCCAGATACGCGAGAATCTTTTCCCGCACCGGCGTGAGGCGCATCTGCAGACGCTGGCAGGCTTTCAACGCCCAGGCCAATCGTTGGGCGGCATCTTTCATGGATAATTCAGCCGCGCGCGAAATTGGAAAAACCGATTTGGCTCAGCCGCGGCGGGGAGAAAATCGCGCACGGTCACAGTTTCAGTCTCGCCGTAATCCACCGTGCTGACGACATTCGTCAGTGTCGTCCATTCGCCCACGTGCAACGCGCCTCGCACCGACGGCAGATAATCAATATCCGTAGCCGCTTTGACTCGCGTGAACGTCAGCGCGCCGTAAGTTTCGCCCGCATCCATCACGAAGGAAAACGTCGGCAATCCAGCAGTTGAATTCTGATGCGGATTGAGTCCCAACGCGTATTCGAGCGCGTTTGGAATGCCGTCGCCATCGGGATCAGCCGACGGCCCATTCGTGCTGCTCGCGGTGGCGGGCGGCCAGTTCGTCGCAATCCAATTTTCCCATGGGCGCAATGGCAGGATTTGAAACGACCAGGCGACATCGCGTCCCAAGGTGTTGGTCGCGTGACCGAGAAACGTTCCGTTGGCGCGAAATGTCACGCGATAAAGTCCGTTCGTGCTGAAAGCCCAATTGTTGTGCTCGTGACTGCCGATAAAGACGTCCGCCTGTCGGTGCTGTGGAGAAACCACGCCATTGGTCGCGATCATTTTCACCGTCGGCGGCTGGCCCGCGCCGCTGACGGACCACACGAAAAAGTTGCCCGGTCCTTCCACGGAAACGAGTTCGAGCGCAATGGGATTCTCAAACACGCCGCCCGGAATATCCTCCGCGGAGATACCGAGGAACGGCAGCGTGACGTTCTGTTGCTGCGGCAGAATCCAGATCGGCGCGCCAGCCGGACCGAGGAACGCGAAGTTGGGATTGGCGGGAATCGTCAGTTGCGCGTTGGGATTCGCCACGATGTACGCCTGCGTGTTGGTGACGCGCTGCCCCG
>CAZKMR010000077.1:0-17517 GCA_964553795.1 uncultured Bifidobacterium sp. | reverse complement strand
TGCGCGTTGGGATTCGCCACGATGTACGCCTGCGTGTTGGTGACGCGCTGCCCCGGATCGTAACCGAGAATCACGTTCAGCCGATTGCTGTCCGTTAACGCGGAATCATACTGCAACCGAAAGTCCATGTGCTGATTGGTGAGATACAGCGGTTGCGCATCGGCAAAAAAGCCACACACCGCAATCAGAACCAGGGGGAGAATTTTTTTCATCGTCAGAGAAAGCGCGGTCGCCGGAAAGAACGACGGCGACCGCGCCAGTTTTTCCGGTCACATCTTTTTGCGCCGGCTCACCCACCAACCCATCATGCCTCCCAGACCCAACAGCGCTCCCATCGTCGGTTCGGGCACGGCTTCGACGCGGAACAAATACGAGACGTCACCGCTGCTCGTAAAACCATTCAGTGCGCTCTCGCCAAATGCTTCCAACGTAATCGTGTAATCGCCCGGCGCACTGAACGCCCAGTTGAAGTGAGCGTGTCCGCCAGTGGACAGCGTCAGCACATCCGCGCCGGAAAATCCGTCCGCGGAATTCCAGCGCAACAACGGATCACCAAACGAATCCGTATCGTACAACGCGAAATTTCCCGGGCCGCTTACCGCCTTCAACGCGAGCGAAAGACTGTTTCCCGTGAAGATGCCGGGGTCAATTTCCTCCGCGCCGATTCCGAGGAACAACAAATCCTCATCTTCAGTCGCGGGCAAAATCCACGTGCTGCTGCCCGCCGCGCCGAGAAAACTCCACTGCGCTCCGGCGGGAACAGTGGTGTGCGCCTGGTACTTCACCATCAACAAGGCGTCGGTCGCAGGAAAATATTCCACGTCGTTCTCGCCGTCGTGAACGTGCAGTTCCCATTCGTTGGCATCGGCGTCATAAGCGAGACCGACATCGGCGTGGCCGGTATAAAGCGGCGTTTGCGCCTGAACCGTCAGGCCCGTGGTCAACAGCGCTGCCAGCCCGAGCTGACAGATGCGACCGGTGATCTGAGTTGTTGTTTTTTTCATACTTCGTTTTTACTACTGGGTTTTCTCTGTTGAATCACGGCTCGCACCGTGAAAGTCTTTGGGGCGCCGGCTTTCCGGCCAAGAGGTAGAACTGGTTGCGCTGCGACCAGTCGCGCCGCGTGCAGCGGCGCAACGTCTTGAAACGCGACCGGTGTCTGCCGCTCGTTCCGCCCGCTACTGCGCGGGCGAAGTTCTCGCAGCGCGAGAACTGCCACCTCCATCTTCGGTGCTCCTGTGATTGGGGAAATCACCTTCATTGCGGCGGGCGGGCGAAATTGTCGCCGGTTTCAATTCGTTGTTTGAGTTTCTCGGCTTTGACTCCCGCGACGTGCCAGTCGGCGAACAAATAATTCGCAGATTGACCATGCCGATCCGGCTGAATGTCCTCGGTGACGCTGTTCCAGCCATTCAACCAATTGCGTGAATGCGAATGGTCCTGCCCCGTTCCGGTACCAGCCCGATCCGAAACTTCGAAAACGAGAAATGTCTCGGTAGGCCGTTTGATCGAGCTGAGTTTGTTCCAGACCGGTTCGGAAGGAATCGGACTGCCAAAGGGATCAAGCGCCGGCACGGACGTGTATTCGTTCAACAGATAACTCGTGCCGCGTTGCAACAGCCGCTCATCGCCTTTGGCATCGCCGGGACAGATGCGAATCTTGTCCACGTTGCCGACGTAACTGGCGAGGCTGAAGATCCAACTGTTGCTCAAGCTGAAATGCGCCGTGCCAGGCAGGTATCCGTTTTCATCCTCGGCATACAGGCTCATTCCCAGCCCGATCTGGCGGAGATTCGAGACGCACGAGATGCTTTTGGCTTTGCCCTTGGCGCGGGCCAGCGCGGGCAACAACATGGCGGCCAGAATTGCGATGATCACAATGACCACCAACAATTCAATCAATGTGAACGCGCGACAGCGGTTCAACGACCAATGCTTTTTCATAAGATTTTTCCGCTTTTGATTCACACGCCGGTGAATACAGGCAGCAGCAAGCCAAAATGAATCCTGGGAATCACACTTGCACCGCCGCCCGGGAGCACACTTCTGGTGCCGGGCAGCAATGAAGCCGCAAAGAATCAGGAAAGCAGCGCGGGCGGACCGCAACTGGGAGGAAGAGAGAAATCAACCGCCGGGACAAAATCAAACTGAGGTTGCGCGGCCAAGACAACGGGGCCGCGAGCCAGCACTGGTTCAATGGCGACCACGGGCATTTCCACCTGTCCGCTTTGGAGCATGGTGACCGCGCATTGATGCTGCGGGTCGCAAGCCTCATCGTGCAAAGCCCGATGCAATGCCTCACTTAGAGTCACGGTGAAGACACTGAGAAAGACACCGAGCAGCAACGCCGCCATCCAATGACGGCGATTTGCAGCCCAGTTTCTCAATTGTTGCGACCGACTCATTATTACAGCTTCACTTCAGCAAAACCCGTGCACACCGACAACCGTGATATTTGCAAGTCGCTTGCAAATCCGCCGCTTGGCTTCGGATGCCAGACTTTGTTTTCTGACGGTATCGTTTGTTCACGCCCACTTGTAACCATGAAAAAACTATTGTTCCTCATCCTTCCATTGGCCCTGTTGGCTGGCGGTTGCGCCACCCACAGCAAACACGGTCAGGCCCATCAACATCAACACGGCCTGAATTGCGGCCATCTCGCCGTTCATCACGACGGTCACACGGACTATCTCGACGGCGGCCATCTGCATCACGCGCATGACCTACACGTGGACGAGCATGTCATTGCCGTCAGCGCGTCGAATCCCGTGCACTGCACCCCGGGCCACGGCACTGCCGAAAAACCCGCCGGTCACGTTCACGCGGCAAAGTGCGGTCACCCCGGGGTTCCGCATGGCGACCACGTTGACTACGTCGTCAATGGTCACCTGCATCATCCGCACGGCGATCACTGTGACAACCACGGTCCGTTGATAGTCGTCGCAAACTAAGTCAGACCAGGCAGGCGACGTTCACGTCGCCGTCTTGCTTCGCTACGCGCGGCGGAATCGGGAAATTAGTCCCGCCAGCAACAAGGCGACTCCGAGCGCGCATACGATCGCTGCGCCCGTGGGCAAGTCTTTGTGGAATGACCAATACAATCCACCGACACTGCCCACCGTGGCGACCATCCAACCGACGAGCAATTGCATGGGCAACGACTTCACCAGAAACACCGCGCTCGCCGCGGGCACGATGAGATACGAAAACACCATCAGCACGCCGCCGACTTGCACGAAGCTGGTCACGATCAATCCGAACAACGCATAAAACAGGAAGTCCCAGAGTCGCACGTTCAATCCGCCCTGCGCCGCGTGATCATGATCGAACGACAGTTTGATGAACTGCTTGCGGAACAGGAAATGGATGACTGCGATGACGACGTAGAGCGCGGTCGTCTTCCAGATTTGTTGCGGCGTGACCGTGAGCAAATCGCCGACGAGCGTGCGCTGCAATTCTTCTTTGCCATGCGGACTTTTGCTTAACAACAAGATGCCCGCCGCCGCCGCGACCACGTAAATGATGCCGATGAGCGCCTCCTGCGGCACACGCGGTTTTTTACTGGGCCGCGTGAAGGTGAACAACAACGCGCCCGCCAGCGTGAAGCCAAGTGAGTAAAAGAAGTTGTGAATGTCTTCCGCCTCGTGACCGAGCCACAGACAGACGCACGTGCCGAGCGTCGCGACTTGCGCCAACGCCAGGTCCACGAAGATGACTTCGCGCTTGATGATGTGCAGGCCGTAGTAAACCAGAATGCCCGGCAACAACAGACACGCCACGAGCGGCCATTTCATCACGGCCATCACTTGTGACCAGGTCAAGGCGTCCGCTCCGTCCATGCTATTTCCTTCCCTCCAAAGCCGTCGCTACCGAGTTCACCAGATAATCCATGAGGGCGATGTAACCACTCTCCGTCCCTTTCACGCCACCGGGAAATTGTGTCACGTCCACAACTTTCGCGCCGGTGCCGCGGGCGACCGTCTCGGCGGTCTTGCGATTCAGATAGGGATCTACAATGACAACGCGGGCATTCAGCTCTTTCATCTTCGCCATCACCGTCGCCAGATGCGCCGGCGACGGCGGAATACCCGGCTTGGGTTCGAGAAACAACTCAATCTTCAACCCGAACCGTTCGGCGAAATACAACCACGAGTTATGGTAGGCGACGATATGCGCGCCTTTGAACGGCGCCAATTTCGCCTGCCACTCGGTGAGTTTCGCCGTGAGGGCGGCTTGAAACTGCTGCGAGTTGGTCTCGTAGAACTCCCGATTATCCGCATCGAGCAGCGCGAACGTATCCGCGATGTGATGGGCCACAATCTTGGCGTTCTCCGGATCCACCAGGAAATGCGGATTGCCTGCGGCGTGAATGTCGCCCGCCGACCGGTCCAGCTTCTGGGGCACTTCCCGCATCTGCACGCCTTCGCAGCACCGGACTTCGCCTTTCGCGGCCCCGATGATTTTGGCGTTGCGCGCCTGTTCGACGAGTTTGGGCAGCCAGCCGACTTCCAAATCCGCGCCGCCATGGATAAGCACGTCGGCGCGGTTCAACTTCACAATGAAGCTGGGTTTTGGATCCACAAAATGCGGGTCTTCCGTGGGCCGGGCGAGCGTGGTGAGTTCGATTCTAGCACCGCCAATTTCGTGCGCGATCGAACCGATGTCCGGCGTCGTGGCCACCACATTCAATCTTGCCTGCGCCGTAAATCCCAGCAGCAGACAGGTCAGACCGAGGGCGAATTTCGTCATCGAATTCATAATTAGAATTTGTGTGCCGCGTGCGCACCCAGCAAGAATTCAAATTGCAACCACACCGAATGATCCGTGCCAAACCCGCGGCGGTCGTCGTAGTTGTATTGCAAACGGACCTTCGAGAATTCGCTCGGATACCACGTCAGGTTAGGCGAGAGCCGCCAGCGTTGGTCGCGTAACGGATCACGCCCCAGGAATGTCCCGCCGCCCGCGTTATCCGCCAGCAACAATCCGGCGCGCTCATACGCCGCCGATTTGCCCGTCACATAATCGTAGCGCAAACCGGCCACCCAGCCTTTGCGAAAACCGTAAAGCAGTTCCGAATAAAACCCGTAGTCCGTCACCGTCTCCGGATTCAGCATTGCGGGCGTTAGACCAGTCGAGTCCGTCACCACGCCGTCATCCACGAAACCGTTGCCGTCGCCGTCGCCGAGATTGCCGTCCTCGTCCCAATCGAACGCTCCAAGTTCATAGCGGCGCAACATCGCTTCCGTTTGAAAACTCACGAACGGAAAACCGGCATGCGCGTTGGCGGACTTCCATTTCCAATACAGGTCCACGCCATAAATCTGCGTCATCGTATCGCCCGCGCTGCCGCTGGCATTCGGCCCGAATGCCGCCGAGGCGCCCAGCAGCAAGGTTTGAGAATCCGTCAAATCAAACGATAACGCGTAACGCGGCGTGAACAACAAATCGGTAACGTGCCGCACGCCGCGGTCGTTGTCCGGATGCCGATAGCCAAACGGCAATCCTTCCGGTTCTTCGCCGCCGTGACTGTGTCCCGCGCTGCGGAAACTCGACGCCGTCTCCCCGTGACTGTCTTGCATGCCTAACATCAACTCCGAATAGAACGGCGTGGGGGCGAGCCAACTGAGCCGCGCGCCGGGATTGCGCAAGCCGTCTGGTCCGAGAAAGCGCGCGCTCACGAGCGGCGCATCCACAAAACTCCACGCGTGCGGATGCTTGGTGTTGAGGCGACCGAAATCGGTCATCAATTGTCCCGCGCGAAGCTGGAAATTGCCCGGCAACGCGACGGTTTCCAACCAGGCTTCTTCCAGTTCGACAAACGTTTCTCCCTCCGCATCGATGGCGAACAGGATATTCGCATTGCCGCGCACATACGGATCGACCGCACCTTGCAGATTCAACTCCGCGCCTTGCACCGTGAAGCCGCGTTGATTGGGATCGTGCCCGCCGAGTTGCGTGCCGCCTTCGATGTCGCGCGCCGTCGAGCCACCGGCGGCGAACGTCGCCACCAGGCCGATATCCGCGTAAACATTGCCGCGCTGCATGCGGATCGGATCGGCCAGCGACCACGACTTCTCCGGCGGAGCGACGGCGGCCGACGGAGTGACCGCTTCTGCTTGTTCCAAAGTCGGCGGCGATGCCGGTGGTGCATCCAACGCGCCGAGCTTCTGTTCCAACACTTGCATGCGCGCGCGCATCTCGCGAAGTTCCCGCCGCAACTGTTCGACTTCATTGGTTTCCTGCGCACTGACCGTGCTCACGGCCAGAACCGACGCAACCCATACCCCACTCCATTTCAATAAATTCTGTTTCATAATGTTTCTGCCAAAGATTTTCCCGGCGAACTCCAATTGAGCCCGCCACTGATTGACCAAAAGGGTTAACACAAATCCCGCCCACTCGGGCAGGACTAACGACACGAATTACGACTGGGAAGAGACAGAAACCGGCGGCCCCCTGCTGGAGGCAACGGAAAGATCACTCGAGACCAAAACGAAGTTTGAATCCGACGGCAGTGTCCAAGCAACGGACAGCGTTCTGACAATTTCTGACACGTCCGCGGCCGGCACGTCCACCTGACCTTGAATCAGCGCGCAGACGGCGCAGGAGCTGTGGCGGTGTTCGGCGTCATCAGCGTGAAACTGGTTGTGCAGCCGTTCGCTTGCGCCCAGAAAGGTAATCACCAGAAACAAAAGCGCGGCAGCTCCGGCCAAAACCGGCTGGAGCAAACTGGGCTTTGCTGATGACGACGGGCGCATCCAAGCTGATTCTGAGCAAAGCCAATGCCGCGGCACAAGGTTTTTGCCGGACTTTTATGTCACGCGCCGGACGGCCTTTTCCTTGCTGCCCCCGACGGGCAAACGTAAGCTGCGCCCCTTGTTGCATGAATGAAGTCCTGGTCATCGGTCATCGCAATCCCGACGCGGACGCCATCTGTTCCGCGGTGGGTTATGCGGAATTCAAGCGGCGCACCGGCCTGCCGGAAGCCGTCGCGGCGCGGTGCGGCGACACCAACGACCGGATTGATTTCGTGCTGAATACGTTCGGCGTGCCGGCACCGAAATTCGTGGCTGACGTTTCGCCCAAGGTGCGCGACGTGATGCAAACCCGCATCATGAGTGTCACGCCCGAAACCACCGCCGCCAACGCGCTGGGGTTGATGGACGAACGCGGCATCCGCATCCTGCCGGTGCTGGATGAAACCCGCCGCTGCCGCGGTTTGTTGTCGTTGTTCAAGTTAAGCAAGTTTCTTTTCCCCGCCGCCAATCGGCTGGTGGATTCGCGCCGCGTGCTGACGTCGCTCTCCAATCTGGCCCGCACGCTCAATGGTGAAGTTCTCGTGGCGAAAGATCCTGACGCGGAGGAAGACCTCACGCTGATGATCGGCGCGATGAGTCTCGAATCGTTTGCCGAGCGCCTGGATACGTTCGCCCGCGAAAAACTCGCTATTCTGGTCGGCGACCGCTGGGATATTCAGAATCTGGCCATTCGCGAAGGTGTGCGCGCGTTGGTTGTTACAGGCGGACTCAAGGTCGAAGCCAAGACGCTCGAAGCCGCGCAGAAAAAAGGCGTCAGCCTCATCATGTCGCCGCATGACACCGCCACCACGGCCGCCCTGTGCCGCGCCGCCGTGGCGGTGCGACACGTATTGAACGAGGAATTCATGTGTTTCCGCGAGCACGCGCCGCTCACCGTCGTCCGCGATGAAGCTACCAGTTCCGGTTATCAGATTTTCCCGGTGCTCGATCAACAAGGCCAGACCGTCGGCATCCTATCGAAGTCTGACTTTCTCAAGACCGTCAATCGCAAGTTGATTCTGGTGGATCACAATGAACTCTCCCAGGCGGTGCAAGGCGCGGATGAAGTGGAGATCATCGAAATCATCGACCATCACCGCATTGGCGCATTGACAACCGATCAACCGATTTTGTTCCGCAACGAACCGGTCGGCTCGACCAGCACCATCGTGGCGGATTGTTTCTTTCGGCATGACGTCGAGTTGCCCAAACCCATCGCCGGCCTGCTGCTGGCGGGATTGGTTTCCGACACGCTGAATCTCACTTCGCCCACGACGACATCGCGCGACGGCGAAGTGTTGCGCAAGCTCGAGAAAATCGCCGAAGTCAACGCGCGGGCCTTCACCGAGAAACTGTTCGCGTCCGGCTCATTGCTGACCCTGCACACGGCGCCACGCGCAATCACCACGGACTGCAAGGAATACTCCGAAAACGGGCGTACCTTCAGCGTGGCGCAAATCGAAGAAACCGGGTTCGACCAGTTCTGGAAACGCAAACAGGAATTGCTCGCGGCCCTGAAAGATTATTGCGGCGCGCACAAGCATTTGTTCTCCGCCTTGCTCGTGACGGATGTCACCACGCAAAATTCCCTGCTCGTGGTCGCGGGCGACGACGCGTTTATCTCGCAAGTTGATTATCCCAAACTGGAGCCGGGCATTTACGAACTGAACGAAGTTGTCTCACGCAAGAAGCAACTCCTGCCCTATCTGACGCACTGCTTGAAGCGGATGCGCGCGGAAAGCTAGACCGCCCGCCCCAGTCATGGATTCAACAATCGCTGCACCTCGGGCAAGGTCACCAGCGGCGCTAAATGCGCGTCCGCCCGCACCGCGCCCGCCAGATCAAACGCCGCCGGATTGGTGGCGCGCCGCGCGCGGTTGATGGTCAAGGCCTGCGTGAGTGCATTCGCGGCTTCCGCCGTTTTTCCCACGCCCAAGCGCACGGTCGCCAAATCGTACCATGCTTCCGCGGTGCCCGGCTGAACCTGGGTCAGCCGCGTAATCGCGGTTTCCAACCGCGCCATGTTGTTCAATTGTTTGTAGGCGTCAATGATCTGCGCCAGCAGCGCAAGATTCACCTGCGGATGCGCGACGATGCGATCCAACAACGGGTAAGCACGTTCGTACTGTTGCGCCTGCAAATACGTCACGCTCAGATTCCACATTGCGGTCAAATCGTCCGGGTTGGCGCGCAACTGTTCTTCGAGTTGCTGGAGATTGCCCAGGTTGGCGAATCGCTTCTGGTGGTCTTCGAGATTGCCAATCAGGTAAGTGATCTGGCTGTTGTAAGGATCAAGCTTTAACGCCGTGCGCGCCAGTTTCAACGCGTCGTCAATGCGCGGCGCAATCGGCGCCGGCGGCTGCACGAGCAATTGCACGTAGCGGAACAACGCTTCCGGACTGTACGGACAAAACGCAAACGCCTGCTTGAACGTAAAGTCGGCTTCGTTGTAGAACCGCCGTACCTCGGCTTCATTCTTGGGCCGATACTCGGGCGGACAACTCAACCCGATGCGCCAGGAATACACGCCGCCAATCGAGCTGCGCAATTTGCTGAACGCCTTCTGACCGTTATCATCGCGGGCGAACTTCTTCTGTGCTTCCGTCAAGCCGCTCCAGTTTTGTCGCAGATACACCTTCTCGACAAACGCCACAATTTCATCAATCGAGGTTTCATACTTGATCCAGTTCCCGATCAGGCGTTCGGAATACTGCGCCCAGAATTCGTGATCGCGCTCGAAGATGTCCTCGGTAAACGTCGGCAGCGGCTCGCGATTGATTTTCATGATGACGCCAAACGGCGTCAGGTGCGGATACATCCAGTCCAGCGGGAAACTCTCTTCCACGAAGAATTCGTGATCCGGATTCTTGTCAAACATGACCTTGGTCAGCAGGCCGTTGATGGCCATGACGGCGACCTGCCCGGATACTTGCACTTTGCCGCCCACGATCTTGACGTCCTCACCGGGCTTGAGTTGTCCGGCTTGCAACCGGCGTTGCGCGTCGCCGATGTATTCGCTGAAGCAGTTCTGCGAATCGAGCGGCGAGGCAATGTAGATTTCCTGGTCCGGATAAACGCCGCCTTTGCTGACCGCGATATCCTGCGGGAACGCCGCCTCGAGCAACAAGCGTTGCAACCGAATCCGCGTGAAACTCTGCGGCGCTTCGTGAATGAAGTTGTAAAGATACGGTGTAATCGGCACGCCTCCCGCCGTCATACGCTCTTGCACGGCTTGCGCGAGTCGCGTCTGCTCGGCGCGATTCGCGTCCATCGCTTGTTTCAACGCGGCCTCGCGCCCCAGAATCGCCTGAAGGAATTGCGGGCTGGCGCGCAGGTTGATCAATTGCTGCATGCCCATCTGGCCCATGCGATGTTGCGCCTGCAATTGTTCGATGCGTTGCCGCTCGGCGACAATCGCTTCGTATTCAAACAACAACTGCCAGTGATTCGTCCCGTTAACCGCCAGCGCGCTGTCGTCGTATAATCCCTTTTCCAGAATCACGTTGAAGTCCGTCACCAACGCCGCTTTGAGCGACTCGGAATCGTTGCCAGCCAGCAACGTCTTTGTCTCCGGCGGCAACATTTCCGCCAGTTCTTTGGCGAAACCATTCGTCGGCTGCCGGAGTTTCGCCGCCAGCGCATCGAGGTCGAGGAAATCCGATTCCTGGAAGAAGGAACTGCCGGCGCGGCGGTTCTTCTCGATGGACTCACCCAGATTTGTGACATACCGATCCAGCGGCGCCAACGCGCGGCCCAGCCAGTTGGTGTAGCGATCGCGATCGGTTGTCTGCAACAAGCGCCCCACTTCCTGAAAGAACGGCGTGTCCAGTTTGCGGGCTTTCTGGGCGCTGCGATGATAATGGGCGCGGATGTAATTCAGATACGTGCCGTCGGCGAGCGCATTTTGCGTGATGATGTACACATCCCGCCGGTCGTAGTTCGGATCAGCCTTGTCTTCCGGATCGGTGAAACTGTCGCAGAAAATCGTGTACGTCGGACAGAACCGGCCGGGATCCGTGCCGCCGTAGAGCACGGCATCACGCGTCATCTCCGGATAAATCGGCTGACCATCCTTGCCTTTGAACGGCGGGGTGAACATGTCGTGTCCAAACCAGTGCCCGAACATGTGCCCGCGTTGTTCGTTGTCCGCCCAGTTCGCCATGTAGGACTGCAACGGCATCACCGCAAACACCACCAGCGCCAACGCGAGGGGCGCCCGTTGCTTCCACACCACGAGGCCGATGAGGAAAATCAGGGTCAACCCGAACATCAACACGCTGGCAATGACCGGCAGCGCGAATTGGCCCGGCTCGAAAATCTTGAAGAGGTTGGCGAAGAACGTGCCGATCCCCGCGATGGAGAACTTGTCGCCCATTACGACGATCATGGTCAGCCCGAAGGAGAACAGCATGATGCCGCCGGCGATGGCTCGGAACACCGGACGATCCGCCGCCTGTTTTACGCTGTTGGAAAAGTAAATGCAGATCGCCGCCATCAGCACTGCCAGCACTTTGGCAATCGCCAGCATCGCCGTGCCGTCCGTGCCGATGTCCGCACCGGATCGCACGATCGCCGCCAACCGCCCGAAGCCACGCAATGCCGCATCCGCCGCCAACAATTCCGTGCCCCGGAACAGCACATACGAAATCAACATGCACACAAAACCCAATCCCGTCAGTGCCAGGATCGCTTTCAGGTCGCTCTTGCCGGATTCGGAAGACCGCATCAATTGGAAGGCCGCCACCACGAGACACACCGCCGTTAAAATAAGGAACGTGATCTTCACGAGGCTGTTCATGAAGAGATTGCGCCCCGCCACTTCCGGGTCGGTGAACAAGCCGTAGGTGTCCACCGCCAGTGAATACAGCGCCAGATCTGCGGCCACGATACCCAATACGATGCCCACGCGCCGCCAGGCCTGATAATGCGTCGCCAGCAGCGCCGTCAGCAATGCGATGCCGTAACCCACGCCCATTGACACCACCACATGCGACGCGGTGAAGAACACGCGCACCAACTCCCGCGCTTGCCGATCCGGCGGCGGCGCCAACAAGAAGACCAGCAGCGGTCCGAGGCACACGAAAATTCCGGTCAACCCGATCAGCCATTTGCGCTCGCGCGGCTGCATGGTCTGATAGAACAGAAACACACCAATCGCGATGAGCACGCAGACCAGGTTGAATTCGTTGTCGAGACCGTCGAAGTACATCAACAACTGCTTGGCATAGGTGAACACGAAACTGACGAACCATTCCAACCCTTCGCCGGTGCCGTCCGTGGGTTTGATTTTCTCGTATTGACCGCGGGTGAAGGCGTGGATGAATCCCTCGAGCGTGCGCGGGTAGCCCCATTGCATCGGCGGATTGCTCGCGCCGGCGATGGGCATATAAAGATAGAACGCCATGCCAATGGCAAAGGCCACGCCGGAGCCAATGGTCACCAGCCAATACCACGAGCGCCGCAGTTTATTCAGGAACAACGCATCCACCGCCGCCGCCAGCCGCAACAACGAGAATCCCACCAAACCTGCCATCGGCAGCCACTTGATGCCGTCCAGTTGCTCCGCCGCGCGCGCCGCTTCGATGTCGTTGGTTGGCGTTTTGATTCCCAATTGCATCAGCAGGAACAAAATCGCCGTCAGCGCCACGATCCCGCAGCCAATCCAGCCGCTGGTCTCGCGCTTTTCTTTGAGGGAAATCCAGGTCCAGCCCGCGATCGAACTCAACCCGACGATGTTGAAAAAGAGATAAACCATCTTGTTGCCCGCCAGCAACGACGGCCCCATGTAAAGCAGCAGCAGATAGATGAAAACGTTCCAGAACAGGAACTCGCGCCCCAGCCGGGGTCGGACGGCGATGATTAACACCTCCAGCCCCATCGCAATCGGCAACAGGGATTGATGGTTGTTCACGCAAATGCCGTACATGAAAAACGCCAGCAACAGATAGCGATTCTGATGCGGCGCATACGTCCAGCGTAACAGGAAAATCAACGTGGCAATCAGCGACAACACGCTGAACGAATAGACTTCCACAATGATGGACTGACTCCACATGTAACCGTTGAAGCCCAACAACAACGCCGCCACAAAGCCGGACACGAAACAAATCGCATTCTCCCATTTCCCCGCGATCTCCTTAAGCTGCGCAATCCCCTCCATCAACATGCTGCCGCCGCGCGAGACCATCAGCCCCAACAACCCGCACGCCAACGCACCGGCCGTCACCTGACTCAACGCCACCCGCCACGCCATGTTGCCGAACGGCAGCCAGTTCGCCCAAAAGTAGGTGTAAATGGTCCAGACCGGGTATCCCGGCGGATGCGGAATGCCGCCGTATAACGAGGCCACGGCCAACTCGCCCGAGTCTTCCAGCGTCAAATCCGGCGCCATCGTCCAGTAATAACCGACCCAGACAAACAGCGTTGCGATCAGGAAGGTCAACCAATCTATGCGCCGAAAGAGCGGCGGCGTGATGGCCGGGATCGTTTCGACTACGCTGGGGGCCGCGGGCGGGGCCGCCGGAGTTTTGCTCTTGGCGGCGGCGGGCTTCGTTTTGTCCATGCTCATTCTAAATCAGTTGCTGATACCGGCGTAAAGGAGCGCACACTAGACTGGGAATACCCCCTGTTTGTCCATTCAAAAGTGTCCCACCGATTGGCTGCCGATTGAATGTTTCCGGGTAAATACGGGGCAAAACTCTGATTACTCAAACTCAACGCCACCATCGCCGCCCGCGAATCTTCCGAGGCGAGAACTGGTCCTTCAAATTGCTTTAATCCCGCCAACGTCAGCAACAGACACACCGTCACCGGCGCGAATACTGTCACGAGTTTCGGCAACGCGGACCGGCGCGGCCCTCGCTCAAACAGCCGCCGCTCAAGTTTCGGGGACGGACCGCGCGGCGTCCAGGAACGCAACTGCGCCTCCCACTGATTCATCTCGTTCATACGCTTCTCCTTTCAAACAGGCCCGCAGTTTCTCGAGGCCATACCGATACCGCCCCGCCGCCGTGTGCGGCGACACCTCCAGCAATTGTCCAATTTCCTCAAACGTCAGTTCGTGCCAGAGTTTCAAAACGATAACTTCCCGTTGCGGCACGGGTAATTCCGCCAGACAACGCATCGCCGCCCGTTCTGTTGGCGATTCGTCGCTCGTTCGCTCAAACCACCGCTGCGATTCAAACTCCCGCGCCACCCGCCGCCAGAACGACCGCCGATAGTTCAAGGCACGATTCCGGAAACTGCGAACGCAATAGTGTTCCGGTTGTTCCGGTGCGTCCGCCAAAGCCAGCAATGCCACAAACGTCTCCTGCATCACATCCTCCGCCTCGGTATGCGACAGCCCCAGCGCGCGGCCGTAGAGAATCAATTCGGTCGCTTTCGCCTGATAAAGCCTTTCGCACCAACGCGGTGTTTGCCCGGCATTCACTCACCCCATAGACACCGCTCCCGCCGGATTTGTATAAAGAATTGTCGAAAAATCAGAAGAATCCCCTTCCCGCCCCCCGCTCGTAATTCAAACCAAACTTAAAATCGCCTCCGCCGCCCGGTCCGGCGCTCCCGGCCGCCCCAGCGATTCAATCACCCGCGCCAATTTCCCCTGCACTTCTGCGCGCCGTTTTTCGTCCCGCAACAATTCCAAGCCCGCTCGCGCAATGTTTTCGGGCGTCGCCGTTCCTTGCACGAACTCGGGATAAATCGCCTCGTCCGCAATCAGGTTCGGCATCGCGAGATATTTCACCATCACAATCTGTTTCCCAATGAAATAAGTCGGCCACGAGGTTTTGTAGAACACCACCGCCGGCACGCCATGCAACGCACACTCCATCGTCACCGTGCCGGATTTGGTGATGGCGAGGTCGGCACTCGTCAGCGCCTCCGTCAAGCCGCCAATCTGAAGTTTGATACCCGCCGGCACGCCGACAGAACTCATAGCGTCCGCGAGCTTTTGATTTGGCAAAATCATCGTGCCCGTCAATTGCGGCAACTCGCGCCGTAACAATTCAAACGCTCCCGTCACCACCGACCAATGCCGCCGCACCTCATCACTACGACTCCCCGGCAACAACACCACGCACGGTTTCTCGGAATTCCGCACTCCGCATTCCGCACTCCGCACTCTCCCCACCATCGGATGCCCCACAAACTCCACCCGCAACTGCGGCACCCGCTGCGCATACCATGCCTTTTCGAATGGAAAGATACTCAGCAACAAATCGTGATTCTCCGCCAACGTGAACGCCCGACTCGCCCGCGACGCCCACACCTGCGGCGATACGAATTGCACGATCTTCGGATTCCAGTTGTTGAAGAGATTTTGATTTGCCCGCGCGTGGGAGCGAATCGCTTTCGCAAAGCGCAGATTAAACCCGCCGTAATCCACCCCGACGATCACATCCGGCTGGCGCTCAATCGCGACCCGCACCAGTTGCTTAAACAGCCGTTTGAACTTGCCGAGATTCTTCAGCACTTCGGCAAAGCCGATGACCGAATGTTGCGTTAGATCGAATACCTGCTCGACGCCCGCCGCCGCCATCTTCGGTCCGCCCGCGCCAAAAAAACGCGGTGCCAGCGCCGACTGTAGCGGCTGCACATCGTCGGACCGATGCTCCGTTCGCGCCAAAACCTTTTGGCGCAACGCTGTCACCAGTTCCGCCGCGAGCAAATCGCCGCTTGGATCGCCCGCGACGAGCATGAAGCTGAGCGCCTTCACTTGCTCAACTGCGCTTGCCGCGTGATTTCAAACGCCAGATCCAGCGCCGCCTTCGCCGACTCGCCACTCACGCGCGGCGTTTGCTTCTCGCGCACGCAATCCACGAAATGCTGCAACTCCAGTTTGAGCGGTTCGTCGCGCACGATCGGCACGGGCTCGCGCACGATGCGTTTGCCGGCAAACTCACTGACAATGGTTGAATCACGAGCCGCCAGCAGCTTTTTGAGCAAGGAACTTTCTTCCTCACCGTCGCGGGCGATGCGATAGATGAAACCTTCCTGCGCCCGATAATCGAGCGAGATGTAGCTCGGCATTTCGCCGCCGCTGAACACGCGAATTTTCCGCATTCGATCCGGACTCACGCGACTTACCGTCAAGTTTGCCACGCAGCCGTTCGCGAATCGCAATCGCGCGTTCGCAATATCCTCGCTCTTGCTCAACACCGGCACGCCGACGGCATCCACGCTCGTCACCGGCGACTTCACGAACGCCAGCACCACGTCCAAATCATGAATCATCAAATCCAGCACCACACCGATGTCCGTGCTGCGTGCCGGATACGGCGACAACCGATGCGTCTCGATAAATCGCGGCTGCGTGGCCACTGATTCCAGGTAGGTGAACACTGGATTGAACCGCTCCACGTGACCGACCTGCAACACGCAATTCTTTTCCTGCGCGAGTTTCACCAATTCCGTCGCTTGATCCGCGTGATCAGTCATCGGCTTCTCAATCAGGACGTGCTTGCCGAGCAACAGACATTTTTTTGCCAGTTCAAAATGTGTGACGGTGGGCGTGACGATGCTGACGGCTTCCGCGTCTTCGATCAACTCATCCACCGAATCCAGTGCGTGCGTGCGATGTTTGGAGGCGATGTGCCGGGCGACCTCGTGATTCGTATCGTAAATGCCGACCAGGTCCGCGTCGCGCGTTGTGACCATTTGCGCATAAATGCGGACGTGCTCCTTGCCAAGTGATCCCGTGCCGAGCACGGCGACTTTCACCTTCGATGCCATGCCGCAGGTTAGGCCGCGGACCTGTTGCTTTGAAAGACGATTTTTAGAAGACAACCGGGCTTAACCACGAATAGACACTAATAAACACGAATAAATGGAAGACCTGCCTGACGCATCTTGGACTGCGGCGGGAAGCGCAGCGCCACGCCGCTTTCGCAGTTCGAAACGCAAGCGGATGAACCGCCCATTCCGCGTGCAAAGACTTATCCGTGTCCATCCGTGGTTAAAAAAACACTCACGGCGAGAGCCGCTCAATCTGCCACGAATCATCCGCCTGGCGCGTGTAACAAAACCGATCATGCATCCGGCTCGCGCGACCCTGCCAAAACTCAATCCGCTCCGGTCGCAACACAAACCCGCCCCAATTCGGTGGCAACGGCACGTCATCGCTCGGAAACCGTGCCGCGACTTCCTGCCAGATTTTTTCCAACGCCGCACGATCCGGCACCACACTACTCTGATTCGATGCCCATGCACCGAGACGACTCCCCTTGGGTCGCGTCTTGAAATACGCCTCGGATTCCTCGCGACTCACTTTGGCAACCGTTCCCGCAACGCAAACCTGTCGCTCCAATTCCTGCCAGAAAAACGTCAGCGCCGCGTTGGGATTCGCCGTTAATTCGCGCCCTTTACGACTGTCGTAATTGGTGAAGAAAATAAACCCGCGCGCATCCACGCCTTTCAGCAGCACTGTGCGAGACGACGGTTTCCCATCCGCACCAACCGTCGCCAACGTCATCGCGTTGACCTCCACGCGCGTGTTGCCCAGCACCGCTTGCCACACTTCATAGAGCGCGATGCCGATCTTGCGCCACCGCGATTTCCCGTGCGGATGCGCCGCCGCATCGAACCAGGTGCGGAACTGTTCGAGCGGATCAGCCTTCAATTCCCGCCGCTCCAATTCGCCGGCGGTGTAATTGCGCCGCATGTCAGCAATCGCCATAACGCCCGCAGGCTAAACTGCCGGGCGCGCAATCGCCACTCGGAACAT
>CAZKMR010000076.1:0-23143 GCA_964553795.1 uncultured Bifidobacterium sp. | reverse complement strand
GGGATTGGATCGGCGCGACAACAAACCGGGCTCGGCAACAGATGTCTTTCTCGGTTACGAACAGACCGAGTTTCAGTTGCGCGTCGGTCCGGAGAAATTTGCGGCGCGGGCAACGAATCGGAACAACACGGTTTCCGGCGGCGCGGAGACGTATCATTATACCGTGGGAAATCCCGCGAGCGATTTGATCGTGAATGGGAACGGCAACGATTGGACCGCGACGGTGGGCACGGCGGCGTGGGCGATTCATAGTCCGAGCAATGCGACAACCCTCGTGGGCGGCGGTCCGGCCACGCAACGCGTGCCATTGAATCCGACGGCGGGCGAGGCGGTGGAAATTTACGTGCGCGTCGGCTACGAGTTTCAGGTGAGTCGTTGTTATCTCTATTACACGACGGACGGCACGAATCCCGAAGGCGCGTTCGGGATTGGACGCGGGACGACGCAAGTAGCCGAGGGAAGCTGGGTGAATGAAGACGCGGTGGACGGCACGGTGGATTGGTGGAAAGCGACGATTCCCGGTGCGGCAAACACTGGCGGCGCGAACATTCGCTACAAGATTGCGTTGCACAATGATTTTGTGGTGCCGATTTCCGATGCGGACGCGGCGAAGCGGTACGGGCTGACGACCTTTGCGGTAACGAATTTCAATCCGACGGCAGCGACTGTCTGGTTGCACAACAATCGCAACACGAATCACACTGCGACCGGCCTGGCGGAAGGATTTCACATCGTGCGGGCGAGGACGTTTCTGCCGCGAGACGGAAAATCGTCGGTATTCAACACCTTCGCACAAACGTTTTATTACGACGCCGCGCCGCCGGAAGGAGTCGTTGCTTTCCCGGCCACGAATGGAACGACCTTGGGCGGTGTCAGCTATGAACTGGTGATTCGCACCGATGCGTCGGCGACGGGCGTGGAGATTAACATCAGCGACAGCAGTCCCGGCAATGACGATGCGGTGACGGGGCAGATGAATGGCAATGGTTTGACGAATGGCGTGCCGGTCTTCGCTCCCGCTGCGAGCGTGACGCCGAATCCTTCGTTGAACGGCGCGTATCCCGCACTCACCAAGGAATGGCGGTTTAATTACGTTGGCATTCCGAGCAGTGGGAGCGCGACCATCACGGCTCGAGTTCGGGAAGCGACGACGGCGGTGCTGCCGGATCGCGTCCAGGTTTTGACTCGCACGGTGAATACGCTCGCGCCGGCGCGGACATTTGAAGTTGTCTCACCCGCGGCAGATGGACCGCTGATGCTCGCCACCACTAATGCCACGCTCACCATCGTTGTTTGCAACACTTCCATGGGCGGGGAGACGGCTGACATCAACAATTACAGTTTGAAGATAAATGGCGTCGCGCGCCCGGCGAACGAGTTCATATTTGGCACGAGTGCGACCTGCGGTCCGGGCTACAACTCGCTGGCGTATCGGTGGGTGAATATCCCGGCTGGAACGAACCTTATTGAGGCGAGCTTTCAGGGTTCGGTCGTATTGGCCGCGGCGCGAACAGTCGTGGTGAGTTACCCGCCGCCGCCCGGGCTGGACTCGGATGGCGACGGGATGACAGACGCGCATGAACTGTTGGCGGGAACCGATCCGCACGATCCGGCCTCGGCGTTGCGCATCACCGAACTCGCCAATGACAATCAACTGCTGATCTGGAGCAGCGTGCCGGGCAAGACCTACCAGGTTCTGGCGCTGACCAATCTGACACAACCGTTCGCTCCCATCAGTCCGCTGATTCAGGCGAGCGGGGCGAGCACGTTCTATTTCGATTCGCTACTGGACGCGACCAACAAGTTTTACCGCATTCAGCTCATTCCGTGAGCCGCGGAACAGTTGCGACTTGTGGCAAGGTTCGCAGTGGCGTCGGGCGGGGCGGTTTGCTTTAATGCGGCCCAGCACAACAACCAACCCGACGTCTATGTGGCAACTGTTCAAAGAATTCCTGGTGTTCCTGCGCCAGGAAAAAAAGTGGTGGCTCATTCCGCTGGTGGTCGTGCTGTTATTGTTGGCGGCCCTGATTGTGTTCAGCGGCGGGTCGGTGCTCGCGCCGCTGATGTATCCCTTCATGTAACGTCGCGTGCGTCATCTCCTCGGCATTTCGGCTTATTACCATGATTCCGCGGCCGCGTTGCTGCGGGATGGCGAAATCGTGGCCGCGGCGCAGGAGGAACGGTTCAGTCGGCGTAAAAACGACGAACGCTTTCCCAAGAACGCCGTGGCGTTTTGTCTCCGTCAGGCGGGAATCGCCACGAAAGACTTGGATGCAGTGGTGTTCTACGACAAGCCGATCACCAAGTTCACGCGCATGTTGGAATCCTATCTGGCTGTCGCGCCGGGTGGATTTACGACGTTCCCGCGCGTGCTGCCGAGCTGGTTGGGAGAAAAATTGAATTTACGCGGGACGATTCGTTACGAACTGCCGGGGCTGCGGGACGATTGCCCGGTGTTGTTCACCGAACATCATCAGGCGCACGCGGCGAGCGCGTTCTTCCCGTCGCCTTTTGAATCCGCGGCCATCCTCACGGTGGACGGCGTCGGGGAGTGGGCCACGACGACGATTGGGACAGGCCGAGGCAACGAGGTGACGCTGCTGAAGGAGTTGCGTTTTCCACATTCGCTTGGGCTGTTGTATTCCGCGTTCACGGCGTATTGCGGGTTTCGCATCAATTCCGGTGAATACAAACTTATGGGGCTCGCGCCATACGGCGAACCGAAGTATGTCGCGACCATTTATGAACATCTGGTGACGGTGAAACCGGACGGTTCGCTGCGGTTGAATCTCGATTATTTCCAGTTCCTGCGCAGTTTGCGCATGACGAATGAAAAGTTCGACCAACTCTTCGGCGGACCGCCCCGAGAGCCGGAAACGCCCGTCACGCAACGGCACATGGACGTGGCGCGTTCGATCCAGATGGTCACCGAGGAAATCATGGTGCGGCTGGCGCGGCACGCGCGGGAAGTTACGGGTGAGAAGAATTTGTGCTTGGCGGGCGGCGTAGCGCTGAATTGTGTGGCCAACGGGATCATCCAGCGGGAAAAGATTTTTGAGCACATCTGGATTCAGCCGGCGGCCGGTGATGCGGGGGGCGCGTTGGGCGCGGCGCTGGCGGTGTGGCACATGCGTCCGGAACATCCGCAACCGCGCAAAGTCATTTTGCCAGATGCGATGCAAGGCGCGTTTCTCGGGCCGGAGTTCAGTGACGATGAAATCGAAGCCGTGTTGAAACAACATGGCGCGGTGTATCAACGTTTCGAACGTGAGGAGTTGGTAACGCGCGTCGTGGACCTGTTGACGCAGGAAAAAATCGTCGGTTGGGTGCAGGGGCGCATGGAGTTTGGCCCGCGCGCGTTGGGGCATCGTTCGATTCTGGGCGACCCGCGGTCCGCGCGCATGCAATCCGCGTTGAATCTCAAAGTGAAGTTTCGCGAATCGTTCCGCCCCTTTGCGCCGGCGGTGCGGGCGGAGCGAGCGGCGGATTATTTCGAACTCGACGCGCCTTCGCCGTACATGTTGCTGGTGGCGCCGGTGCGTTCCGAGTTGCGGTTGAAAGTAAATGGCACCGCACAAGGACTGGAGCGGTTGAAGCAAATCCGGTCGCACATTCCCGCCGTCACTCACGTGGATTATTCGGCTCGGGTGCAGACGGTGAGTGCGGAGCAGAATCCCTCGTTTCATGCTTTGCTGAAGCGTTTCGAAGCGCAGACGGGCTGCCCGGTGCTGGTGAACACCTCGTTCAACGTGCGGGGCGAACCGGTCGTTTGCACTCCGGACGATGCATATCGCTGCTTCGTGAACACCGAGATGGACTATCTGGCGATTGGAAATTTTCTGCTGGCACGCGCGGCGCAACCGGCGCGCGGCGTGAAGCAGAGTTTTCATCCGGTGCCGGACTGAACCTATGCTGCGACTCAAAGAAAATCCGCGCGAATGGCAGAAGTTTGTCGCCGTCATTGGCGTGGCAGCGAATCTGGTAACCTGGCTACTGTGGTGGCGGGGCAAGCTGCCAATTGCGGTAGGCGTCGGGGTGGCCGGCGCAGTGGCGGGAGCGTTGCTGGCCGCATTGCTTCAGCCGCGCTGGTTTCGGGGCTTTTATCGGGGCGGCATGACGCTGAGTTTTCAGGTCGGGCAAGTCATCGGGAAAGTGATGCTGACACTTTTCTTTTTTCTGATGGTCACGCCGTTGGGTTGGGTGTTGCGTTTGGCGGGAAAAGATTTGCTGCAATTGAAACGCGATGCGACGGCTGAAACCTGGTGGCAACCGGCGAAGAACAATCGCGAATTCGACCGGATGTTCTGACAACGGTGGAACAAAGTCATGCTGGCGCCGCTCGCGAAGCCGCCCCCATCAAGGCGCCGAATCCAATTCCAGTGGGGGAGCACTGTTGGTGGCGGCGGCTTCGTATGCGGCGAGATCCGCCAGCAATTTCTGATAATACGCACTGTATTGCCCGGCATTCTTGGCGCCGTAACTCAGGAGTTCCCGCGCGCGTTCAAACTGTTTGGTTTGCAGGTAGGAGATGGCCAGCGCCTGGTCCGTGGCGACCAGGTCCGTGCCGGACAATTTCGCGCGACTGGCCAGGAGATAGGGAATGGCTTCGGCGAATTCCCGGCGCAATTGATGCAAGCGACCGAGGTAGCGTTCGGCAAAACCGCTCTCGGAAAAACCACGGCGCAGCAGGAACTGGCCCTGTTCAATTTCGCGCCACGCTTCCGCGCGATCAGCGTCACTTAATTGGCCCTGGAGCTTTTCGCGGGCGACGAGCTTGAAGTAAACGTATTCCATGTGCCACGAGGTGTATTCGGGCACGGCGCGGCAGGCGATTTCGTAATAGCGCAACGCATCGTCGTACTTGCGTTGCCGCATGAAGACGCGTGCGACCATGCCGCTCAAGGGCCGTTTTGCCCCCGCATGCGGACGATAGGTTTGCCATTCCCGCAGGACCGGCAGCAGTTCCGGGGCAATGGTGCGCTCAAACTCGGTGCAAACGGAATTGAATCGCTCGTAGGCGCCGGGATTGCTGGATCGCAGGAACGGCACGTCGAACAACACCCGCATGGAGTGCGCGACGCCGTAGCGGTCGAAGGGATTATCGCCAAGCCGTTGCGCGTACTCGGCGGGCGCAGCGGTGCGCGCTGGCGCCGCCGAAGTAAGGCGGGCCGCCCCGGGCAGGTTGGTCAACGTCGCGACGAAGGTTTCCGCCATCAGCAGTTGGCCGCGCAACGTAGGATGCACGTGATCGTCCATCAATTCCCAGCCGATACAACCGCCCGGACTTTGAGCGCGGAAGGCCGTTTCCAGATCGCAGAGAATGGTGCCTTGTTCCTCGGTTGCGCGGCGAATGGCAGATTGAAGCGGGCTCGCGGCTCGCCACGGCATGGTATCGAGATCGCGGGCCAGAATAAAATGATCACGCGCGGCGTTGGTCAGGCCGGCGGCGAAGTAGTCTTTGGCCAATTGGAAGTGTTGCAGCGCGTTGGTGGCCGCTGGGGTCGCTGCTGGGTCGCGTCCGATGGGCGCGAGGTCGCGTTCGTTGGTGGGCAGGGTGCAAATCATGACCGGCACATTTTGCGCCCGGCAGCGTTGAATCATTTTGGTCAGATTACCATGCAGGATTTGGGCCGCAGCGTCCCGGCGCCAATCCGCTGGCGCAATGAAATCCTGACCGACCATGGTTTCCATCAATGTGCGGTCCGGGTTTCCGGGATTCGGTCCGCGCCATTTTTCCCAGGCTTGCACGAGGGCGAGCGAGTGAAAGAAACGGGTGAGCGGCAATTGCCAGGGTTTCGCGCCACCTGGACCGATGGAAGCAACGCCGTACGTGCCGAAAAACTCGTTGTGCCCGGTGTGTACGATGACGAGATCGGGTTCATAGGCGAGCGCCTCGGTCAACATTCCAAGGACGGGGTAACTGGCCACAGCGGTGGTACCGAGATTGATGACTTCGACGCGGCGGTCCGGCCAAGCATCTTGCAACATGGCTGCGAAGAAGCTGGCGGCGGTGAGTTGGCGCGGTTGCGGATAACCTTTGATGGCGGATTCGCCGACGAGAAAGATGCGGAAGGTGTTGGTCGGTTTTGGCGTGACGAAAGTGTATTGATCGTTGTAACCGGGGCGGGTGCGATTGGCAAAAAACCACGAGATGGCCCCGGCTTGATCCGCGAGCACTAGCGTGCCGCCTTTCACGGGGCCGACCGGTCGCAGTAACGGCGGATAGCCGCCGAATCCAAACAGCCGCAGGAGCAGCTCGCCGCCGAGAACCAGGGCGACCGGCAAAATCAGTGCGATGAACTTGAAGAGCCAGCGAACGCGGGCGGCGTCGAACGGCGGCTTCGTGGGCGCGGCGGGGGCAGGTTGACGACCGCGGGATTTCGACATGGCGCGTTGTTACTGGAGAGTTCCCAAACCGTCAATGTCGCACTCGCGACATGCCGCCGGAATCAATTCACAAAAAAGGCGTGCCCGTTCAGGCACGCCCAATTTCGGTTGGATAGCGCTCAAAATTTTCGGCGGAAGATGACCAGTCCGGCGGCGCTCAAACCAAGCAAAGCGAGGGTGGTCGGCTCAGGAATCGGTTGAATGGTGTAGGAGAGTGTTGATTGGGATGCGTAGGCATCGCCCCAGTTGCCGACGGATTGAGCGGGGTCACTCAGCGCGTCAATCGCGCCATCCCCACCGCCGCCGCCGCTGGTGAACACGTCGAAATACAATGTGCTGCCGGCGCCCAGACCCAGTCCAGCGTAGGCGAACTGCAGAGTGATGGACGAAGTGTTCTTGCTGAGGCCGAGGTTGTCGGGGTTGGCGCCGTAGGTGGTACTCTGGGCGTTCCAACTGCCGGTGTATTTGTAGAGTTCAGCGCCGTTGCCGCTGTCCACCCAGCTTCCGACCCAATAATCCATTCCGGCGGGCATTGAGATCGGACGCCCCCAGCCGTTGCCGGTGGTATCGCCGCCGGCGGTGGTGTCCAGCGCGATCAGGTATTTGCCCCAATCCGCTGCGACGGGGTCGCCGGTCACATTGATTTTGAAAATGAGGTCAGTCGCCGTCTGGCTGACTTCCACGGAAGCGATGTCGAGGATGCCGCCGCCCGCCCCGGTGAAGGTGTCGCCGGTGGCGTCGGAATAAACCGTGGCTGGTAGTTGCGCGGCGCCCAGCAACGAGAGGGCCACCGTGATGGACTGGGTTATTTTGTTCATAGTACGAATGTTGTTTGGGTTGCTCTGACTAAAAGGCAAGCGAGTCGGGTTTGGTAACAACGCTTTGCTGAATGGCTAAATCCTACCCGATATCTGGCTGGATGACACCGCATGTTTGTGCGGCGAGGTGGAATTACTTCAGGACGGTTGTGCGCTCGGCGAGCCAGTCCCAGTCGGTTGAATTAGGATCTTTGCGCAGGGTGGTGGAAGCTTGCGCGAGCACATTTCTGTCGCGCCATTTTTTGACTTCGGCATGACCGTCGGCGAAGGACAAGCTCCCGGCGTTGCAATGATAAATCGCCGGGTAATCGTACCACGCGTTCGCGCCGGGTCGGACGACGAACCAGCCGTCGTTGATGCTCTCGGGATTTTCATCAATCGCGACCCACGTGTCCACCGGGCGGCGAATCTGCGCTTGCTTACGGAAGACGACGTAGTTGTTGACCTGGAGCAGTCCTTCGTCGGACAGCGGATTCATCCAGGCGTTCATGGACATGTTGCGTTGGTTAACGCGCCCGTTACTGCGAGGCCGGTTATCGCCGGGGTCTTTGTAAACTTCGAGCTTATTGATGTACGGCCACAGCAAACCGTTGCGGATAAAATCAAGATCCGGACTGTCCGCAAGCCCCAACACCCAGTTGGCGTTCGGTCCGCCCGGCAGGTACAGCGGGTTGTTTGGGGTGGGCGCCAACACCGCCGTTCCTCCGGTCGCGACGATTTTATCGTCGTTGTCGTTGGAGTACAGCATCCAGCCCAATTGCAGTTGTTTCAGATTGTTGAGACAACTGATGCCGACGGCCTTGCATTTCGCGCGACTTAAGGCCGGCAACAGCATCGCCGCAAGAATGGCGATGATGGCGATCACCACGAGCAGTTCGATCAGAGTAAACGCGTGACGAGACCGAACGGGTCGGAGCGCAATGGCACGATGGGCTTTCATGTCAAAATAGCTTTGCATGTGGTGCCAAAGCATTCCACCGCATGTTTGTGTGGTCAAATGCCGGGGGCGAGATTCGCGAACCGCATGAAGGTGCGGTGTCACAACGAAATCTCTTTCACTACGATAATTACCCTCCGCTCGCACCTTCGCTTCGAAATCGTTTCGTAGCGTCGCGGCGCGCGGGAAAGAATCCGGTGAAAACATTTTCTGAAATTCTATTCGTGGTCAGATGGACCGCGATTCGGTCCCGGCCGCGGACGGTTAGGTGGGGCGTGTTGGTGGCGATGCTTTGGTTGAGTGTCGGTTCAATCGAAGCGGCGGCACCCAAAGTGACGCGAGTCGAGCCGCCGAGTTGGTGGGTGGGGCATTCCGTGAATCCCGTGCGCGTGTTGCTCACCGGCGAGAATCTGGCCAAAGGCGAATTGCTCGTTCCGGAAGGATTGCAGGCCACGAATTTTTCCACCAGCGCCGACGGGCGTTACTTTTTCGCCGACCTGCATATTCCGCAAGGGACTTCGCCGGGGCAAATCAAGTTGGGAATCAAGACGGCGGATGGCGTGACGACCGCTGGATTCGAAGTGTTGCCGGTGCAGGAGCAAGCCGGTCGGCAGCGCGGCTTTTCCCCGGACGATGTCATTTATTTGATCATGACCGACCGCTTCGCCAATGGTGATTTGGCGAACGATAATCCCATCGTGTCGCCTGGGCTGCACGATCGCCGGAAACCCCGTTTCTATCATGGCGGCGATTTTCGCGGCGTGATTGAGCGGCTGGATTATTTGCGGGAGTTGGGAGTCACGGCACTGTGGCTCACACCGTGGTATGACAATGTCAACGCTCTGAATCATCGCGAAAAGTACACGTCGGAAAATCGCCTCTCCGCGCAGGGGCGTCCGATTACCGATTATCACGGGTACGGCGCGGTGGATTTTTATGCGGTGGACGAACACTTCGGTGACATGGCGTTGCTCTGTGAATTGGTCCGCGCGGCGCAAGCGCGCGGCATCAAGGTGATTCAGGATCAGGTGGCCAACCACACTGGCCCGTATCATCCGTGGGTTCAGCAGCCGCCCACGCCAACGTGGTTCAATGGGAACGCAACCAATCATCTCGAAAACAAGTGGCAGACCTGGACCACGACCACGCCCCATCCACCGGCGGATCAACTCAAGGCCACGCTCGAAGGCTGGTTCATCAACATCCTGCCGGACCTGAATCAAAACGATCCCGAGACGGCGACCTATTTGATTCAAAATTCTCTTTGGTGGATTGGCATGACGGGATTGGATGCGGTGCGGCAAGACACGCTGCCGTACGTGCCGCGCAGTTATTGGGCGCAATGGACGCGGGCGTTGAAACAGCAACATCCGCAACTGACCATTCTCGGTGAAATGTGGGACAACGACGCGAAGCTCGTGGCGTTTTTTCAAGGCGGGCGGCGGCAATTTGACGGGGTGGATTCCGGGGTGGACACGTTGTTTGATTTCCCGTTGCACAACGCCATGCGCGACGTGTTTGCCCGCGGAGCGCCCATGACGCGACTCGCCGAAACGCTGGCAGCGGACCGGCTTTACGTTGATGCGACGGTGCTGGTGCCGTTTCTGGGATTGCACGACACGCCGCGCTTTTTGCACGAAAGCGGTGCCACGGCCGAGAGTATGAAACTGGCGTTCACCTTTCTGCTGACCACACGCGGTACGCCTTTGATTTATTATGGTGACGAAATTGCGATGCGGGGCGGCGGGGATCCCGATAATCGCCGCGACTTTCCGGGTGGTTGGCCGGAAGACCCACAGAACGCGTTTCATCCGGCTGGTCGCACCGCCGAACAAGCGGAAATGCACGCGCATGTTCAGCAGTTGCTCAGGTTGCGCCGCGATTTAGCGCCGCTGCGGCGGGGTAATGTGATTCCGTTGCTCGGAACGCAAAACACTTACGCTTGCGCACGCGTGACCACCGATGGCTCGGTGGTGCTGGTGGCGCTCAACAAATCCGCGCGCCCGGAAACGTTGGAAATCTCCGTAGCCGATTTGCCACTGCGCAACACCAGTGCCCTGGTGGATCGGCTTGGAGCGCTGGGACGTTTGGCACTGGTCGAGGCGCGTTTGCGATTCGAGTTGCCGGCCAACTCCGCAGCCGTGTTGACTCCCGCCCTCGAAACTGCGTCCAATGGGGGCGCGGCGGGTGCGCATGAAACCACTGACTAATCGCAGACCGGTCTCCGGCGGGCCCGGCGTTCCACCGAGTCGCGCGCGACGTTGGCTTTTCCGGGGCATCGCTTTGGCCGGCGTGCCGCTGCTGTTGGTGGGATTGGAGCTAATTCTTCGCCTCAGCGGATACGGGTATCAACCGGACTTTTTTCTACCACGCCAGATAAACGGCGAAGCGTTTCTGGTCCAGAACGAGGAATTCAGTCGCCGCTTTTTTCCACCGGGCGCAAGTCGGCAACCCGGTGCCTTGCGGATGGCGGCGCAGAAGCCTGACAACACCGTTCGCATCTTCGTCTTGGGAGAATCGGCGGCGATGGGCGATCCCGAGCCGGCGTTTGGCCCGGCGCGTTACTTGGAAGCGCTGCTGCACGCGCGTTATCCGAAAGTTCAATTTGAAATCGTCAACGTCGCTTATACGGCCATCAATTCCCACGTCATTCTGCCGATTGCCCGGGAATGTGCGAGGCACGAGGGCGACATCTGGATTGTTTACATCGGCAATAACGAGATGGTCGGGCCGTTTGGCGCGGCGACGGTCTTCGGGGCACAAGCACCGCCAGCGCAATACGTCCGATTCTCGCTGGCGTTTCAACGTACGCGGGTCGGTCAATTGACTCGGGCCATCGCCGATCATTTCAAACGCACCGGGCCGGAAACGCCTTCGTGGCAAGGCATGCAGATGTTCCTTGAAACTCGCGTCGCTCCAGACGCCCCAACGCGGGAGGCCACGTACAAAAACTTCGCCGCCAATCTCAAGGACATCGTCGCGGCCGGATTGAATTCGGGCGCGCAAGTCATGTTGAACACCGTGGCGGTGAATCTGCGCGACACCCCTCCGTTTGCTTCGGTCGGAGCAGATTTGCTTCCGGTTGAGGCGCGCGCCGAGTTCACCGGGCTTCTGACCCGCAGTCGGGAAGCGGAAACCAATGCGGCCTGGGCCGTCGCGGCGCAGTTGAGCGAACAAGCGCTGGCGTTGCTACCAACTTTTGCCGAAGCGCATTATCGTCGCGCGTCGAGCCTGGAACGATTGGGTGAGACCAACGCGGCGCTGAAGCAATATCAAATGGCCTGCGATACCGATGCGCTTCCGTTTCGCGCGGACGCCCGCAGCAACCGGATCATTCGCGACATCGCGGCCCGCCACGGGCAAGCAGGCTTGACTCTGGTTGAAGCGCCGGAAGAACTCGCGCGGCGGGCCGGGGTTCTCGTCAGTGGGGCCGAGTCGTTTTATGAGCACGTGCATTTTAATTTTGCGGGGGCGTATCGACTCGGCTTGATCTGGGCGGAAACGCTCGAACGCAGGTTACCGCCGGACCGCCTCGGCCCGCCTTCCGGCGCATGGGCAACGCAGGAGGCGTGCGAAGAATTTCTCGCGTTGACGGATTGGAACCGAATCCTGGTTTATGACGCCATGGTGCGCCGCTTGCAGCAACCGCCGTTGAGCCGGCAATCGAATAATGAAACTCGCCTGCGCCAACTTCGCGAGCAGATCGCAACCTTGCGGGCAGACTTGACCGTGGCCAAACGGGAACAGGCCCGCGTGACCTACCGCCGCGCGTTGGCCGCTCGCCCCGACGACCATTTTCTGCACGAGATTTACGGGAATTTTCTGCAACTGACGGGCGACCTGCCCGGCGCCACTGCCGCCTGGCAACGGGCCGGGGAATTGATGCCGCACGATTTCCTGCCGCAGTTTCAAATGGGTACGCTGCTGGCGCGCCAGGGCAAGAGCGACGAAGCGAAACGAGGCTTTCAGCGCGCGTTGGAATTGCGCCCGAGTCTGGTGGAAGGATGGAGCGAGCTGGCGCGCGTGCTGGCCGTCGAACGGCAATGGAGCGCCGCACTCGACGCGCTGCAACGCGCGCGGAGTTTGCGTCCGCAAGATCCGAATCTTTGGACGGTCGAAGCGCAATTGCTGAAGAATCTGGGGCGAACCGCGGAAGCCGAGGCCGCGCTCCGTCAGGCCACTGCGTTGCAACGCAACTTGACCGGCGTGCCCCCCCGGAATTCACCGGAGCCGAATTGACCGCACAAATGTGCGGTGGTCGCGATCGCGGCCTCTGTGTTAACTGTTTTCTTACACCAGCCAAAAACCACATATCTATGACTAGAACCACGAACAACTTTGTCCTGACAGCGTGGCTTGCGGTCGCTGCCGCATTGCCGTTTTCCATTCAGGCGCAAACCACTTATTCCGATTCGACCGGAGACGTCTTTACCACCGCTGGCGGCGGCATTCTGGACATTACGTCCGTCGAAGTGAGTAATGACAACGTCGATCTCATCTTCAAAATCAATCTGGCCGGCAACCCGGTGTCGACCGATTGGGGCAAATACTTGATTGGTCTGGACACGACCGTGGGCGGCACCGCGACGGGTAATGGCTGGGGACGCCCCATCAACATGGCCAGTGGAATGGATTTTTGGGTCGGCAGTTGGGCGGATGGCGGGAATGGCGCTGAAGTGTACAATTGGACCGGCACGGCCTGGAATCTCCAGAATGCCACTTACGGCACAGCCGGGGGATTGAGCTTCAGTAAGAATGCCAGCTCGGTGACCATCCGGTATCCCTACGCGAGTCTTGGATTGAGTGTGAACGATTCGTTCGATTTCGACGTTTATTCGAGTGGTGGCGGCGGTGGGGACGGGGCCATTGATGCGCTTTCAACCAATGGCATAGCAGCGGGCGACTGGGGCAATTCCTTCACTACGGTAAGCAATTTGACATACACGATTACCGGTGTGCCGCCGCCCACGAACCAGATCACGTTCACTGTGGACATGGGAGTGCCAATCGCGATTTTTGCGGCCAACCCCAGCGACACCGCAGGCTTCGACCCGAACAACGACACGGTTTATGTGCGCGGCAATTTCAATGGTTGGGCCACGCAGCCCGCGTACGCATTGGTTCGCGTCGGCACGAGTTCGATTTATAGCAACACGGTGGAAATTGCCGGCTTCCCCGGCACGGTGGTTAACTACAAGTTCTTCGCCGAATTTTTCCCGGGCGAGGAAACACCGCTCCTAACCTGTAACGCGGCGCGCGAGTTCGTCATCACCAACACGACTCAAACCGTGCCGCAGTCGGCTTGGAGTGACCGTAGCTTGAGTGATCCGACCAACACGATCACGTTCCAGGTGAACATGGCGTTGGAGCAGGCCTTGGGGCGCTTTGATCCCGCGATCGATGGTGTCTTTGCGCGCGGCAGCTTCAACGGTTGGGGCACGTTCGGTCCGCTGACAAACAATCCGGCGGGCGACACGAATATCTTCATCGGGGTGGTTACGGTGGAGAACTGGCCGATCGGCGCGTGCGTCAATTACAAGTATTGGAACAACAACGCCACTGCACCCAATGGCGGTTACGAATCCGGCAGCGACCGGCAGTTCAACCTCACCGCCAGCGATTATGTTTTGCCGGTGCGCGCCTTCAATGACGCGGACATTTGCGACGTGATCGAAGCCACCAACCTGGTCACCTTCAGCATCAACATGGCCGGCGCCATTGGCACGGATAACACCGTTTATGACGGGACGCAGAATGTTTATTTGAACGGCGACTTTGCGGGTTGGTGGGGTTGGGGCACGCCACCGCCAGCTTATCAAATGACCAAATCGGGCGACATCTACAGTCTCACCGTGCCGCTGCCCCCGGGCAATAATCTACGTCTGGTTTACAAATACAGTTTGGGCGGCGCGGACAATGAAGCGGGTTTCGGTCAGGATCACGTGCGTTATATTCGCACGCTTCCGGGGGAAACGAATTATTCGTTCCCGCAGGATAACTGGCTTGGCACCAATGCGACCTTCCTGGCCAATCGGACAGAGCCGAAGTTTGGCAATTTAGTCGCCGTTCCCGGCGCTCCCGGTCAGGTGCAGATTCAGTGGCTCGGTTTGAAATGCGTCCAGTTGCAAAGCATCAGCAACCTGACCACCGGTACGTGGGTGACCTATCCGGCCACGGACGGACTCAGCACTTCGAACAAAACTGTGGTGGGAAGTTCGGAATTCTTCCGGCTGATTGATACAGGGAATTGAAACAGCATGCGCATTCACGCCGGGAGGCTTGGCTTCCCGGCGTTTTTCTTTTCAACCGACACCGCTTAGCCGCGCAGGTATTTTACCACCGCTTCCGTGCGCGAATGCACGTGCAGCTTTTCGTAAACCGTCCGCACATAACTGCGGACCGTATCGATGCTGATGCTCATGCGATCAGCGATTTCTTTGTACGCGTAACCCTTCGCCAGTTGGTCGAGGAATTCCCGTTCGCCCGCGGTCAAGCGCGCCACCTCGGAATCGCTCTGAGCGGGTTGTTGGTTGAAATACACGACGACGCGGCGCGCCAGTTGCGGCGAAAGCGGCGAGCCGCCGGCGTGCACGTCCTGAATCGCCTCCAGCAGGTTTTTGGAAGCCGTCCGCTTGAGCAAATAACCGCTTGCTCCGGCTTTCAACGAGTTGAACAACGAGTCGCTGTCTTCGTAAACCGTCAGCATCAATACTTGCACCTGGGGCAGGGCGGCCTTGAGCTGTCGCACGCATTCGACACCGTTCATGCCAGGCATGTTGATGTCCATCAACACGACCTCCGGCGGGTGTTGTGGGATTTCTTTCAAGGCGATTTGCGCATTCGCGTAATCGCCGACCAGTCGAAACGCCGGGGCGCGGCGGATCAAGGTCGCGAGACTGGAGCGAATCCCTTCGTCGTCATCCACGATGGCCACTTTGATGGGCGTCGATTCTGATTTTTTGGTGCTCATGGCTTTACTTAGCATGACGCCGCGACGATGCCGCGGCAAGGTTCCGTCACGGGCGCCGGTCGGGAATATGAATGGTCAATTGCACCGTCGTGCCGTGCCCGGGTTGACTGGAAATGTCCAGCGTGCTGCGCATGGCTTCGGCCCGGCGTTGCATGTTGCCAAGGCCATTGCGCCGGGCGGGCGCGTCGTGATCCGGCAGGGTGAACCCGCGACCGTTGTCGGTCACCGAAATGACGAGATGCTGGGCCTCGGCTTTGGCACGGACCAGAACTTCGCTCGCCTCGGCGTGTTTCAGGGCATTGGTCAGCGCCTCCTTGACGATGAGAAAAATGTTGTGCCGCATGTCGGGCGGCAGCGCGAATTCCGGCAAGTCGTCCGGCAAATCCAACCGGCAGCGGCACGCATGGCCCTCGAACATTTCCTGGGCGATGTGCGCGATGTATTCGACCAGACTTTGCACAGTGTCGCTGCCGGGGCGCAAGGCCCAGACGATTTCCTCCAGTGCGCGCACCGTTTCCGTGGCCGCCTGGGTGATTTTGGTCGCCCGCGTTTCGACCTGGTCCGGCTCGTGTTTGTGCTCCTTCAACGAATCACTCAGCAACGAGAGCCGCGTCAATGAAGAGCCCAATTCATCGTGTAAATCCTGGGCGATGCGGGCGCGTTCGCGCTCCACCGCGCGTTCACGTTCGGCCAGTTGCAGGCGGTGTTGGTATTTGCGCTTTTCCACGACGCGCACGCTGACCACCACCGTCGTCAGCAATGCCAGCGCGGTCACGGTCGTGAACCACCACGTTTGCCAGAAGCGGACGATTACGAAATCGTTGAACGAGGTGGCGATGGCCATGTCACTGAAAATCCAACCGTTGCCGCCGCCTTCGTGGCGCAGTTGAATCTGATCAAACGAGGCGTCCGCCTTGAATTTCGTGGTCAACGCCTCGGGCTGGGTTTCATCCGTGGCGCCGCGTTCCAGTTGTGGGCTCAACCAAACGGTGATCAGATCGTCGCCGCCTGGCACGTATTGAACTTTGAAAATGATGGTGCGGGGCTGATTCTGGCGGGGTAATTCGTAGGGCTTGAAAACCCCCAATCCGGCGGCCTCGGCGTGCTCGGATTTCAAATTGAACTCGCCTGGCAGCTTGTTCAACTCGCCGGTTTCGGCGGTGTAAAATGCCGAGTAACCCCAGGCCTCGGGGGCATTGCCCACCGCCAACCGATACGCGGCCCCTTCGCACAATTGAAACGCCGCGTAGTATTCCTCCGTGGCGACGTCGGACAAGGGGTTCACGCGGAACTTGAAATACAACGCGTCATTCGCGGTGTCATCGCGCTTCGCTGCGCCGCCGAGAATATCCGTGCCGATCGGAGTGTTGTGAATGACGCGGGCATCCGCGTCGCGCCACAAAACAGTTGCCGCTACATGGGTTGGGGAAAATCCCAGCGCGAGACTTGCGGCTATTGCCCCGAGCGCCGCGACTGACCGGCGGCCAAAACGGGGCCGGCAAGTTGACGCGTCGCGGAGCATGCCGGGATTATGAAGCGCGCGCGCCAATTACACAAGGGCCGGACGGGCGGACTGTTGCGGGCGAATCGGGGCTGAAGAAACGCGGCGGCGATGTTAGCGCGAGCGTCGCTCGAGGATGGCTTGACCGTCCACCTGCACGAGACTGTTGTTGGGAGAAATGCCCGCGTTATGCACGATGCGGGCGAGCTCGGCGGCGGTTCGGGCGCCGAGTTTACGCATGGCGCTGCCGCGATGGACTTTGATCGTGACCAGGGCCAGACCGAGATGCTCGGCAATCTGCTTGTTGAGCATGCCGGTCATCATAAGGTTGATGATGTCCCACTCGCGCTGCGTGAGTTGGGCGGCGCGCCGGGTCAACTCCTGTTTCGCCAGGGTGGTCTGCGCGCGCTCGGTTGCGCGTTTCAGGGCGCGCCTGACGGACTTCAGCAGTTGATCCTCGGAGAAGGGTTTGGTGAGATAATCGTCCGCGCCAGCTTGAATCGCTTTGACCGCTTCGCTGACTGAGTTGCCTGAGTGCAGAAAGATGACGGGCATCTCCCATTTGACTTTCTTTAACACGGCCAAAAAGTCCACTCCCATGCCGTCGCCCAGAATCAGCACGCAAGGCACCCCGTCCAAATGTCCGGACTTTCTCAAGGTGGTGTTGTTCTTGTAACGAACGACCTTGAGTCCGGCTTGCGACAACATCTTCTCCAAACTCTGGAGCGTTGCCGCGTCGTCCTCTGCAATAATTGCTGTCTGTTGCGAAGCTGCCATAACCACATTGCCTTCCAGCGCCAAAGCTGAAAGGTAATCACCCGGCGTCCACTGTTTCCACGCTGCGCTGTCCGTCAGTCCTTGCGCCGACTGGTCGATCCCTGCGGACCTCAGCCTTGCGAGTTTAGGTTCAAGCGCATAGACATGTCGCGCAAAGACATACTATACCTTGGTCTAAGCGAACCGCAGCGGCAATGGGTCTGCTTCAATTATTTGGAACAATTTTCCCGGCTGGCTATAACCCAAGACGTGCGGCGACTTCGCGGGCACTGACCGGCCGACGGGAAGTTTCCTTGGCCAGACAGGCGGCCACGGTTTCCTCCCACGCCAGCGGAATGAACGTATCGGTCACCCCGAATTCAAACAATCGCTCCGTCATGCTCGGCGGCGTCACTTCATGCAGTTGCTTGAACACATCCCCCTCGAAGAATGGCGGTTTGCCCGTCAGCAATTCGTAAATCGTCGCGCCCAACGAATAGACATCATCCGCCACCGCCGGCGGATCCCCCGTCCATTGTTGCGGGCTCATATACCAATCCGTTCCCACGATGCGCAAATCCGCCGCTGAATGCGCTGGACCGCGCCGCAATTCCCGCGACAACCCAAAATCAGTGATCTTTAGTTGGCCACGCGAATTGATGATGAGGTTCGAAGGCTTCACATCACGATGCACGATGCCCGCTTCCGTATGCGCGTAATGCAGTGCCCCACACAGATCGCGGACCCAAGGCGCGATTTCGTCCGCGGAAAAAATCTGGTGCGGCTTGTCCACCTTGAGCGACCACAATGACCAGCCGTCCACGTATTCCATGGCGACCGCGACGCCCTGGGCGGTTTGGATGAAATCATGGATGCGAACGATGTTGGGATGCGACAGCCGCAGGCTGCGGCGCGTCTCGGCTTTGAGGCGGTCCAGTTCACCCTTGTCGTTCAACAAGTGCGTTGCGAGAAACTTCAAGGCGATGGGTTGCTCCAGCACCCGGTCGTGTGCCAGCCACACCACGCCCATCCCGCCCTGGCCGAGCGTGCGTTTGAGATAATACCGCTCAAACACCCGTTGTCCGACCGCGAACGGATTCTCGATTTTCTCTGTGCGCGCCATCTCGATAAGCCACCATAGCAGAAGCTTATCCGCTTGGCGCGGAAAATCGCGGCGCGCACTCCGCCCGCAAACATGGGCGGCCCAAATTGGCCGCGACTTAAATCGTCTGACTCAGAAACCCGCCGTCCACCACGATGTCTGTTCCCGTCACGAAACTGCTCGCCTGCGCCGCCGCGAGAAACACCGTCGCTCCGACCAGCTCGCGCGATTCGCCAAACCGCTTCATCGGCGTGTGACCCCAGATGGCCTGGGTGCGGGCCGTGGGCGAACCGTCCTCGTTGAACAACAGCTTGCGATTCTGTTCCGCTGGAAAGAAGCCGGGCGTGATCGAATTTACGCGCACTCCTTTCGGCGCCCATTCCCGCGCCAGAAATTTTGTCAGATTCAACACCGCTGCCTTCGCCGCGGAATACGTCACCACTCGCGAGAGTGGCAAATGCGCCGAGGCGCTGGCGATGTTGATGATGCTCCCTTTGCCGCGTTTGCCCATGGCCGGTCCGAACTCCTGACACGGCAACAACACGCCGCCCGCCAGATTCAAATCGAAGTTCGCCTGCCAATCCGCGAGTGCAATCGCCTCAAACGGATGCTCCGGGGTCACCGTCACTTTCGGATCATTGCCGCCCGCCGCGTTCAACAGGATGGTCGGCGCGCCCAACTTCGCTTCCAATCGTTCGTGGGCTTCCGCCAGGCTGCACCGCGACACCGCGTCCGCCGCAAAAAACGCCGCCGTGCCGCCCTTGGCCTGGATGGCTTTGACGCGCGCCTCGCCGCGTTCCGCATTGCGCCCCAGCACGGCAATCTTTGCGCCCGCTTCCGCCAAACCTTCGGCCAACGCTCCGCCCAAAACGCCTGTCGCGCCAATCACCACCGCCACTTCACCCGACAAATCAAAGAGTTTCATAGGATGATTGGAGTGTGACCGAAACCCGGCCTTCGGCGAAAGTGCCAATTTGTTCTAAGCACCCCTCGAATTGTGCAAGCCAGTTTGGACCGCGATCTCACCTACGAGTTGCCAGCCGAGCGGGAAGTTCGCAATTCAAAGTGAACGCCGCCAGCGTCCAAGTTAATTGCCCTAATCCAATGGGACGAAACGCTTCAGACCGAAGCGTCGTCAGTCCGGGGCCGGCGCGCGGCGCGTCGCCCGTAACCGTTTTGCGAATTGCTACGAGGGCGCCTTTTTGTATCCTTCCCATCCGCTTTGGCGGGCATTAAATGAAACCTCAAGTCGAAATCTACGATACGACTCTGCGCGACGGGGCGCAGGGCGAAGGCATCAATTTCTCGGCCGTGGACAAGCTCCGCATTGCCGAGAAGCTCGATTCATTCGGGGTTCATTACATTGAAGGCGGCTGGCCGGGTAGCAATCCCAAGGACATGGAGTTCTTCAAGCAGGCGGCCAAGCGCAAGTGGAAGAACGCGCAAATCGCGGCGTTCAGCATGACGCGACGTAAAGGCGTGGCCGTGGAAAAGGACGAGTTGATGCGCCTCATCCTTGAAGCGAAAACGCCGGTCGTGACCATCGTGGGCAAAACGTGGTTACTGCACGTGACGGAAGTGTTGCGCGCCAAGCCGGACGAAAATCTCGGCATGATCGGCGACACAATCCGCTATCTCAAAGATCACGGTAAAAAAGTCATCTACGACGCGGAACACAGCTTTGACGGATTTGCGGATGAACCCGAATACGCCCTCGCCACCTGGCAGGCGGCGGAAAAGGCGGGCGCGGATTGCATCGTGTTGTGCGATACGAACGGCGGACGGCTGCCGACGGAAATCGCCAAGACTGTGGCGTTCGCGAAATCTAAGTTGAATTGTCCCATCGGCATTCATACACACAACGATTGTGGTTTCGGCGTCGCCAACGCGATTGCGGCCGTGGACGCCGGCGCGACGCAAGTGCAGGGCACGATCAATGGTTTTGGCGAGCGCACGGGCAATTGCAATCTCATCAGCGTCATTCCGACGTTGGAATTGAAGATGGGCAAACGCTGCGTGCCGGCGAAGTCGCTGCCGAAGCTGAAGGAGCTTTCCGAGTTCGTGAATGAAGTGGCGAACATCCGTCACGACGTGCGTGCGCCGTGGGTGGGGCAGACGGCGTTTGCGCACAAAGGCGGAATGCACGTTCACGCCATCGAACGCGTGGCGCGCAGTTACGAGCACATCAATCCCGAGGCGGTGGGAAATTTCCGGCGCGTGCTGGTGAGCGACATGTCCGGTCGCACGAATATATTGATGAAGGCGAAGGAGCTGGGGTTCAAGCTCACGCCCGATGCGCCCGAGACGCGTGAAATCACTGCCAAGGTGAAGGAACTCGAGGCCGCTGGTTATGAATACGAGGCGGCCGAGGCGTCGCTGGCGTTGCTCATCCGCGGGATACTGGATCACAACCCGGAGTTGTTGTTCACCGTGGACACGTATCACGTTTCGATGCGCCGCGATAAAAAGGAATCCATCTGCGAAGCCACCGTGCGCGTGCGAGTCGGTGACAAGACCGCTCATACGGTGGCGGAAGGCGATGGCCCGGTGAACGCGTTGGACGGGGCGCTGCGCCGGGCGTTGGTGAACTTTTTCCCGAAACTGAAAAGCATCGAGTTGACCGACTACAAAGTTCGCATCATCAACGGCACGACCGGTACCGCCGCCAAGACGCGCGTGCTGATCACCTCCAGCGATGGCAAACGCGAATGGGGCACCGTTGGCGTGAGCGAAAACATCATCGAAGCGAGCCTTGAGGCCTTGGTGGACTCGCTGGAGTACGCGTTATTACAAAGGTAACTCGGAATTGCCGAAATCCTGTTCCTCTGACAGATTGCAGATATGACGACGACGCTCAAACGAATTACTGACTCGTTGAAATCCCTCCCGCGGGCGCAACGTTTGGAGGTGGCTGACGAGCTGTACTCCAGCGCGGTTGAGGATAGCCCGGCGGAAAATGAACAGGCGTGGTCGGACGAAGTAAAACGACGGCTCGACGATCATCGCGCTGGCAAGGCAGTTGTTCACACGGAAGATCAGGTTCACGCGCGCATTCAGAAAGTTCTTCATGAAACCCGTCGTCGAACTGCTCGCCGCCACCGCTGAATTGGAACAGGCGGTCGCCTGGTACGAAGAGCGTGAACCGGGACTTGGGGAACGGCTGTATGTTGCTTTTCAAGAAGCGCGATTATTCATTCGCCGCAACCCGCAGATGGGTTCTCCTTTTGATTATGGTACCCGGAATTGGCGCGTGCCGGGTTTTCCCTATCGCCTCATTTACATCGAGTTGACGGATGAAATCCTGATCGTCGCCGTGGCGCATAATTCGCGGCGTCCCGGTTACTGGCGCAAACGAGTGCGCGAATAGAATTAATTTTGCGATGACAGAAATTCCCAAAGCCTACGAACCGCAGTCCGTCGAGGACAAATGGTATGACTTCTGGCTGAAGCAAGGTTGCTTCACTGCCGACCCGGCGCGCGTCAGTGACAAGCGCCCGGCGTATTCCATCGTCATTCCGCCGCCGAACGTCACGGGCATGCTCCACATGGGGCACGTGCTCAACAACACCATCCAGGACATCCTCAGTCGCAAGGCGCGCATGGATGGAAAGGAAGTTCTCTGGTTGCCGGGCACAGACCACGCCGGCATTGCCACGCAGGTGCAGGTCGAGAAGGCGCTCAAGAAAGAGGAAAAGAAAACCAAATACGATCTGGGTCGCGAAGAATTTCTCAAGCGCGTGTGGGCGTGGAAGGAAGAAAAGGGCGGCATCATCATCAACCAGCTCAAGAAGCTGGGGTGCTCGTGCGATTGGACGCGCGAACGCTTCACGATGGACCCGGAGTATTCGCGCTGCGTGCAAAAGGTTTTCGTCGAGCTTTACAAGAAAGGCCTCATCTATCGCGGCAAACGCATGGTGAATTGGTGTCCGGTGTCGCAAACCGCGCTCTCGGACGAGGAGGTGGAAATGAAACCGCAGAAAGGTTTCATGTATCACTTCCGGGTGGAAGTGGCGGAGACGGCGGAATTCTCGGGGAGCGCGCCCGCCCCGGGCGCAGTTGCCAGCGCCCCCGCTGGCAACTCAGGGCGCGTGGCTACCTCCAACGCTTCCGGTGAATCCGTGAGCCCCGATGCGGCGGACGGGGCGTCCGCCGCCACACCCGAGGCGGGTGTGCTCCCCGGACCGGACGGAAAAATCTGGCTCACCATCGCGACGACGCGACCGGAAACCATCCCGGGCGACACGGCGGTGGCGGTGAATCCGAAAGACCCGCGTTACGCGCATCTCATCGGCAAGCACATCGTGCGACCGTTGCCGGCGGAATTGCCGCGCGAACAGAAGCTCATCCCGATCATCGGTGACGAGCATGTGGATTTTGAATTCGGCACGGGCGTGCTCAAGGTGACGCCGGCGCACGACAAGGCGGACTTTGAAATTGGTCGGCGCCACAAATTGCCGATTGTGGACATCATGAATCCCGACGGCAGCATGAACGAACTGGCGGGTGCGGATTTGAAAGGGCTGGATCGGTTCAAGGCGCGCAAGGTGGCGGAGGAAAAACTTACGGAACTCGGCGCGTTGGTGGAAGCCAAGACCTACGAGAACAACGTGGGTTTCAGTCAGCGCGCGGATGTGCCGATCGAGCCGCGTTTGAGCGAGCAATGGTTTTTGAA
>CAZKMR010000075.1:10539-23209 GCA_964553795.1 uncultured Bifidobacterium sp. | reverse complement strand
CTCTCCGGCAACTGGGGCGATTATCCCGGCGGCAACGGCAGCCCGGTGAACGTGACGGTTGATCCGGCGCAAGGCACGGTGTTCTTTCGCCTCGTCAATCAATAATCCGTCGCAATTCGCACCGGCCGGCTGAATCCATCAGCCGGCCTTTTTGTTTGCGGCTGAAGGGCGCGGTTGCCGGTCGGTATAATTTGGCAGGACATTCGCAAACATTGCAGATGCGACCGGCTGCCAGTTCAGTTAGTTTGCGCGGAATTTAAGTTGTGAGCATCAGGAAGTTTTTTGTTCGACCCTTGGGAGTCGTTTCACTCTCGGGTCTTTTGTTTTTGGAGGGAGCCGCGGAGCAATTAAACGCTACGCCTGTCTTTGCCGCCGGGACGAGTGCCGGCAGCGTTTCTATTTCCGCGCTGGATGAGTGCTCGGGAGTCGTGGCGAGTCGCAACAATCCTGGCGTCCTTTGGGCGCACAATGATTCCGGTGATAACGCGCGGATTTTTGCCATTGATACCCAAGGCCGGCGCCTCGGCACTTACAACCTGACCGGCGCGACGCACACGGATTACGAGGATATTGCCGTCGGTCCCGGGCCGTTGATAAATGTCTCGTACCTCTACGTTGGGGACATCGGCGACAACAGCGAAACCCGCAGCAACATTCGGGTCTATCAAATTCCGGAACCAGCCGTTTATCTGCGGCAATACACGAACCCCGTAACCGTTGGCGTCAAAGGCGTGCGCGCCATCACGCTCAATTATCCCGATCGCGCGCGCAACGCGGAGTCGCTCTTCATTGATCCGTGGACGGGCGATTTGTTCATCGTCGCGAAGGAGAATCTCATCAGCGGCGTCTATCGTGCGACGCAGGCGCAGTTGAATTCCGGAACGAATGTGGTTCTCACACAGGCAGGCGATTTGGAGTTTCATATTCCATCCGCCGCAGACATCTCGCCCGCGGGCCACGAGATCCTCGTGCGCCAGGAGGATTTTGCGCAGTTGTGGGTACGCACCAACGGCCAAAGCGTGGTGGAGGCGTTCGCCGGTGTGCCGATCAGCATTCCTGTCGTCGGTACGCCCACGGAGCCAAATGGGGAAGCAATCACTTTCGACGCCTGCGGCAACGGCTATTACACCTTGAGCGAATCCTCCGACGCGCAACCGTTGTATTACTTCGCGCGAACCAGCGGCGATGGCCCGCGCGTGCCGCAAGTTCTCGTGTCGGCGGGCGAGGTCTGGAAGTATCGCGACAACGGCAGCGATCAAGGCGTGGCGTGGCGCGCGCCTGGATTCGATGACGCGGCTTGGAGCAGTGGCGTCGCGCAGTTCGGCTATGGCCAGAGCGACGAGAAAACGGTCGTGAGTTTCGGCGGCAACGCCAACAACAAGCACGTGACGACGTATTTTCGAAAACAGTTCGTGGTGAACAACGCGCCGTGTCTTGAGAGCGTTACCTTGAAGTTGGTGGTGGATGACGGTGCGGCGGTTTACCTGAACGGCACGAATGTGGTGCGCTATCAATTGTCGCCCGATGCGACCTTCAACACGCTTGCTTCCAGCGTGCAGGCAACGAACGTCGAAGACACGTGGTTCAGTTTCGCGATTGATCCTGCACTGTTGCACAACGGCACGAACACGCTGGCCGTGGAGATTCATCAAGCCGCGTTGAATGATCCTGATTTGAATTTTGATTTACAGCTTCTGGTGATGGAATCCACCACGCCGCGCATCATGAATTGGAGCGTCGGTTCGAACACGTTTCAACTCACGCTCTGCGGACCGCGCACGACGAACGTGACCGTGCAGGCAACGACCAACTTCACGACGTGGAGCAGCGTCGGGAGCGTGACGCTCACCAACGGGATCGGAAACCTGACAGCTCCTCGTTTGAGCACTGAGCCTGGCCGATTCTATCGCGCCGTGCGCTGACTGCCCAGCGACGGGAAATGGAACGGAGACGAAACTCACGCAGCGCGCACGTAGCAGGCGGCGGCTTTATTCCCGAATGAAGTAACTCAAATTCTCCAACTCGATCGCCAGGTTGACGTTGTTGACCATCACCTCTTCCGGCACGTGCAAAACGAGCGGGGAGAAATTAAGGATGCCAACAATGCCGCATTCCACGAGATGATTGGCCACTTCCTGCGCGGCTTCGGCGGGCACGGCGAGGATCACCATTTTAACCGCGTGTTCCGCCACAAAGGACGGTAATTTGTCCATGCCGTAAACCGGCTGCGTGATTCCCTTGTCGCGCCGGCGATTCGGTTCGGCATCAAAGGCGGCAAGAATCTCGAATCCTTCTTTCTCGAACCCGCGATATTGCAGCAACGCCTGACCGAGGTTGCCGACGCCCACGAGAATCACCGGCTGCAATCGGGACGTGCCCAATTCATCCGCGATGGAGCGAGACAATTCCGCGACGTCATAGCCCAGACCGCGCGTGCCGAACGTGCCGAAGTACGCAAGGTCCTTGCGCAATTGGGTCGGCTTCACGCCCGCGACTTTCGCCAGCGCTTCGCTGGAGACGGTCTCAATTTTCTTCTCCCGCAACCGCGCCAGGCAACGCAAGTAGGTGGAGAGACGGTACACCGTCTTGCGCGGGATTTCGGGACGCGAGTTCTTTTTCAACGCGCGCAACATAAGCAGAGCGCCGGCCGGAAGCAATCCGCTCATCTCGCGACAGCGCGACCTAAAATTCTGCGCGTGACATGGTTTGGGGCATCTGCTTTCCTCCGGGCACTTTCATGAAACGCCCCTTGATCCCAGTGGCGTTGTGTTATGTGGGTGGACTTTTGCTGGCGGAAGCAGTCCAACCGCCCCTGCTTTTCCTGTTCCCGGCCGCCTTCGCGTTGCTTTGTGTCGCGCTGATCTCCGCCCGCGCCCGGATGTTCCTGCTCTGGCCGCTGCTGTTGCTCGTCGGTTGGATCAATCTCCTTCAACACACGATCGTCGTGTCGCCGCACGATTTGCGTTTGATCGTCGGCGATACCGCCGTCATCGCCAGCGTGCGCGGCACGTTGACGGAAACGCCCAACCGCCGCACGCACGAACGCGACGGCCAGGAATTCACACGCATGTTGGTCCCCGTGGAAATCGCCGCCATCCGCACCAACGACGTTTGGTGGCCGGCGACGGGCCGCGTGATGGTGACGTCCCGGGGCGCTTTGCCCGAGGGTTACTTCGCCGGTCGCGAAGTCGAGATCAATGGTGTGCTCGCGCGGCCCGACGGACCGATTGCGCCCGGGTTGTTCGATTACCGCCGCTACCTGGCCAGTCAGGGCATCCATTACCAGCTCAAAGCCGATTCGCAACGCGACTGGCAACAAATCGACGCCGCCACCACCGCGCCGTTCGCGGATCGGTTCATCGCCTGGGCGCAACGCACCCTGGCGCGCGGTTTGCCAACCGAGGACGAACCCTTGCGTCTGCTCTGGGCCATGACGCTCGGTTGGAAAACCGGACTCACTGGCGAAGTCAGTGAGCCGTTCATGAAATCCGGCACCATGCATATCTTTGCGATCTCGGGACTGCACATCGCGCTGATCGCGGGGATTCTCGTGGCGCTGCTGCGGGTGTTGCGGGTGCCGCGGACGTGGTGTGGGCTCGTGGTGATTCCGTTTCTGTGGTTCTACACCGGTGCGACCGGCTGGCAATCTTCCGCCATTCGTTCGACCCTCATGATGACCATCATCGTCGGCGGCTGGTCGTTACGTCGCCCGAGCGACTTGCTGAATTCGCTGGCGGCGGCGGCGTTGATCATTCTGATTTGGGAGCCGCAACAACTGTTTCAAGCCGGGTTTCAACTTTCTTTCTTCGTCGTGCTCAGCATCGCGCTGTTCGTGCCGCCGTTGGAAAAGTGGCGCGACCGCTGGCTTGCCGTTGATCCCCTGCTCGCGCCGGAAGTCATTCCGAAATGGCAACGCGCCACTCGCGCCGCGGCCCGCGTGGTGTTGACGACACTCGTTACTTCGCTCGCCGCCTGGCTCGGCTCGATTCCGTTGACCGCGTTTTACTTTCACATATTCAGTCCCGTGACGTTGCTGGCGAACCTGATCGTGGTGCCGATGAGCGGGCTTGCGTTGGCAAGCGCACTGGGGGGCTTGCTCTGCGGCGGCTGGCTGCCATGGGTCGGCGAACTGTTCAATCACAGCGCGTGGTTCTGGATGGCGGCCATGGTCAAAGTCAGCCATTGGGCCACGGAAATTCCCGGGGCGTATTCCTTCGTCCGCGCGCCCACCGCGTTCACGTTCATCATTTACTACGGCTTGTTGATCGGGTTTCTGAGCGGTTGGCTCTGGCGCCGCGAACAACGGGTCCGCACCGTCCTCGCGCTGGCATTCATCGCCGGATTTTATGGCTGGCAAGAATGGACGAATCGGAAAACCAGTGAAATCACCATCCTGCCACTCGATGGCGGACACGCGGAATATTTCAATGCCGCCGGCGCCGCGCAGGATTGGTTGATGGACGGTGGCAACACAAACTCCGTGAACTTTGTGACGCGTCCGTTTCTGCGCGCCCAAGGTGTGGACCGATTGCCGCGCCTGATGCTCACGCACGGCGACCTCAAACACATTGGCGGCACGGAGGCGCTTGCGGCGGAATTCGATTGTCACAACATTTACGCCAGCTCGTTTCGGTTCCGTTCGGTGGCGTATCGCCGCATCTTCGCCAACATGCAACGCGAGCCGTATCGCCTGACCACCCTGCATCGCGGCGATACCATCGCTCCGTGGCACATTCTCCATCCCGCGACAGAAGATGAATCCACCCAGGCGGACGACGGCGCGCTGGTGCGGTTTGCCGAACTTCACGGCGTGCGCGTCTTGTTGCTCTCCGATTTGGGCCGGACCGGACAAAACCTGTTGCTTGATCGCGGCACGAACCAACTCCGCGCCGACATCGTCGTTTCCGGTCTGCCGACGCAAACCGAAGCGTTGCGTGAAGCTATACTCGATGCCGTGCAACCGCGCGTCATCATCGTGGCCGATTCCCAATTGCCCGCCACGGCGCGCGCCTCTTTGCGCCTCAAGGAACGCCTCGCGCGCCGAAACATTTTGGTGCTCTCCACGCGCGAAACGGGCGCGGTGCAAATCGCTTTCACGCCGAACGTCTGCACGATTCGCACGATGGACGGGCAACGATACGTGTTGAGTGATTTGCCGGAGATGACCTTCCCGGCGGATGAGCCAGTCGAGGAGATGCCAGAGGAGCGTTGATCAGGGCGCGCTCAATTCTTCGATCTTGAGGTCGTACTTGTATTGATCGAAGTAGATGTTGTTCGTGCCCCATTCCAATTCACCGCGCTGAAAATCCACGGGGTCCGAACGGAACGAGTTCTTGGGTGGCACAAGTGCTTGATTGTGATCGCTGTTCGCGGCCAGGCGATAAAAGTCGAGTCCGCCAAAGTAAAAGTCGCGCGCTTCGCGTTGTTGCTCCGGCGTGAGACTGGGGGCGTAACGCATCGCCCAAATGCCCTTGTATGGATCGACCGGCACCCAGCCATACGGTTCCAGATAAATCTCGCACCAATCGTGAATGGTTTTCGCGCCGGGAAACAAATCCCAGCCCGATTGCCAGCGAGCCGGAATGCCGTTCAGCCGGCAGAGCGCAATGAATAACAACGCTTCCTGGCCACAATCGCCATAGCCATTGCTCAGGCAGTAATCACTGATGTTGCGAATCGTCGAATATTCCAGCGCGTAACTGTATTTGATGTTTGCCGCAATCCAGTCGTAACAACGCTTGGCAATGACGGCGGGATTCGTTTCCGCGCCAATGATGCGCGCCGACAACTCACGCAGCTTCGGCGTAAAAAGCACATGCGGCGCTTCCGCCAAAAACGGTTTCATTGCTGCGTCCTCCGATTTGGGGCGTCTCGCCTCCTCAGGCTTGAGGTCGAAGCAAACGCCAAACGCCGTGTATTCGTATTCGATTTGAAATACGGTCGGAGCGCCCGCTTGGGCCGGTCGTTCCAGATACGCCGACCGAATCGGACTGTGCGCTTCGGCCAGTTTCCGAATCGGCGCGGATGAACCCATCAGTTTGAAGTCAGTTTGAAAGGGAAACTCGCGCGGAATCGGCAACCACGCTCGCACGACTTCCCCCGCGGGCACCACGTCGGGCTTGACCGTCACCGTCATCACCGCCTGGAATCGCTTCGGCAGAACGTAAGGTTTTTGCGCCGCGCGGGCGGCTTGTTTGATGGCGACGCATACTTCCCAATTGGCCCGGTCGTGCGCAGCAGTGTTTCGGGGCGGCTGCCGCCGCGCATTCAGTTCCGGATAACGAAAGAACAAGTTGCTCACGCTCGACCCCATGAAGCGTTCTTCGCCGTCAATCGCGCGCCGATCAAAGCGTCCTTCGGTCACCCAGGCGGTGAACTCCGCTTCGGTCAAACCCCGCACCGCTTCCTGCAACCGCGCAAACAATTGTTTCCGGGTAAAAGGATAGTCCTTGCGAATGCGCTCGAGCCGATCCAGTTCAAAGCGCAACTCCTGACGGGTCGCCACGGTCAGCGACTGATTTGCGAGGGCTTGATTCAGTTCCTGCGCCGCGGCGCGGAAGTTGCCGGCCTGCTCCAGCGCATTGACGCGCGCCAGGTCCACTGCGGCAGCGGAATAATTCAGAACGCAAACGAGCAGGAAAGCAGCGCGGATGAAGTGCACGCCCTATCCTGCCTCCGGTTTCATCCGCTGGCAACGCGCGAACCCGCTTCCGCCAATCACACAAAGATGCGTGAGCATTTCAGCGCGGTACGGTCCATTTACCAAAGCCCAAACATTATGAGCACCTACGCCTACGAAGCTGTGAACGCCGCCGGGGCGAGTTCGTCCGGTCGCATCGAAGTCGCCACACAAAGCGAAGCCGTGCGCCGCATCAAGGAAATGGGATTGTTCCCCACGCGCGTTTGCGAACAACGGTCACGCCGTCACTCGCCAGCGCCGGCCAATTCTGTGAACCGTACTGGGAGCAAATGGCAACTCACCGTCTTTGAAGGGCGCGTGAAACCGATCGCCATAGCGACGTTGACGCGGCAAATGGCCACGCTGGCCGAAGCCGGATTGCCCTTGCTGCGCGGGCTGCGGATTTTGCAGCAACAGGAAACACATCCGCGCCTGAAGCGCGTGCTCGGCGAAATCAGCACCGCCATCGAAAGCGGCATGCTGCTTTCTGAAGCATTGGCCGCGCACCCCAAAGTGTTCAACAAACTTTATCTCAACATGGTTCGCGCCGGCGAACTTAGTGGAGCATTGGACGTCGCCTTGCTGCGACTGGCGGAATTCATGGAAAAAGCCGAACGCATCAAAAACAAGGTCAAGGCCGCCATGTTTTATCCCGCCGCGGTGATGTTCGTGGCCACCGGCGTCATGGCGCTGCTGCTTGTGTTTGTGATTCCACGCTTCAAGGAAGTGTTCATCGGCTTGACCGGCAACGCCACCCTGCCCGCGTTCACCACCTTCGTGCTCGGTCTCAGCGACCTGGCCCGACACTACGCCCCAATGGTCGCGCTGGCCTTGGCGGCAATGGTGGTGGCTTTCACGCTGATGTTGCGAACGACAGTCGGGCGTCTGGCTTTCGATCAACTGAAATTGAAAATGCCTGCGCTCGGTCCAGTGTTTCGCAAATCGGCCATCGCACGATTTGCCCGCACGTTTGGAACCTTACTGGGCAATGGCGTCCCTATCCTGCAAGCGCTGCAAATCGTCCGGGAAACCGCCGGCAATCTGGTGGTCAGTAGATTAATCGCCAAAGTGCACGACGCCGTGAAAGAGGGCGAACCGATCACCGTTCCCTTACGCGCTGCGCCCGTCTTCCCGCCGATGGTCATCGGGATGATTGACGTCGGCGAACAAACCGGGGCGCTGCCGGACATGTTGATGAAAATTGCCGATGGTTACGACGATCAGGTGGACAACGCCGTGAGCGCCATGACGTCGTTGCTCGAACCCATCATGATCATCTTCCTCGCGGTCATCGTCGGCAGCATTGTGATCGCCATGTTCCTGCCGATTATCAGCATCACGAACGGTGGATTCGGAAACACCCCAGACAGCGAACTCTAATCGAAACGCGCCGCAATATTTGCCACCAGCCCGACGCTCCGGTGGAAGGCATAATCTTCACGTTGATTTGCAAAATTTCTCTGGGGCTGAATTGAACCTCTTGGGCATAATCGCGCCCTTGAAACTCGCAACCACCAAACCAATTTTCCCTTCCCGGTTTTGCCTTCCACCGTTTCGCTTCGCTCTGCTCATTGTCGGATTGAGTTTCAATCAATTGGCTCACGCGCAAACTCCGGCGTTTCCCGGCGCGGAAGGATTTGGCGCATTCGCCCATGGCGGGCGCGGCGGTGATGTTTATTGCGTCACGAATCTCAACTCCAGTGGTGCGGGCTCTTTTGCCGAGGCACTGGCGACCATCCCGCCGGAAGGACGCACCATCACGTTCGGTGTCAGCGGTTACATTCCGATCAATAAGGCGCGTATCACGAAATCCAAGGTCACCGTTGCGGGGCAAACGGCGCCCGGCGACGGCATCGGCTTCAAAGGCGGACCGCTGATCATTGCCGCGAACGATGTGGTCATTCGTCATGCGCGATTTCGCTACGGTCGCCAACCGGCAGGCGGCGATTGCATCAACATCGAACGCGGCGTCACTAATGTGATGCTCGATCATCTGAGCCTGCAATTTTCCACCGACGAAAACATTTCCAGTTTCGAACGCAATCCGCGTCCCGATCTCATCACGTTTCAATGGAGCATTAACGCGTGGGGACTCGAAACCCATTCGTGCGGCGGCTTGTGGGATTTGCATCGCGCCACGACGCATCACACGCTCTGGGCGCACAATCACACGCGCAACCCCAAAGCGCGACCGACCGGCGTACTCGATTGGATCAACAACGTCACGTTCGATTACGACATTGGATTTATCATGGGCGATTCCGCCGGGAACGCGGATTGGCGATCCAATGTGCGCGGCAATTATTTCATCTGTCCGCCCGGCAACATTCGGTCACACGCATTGGAAAAAGCTCGCACCACGCCGGAGGGCAAATTCAATTTCACGCTGCACGCGAGCGAAAATCTATTCGATAACAATGGCAACTCGACGCTCGACGGCGAAGACATCGGTTATCGCATCGCTTCGGGCAGTTATTACAATTCGTCCGTGCCAATCATCGTGGCGGGCGGCGTGCCGGTGAAGCTGGATCCACCGCAACTCGCGTATCGAAAAATCGTGTCGCAAGTCGGAGCGCTGCGCTTGAACGCCGCGCATCCCAAGCGCATTCACGACGAGGTGGATTCGATCCTCATCGAAAATCTCCGCAACCTGAAGCGGCATCACGTGCGGCATGAAAACGAAACCGGCGCGAGCCACGAAGGTTTCGGAGAATTGCAATCCGCCCCTGCTCCGATTGACACCGATGGTGACGGCCTGCCCGATTTTTGGGAACGCGTCACCGGCTCAAATCCTGGCAGCGCGAATCATAATGATCCCACACCCGCGAATGGTTTTTTGCCTGTCTCACCGGCTGGCTACACGCGACTTGAAGAGTACCTCCATTTTCTGGCCTCACCGCACGGTTTCGTTGAAACCACCGCTCTGGACCAACCCAAGCCGATCGAAGTAGATTTGCATCGTTACACGAGCGGTTTTGGCGATGAAGCCACTTTCGAAGTCACTGATGCCAAGGGCGGGAACGTCGCACTGATTTCTCCGCAGCGCGCTCGCTTTGTGCCGTTTTCGGGCCACACCGGTCGCGCTAAATTCAACTTCACTGTCCGCGCCGCCGACGGGAGCACTTGGACACAGGAATTCCTGTTGCTCGTCAATACTATGTTGTAATCGCGTTGGAAGCTGGTCACACCCATTACTGCCACCGTCCCCTGAACTGGCGATTTGGAATTTGGCTGCGTCTGCTAGAATGACGCCTTGCCGCTCAATTTTGTATAATGCTGTCACTTCGAATCCGTTTAATCTTCGCCGCGCGTTACGTGGGGTTGCTGCTTGGATTGTTGCTGACGGGCGGAACGGCACTGGGCCATCGCCCGTTCGATCATTCCATTCATGCCGTTTTGTTTGCCGATGAATTGGAAGTTGCGGTCACCTTGGGATCGGACGCCGCCCGACTCGTTTTAGAATCCAGTCAAGCCGATGCCTCCGGCGCCCTCGGTGGCATGGGCGCAAAAAGCTTACCCACTACTTCTGCTGCGCATTTGTGTGAAATCGTTTCGAGTGCGGGCGCGTTGCCTGCCACCACGTTGCGGGTCATGGGCGACGGCTTGGAATACACTTTCGTGGTGCGCTATCCGCGGCCTCCGAGCGGCCCGCTCACATTCCAGGCTCGTTACGTCAACCTCGCGCCCACCAAACTGGGTCTCGGCACCTTTGTGCTGACCGATGAAGCAGGCCGACAACTCGGCTCTGGACTCATTTCCGCCGCCAATACCGCAGTCGAACTTTCATTGCCTGCGCCGGAAGACACACCGAACCCGAGCGAAGCGATTGTCGCCACCGAAACCGCCGCGCCGCCTGAAAGCAGCCGTGTCGCTGCCGAACCCAGCACCGCACCAAAACCGAGCTTCGGGGCTTATCTCCATTTAGGCATCGAACACATTCTCAAGGGTTACGATCATCTGCTTTTTCTGTGCGCGTTACTGGTGGGTTGTCAGCGATTCAAGCCGATGATCGCCATCATCACGTGTTTCACGCTGGCCCATTCGGTCACGCTGGCATTGGCCGCGCTCGACCTGGTCAGCATTTCGCCGCGCATCGTCGAACCGCTCATCGCCGCCTCCATCGTTTACGTCGGCATTGAGAATTTTCGCGGTACGGTGGATTGGAAGAAACGCTGTCTCATAACACTGGGCTTCGGCTTGATTCACGGCTTTGGCTTTGCCGGGGTGTTGCGGGAAACGGGTCTGGCTCAAAGCGGCGCTGCTCTGGCCACCCCGCTGCTCGCGTTCAATCTCGGCGTGGAAATCGGCCAGCTTGCGGTCGCGGCGGTGTTTCTGCCGTTGTTGTTTCTGGCCCGACGCCATCCCCAATTCGAACGCTACGGCCCCGCGACGGTTTCCGCCTGCGTGGTGGCTTTGGGCGGATTCTGGCTGGTGCAACGGCTCGTAAGTTAACTTTTTGATGAACCCGAAACGAACTTTCATGGTGTGGTCGAAACACGTTGCCAATTCGTGTTTCGCGTTGGGCTTCCTGCTGCTTTGCGCCACGAACGCGCTCGCTCAACGCCAGATGGAAAATCTCGGTCGCGGCGTCATCGCCTTGCACTCGGCGACAACTCAGGCGTACGTGAGCTGGCGCTTGCTCGTCACCGACCCGGTTGACATCGGCTTCAACATCTATCGTTCCGCCAACGGTGGGCCGGGCGTGAAACTGAATGTCACCGTCATCACCAACACCACCGATTTCCTCGATACGGCCGCAAACTTTTCGGTCTCGAACGCCTGGTATGTGCGTCCGGTGCTTGGCGGCGTGGAACAAGCGCCGAGTGCGCCGTATGGGCTGGCGGCCAATTCACCCGTGCGCCAATACGTTTCGATTCCGCTGCAACCGGTCATCGGTGGCGCGAATCCGCCGTACGATGTGAAGTTTTGTTGGTTCGGCGATTTTGACGGCGACGGCGAATACGATTATCTGGTGGACCGCCTGTCGCTCACCGCGAACGTGAAACAATATCTCCAGGCGTACAAACGCGACGGCACGTTCCTGTGGCAAATGGACATGGGCACGAACAGCATGAACACCTCGGGCAGCAGCACGGTTGTTTATGAACCCAGCTCGTCGGCCATCAGCATCGGAGACAAGGACAACGTGACGGTTTACGACCTCGACGGCGACGGCAAGGCGGAGGTGATTGTGCGTACGTCCAACGGCACCATTTTCGGAAACGGCGTGGTGCAATCCGGCGGGGCCAGTGCGGATGTTCAATTCCTTTCCATCGTGGATGGACTGACCGGAGCGCAAAAGGCCAAGGCCACCATTCCCAATCCCTACATTGTTGATGGACCGCTGAATTGTCACGCCGGCATCGCCTATCTCGACGGCATTCATCCCAGCGTGATTTTCTCGGGCGAAAATCGCGTCGGCACTGGACCGTTTCAACGCCTGACCGTCGCGTGGGATTATCGCAACAGCGTGTTGACACAACGTTGGCTCTATCAAACGCCGCCGAATCACAACGATTCCGAAGGCCATCAACTCCGCGTTGCCGACGTGAACAACGACGGCAAGGACGACATCATTCGCATCGGCAGTGTCATCAGCGATAACAACGGCGTGCCGGTGACGCTTTACTCTACCGAACTGGTCCATGGCGACCGTTATCACGTCACAGACATTGACCCCGAGCGCCCGGGTTTGGAAATGTTTGCGATTCAGCAGAACAACCCGAGCTTGCTGGCGACTTCGCTGCAAGATCTCGGCGCGGGTGTGCTTTACAAGAAATGGTATTCCGGCGGCGTGGCGGATGTGGGCCGCGGCATCACGCTCGACATGACGCCGAGTTATCGCGGCTACGAAATGTATTCAACGCAGCCCGGTATTTTTAACAGCAAAGGCGAGCAGATTTATGCGAACAACCTCTGGGCGCCAGAAGCGATTTGGTGGGATGCGGACGTGTTGCGCGAATTCGAGGACGGCGCCGGCAGCGGGGCGTT
>CAZKMR010000075.1:0-10439 GCA_964553795.1 uncultured Bifidobacterium sp. | reverse complement strand
GGTGGGATGCGGACGTGTTGCGCGAATTCGAGGACGGCGCCGGCAGCGGGGCGTTGAGTCCGGTCATCAACAAATTCAATCCCGCCACCGGCACCAGCACGCGGATCTACACGCTCTACAACGAGGACGGCGGGGTGCATCAGGCCTACGGTGGACGCGCCGCGGTGTGGGGCGACCTGTTCGGCGATTGGCGGGAGGAGTTCATGGTCGTCGCCAACGACTACAACTCCGTGCGCATCTACACCACGAAGATTCCGGCCACGAACCGCGTTTATTGCCTGATGCAAAATCCCACCTATCGCGTGCAATGCACCTACCGGGGTTATTACCAGGCGAGCTATGTGGATTATTATCTCGGTCACGACATGCCCGCGATTCCGATCCCGCCTGTCTCCGATGCCCAACTCGTCTGGCGCGGCGGCGCTTCGAGCATTTGGGACAGCGCGACGGCAAATTGGTTTACGAACAATCTTTGGATCTCAAATCACACGGCGACAACTTTCAATGCCGGCAACTCCGTTCTGTTCGATCTCACGGGATCCAACCAGACTGCCATCAACATTGTCGGCAACCTCGCTCCGAGTGACGTGCGCATTCACGCGCCGAAGGATTACACTTTTGACAGCACCGTTGGCTCGCTCACCGGTCCGATGCAACTCACCAAGGCCGGCGGAGGCAAACTGACGTTGAATGGCACGAACACTTACACCGGCACAACGCTCATCGGCGAAGGCTCCTTTCTCGTAAATGGTTCCTTGCCCAACAGTGCGATCACAGTCCGCGGCGGTGTGTGGCTCAATGGTCGGCTCGGCGGAATCGGCCTCGTGGGCGGTGCGGTGCGCTTTGAAGAAGGCGCGGGGCTATCGCCTGGCGCGGGCACAAATTCCCCCGGCACGCTGACCGTCGCGAACCACGTGACTTTCAGCGGTCGCACGCTGAGCGATTTTGATTTGTCAGACGATGCCTCGGGCACAATCAAATCCAACGACCTCGTTGTCATTAACGGCAATCTCACCTTGCAAGGCACGAACACTCTGGTCATCCGGAAACTGAACGCCACGCTTCCACCCGGCGTTTATCCCCTGCTCAATTACACTGGGACATTGAATGGCAATTTGAACAATCTCGCCGTGTCCGGCTTGCCCGGTGTGCCGTTGGCGTTGACAAATCCGCCCGGACAAATTGCGCTCGTGATCAAAAGCTATCGCGCCCCGGCCACCATTTCCTGGACCGGCGGCCAGAACGGCAACGCGTGGGATTTGCTGACGACGAGTAATTGGCTCAACGGCGCGACCAAGGACTGGTTTGTCCCCGGCGACACGGTGCGGTTCGACAGCACCGGCACGTCGAACTTAACGGTGGTTCTAGCAGACTCGCTCCCGGCCGGAGGAGTCGTCGTGGATAGCACCGCGAATTACACCTTAATCGGCTCCGGCGGCATCATGGGCGCGGGCAGCCTGACCAAACTCAACTCGGGCACGCTGACCATCAACGCCAAAAACAACACCTTCACCGGCGCGACCATCGTTTCAGGTGGCACGCTGACCGTGGCGGAACTTGGCGCGGTCGGTTTCCCCAGTCCGCTCGGCAATCCTGCCGCCGGGTCGAGTGGTTTGCAACTCTCCGGCAACAGCACGCTTCGCATCACCGGCGAATCTTACACCGACCGCGGTTTGACCATTGGCGCGGGCGTCAATTCCATCGAGGTTTTGAATGCCGCGGATCAAGTCACGATTGCCGGGAAAATCATCGGCTCGGGTACATTGCAAAAAACCGGGCCGGGCACACTGGCGCTTTCAGCCGACAACGATCATACCGGCGGCACGATCATCAAAGCCGGCACGATTTCGCTGGCCGGCGATGTGGCCAATGCGGATGCGTTCGGCAGCGGCTTGGTGACGCTGGACGGCGGGACGATCAACATGTTCAGCGACAGTGGCAGCTACAACAGTTGTTCCTGGAATCTCCACGTACCGACGGGTTCAAGCGGCACACTGAACACCGATGCGCGCGTGGATATGTATGGCTCGCTCACGGGCGGCGGCACGTTGACATTCTTTGTGCCCTACGTCCGCACCACGCTCTTCGGCAATTGGTCGGCGTTCACGGGTTTGATCAATGTCACCACTGACAGTGACGGCGGCGAGTTCCGCATCAACAACTCTTCCGGCTACGCCAATGCCACGATCGTCTTTGGAAACAACGTCTATGCCCATCGCAACGGCGGCGGCGCGGTGACGATCGGCGCGGTCTCCGGCAGCAGCAGCGCGACGATGGGCGGCACCACTGCCTGGACCGTCGGAACAAAAAACACCGACGCGACGTTTGCAGGAATCATCTCCGGCAGTTCGATCACCAAAACCGGCACGGGCACGTGGGCGCTGACCGGCGACAGCACTTACACCGGTACAACGACCGTCAGCGGCGGTACCTTGCTGGTCAACGGTAACAACAGCGCTGCCACCGGAGCTGTGACGGTGAATTCCGCCGGCACGCTCGGCGGCACGGGCGTCATCGGCGGGGCGACTTCTGTCAGCGGCAAACTCGCGCCGGGCAATAACGCCATCGGCACGCTGACGTTCAGTGGTAATCTGACTTTCGGCGGTAGTGGCGCGGCACAAATCGAGCTTAATAAAGCCGCGAGCAGTCGCGACCTCATCGCGGTCACCGGCACGCTGACTTACAACGGCACACTGCAAGTCACGAATCTCGCCGGCACGCTGACCAGCGGCGACAGTTTCAAAATTTTTAACGCCGCCGCTTATGCTGGCAGTTTCGCCACGTATCAGTTGCCGCCGCTCACCACGGGCTTGGCGTGGAACACCAGCACCTTGACCACCGACGGCACCATCAGCGTCGTGATCAGCAACGCTCCCGGCCCGAAAGCGCTCGTGTGGCGAGGCGATGGCACGCTGAATTCCTGGGACACCAATCTCACTGCCAATTGGCTGAACCCAAATAACACTGCCGCCTTTTTCAACGATGGCGACAGTGTCACGTTCAACGATCTCGGTTCAAACACGCCACCCGTTTTCCTGAGCAGCGCAATCCGGCCCGCCAGTGTGCTGATTCATGCCACCAAGGATTACACATTCAGCGGCCCAGGAATGCTCACCGGCACCAACTCGTTGCTTAAAACCGGTAGCGGCACGTTGTCGCTGGCGACCAGCAATAGCTACTCGGGCGACACCATCATCAGTAACGGTACGTTGCGGCTGACCGCTCTCAGTCTCGGTCTGGCCAATCGCTGGAGTTTCAACGGCAACCTGATTGATCTGGTTGGCGGCCGCATTGCCACCATCGTGGATTTGGGCGCGAACAACGGCTCCCTCACTTCCACCAACGTGACACTCGCCGGTGGCGCCAAGGCTTCTTCCGATTATGTGGACCTCGGACCAAATCTGTTGCCCAACAGCACGACACCCGTGACCCTTGAATTCTGGGCCACGCCGCATTCGGTACAGAACTGGTCGCGCATTTTTGATTTCGGCGCGGACACGACGGAAAATCTCTTCATGAGCTGGACGCGCGGCACGACGCTGTCTCAGGACCGCGTCGAATGGGTGGACTCCGGCGTAGTAGCCACATCAGACGACACGTGTCAGCCGTACACACTCGGCACGGAATTTCACATCGTAATGGTGATTGAACCGGGCGCGGGCGCGGGCGGGACGACGCGCGTCACCTGGTATCGCGCGCCCGCCAACGACGCCCTGCTCGGAACGGCACGCGGAACCTTCGACACGCCCAATACCTTGGCTGCGCTGAACGACGCCAATTGCTGGCTCGGTCGTTCGCAATGGCCGGATAACACGGCAAACGCCAGTTACAACGAAGTGCGCGTCTGGCATCGCGCCTTGTCTGCGGCAGAACTTCAAATTCTTCATACCGCCGGAGCGAACGCGGTTCTGAGTAACGTTGGGCTGGCTGGCGACGGCGCCTTGCCCGCCACCACGGCCGTGCATCTGACCGGGAGCAACGCGCGACTGGAAAACGCCAGCGGTCAGACTCGCACCATTGGCTCACTCACCGGCGCAAGCGGAAGTGAAGTCCGCCTCACCAGCGGTGCGTTGGTTGTCGGAGGCAACGATGAATCCACCACGTTCGCGGGATTCTTCAGCGGCCCGAACGGACTCACCAAGAACGGCACGGGAACACTGGAGTTAACCGGTAGTTCCACGCACACCGGCCCGACCACTGTCAGCGCTGGCACGTTGTTGATTCACGGTAATCACGCCGCTGCCACCGGCACACTCTCTGTCGCCAGCGGCGCGACGTTGGGCGGCAACGGAATCATTGGCGGACCGACCTTGATTCAAACCGGCGCAACGCTCGCTCCCGGCGCCAGTATTGGTGCGATTACCTTCAACCACTCCCTCATTCTGGCCGGCAGAACGGTCATGGAAATTAGTGCGAGCGCGCAAACCAACGATGTTGTGAACAAAGTCGGCACGCTGACTTTTGGTGGTGCGCTGGTCATCACCAACCTTTCAGGAACACTCAACGCGGGCGATTCGTTCCCACTGTTCAACGCGTCGGCCTACAACGGCGCGTTCAGCAGCATCACCTTGCCCGCGCTGGGAGTTGGACTCGTCTGGACCACGAATTCCCTGAACACCACCGGGACAATTGCGATCAACAGCACGGTGTCAACGACCCCCACGAATCTGAATTATTCCGTCACAGGCAATTCACTGACGCTCTCGTGGCCGGCGAGTCACCGCGGTTGGACGTTGCAGGCGCAAACCAATTCTCTGAACACCGGCCTGACGGCCGCATGGCATCCCGTGCCCGGCTCGACTGCGACCAATCAAATGACGTTTCCGGTGAACACTGCGAATCCCACGGTGTATTTTCGGCTGACGTATCCGTGAACTCGGAGTGTCTTGGACAATTAATCCCAAACAAAAAAGCGCGGAGCGAAATGCCGCTCCGCGTTGGCGTTAAGTGGAAAAAGAGTTAACCGTTGGCCGCCGCCTTACGCCCGACCATCAGGAAATCCAGGTAACCGATCAGGCGCTGCTTCATTTCGTCGCGCGGCACGATGGCGTCAATCAAGCCGTGATCGAGCAGAAATTCGGCGGTTTGGAAACCGGGCGGCAGTTCCGCCTGCGTCGTGTCTTTGATCACACGCGGACCGGCAAACCCGATCATCGCTTTCGGTTCGGCCAGAATCAAATCGCCCACGCTCGCGTAACTCGCCATCACGCCGGCGTAATCGGGATTCGTGAGAATGCTGAGGTAGGGCAATTTCGCTTTGGCGTGATAACCGAGCGCGGCGCAGGTCTTCGCCATTTGCATGAGGCTGAACATGCCTTCATACATGCGGGCGCCGCCGCTGGTGGAAATGATGATGACTGGAATGTTTTTCTCCGTGCCGGCCTCGATGAGCCGCGTGAGTTTTTCACCCACGACCGAACCCATCGAGCCGCCGAGGAAGCTGAAGTCCATCACGCCAAGGGCGACGCGATGTGAACCGATCATCCCGACCCCCGTGATGACGGCATCCTTGAGATTCGTTTTCTTCCAATTGGACGCGAGTTTGTCCTGATATGATGCCGCGCCGGTAAAGCCGAGCACGTCCACGCTAATCATGTCCGCGTCCATTTCCTCGAACGTGCAGGTCTCCACGAGCGAATGAATGCGTTCGCGCGCGCCGATCGAGAAGTGATGGTTGCACTTCATGCAAACCTTCAGATTCTCGTCGAGTTCCTTGTCGAACAGCATCGTTTCGCACACCGGACATTTCGTCCAGAGCCCGGCGGGAATCTCGCGTTTCTTGGTTTTGCCGCTGCCGAGTTTGGGCTTCTTTTTGACGAAAGCAGCCGCATTGGTGTCGGAGGAGGGCGGCGTCAACGCCGGTTCAACCGGGTCAACTCCGGGGGTTTGTTTGGTGAAAGAGGTGGTGGACATGGCCGAAATATGAATTGGTTGGCAGTTCGTCGTTGCCGCGACTGTGACATCGCGAATTACGAAACCGTTTGGCAATGCGTATACATCATCAATGCCCTGACAGTATTCAAATTCCCCGGGCGACTGTCCAGACGCAAACTTCCCCCGCTCCCGCGCCCCGCAACGCCCGCGCACACGCGCTTGTTGTGGCGCCGGTCGTCAACACATCGTCCACCAGGATGAGTCGCTTGCCTTTCAGCTCCGTGCGCGTCTCCGCCGCAAACGCGCGGCGCACGTTCTCCGCCCGTTGCGCTTTCGTCAACAACGTTTGCGTGCGCGTCGGCGTCACGCGTCGCACCAGATCCGTCCGCACCGGAAGCCGCAGCGCTCGGGCTAATCCGACGGCGATGCGCTCGGCTTGATTGAATTCCCGCTCCCGTTGTTTGACGCCGTGCAATGGCACGGGCACCACCCAATCCCACGCCGGTTCCCGCAAGACCGGTTTGGCCGCGCGCACCAACAGGTCCACCAGAAAATTCTCAAACCACAGCGCGCGTTGATATTTGAACCGGTGAATCACCTCCAACGTCACGCCTTTGGCTGCCACCGCCGAACGAGCGGAGGAAAAATGCAGGTCCATGTCGCGACAATTGGAACACTCGAACGGCGTGGTGATGTCGCCCTCGAACGGCAAACCACAGCGCTCGCAGAACGGCGGTCTGATGAAACGCACGCCCGTCCAGCAGTTGCGACAGACGAAGCCTTCGTCCGGCGTGGCGGGCTGCGCTTCGCACAACTGACAAACGCGCGGATACACCCACGCCAATCCGGCTTCAACGAATTGGCTCAGCGGCGCGGCGATCATGCCGGGACGGTACGTGGAGGTTGGCGTCGCGCCAAGCCGGCATTTTCTTGTGGATTAGGGCCAGTTCCAAATACACGCCGAGGCGTGCAATCCAATCCGAAATAATCCTTTGACAAGGATTCTTTATTAAATCAATCTATCCGCATCCGTTGATACCAACGGTCTCATGCAGAGTGGTTGAGGGACTGGCCCGATGACGCCACGGCAACCGGTTGAAGCAATAGTTTCAATGCAGGTGCCAATTCCAGCTCGATTGTAGCGACAGTCTGTAACTGACGCATCATTCGGGAAAAATGAGAAGCAGCACAAGATTTGTCGCCCCTTCTCAGCAATGAGTCGGGGCTTTTTGTTTGCCCGGAAACGGTAGGGACGCCGCGCTGCGGCGTCCGGTCGGCGCAGCGCGCCGACCCTACCAACGAATGAAATAGTTATTTATGAGTGAAAAACACGAAGGATTCATGAAGGCGCTCAAGTGCCGCGAGTGCGGCCGCGAATATCCCCTCGCCGCCACGCACGTTTGCGAATTCGACTTCGGCCCGCTCGAGGTCGCTTACGACTACGATCGCATCAAGAAGTCTTTGACCAAAGCCGCCATCCAGTCGCGCTCGAAATCCATGTGGCGCTATCGCGAATTGTTGCCCGTCGCTGGCGAACCCACTGTCGGCGCGCAAGTCGGCTTCACGCCGCTCGTAAAGGCGGATCGTCTCGCCAAGGCGCTCGGCATTCGCGAACTCTGGGTCAAGAACGACACCGTAAACTATCCCACGCTCTCGTTCAAAGACCGCGTCGTCAGCGTTGCGCTGAGCCGCTCCGTGGAACTCGGCTTCAAGACCGTCGCCTGCGCGTCCACTGGTAATCTCGCCAACTCCGTCGCCGCCAACGCCGCGAGCGCCGGACTCAAATCTTACGTCTTCATCCCGAACGATCTCGAACTCGGCAAGGTTGTTAACTCGCTTGTCTATGGCGCGAACGTCATCGGCATCAAAGGCCATTACGACGAAGTGAATCGTCTCTGCGCCGAGATCGCGGGCAAGTTCGGCTGGGCGTTCGTGAACGTGAACATGCGCCCCTACTACGCCGAAGGCTCGAAGAGCATGGGCTTTGAAATCATGGAACAACTCGGCTGGAACATCCCGCAACACACTGTTGTGCCGATGGCGTCCGGCTCGTTGCTGACCAAGATCCAAAAGTCGTATCAGGAATTCACCAAGCTCGGCCTCGTGAGCGAAACGAAGTATTCCGTGCACGGCGCGCAGGCGACCGGTTGCTCGCCGATCTCCGTCGCGCAAAAGGCGGGACTGGATTTCTTCAAGCCCGTCAAACCGAACACGATTGCGAAATCGCTCGCCATCGGCACGCCGGCGGATGGCTTCTACGCGTTGCGCGTGATGAAGGAAACCGGCGGCGCCGCCGACGACGTGACCGACGACGAAATCCGCGAGGGCATCCGCCTGCTCGCCGAGAACGAAGGCATCTTTGCAGAAACGGCGGGCGGTGTGACCACGGCCGTGGCCAAGAAACTCATCGCCTCGGGCAAAATTCCGGCGAATGATTCCGCCGTCCTCTGCATCACCGGCAACGGCCTCAAGACGCTCGATGCCGTCGTGGGCCACGTCGGCAAGACGCGCGAAATCAAGCCGAGCCTGCGCGAGTTTGAAGCGATGCTGGCGAGTGAGGAGAAGGTGAGCTTGTAATGCAGCTTTGATTTCAGCCACCGCTCTGCAACACTCAAATCGTGAAAACGCTCGACCCAAAGCTGCTGGAAACCGTCACCCAAAGGCTGGTGGCGGAATTCCAGCCCGAGCAAATCTGGCTTTACGGTTCGCACGTTTGGGGAAATCCACACCACGACAGCGATGTTGATCTTTTTGTCGTCGTGCCGGAAAGCGATGAAACGCCCATCCGCCGGTCACAACGGGCCCACCGCTGCTTGCGCGGTCTGCGGATGCCAAAGGACGTGTTGGTTGAAACCCGGCAGGAAGTGAACCGCGTCAGCGCCCTCAAGACATCCTTGGAGAACGTCATTTTGAACCGGGGACGAAAAATCTATGGCTGACGTCGCCATCACCGGAACCAAGGCTTGGATGGAGAAATCCTGGCGCGATTTGGAAATGGCCAAGCGCGCCGCCGGTGGTGCGCCTCCGTTCTACGACATGGCCGTTTATCATTGCCAACAGTCTGCGGAAAAAGCCGTCAAAGCTTTCTTGGTCTTGCATGGCAAGCCTTACGAAAAAACTCACGACATCGAAGTGCTGATGGACTTGGCTGGTGAGATTAATCCTGATTTCGGCAAACTGGCAGATGCTGCGGACATGCTGACGCCGTATGCTACCCGCTTCCGATATCCAAACGCAACGTTTGCCCTCGAACCGCTGCCATCAGAATATAGTGAAGCTTTGGAGCACGCGAAGACCGTTTATGATTTTGTGCTGAACCTCCTGCCAAAGGAGGCGCGGCCATGAAAGACCAAAGCGGCAAGACGCGCGAAATCAAGCCGAGCCTGCGCGAGTTTGAAGCAATGCTGGCGAGCGAGGAGAAGGTCAGCGCGTAAGAACTCTATGGAAGCCAGACAAATCGCATGTTGGTTGTTGTCTGTGGCTTTCTGCTCGGGATGCGGAACAATTGCTAACCGAGACAGCGACGGTACCACGCCCTACGGCGGAGTGGTTTGGGATTATGAAATGGTAACCGGTAATACTGGAAGCTGCATGGGCTTTCCTATTCCGTGCATGATTCTAGACATGCCGTTTTCGCTAATCGGCGACACATTGTTTTTGCCGTTTGATATTCATTACGCCAGCCAAGTAAAGGAATACGAAGCAGCACTACAGAAGAATCCCGACCCATTGAAAGGATGGAGTTTCACCCCGGCTATGATGGGGAACGCTGAAATTGAAAAAGACTACCAAGCCTATTATCAACAGCTCCCCAAAGAGCAGAAGCATCGACTGACTGACATCACGCCGTTCAAGAGCAGCTCAGGAGAGCAGGCTGTTAAGATAGAAATAGGTTTTTGGGGAAGTGTTGTGTTGTGGAAACATATTCTTTTCTACGATAACAATTCTCAGAGAATAAAAGTTTTGAAGTATGAAAAGGGCCATTTAATTCCTTAAGAAATAAATCGCTCGGTGAGTCGGTTTAATTATCCTAAAATCATTTATGGCAAAGAAAGTTCGAATCCCAACGCCGCTCCGCAAGTTGACCAACAACGAGGAGCTGGTCGAAGTCAACGCCGCCACCATTGGCGAGGCGTTTTGCCAGGTTGACCGCTCGTAGCTTAAAAGCTACAGTATGTCCGCGTTCCATACGCCCAAAGAGGTCGTCGCCTTCCGCGCGAAAGATGGGCAAGTCCCGTTCGAGGAATGGTTGGATGACCTGGATGACAAGCGGGCCGTGGCACGGGTGCTCGCCCGGTTGGCAAGAGTGCGCCAAGGAAACTTGGGCGACTGCAAGCCGGTGGGCGAAGGGGTTTCGGAATTGCGCGTGGATTACGGGCCGGGGTACCGGGTCTATTTCGGGCAGAAGGGACAAACGCTGGTCGTGCTGCTCTGCGGCGGCGACAAGCGAACGCAAGACCGAGACATCCGGCTGGCGAAACAACATTGGCAAGAATACAAAGCGAGCGAGTCATGAAAGCCGTCAGTTACAAAAAGATTTTGGCGAAGAAGCTGGACGACCCCGA
>CAZKMR010000074.1:16976-23225 GCA_964553795.1 uncultured Bifidobacterium sp. | reverse complement strand
CCGGGCGCGGGCGCTTTGAAATATCCGCATGTGGTGCTCGGGATCATCGCGATCTTCATGTATGTCGGGGGCGAAGTGGCGGTGGGCAGCGCGATCATCAATTTCCTCGGGCAGGAAAGCGTGGCGGGGTTGACGGAAATGCAGGCCAGCCAGTACGTCTCGCTTTATTGGGGCGGGTTGTTGATCGGCCGCTTCATGGGCGCGGTGGAATTGAGCGAGATGAAGAAGGCGAACAAACAAATCGCGCTCGTGGTCATTCCGCTGTTGGCCTATCTGCTTCTGTGGGTGGCGCAAAGTGCGCCGCTGGACGCGATGCGCGGCGGGAGCGGTCAGGTCTTCGCGTTGTGGCAGGAGCGCTTCATCGCCAACTGGGCGGTGTTCAAAAATTATCTCCCGTTCGTCGGTCTATGCTGGTTGTTGTTTCAATTCGGCAAATCGCTCGCGGGTCGCACGCTCTTCATTTTTTCGGCGACGGTGGTCGCGTTGTTGCTGGTTGCCATCATCGTCGGCGGCAAGCCGGCCATGTGGTGCGTGGTGGCGGTCGGACTGTTCAGTTCGATTGGCTGGTCGAACACCTTCTCGTTGGCGATTGAAGGCGTGGGCATTTACAAGAGCCAGGCGTCGTCGCTGTTGGTTATGGCGATTCTGGGTGGCGCCGTGTTGCCGCCGGTGCAGGGGTTGGTCGCCGACGCGACGCACAATCTCCAGCTTTCCTTTATCGTGCCGCTGTTGGCGTATGCCTACGTGGCGTTCTACGGCATCAAAGGGCATCGCATCGGTCGCCCGAATGCCAGCAACTGAAACCCTCAACCTGAAACATTATGAACCGGAGAGAATTCATTGTTAATACCACCATCGCGGCCACAGCAGTCGCATTGGCGCCGAGTGGCTTTGCGGCTACGAGCGGTTTTCCTGTCGTCCGCACGCCTGAAAATAAACGCCATTTCAAAAGTGTCGCGGTCGAGCGGGCGATTGAGAAAATCAAATCGTCCATCGGCAACCAGGAACTCGCGTGGATGTTCGAGAATTGTTTCCCGAACACACTCGATACCACGGTGGATTTCACGATGGTGAACGGTCGGCCCGACACCTACGTCATCACGGGCGACATTGACGCGATGTGGCTGCGCGACAGTTCGGCGCAGGTGTATCCTTATCTGGATTTGATGAAGGACGATAAGCCGTTGCAGCAATTGATTGCCGGCGTCATCAATCGGCAGACCTACTGCATTCACAAAGACCCGTATGCGAATGCGTTCTACAAAGACGAAACCAAACGCGGCGAATGGGCGACGGATTTGACGGACATGAAGCCCGGCGTGCACGAGCGCAAATGGGAAATTGATTCGCTCTGCTACCCGATTCGCTTGGGTTATCGCTACTGGAAATTATCCGGCGACACCGCGCCGTTCGACACCGCCTGGCGCGATGCCATCAAACTGACGGTGCGAACTTTCCGCGAACAACAGCGCAAAGATGGTCATGGACCATATCGCTTCATGCGCCGGACCGAATGGGCGACCGATTCGTTGCCGGGCCGCGGTTACGGCAATCCAGCGAAGCCCGTTGGGATGATTTACTCGATGTTCCGCCCGAGTGATGACGCGACTATTTTCCCCTTCCTGATTCCGTCGAACTTTTTCGCCGTGGTCAGCCTGCGCCAAGCGGCGGAGATGGTGGAAAAACTCCAGAACGACGCGGACCTCGCCAAGCAATGTCGCGCGCTCGCGGACGAAGTGGAAAAAGCGTTGAAGGAATACGCCGTGGTGAATCATCCGAAAGGCGGGAAAGTTTACGCCTTCGAGGTGGACGCGTATGGAAATTATTATTGCACTGACGACGGCAACATCCCGAATCTGCTGTCGCTGCCGTATCTCGGCGCGGTGAAGCCGAATGACAAGACGTATCTCAACACGCGCAAGTTGCTGCTCTCGGCGGACAATCCGTATTGGTGCATCGGCAAAGCGGCGACCGGTCTCGGCGGCCCGCATGTGGGCGTGGACATGATCTGGCCGCTCGGCGTGGTCATCGAGGGTTTGACCGCGAACACTGATCGCGAGATCAAACGCTGTCTTGATACATTGCAACAGACGCACGCCGGTACGGGTTTCATGCACGAAGCGTTTCACAAGGACGATCCGAAGAAGTTCACGCGCTCGTGGTTTGCCTGGGCGAACACCATTTTCGGCGAGTTCGTCTGGAAAACGTTCCAGGAACGTCCGCATTTGCTCAAGGCGTGAGAGCGAGCTGGGTTCTTTCAACGTCTGCAAGTGAGCAATGCCCTCCACTTGCTTGGCCATCTCAGCGGTGTTGCCAGTAAAATGGGCGGCGATGCAGATGCATCACGCAGACGATGTAGAGGATTTCGCCCCGGACGCGATAAACGATGGCGTAGGGAAAGCGGTGGAAGTTGAGTTTGCGATTCTCACCGCGGATTATGCGCCACCGTTCTGGATTGGCCACGATTCGGATTAGCGTGCGGTCGAATTCAGTGAGGAAATCGTCGCCAAGGCCCGGCTGCCGCTGCTCGTACCAAAACGCCGCGGCTTCCAATTCCTGTTCGGCTTCAGGATGACTGACGACGCGCATTGAGCTTGGCCCTGATTTCCTGAACCGCTTCGTCCACCGGGCGGCACTGCACCTCGCCTTTTTCGATCTCGCGCGAGCGACGATCAATCACGTCGTGCCAGTGCGTTTCCGCGTCCGCATCCACCGAGTCATCAAGACTCGCGATGAGCTGGTGAACGAGATACGCCCGGTCTTGTTCCGGCAATGCCAGCACTTCGGCGATCTTTTCGGCGGTTATGCTCATGGTCAGATAATATCCCCTCTCGCCGGACTGACAAGCGGCAGAAAGCACTTATCGCCCGGAACTTTCGAGATGAATGATGCCGCGTTGCAGCGCGACGGTGACGGCTTCGGTGCGGTCGGCGACACGCAGCTTGGCGAGGATGTGTTTCAGGTGATCTTTCACCGTGTGCTCGCTGATGCCGAGGTGATCGGCGATTTGTTTGTTCGCGAGGCCTTTGGCCAGCGCGTTGAGCACTTCCACTTCCCGGGCGGTGAGTGCTTCAAAACTCTTTCGTGATTCGAGGCGTGCGGCGACTTCGCTCGGCAACCACCGGTGGCCCGCCGCCACTGCGCGCAAGGCGGGGACCAGTTCGCTGCCGGTCGCACTTTTCAAAACGTAACCCTGCACGCCGGCATCCAACGCGCGTTGAATGTCCGCGTCGCCATCGAACGCCGTCAGCATCAGAATGCGCGCGCGCGGAAACTCTTTGCGAATTTCCACCGTTGCTTCGATGCCGTCTTTGCCGGGCATGCGCGTGTCCATCAAGGCGAGGTCGGGGCGGTGTTGCGCGAACAACGTCAACGCTTGCGCGCCGTCGGCTGCTTCGGCCACGACTTCCATGTCCGCTTCCGCGTTCACCAGCGCGACCAGGCCCATGCGGACGACGAAATGATCGTCTGCGATAAGCACGCGAGTTTTGGTGGCTTTCGTCATGTGAATTCTGGAATCGAGACGCTTGGGCCCGTCTCGCGGGTGTTCGGCGGTCGCAGCGGAATGCGAACTTCGACAGTTGTGCCACGCTGCGGTTCGCTCGTGAGATGGAACTGTCCGTTCAAGCGCTTGGCGCGTTCGGCAATTCCGACGAGACCGAAATGTCCATCCTGCGTTGCGGTCTGCTCAGGATTAAAACCCTGGCCGTTATCGGCGATGCGCAACGTCAGTTCCTCCGCACCAAAATCCAACGTAATGATGACGCGTGACGCCTGGGCGTGTTTAATCACGTTATTCAACGCCGCCTGGCTGATGCGCAACAGATTTTCTTCCGTCACTTCCGAAAGAGCGCGCGGCGTGCCGGTGGTAGATAATTCCAATTTCAGTTTCGCGCTGTCAGCAATTTGTTGCGCGCTGACGCGCAGCGCGTTGGGAAAATCGAACTGCTCCAATTCGCGCGAACGCAAATCCCAGATGGAGCGGCGCAGCTCCAATTGCGTTTGCGTCATCAGGCTGCGCGCGAGGCCGAGATGCCGTCGGCCCACGGCTTGATCCTGTTCGCCGAGTTTGGCAGCGGCATCCACTTGCAGACCAATGCCCGTGAGACTTTGCTCCAGCGTGTCATGTAACTCCTGCGCGAGCCGGGTGCGTTCGGAAAGTGTGGCTTTGAATTGCAACTCCGCTTCCTTGCGCGCCGTCATCTCCACTTTCAATTGCTTCGTGCGTTCGGCGACGCGGCTCTCGAGTTGTTCGTTGGCCTGCTGCAATTCCTGTTGCGCTTTGGTCTTCTCGGCGACGGAAACTTTCAACGCGAGATTGCGGCGTTGCACCATGACGATCCACGTGGCGGCGACGCAGAGCACAGCGAACGACGCGCCGAGGCCGATCAACAAACGTTGCGGTGTCAGCCAATCGGGCTTTTCCAGAATGCGAATCGCATTTGCGGCCGGGAGAAAAATCTGGAGCGTTTGCAGTTTGCCGTCTTCGGCAATGTTCATGAAGCAGATGCCATCCACTTCAACCGTGCTGCCAATCGGCACGGCGGCCAACGCTTGAAGCGCGTCCGCCGAAAAGCCTTCGACCGTGAACACCGTGTCGGCGCTTTGCAGCGCGAGAATCGTGCGGGATTGACCAGCGAGCCCGGCGGCATCGGCGCCGGGCCGTTCCATGTGGTCGAGCACGCGACCTTCGAGCCGGATCAAGTCCGCGTGGCGATAGCCGGCCTTCAATTCCCAGACCGGCGTGGCTTTGGGTTCAAGCTTTTCGGTGGGCTCGGACGTTTTGCGAAACGTCGCATCTTGCAGCACGGGGAGGAAGCGATCGAATTCAAGGAAACCAACTGCTTCAATAATTTCGCCCGGATTCAAAGACGCGTTTTGGCGCGACTTAATTTGCAAGCCGCTCGTGGCGTCTTGAATAAACACGTCTTCGCCGGGCCGCTGAAACGTGACCATGCCTTTGACGTGGACGCGCTCGCCGAGTTTGCGGTCGCGATGATATTGGCCGAGCCGATTCAACGGCAGAATGGGCGCGGCAAACGGATCGCTGGGAGGTTTCTTTTCCACCACGAAATCCGCCGCGAACGGAACGTGCAGTTCGACGGTGATCAACTGTCGCAGCACGCCGCTGAAGAACGTGCTGGCCGTGCCGCGCACGCGAACGTTGGCGCCGATCAAGGATTCGGGTTCTACGCCCGGCAACGGCGGCGCATAAACTTTTAAGCGATAACCACCCGAGGTGATTTCATAGAGCACCACGGGTTTTTCTTCGATGAACGCGCGCACGATGCCGGTGATTTCAACCCGCTGACTGTCTTCGACGCCGGCCATGAGTTGTTCGATGGGAACAGATTTCGCCGGTGGCAACGGCGCGGTGCCGAGTTTGGTCCATTGCGCGTAACTGATGAATGGCGCAAAGCCGCCCGGATGACTGACGCCGGTGACTTCGACGTAATCGCCGGGCTCGGGGCGGCGATGCGCGCTGTCTTCGGCGAAAATTCCGGCGGTGTCATCCTGCACGAAGAACTTGCCGTCCCAGTTCGGTTGCACGGTGGTGGAGGGTTGCGCGGCGGTCACGACGCCACGAATGCGCACATTGTGTCCCCAGGCGCTGTCGCCGGGCAAAGCGAGAATGGCCGCGGCATTCGTCAACACAAGGTTGGTTGAGGTTTGCGCGAGAGAATTCGTCGCCAGAAATACCGCCAACGAAATGCTGACCAGCGATCTCATGATCGCGTCCTCGAAGCATGAGCGTGGTGGCAATCCGCGCGGGTGCGGAAGCAGCGCCGTGGTCGTGGTGACATTGCCATGAGCCTAATCGCGCCGCTTTTGCGCGACCACCCCTCGAAAGAGGGATAGGCGTTCCGCCGCGCGGTGATAGGCTCAGGTTGAAACATTCACCGGAAACCATAACCAAGCGACATTGCTTTTCCCATCGCAAATCCACCCATCCACCGATTCACCACCCATTATGAATCAACCCACTCATCGCGCTCGCTGGAAAAACCATTTGCTGACCCTGACCGCCGGATTAGGCGTGTTGGGATTCGTCGGTGCTACTCACGCTTCGACAAACAACCTCCTGGTGAACGGTAACTTCGCCAGTGGCTTGTCGGGTTGGAGCACGTTCACAGACGGCGGTTGGGTCAGCGCGGAAATTCCCGGCAAACTCACTGGCACGACCGCGACGACCTGGCCGGCGGGTTGGCCGCAAGGCGCGGGAACGAACGCGGCGGGCACGGGGCCGCT
>CAZKMR010000074.1:12519-16876 GCA_964553795.1 uncultured Bifidobacterium sp. | reverse complement strand
CAACGCAAATGACCTGCGGCAAAGCGGGCGGCGGCGGGAGCTTCTGTTGGCAGATTGTCGCGGCGGCGGAGAACGTGGAATACACACTGACAGTTCAGGGCGGCGCGGAAAACTGGTGGCTGCCTTCGGGTGAGATTCGGTTGATTTTTCAGGACGCGAGTAACGCGGAGTTGGGTCGCAGTGTCGTGCGCACAACCGACGCCATTCAAAACGCGTATAACGGCGGGCTCGGTGATCTCTACGATGTCGGCGTGCCGTATCAGAATTGGACCAATGTTGCGGTGACGCCCGTCGGCACAAAAACGATCAAGGTGGAACTCTGCAATCCGGTCGGCACGGGTTCGACTTGGTTCGATAACGCGGTGCTCACCGCGCCGATTGATCCGCCGGTGATTTCCAATCTTCAGCCGGACGGCACGCGTTTGTTAAATACCAATCGCCTGACATTCAACGCGATTTCGGCTGCGCCCATCAACGGCAGCGGCATTCAAGTGCTGATCAATGGCAACGATGTTTCCGGCAGTTTAACGCTCGCCAACACGGGCACGACCAATGTCAGCGTCACCTACCCTGGCTTGCAATCGAACCAGGTTTACAACGTTACCATCAATGTGACCGACAGCGTGAATCTCAGTTCCTTCAAGAATTTCACCTTCGATACGTTTGCGCCGAGTTTCACGTGGGAAGCGGAGGATTACGATTACACCGACAACGGTGTGCCCGGTCAGTTCGTCAACAATCCGGTGTTGGCCAGCGCACCCACGGCGGGAAGTTATTTTGGTGTGTTCGGTACTGAGGGAATTGATTTCCACGACCGCAGCGGCAACGGCGATCACGCTTATCGCGTCTCGGATCAAATGGCCACGAGCACGACGGGCGACATTCCGCGCCAGAACTACGTCACGGCGGGCGTCTCGGATTACAACATTGGCTGGTTTGATGGCGCGGGATTTCCGGACGGCAACAACGTCGGCATCAATTCCTATCAAGGTGCCGAGTGGGTGAATTACACGCGCACGTTTGCGCCGGGTGTTTATCATGTGTACGCGCGCATCGCGAGTGGCAACGGTCCGACCGCGACCGTGCCGCTGGCCAAAGTGCTCAGCGGTCAGGGCACGACCGAACAGGTCACGACGAATCTTGGCGCGTTTGTTTTTCCCGCGAATGGCTGGGGCAGTTACGCCTACGTGCCGCTGACGGATCGCTTTGGCAACTTCGTGAAAGTGGCGCTGACGAATCAGCAGACTCTGCGCGCATTTGCCGGCTCGGGGGCGAACATCAACTTCTTCCTGTTGTTACCGGCGAATTCGGAGCGCCCGACCATCACGAGTGTTTATCCCGATGGGCGGACGTTATTGCAGGGTACAAACGTTTTCAGTTTCACCGTGAGCAGCGCGATGCACGCGATTTATCAAAGCAACGTCGTGCTGACGTTGAACGGGGTGACGAATCAGAGTTTAAGTTTCGCCGGTTCGACTGGCAGTTGGAACGTCACCGCGCCGTTGACGGCGAATATCACAAATTACACGGCGGTTATCAGCGTGACGGACAGCGTGGGGAATACGCACGGGACGACGGTTTACTTCGACACGTTCAGCCCCGCCAGCTTTGCATTTGAAGCGGAGAATTGGGACTTCGAGAACGGCCAATACATTAACAATCCGGTCATCACCTCCGAACCGCAGGCGAATAGTTACTTCGAGAAAGTGGGCTCGGCGCTTGATTCATACGAAGGCGTGGAGTTGCCCCCAACCACTGCGCCGTTTCGCTATCGCACGCTGGACGTGTTAGCCACGGATGTATGCACGGACACGCCGACGCGCGCATTGTTGGCGGCGCAACTGACAAACCAGCTCGCGTTCAATTACAACCTCGCTTACTGGTCGAGCAACGGTTGGGCGAACTACACGCGCGCTTATCCGAGCGGCAATTTCTACATCTACGGTCGGCTTGCGGGCGAGAATGCCCTCACCAACTCGGTGGAGTTGTCGCAAATCGCCCCGGCGGCGCAGGCGCTCGGCGTATTTCGGTTCGTGGGTCGCGGCTACAACAACTTCGATTGGGTGCCGCTGGTGAATCCGAACAACGGGCAGTTGCAAACGGTGGCGCTGTCCGGTGTCGCCACGTTGCGGACCACCACGTTCGGCGGCGTGAATCCAAACAGCTATCTGATTGTCCCGGCAGTGCCAGGCGCCGAAGCGTTGCAAGTGAGTTTCTCCGGCGGCGCGTTGACGTTGAGTTGGAACAATCCGGCGTTCCATTTGCAGGTGCAGACGAATGCGCCAGGAACGGGCTTGAGCGGCACCTGGGTCAATTATCCCGGTGGCAACACGAGCCCCGTGGTCGTGCCGGTGAACGCGGCGAACGGCTCGGTGTTCTTCCGGTTGTCCAACTGAAGCGCGCGACGCAGTGCATCTCATGAGAAACACAATGCAGGCGAACTACCAGTCACGGGTCGAGGCGAGCGCATTCCAAACGTCGCGACGCGGCTTCACGTTGATCGAGTTGTTGGTCGTCATCGCCATCATCGCGATTCTCGCGGCAATGTTGTTACCGGCGTTGAGTCGCGCGAAACAGAAGGCGAACGGCATCGCGTGCATCAATAACCTGAAGCAATTGCAGCTGGGTTGGTTTATGTATGCGCAGGATAACGAGGACAAACTCGTGCGCGTCGGTGGCTTGAACAATCTCGTCGTGCGGATGCGTGTGCAGGATGTCGAGCCGGGCGCGCCGAATTCGCAGTGGGTCAATGGCCGCGTGGACACCGGCGATTCCGCCACCAACACGTGGTTCGTCGAGCACGGTTTGCTGTATCCCTACGTCAGTTCGGTGAAGGTTTATAAATGTCCTTCGGATCGCAAAATGGTGAACAACGCGCTGACCGTTCGGAGCATGAGCATGAACGCCTGGATGAATCCGATCGAAGTCTGGAATAATCGGCCCGTGCGCATTTTCACGAAGCTCAGCAACATCAACCATCCTGCGCCATCCCTGGCGTTTGTGTTCATTGACGAGAATCCGAACACCATCAACGACGGGCATTTTGTTTGCGATCCGACGGTGACGAAATGGACCGACACGCCCGCGAGCTATCACGGCACGGCGGGCGGGCTTTCGTTCGCTGATGGACACGCCGAAATCAAAAAGTGGCGCGACCAGAATATCATCAACGCCACGGGTTTTGACGTGCAACCCCAAGCGGGCACGACGGATTTGCTTTGGTTGCAGGAACGCAGCACGAGCCGACTTTAGTTGAACTGCAGCCGTTGAATTTGTTCCCACTAATCCAGAAACCAACAACCACAAACCAATTGCGAAGCTGAAAATCTTCGCGCCAAAACCAAGTATGAAAACCATGACGTTGATCGCGACGCTGGCTCTGAGCGCCGCGTTAGCCTCCGGGCAAAACCTGCTGCTGAACGGCGATTTCAATTCACCCAATTCCACTGCTGCGCCCGATTACTGGACGACCTGGAGCTTTGGCGGCGGTTATTCCAATCACGAGTTGCTGTCGCCCGCCTCGAGTGTGCTGGGTAATTACGACGGCACTTATCAAATGACCGCCGGAGCGGCCAGCACGTCGGGCGGCGGTGGCGTCTTCCAAATCGTCTCGGCGACCGCGGGCACGAGTTATCTGCTGACGGTAGATGCCGGCGCGCAGAACTGGTGGCTGCCGACCGGCGAAGTCCGGCTGTTCTTTCTCGACGCGGGCGACAATCAACTCGCGCTGACGCAAATCAACACGACGGACAGCATTCGCAATCCGGATCTTTATGACGTGGGCGTGCCGTATCAAACGTGGAATCTTAGCGCGCTCGCGCCGCTCGGCACAACGCAGGCCAAGGTGGAGTTCGCGGGATTCGGCGGCGGTTCGACGTGGTTTGATAACGCGTCGTTGACGGTAGTGCCCGAACCGAGTTCGCTCGCGTTGGCGGGAATTGCCGCGGCGCTCCTCGCGGGTCGGCGCATCCGCATGAAGTAAGCGATGTCGCCAATTGCGCCTCAGAAAATTCATCGTCGCCACCTGTCGGAGCGGGGATTGCTTCGGCGGGTGGTGATGTTTTGTTCAACCAAGTTTCAATATATTGCCGCTCATGTGTTTTGAGATGTTCAGAAATTCGCCGCGTCAGGTTTTTCAAAGAGCTGCAATGGCATTGTTCGTCGCGCTGTCTGTTTTCGGCGGCGCGACTGCGGATGCGGCCCTGAATCCGTTTCTCAAAACCAGCGGCGGGCACGTGCGCAACGATTTCGGCAGCGGCGACATCGTGCCGTTGCGCGGCGTGAATCTCGGCGGTTGGCTGTTGATGGAGCCGTGGATGTGTCCGATGGATTCGTCGGGAAATCTGCACGATGACTG
>CAZKMR010000074.1:0-12419 GCA_964553795.1 uncultured Bifidobacterium sp. | reverse complement strand
TGATGGAGCCGTGGATGTGTCCGATGGATTCGTCGGGAAATCTGCACGATGACTGGTCGGTGCGCGAGACGCTGACGCAACGGTTTGGCGCGACTGGCAAAGACAATCTCCTCGCGGCGTATCAGAACGCGTGGTTGCAGGAATCGGATTTTGATCGCATCGCCGCGCTCGGCATGAACGTGGTGCGCTTGCCGTTCTGGTATTTGAATGTGCAGGAGGAAAATGGCACGTGGCGCGCGGATGCGTTCGCACGCTTGGATTGGGCGGTATCCAACGCGTGGAGTCGCGGCATTTACACCATTCTTGATTTGCACGGTGCTTACGGCGGGCAACGCGCGAACGCCGACACCACCGGACGCCTGTGGCCGAGTGCCGCGTTATGGACCAACTCAGCCGCGCAGGATCGCATGATCGAAATCTGGCGGCGCGTCAGTGAGCATTACAGCGGCAATCCCGCCATCGCCGGTTACGATTTGCTGAACGAACCAATGGATACGCCGAGCGCGGCGGTGTATTGGAATCTGCTCGATCGCTGTTATCAAACAATCCGCACGAATGATCCGCACCGTATCGTGATCATGGAGGCGACGTATGGGAGTTGGAATCTCGACATGCTGCCGGCGCCGGCGTCGCGCGGTTGGAGCAACGTGGTGTATCAGTTGCACAATTATCCGTGGAACATCTGGAACGACGTGCCGCAACTCAACGCGAACACGGATGGCGTGGTGCAGGATTTTTTCAATCACGCTTCATGGAATGTGCCGTGTCACGTGGGCGAATTTAACATGGGCCCGGAAGCCGCGTGGAAATACGCGATTGAACGCTACTCCACCAACGGGCTCGGCTGGCAGATGTGGACGTATAAATCCACGTTCAACGGCGGCACGACCAGTTGGGGTGTTTACAATCCGAACGGCAGCGTCACGACCGTGCCGAACGTGCAAAACAGTTCGTCGAATCAGATTTACAGTCGCTGGTCGCAATGGACGACCGCGAACGCGTTCAGCCTGAATCAAAGCCATCTGCGAACGCTTTCCATGCCGGTGGCGCGCGATGATTCGTATGCGGGTGGTGCGGTGCTGACTGTGGGCGGCGTGGGTGTATTGAGCAATGACACGCATTTGAATCTCGGCGGCGCGGGCATTCAATTGCAAGCGATCAAAGTCTCCAATCCGTCGAACGGCGTCGTGACGTTGAACGCGAATGGCTCGTTTACTTACACGGCGAATCCCGGTTTCAGCGGCCCGGACAGTTTTCGTTACAAAGTTTGGGACGGGCGACTCGACTCCACACGCAATGCGACGGTGAGTCTTCAGATTACGAATCAATCATCGGTTGGTCCGGCGACACGATTGATTTGGAGCGTGCCGCCGGCGGGCGCGACGAATGGAACTCCGTTCGCGCAACAACCGCGACTGCAAACGGCGGATCAATATGGCAATCCTTCATCCAACGGATTGCCCGCGAGCCTGCCGGTGACCGTGACGCTGAGTGCCGGGATGGGACCGTTGCTGGGCACAACGAACGTTGACCTCGGTAGCGTCGCGAACAATGGGAGTTTTCAGTTCGCCGATTTGCAGCTCAATTCGGTCGGAAGCAATAAAGTGCTCACGGCGTCCGTCGTCGGGCAGACGAATGTTTCGGGAAATCTCTTGGTGAATGGAAACTTCAATTCACCCGCATCAACAGCGCCGCCGGACTTTTGGACGCCGTGGTCGTTTGGTGGCGGTTGGGCCAATCATGAGAATAACGCGGGCGTGACGCTGGACGGTTCGTATTACCTGGTGGCGGGCGGCTTTGCTAACGCCGGCGGAGGTTTTTTTCAGATCGCGACCGCAAGCGCCGGTCGCACCTACAAACTTTCGGTGCAAAGCGGCGCGGACGCCTGGTGGCTGCCGTATGGCGAGATGCGATTAATCTTCCTCGATAGCATCACGAATGAACTGAGCGCCTTCGCGCGCGGGACGGTTGATCCTGCGGTTTACGGACCGAACTATGACATTCCGCATCCTTGGGCGAATTACACTTTGAGTGCGGTCGCGCCTGCGGGCACGGCTTTCGTGAAAGTGGAATTCGCCGCGCCGACCGGCACGGGCAGCGTGTGGTTTGAGAATGCGGTTTTGCTCGAAGAAACTATCACTGTGGTTTTGACGGCTGCTATCACTGAGCCGTTCACGGTATTTCCCCCGAACATCACGAATTACATCGCGGGCATTTCATCGAATGACGCCGGCGGGTTCACTTTGCAGTTCGTGGGATCACCCGGGATTTCTTATTACATTCAAACCACGACGAATCTCGCCCCGCCGGTCGCGTGGTCGCCCGCGCCGGGCAGCACCAATGTGGTGACGAATCTGAGCGGCTTGTGGTCCTACGACGTCACGAATCTTCTGCCGCAACAATATTTCCGCGCCTGCGTGGTAAACCCCTAGGCTTTCTGCAGCGGTACGGACAGAGCAGGAGCGCTTGGGCGGTGTGTCTCGAATTGCGAGAGCTACAACGGCTTCACCGACAGATCGCCGCGCACGGGCAAATGCGCGAAGCGCGCGACGGCTTCGGTGCGCGAGCGCACGTGCAGCTTTTCGTAGATGCGGCGGATGTAGGTATTCACCGTGGGCACGGCGACGTTCAACGTGTCCGCGATTTCTTTGTAGAGAAATCCTTGCGCGAGCAATTGCAAGACTTCGTTCTCGCGTGTAGAAAGCTCGGCGACGGCGGGTTGCGGTTGGGCAACCTGATGGAACGCTTTGACGACTTTACGCGCGATGTTCGTGGTCATGGGCGAACCGCCGGCGTGGACATCGCGCAACGCAGCCACCAGTTCCGCGCGGGAGGTGCGTTTGAGTAAATAGCCGATTGCACCCGCTTGCAACGCTTGGAAAATGTGATCGGAATCTTCGTAAACGGTCAGCATCACGAACTGGGTTTCGGGTAAGAGCACTTTCAGGCGGCGCACACATTCGACGCCGTTCATGCCGGGTAGATTGATGTCCATGAACACCACCTTCGGTTCGAGGCCGGGGAGCGTGGCGAGCGCGTCTTCGGCGGATTCATGATCGCTGACGCACTTGAAGCCTTCGGTGCGATTCACCCAGTCCGCGAAGATTTCGCGGGCCTTGCGATCGTCCTCCACGATGGCGACTTTGATAGACATTTTTTTCATCGTATCACTTTCTGCGTTTTAGCGGCGAAGGCAAATTTTGATGACAAGACAGTTTCAATTGAATTTTGCGTTGGCGGCGATTGAACCATCGAGCGGCACGATAAACTCGACGCTTGTGCCTTCGCCCGGAACGGATTCCAACCGGGTGCGCCCGCCCACGCGTTGCAGGCGGCTCTGCATGTTCGGGAGGCCGTTGCCGGCACCCGGCCGTTGCTGGCCATTGCGAGGGGGATTGTTTTTTGAACCGCTGCGGAAACCGGACCCGTTGTCGGCGACGACAAAGCGCAATCCGCCGGGCTGAAGTTCCATGGTTAAACGCACTTCGTTGGCGCCGGAATGTTTCACCACGTTATTCAGCGCTTCCTTGCAGGCGAGGAAGAGATTGTGGCGCACTTCGGAGCGAACCGATATGTCCGGCAATTGCAATGGCATCGCGAGGCGGCAACGGATATTCGCGGTGCTGAGAAAATCCTGGGCGAAGCGCGAGATGTAATTCGTGAGCGATTCCAGCGTGTCGTGGCGCGGATTGACGGCCCAGACGATTTCGTCCATGGAGCGGGTTAATTCGCGCGTGGTGGTGATGATCAGATCGAGATTGGTTGCGGTGCGCTGGGCGTTTTCGAGGTCGCCCGCGGCGGACTCACTCAACAAGCCGATGCGCGTGAGGCTGGCGCCGACGTCGTCATGAATGTCCTGGGCAATGCGGGAGCGCTCCTGTTCAAGCGCGCGTTCGCGGGCGATGTGTTCCAGCTTGCGCCGATGGCGGCGGCGCGACACGGCATAAACCAGGGCACCCACGAGCGCGCAACTCCCGATCGCAAGCACCGTCTTGAACCACAGCGTCTGCCAAAAGTATGGCAGCACGCGAATCGCCAATGCATCGCCAGCTTCATTCCACAACCCGTCGCTGTTGCAGGCGATGACGCGGAACGTGTAATTGCCCGGGGGCAGAAAGCTGTAGTTCACGCGGCGGCGCGTGCCCGCTTCCGTCCAGGCTTCGTCCGCGCCCTGACCTTCGAGGCGGTAACGAAATTGCACGCGTTCGGGCGACGTGAAACTCAGGCCGGTGAAGGAGATTTCGAGTTGGCGTCGGCCGGGCGGCAGTTCGATCTGGCGTTGCGCGGCTGACGCGGAGGGAGCCGGTTTGACGGAGACATTCGTGCTGGGATGAGCCACGTGCGTGTCCACGAGAATTTCTTCAATCCAAACGGGCGGGCGAACGAGGTTGGGTCGCGCGGCCTTGGGCGAAACCATGGCGATGCCGCGCGCGGTGGAGAAACAGAGTTGGCCGTCCGGAGTCCGAAAACCCGACGGCGTAAAACCGCCGGTGCCGGCGAGCGTGCTCAACCCTTCAGCCGTCCCGTAGGCGAGCACGTCGATGGTGGACATCGCGCCGTCGGCGCAGGCGTTGAGTTGCGTTTTGCTGACGCGGAAAATGCCCGCCGGAGAGTTGCACCAGAAATTGCCGAAGCCGTCGTCTTTGATGTGGTAGATGATATTGGCGGGCAATCCCTGGGCGGTGGTAATCGCCTGAAAGCGGCCATTGCGATAGCGGCAGATCCCAGCGTCCAGCATGCCGAGCCAAAGCGTGCCGTCGGGTTCGGGGAAGAGCGACAGGATGAAATTTCCGGGTAAACCGTCGCCGGTTTGAAATGTTCGGAATTGTCCATCCTTCCACCGACCGAGCCCCGAGCCTTGCGTGCCAATCCAGATTTCGCCGTTGGCACCCGCTTCGATCGCGCGCACATCGCCGGCGGCGGCACCACCGAAGCGGGCGAAACTTTCGACGCCGCCATTTTCCAGTCGCACGAGGCCGTTTCCCGTGCCGATCCACAACGTGCCCGCGGGCTTTTCGAACAACGCCGTGACCGGATCCGAGCGCGGGATGACGTTCGTTTGGAGTGCGAATTGTTTGTCCTCCAGCCGAAACAATCCGCCGCCCCATGTGCCGGCCCAGACATTCCCCTGACTGTCGGCCAGCACCGACCACACGAACGCATTGGCCAGTTCAAAATGCGTCCATTGATTGCTTTGATAGCGATAGACGCCCGCGCCTTCCGTGGCGGCCCAAATCGTGCCATCCGCACTGCGGGCGATGGAATGCACCGGGCGACCCTGCCAATCGTCGGGGGGACTTTGCATGACGACTTTTCGCGGGCGCAACAGGGCCAGACCTCCTCCGGTGCCGACCCAAAGATTTTTTTCCCGGTCTTCCGCCAAACAGCCGATCCAATCCTGCGGCAACCCGGTGGCGCGCTTCAGATTGAACCAGCCGGTGAGGGGATCGAACACAAACAATCCATCCCGCAAAGTGCCCACCAGTAAACGCCCGGACGAAACTTCCAGCATCAATGTCACGGAGGCATCGACCCACGGCAGCTCGCCAAAGTCGGCACTCCACGTCGTGCCATTCCACTGGCGCAACCGGCCTTCGCCCGCGACCCACAGCCCGCCGGCGCGTGCCGCGGCAATTCCGGTGTAATAGGGTCGCTCGGCGGGATCGCCAAAATCCAGCGGTGCATACCCGTTGGGGGTGAAGCGCGCCACGACCCCGTTGCGTACGACGAATAGCGCCCCGCTTTTATCTTTGGCCACGCACGGATTCACGAACGCGTCCTCGCCAAGTAAATCCGGCGGCGTGATAATGAATCTATCGCGCAGGCGGAGGGCGGTCCCTAACTGATTCAGCGCCCAGATGTCGCCGCGTTCATCTTCGGCAAATTCCTTGATCGGTGCTTTTTCCCAGTCCGCCGGCAGGTTTAAGGTTTTGAAACCCGCTTCCATCGCGCCTGAGATTTCGCCGTTGTCGTGGCCGATCCACACATTGCCCTGCACATCCTCGTGCAATTGCGTGACGCGGCTATTGGCGAGACCTTTGGTGTTGGAAGAGTTGAACACCTCAAAGCGGAGGCCATCGAATTGCGCGATGCCATTGTAAGTGCCGACCCAGATGTAACCGCGCCGGGTCTGAATCACATCCGTGGCGTGGTCCTGCGGTAGGCCGTTGTCGGCCCGCCAGGTTTCAATCGCGTACTCCGCCGCCGGCAACGGATCCTCGGGATTGACCGGAAACACTTCGTGCGCCAGCGAAGCGACCCGAACTCCCGCAACCGTTGCGGCGACGATCCAGAGAAGTTTGCCGCGCCGGACGGAGGATCTTAATCCGTGGCAGCACGATTCGACTGAGGCGCAAACGCTCATTGGATACCTCGCTAGGTAACCGATGTCGCAAGGACGCGCAAGCCATGAGCAAATGACATCGGCAGGTGCAGGTGTCAGATGTCAGGCACCGGGTGACACACGGTACGCACCACGCACCACGCGTCACGTGTCACCCGGCACCGGACTTGAACTGTCGTCTCTTTTGACGACGTGAACGTTTGCGCGGTGGGCTTTAGCGTAAGTGAAAGTTACCACCACGGTCAGCCGCCGAGAACCCGTTGTCGTGCGTGGTCAATAAGTGCGATGTTGTCTCATGAATAAATTTTTCCCCAGCCTGTTGGTGCTGATGAGCCTGGCCGTCGGTTGCAACAAACAACCGGAAGCTACCCCATCCACTGGGCTTGCTACCCAAGCCGCGTCGCCCGAAGCCGCCAACACTTACAGCGATGCGAATCTGGCGGAATTGACGCGCGAGGTACGCCGCTGGATTGTGGCAACGAAGCAGCGACCGACGAGTTTTGAGCAATTTGCCACCGATGCTAAAGTAACGGTACCGCCACCGCCCGCTGGAAAGAAATACGCCTTGAGCAAAGAAATGCGCGTGGTGTTGGTGGATGCCAAATGAGAATTGTTTTATGAGACGCCCTACAGCTTATCGCACCTCGCTCATCAATGCGCAGCAGCGGGTTCGACGCAGTCCGTCAGGCTTTACGCTGATCGAGTTGCTGGTGGTGATTGCGATTATCGCCATCCTGGCGGCGATGCTGTTACCCGCCTTGGCCAAAGCCAAAGCCAAGGCGCAGCGCATCCAATGTGTTTCGCAGCTTAAGCAATTGGGTTTGGGAATCATCCTTTTCACCGCCGACCGCAATGAGATGTTTCCGCCAGCGGCTTATGGAGCTGCCAATGGGCAGTTGTCGTGGGATGTTTACATTTACACCTATCTAGGCGGGCGCGCGGCGGAGGCGGATTTGAACCAAGGCATTGTGGATCAGGCGTTCGCTCCGAAAATTGCGGTTTGCCCGGCGGATCGCGGACCGAAGGTCTGGTGGATTACAGATACCTTTTCAGGTGTGCGCTCGTACTCGATGAACGGTGTCGGCCCGTCGTGGAGTTCGGAATACCAGATCAACACCGCCAATCAAACCTATCCGCTACCAAGACCCAATCGCGGCGTGGGAGTTTATTGGCGCGACAACGGCTTGATTGGAGGTCGGCCCGACTGGGAGGCGCGGAGCTTCAAAACCTCTGTTGTGCCCGATAACGCCGGAACGATCTTACTGGTGGAGCAACCGAACGGGCAGGGGGCCGTTGGCAACGAATGGCCGAGCATCAGCCTTGGGCCCTACCAAGCCGGTTCAACTTTACATCAGATTGACCCTGGTAATCCGAGCCAGGATCCATCCGCCACGGGTGGCGTCAACCAGGGCAACGTCGTCTACAAGGCGCATGGAGAGCGGTTTAACTACCTTTTTCACGACGGACACGTGCAAGCGCTGCGGACGAGTGAGACCGTCGGGACAGGCACCTTGAGTGCCTCACGCGGCATGTGGACGGTGGCGAGGGGAGACTGATCCGCAGCGTGAGGCAGAGCAGCTGCGGTTCAACCATCATCCCCGACCGGTTGGCGTCTGTAGCCATTTTTGATGACGTGTAATTTGATGAGATCGCTTTAGAGTCGAGTCAGTGAACCACCGCAAAGACATTGCCGCTCAGGGCTATTGCACCGATGCAATAGGCTATTCTGAGCCTGGCTGCGGTGCTGAATTCGCGATTAAAGCAGAGTTAGAGTTCCAACCAGACCAAAGTAAAACCAACACCCCAAACACCACTATGAGATTCACATTAAAACCGAGCCGGATCACTGCGGCTGGCCTGTTAGCCGCAGGTTTGTTTGCCAGTAGCCTGGCGCACGCGCAGGATTACGAGCCGTATCAGAACTTCGATAGCAACATCAACGGATGGACCATTGGCTGGGGCGGCCAAGGAACGGTGGCGTGGGACAGCGCCCAAGATGCCAGCGATGGCACGGGAGCGATTTACATCACGGCGGATCGGGCTTTGGGTGATCAACTCGTCGCCTTGGGCTGGTTTTCCGGCGGTGCTTGGAACACGGGTTCTGGCGCGCTGGATCTCGCCGGATACACAAACGTCACCTTCAAAGTGAAATGGGATCCGGCCAACTCGACGATTGAATTACCGGATTTTTATGAGAGTGATCCCGGCGAGGCGCTTTTGCTATGGGGCATCCCGCAGGACAATTCTTCCTGGTTCACCATCGGCACGGTGGTCATCCCACACGCTGCGAGCAATGGGTGGGTCACCGTAAATGTCCCCGTTAACGCGGGCCAGTTGCCACAACAAACAATCTATGGTGTCGGCTTCAAAAAGTGGACCAGCACTGGTCAGGTTGGCAAGGCATCTTTCTGGGTGGACGATATCGTCGTCCAATCCGCTCAAGCACCGGTTCCGCCGCCCAATGTTTCTTCGCTCAAACCCGCGGGCACTCCCGGCTTGCAAGTCATCATGGGCGATAACGGCAATCAGTGGCAGCGCGACGCTATCTCTACTCCTGCCGATATGACGTCGCTATTTTGGAGCGGCAACGGGGCCACACCGGTGACCTACTCGTTTACCATCTCGGATTTCCCCGATCCGATAGCGCACGAAGGCTTCGAGGCTCACATTTATATCGTCAATCGCGACACTTCGACGGCTTTCGATGAAACGTATGGCGGCTGCGATTGGAACGCCCCCGACATCGCCATCATGAGTTTGCAGGCGCTTACGGACGGGACCTTCGAGTGCCAGTTCCAGTTCAAAACCAACATGCCCAATGCAAATCCGCCGGAGAACCCGATCCATCGCCCCGGCTATCTTTATAGTCCCACCATAGTGGGAACGTGGTCCATCAGCTTCACGCACGATACCAACGTGACCATGAGCGGCCCTGGCGGCATCTCCACCAACTTCACCATTCCATTGGAAGCCGTGCAGAATAACTTCTCCCCCGCTCTGTCGTTCGTCCAGTTTGGTTTCCACAAGAATGACAATGAGAACGACGGTCACAACAACGGAGTGATTGGAACGTTCGGCAACGTCAAGAAAACGGGTGGCGCAGCGACCTTTGACGAATCGTTCACCGGACCGACGTTGACGAACACTTACGCCTGGCGAAAAACATCGCAAACTTATGTCCAGCACGTTGCCCCGGGAGTGGAATGGATTCTGGGTTGGACTCTGCCGGCGCAGGGATTCAGCCCCCAAGTTGCGGGAGCGGTAACGGGTTCGTGGTCTGACGTAACGCCAGCCGCCTCCTATCAGGCTGCCGGGTCGGCTTATGCCTACATCAATGGAAGCTCGATTCCTGCGGGCGATGCAGCCTACTTCCGCTTGATCAAACGCGTGGCGTCGAAGCTGCAGGTCTTATTGCCGGGAGAGACCAACGCGCCGGGTACTCCGACAGGTAAAACGGGTACGCCTGATCCCATTACATTGGGGGCAATCGTGCCCGTCACCATTCACTCTGTGGACGCGGACTGGAATATCAGCAGTTCCACTCCGCACACTGTTCATCTGGTTATCGATCCTGTCGATGCGTCAAACTTCGTGGATCCTGACGCGGCGCTCACAGGCGGGACGGCAACGATCCTCGTGCAAATCAATGTGGCGGGTACCTACACGATCACTGCAACCGATGTGACTGACGGGACTCTGACCGCTGGCACCAGCGCATCCTTTACCGTCAACCCCTAGTCAGAGGAATGGAATAATCGCGCGGGCGCTGGGAAACCAGCGCCCGCTTTCTTTCCAGACTCAAAGACAAAATCTTGATCCCTAAACTTGATTGTGCGTCATGGATTTTCATGACGTGTCCATTGGCAGCCAAATGTTATCCTCCTGTTAAGTTCATCCCATGAAACGCGCACCTAAGCTGCACCCGACCTCACCCGCCTTCACTCTTATCGAGCTGTTGGTGGTCATCGCAATTATCGCGATTCTCGCCGCCATGTTGCTCCCGGCTTTGGCCAAGGCAAAAACGAAAGCCCAGGGAATCCATTGCATGAACAACATGCGGCAACTGACCCTGGCGTGGAAAATGTACCCGGACGATAACCAGGATTATATGCCGCCCAACGATTATCCATGGACTTTGCCTTTCAGTACCGCTTACAAGAACTGGGTGGTGGGAAGCATGGATACCACGGATGCCTCGCGCACTGATATTCTGGTAATGGAGGAACACAGCGTCATCGCCAAATACGCCAAGAGCGCTGCCATCTTCCGATGCGCCGCCGACAAAAGCGTGCAGCGAGTGGGAACGCCGCTGTCCGGTCAGGGCAAGCCGCGGACGCGCAGCATGGCCATGAACAGCGCCATTGGCACGGCTTGGAATGACACCAGCGTAGCCGCGGCGAACAAAGGGAAAGTTCCGTTGGTCGGAGATTTCCTTACCGGGTCGTATTCCACCGGGCAGACAGTTTGGCGCAAGTATCACAAAACTTCGGATCTGATTCGTCCTTCGCCCTCGGACCTTTGGGTGATGATGGATGAATTTCCAGGAAGCATTAACGATGCATCCATGGCCGCGATGGCGTGGGATGATCAGGTGCCGGCGGGGAGCGAGCGGATCATCGACTATCCCGCCAGCTATCATAACAAAGCCGGCGGTATCAGCTTCGCCGACGGACATGCAGAAATTAAAAAGTGGCGCGATCCTCGCACTATGCCAGCGGACACGGGCGAATTGGTGACCCTCAACGTCGCTTCGCCCGGCAATGAAGACATCCGCTGGCTGGGTGTCCGCAGCTCGGCCCGCCGTTGACGGCGTTGGGATTGCGAATCACGGCTGGGGGATTGGGGAACTGTTTTCCAACCATCGCCGCAGCTCCGCGGCATATTTCAACGCCGTGGTATTGGTAGGATTTCGTTTCAGGACCGCTTCAAACTGTTCGAGAGCGACGGCGGGTTGTTCTTTCATCAGCGTGATTCCGAGATTTACGCGGGCGGGAATCAATTCCGGATCAAGTTGAACTGCCGTCTGAAATGCTTCCCGCGCGTGCGCCATGTTATTGCGACGACCCATGATTGTGCCGTGCAACAGGTGTGCCTCGGCAAATTCGGGCGCTAGTTTGATGGCCTGTGCGGAATGATGCGCCGCCTTTTCCAATTGGTTCAGCGCGGCAAAGTTTTGTCCGGCGCCGACATGAAGTTCGGCATTTCCGGTGTCCTGCTGCAACGCGCGTTCGTAGAGAGTCGCAGCACGATCAAACCAGCGCCGGTTCTGACAAAACTCGGCCAACTCCAGCAGCCCCGCCAGATTCGCCCCCGCATTTGCAAACGCTTTTTCAAAACTGGCATTGGCCTCGTTGGTCGCGCCGGAGCGCTCGAGAATTTGTCCGAGATGCAACCAGACCAGACCGAGTTGCGGTTCGCGGGCCAAAAGCCGCCGCAAAACCGCAATCGCCTCTTCTCGCTTGCCGACTGCGGCGTACACCTGAGCCAATCCGTCTTGCGCGATCACATTGCGCGAATCCAGTTTGAGGGCGCTTTGAAACGCGTTTGCAGCGGCGTCAAATTGTCGGGCGCGTGCCAACAGCATGCCGAGTTGCAACCAGCCTTCGGAATCGCTGGGCAATTCTTCGAGCGCACGTTGCGACGCCGCAATCGCGCCTGGCAGATCACCTGTCAGTCGCTTGAACTGCGCCAGTTGGAAGAGTAATTCCGCATCACGCGGAGTTGAATTTAACGCAGTCTCGCAAGCTTCGAGCGCGGGGCGGATTCCGGCGGGGCGCGTGGCCTGCGATAGCTCGCTCAACGTTTCCTGCACCTGCTTCATGCGACGCTCGTGATCAAATTGACCGGTGAACGGCGGCCGTTGCAGGCGAGGCGAGATGCGTTTCCAACCGGCGTGACGATGGTATTCCGACCAACCGAGTCGCGCGGCACATTCGGCCGGTGTTGGCCACGGTTGATTGGGATCGGGTTGAATCGAGAAGCGCGCGGTAACTAGCGCTTCGATTTGTTCGGCCAGAATTCGAGCGAGCAAACAATTGCCTTCAAACGTCAGGTGAACGTGTTCATAAAACCACTC
>CAZKMR010000073.1:0-23265 GCA_964553795.1 uncultured Bifidobacterium sp. | reverse complement strand
TTGCCCGGTTCGAGTTCGATGGAAATTTCCTGCCCCGGTTTCATGCCGTAGAAAAACGCCGGGGTTGGTAACACAGACAAATCGCCGTGCGCGTTCACCCGCTTGATGTAATCCGCGAAAACTTCGGGATACATCACATGACTGAACACGTCGTCTAACGTGGCTTCGCGCTTGAGCTTCGGCATGAGGTCATCCGCGATTTTCTTGAAGTTGAGCGGTTTCAATTCCGCCCCGGGCCGACCTTTGATGGGTTTGCGGTCGCCAAGCACCACGTGTTGCAATTTCTTCGGCCAGCCACCGACCGGTTGCCCCAACCCGCCGCGCAACATATCGATCACCGACTCGGGAAACGGCACGCTGCCGGGTTCGAGATTCAGCACGTCGGCGGGCTTGATGCCGCGCGTGATGAGAAACATCGTCATGTCGCCGACGACCTTGCTGCTCGGCGTGACTTTCACAATGTCGCCGAACAATTGATTCACCTCGGCATACGTGCGAGCAATTTCCGGCCACCGTTGTGCCAGGCCCATCGCAGCGGCCTGCTCCTTCAGATTCGTGAATTGGCCACCGGGCATTTCATGCAAATACACTTCGGCGCTGCCTGCTTTGGGCGCCGTGTCAAACGGCGCATAATACGTCCGCACCTGTTCCCAGTAATCGGAGAATTCGTTCAACGCTTCCAAATCGAGGCCCGGATCGCGTTTCGTGAATTGCAGCGCCGCCGCGACCGAGTTCAAGTTCGGCTGACTGGTCGAACCGCTCATCGAAGCGATGGCCAGATCCACGATATCCACGCCTGCCTCAGCCGCACGCAACACACTGGAAGCGGCAATGCCGCTGGTATCGTGCGTGTGAAAATGAATCGGGATGCCAATCTCCGCTTTCAACGCCTTGACCAATTCCTGCGCCGCCGCCGGGCGACACAGCCCGGCCATGTCTTTGATGGCCAAAATGTGCGCCCCCATGCGCTCCAGTTCCTTGGCCAGCTTGAGGTAATACTTGAGCGAATACTTCGGTCGCGCGGGATCCAGAATGTTGCCAGTGTAACAAATCGCCGCCTCGCAAACCGCGTGCGTTTCCTGCACCGCTTCCATCGCCACCTTGAGGTTGGGCAGATAATTCAACGAATCGAAAATGCGGAAGATGTCCATACCCGCCTCGGCCGCGTGCTTGACGAAACCCGCCACCGCGTTGTCCGGATAGTTCGAGTAACCCACGGCGTTCGAACCACGGAACAGCATCTGAAAACAGATGTTGGGAATCCGCTCCCGCAAATCCCGCAACCGCGCCCATGGATCTTCGTGCAGGAACCGCAGCGCCGTATCAAACGTTGCCCCGCCCCACATCTCCATGCTGAACAGGTTCGGCGTGCGCCGCGCCACGGCATCCGCCACTGCGAGCATGTCATACGTGCGCAACCGCGTGGCAAACAGCGATTGATGCGCGTCACGGAACGTGGTGTCCGTGACCAACAATTGCTTCTGCTTCAACGTCCAGGCCGCGAATTTCTTCGGCCCGAGTTCCAGCAATAATTGCCGCGTGCCTTGGGGCGGCGTCTGCTTGTGGTCATATGCGGGGACGCGCGCCGCGGCGAACGTTTCCTTGGGCACAAAACCTTTGGCGTGCGGGTTGCCATTGACCGTCACGTCGCCAAGGAAACTCAGCAACTTGGTGGCGCGGTCGCGGCGCGGCTTCAGCTTGAACAACTCCGGCGTGGTATCAATCAACATCGTCGAAGCCTGCCCGGACTTGAATTGCTGGTGATGAATGACGTTTTCGAGAAAGGGAATGTTGGTTTTAACTCCGCGAATGCGAAATTCCCGCAGCGCGCGATCCATGCGTTGCAACGCGGCGGCAAACGTCGGTCCGCTCACGGTCAACTTCACCAGCAAGGAATCATAGAACGGGGTAATGACCGAACCGGCGTAACCCATGCCGCCGTCCAGACGCACGCCAAATCCGCCAGCCGAGCGATATGTCAGAATCCGCCCGTAGTCCGGTTGAAATTTGTTTTCTGGATCTTCCGTCGTGATGCGGCACTGCACCGCATAGCCATTGCGGCGAATATCGTTTTGTGCCGGAATGCCGACTTCCTCGCCATGCATGCGCTTGCCGTCCGCAATCAGGATTTGCGACCGCACCAGATCCACACCAGTAATGACCTCGGTAACCGTGTGCTCCACCTGAATGCGCGGATTCATCTCGATGAAGAACCATTCTTTGGTGTCCTGGTCGTAGAGGAATTCCACCGTGCCCGCGTTGTCGTAGCTGATTTCTTTGCACAGCTTCACTGCCGCCTCACAAAGTTCTGCGCGCACGGTTTCATCGAGCTCCACGCTGGGCGCGATTTCAATGACCTTCTGATGCCGCCGCTGGACCGAGCAATCGCGTTCGTGCAAATGCACCACGTTGCCGTGTTTGTCGCCAAGAATCTGCACCTCGATATGTTTCGCGCGCGGAATATAGCGCTCGAGAAAGACGGCCGGATTACCAAAGGCGCGCCCCGCTTCGCCTTGTGCTTCATCGAGCAAATCCGCGAGGTCGCCCGGTTTCTGCACCACGCGCATGCCGCGTCCACCGCCGCCGAAGGCCGCTTTGATGATCAGCGGAAAACCGATTTCCTTCGCCGTCTTCAATGCTTCCGCGCGATCTTCAATCGGGTCTTCCGTACCCGGCAATGTCGGCACGCCAACTTTTTGCGCGAGGGCGCGCGCGGCGGTTTTGTCGCCCATCTTGCGCAATAATTCCACGCGCGGACCGACAAACGTGATGCCGGCTTCGGCGCACGCCTTGGCGAACTCGGCGTTCTCCGACAAAAATCCGTAGCCAGGATGAATGAAGTCCACGCCCTTCTCTTTCGCGAGCGCAATGATGCTCGGAATATCGAGATACGCGCCAACCGGACCTTTGCCCTCGCCAACGACATAAGCTTCGTCGGCTTTGAAACGATGAATGGCGAGGCGATCCTCCTGCGCGTAAATCGCCACGGTCCGCAAGCCGAGTTCGGTCGCCGCGCGAAAGACGCGGATGGCAATTTCACTGCGATTGGCGACGAGCAGTTTTCGTTGGCGAACTGGAGTTGCGGTGGAAGAACTCATAATTAAAAGCAGCCCAGATAAAACTCGATTCGCCCGCAACAGGCAAATCAATCTTCACCGGCAACGCATCTAAACCGGCAAACCGCGCGGCCTAACTGACTGTGGCGATCGCCAGTTTATGACGCTCGGCCAGTGCGGCGCACGTTTCCGGATCGAGCAAGAGGCTTCGCCCGGCCTCGAAGGCCAGCACCGCCACCCCGGATTGCGCGCAAGTTTCCAGCGTTTTCGGGCCGAGACACGGCACATCGAAGCGCATGTCATGATTTAGCTTCGCCACTTTGACGGCCACCGCGCCACCGTCCTTGCCCGCCAGCTCGCCGCCCCGCGCCAGACACTTATCCGTCCCTTCGAAACCTTCCACGGCCAGCACCGTGCCCTGTTTCACCACCACGATTTGGCCGATTTCCAGGCGCGAAACTTCCTTGCCGATGCGAAAACCAAACTGGATATCGGCGCGCTGCTCTTCCGATAACTTTCGCCCCAGGTGAAAATCCGGCCCGGGCATCAACGGTTGCAGCCATGGCGTTGCCTCAATCAATTCCACGCCATCCTTTTTCAACTCGTTGGCAATCGCTCCGAAAATGGTGTGCGCGTTCCGCTCCTTCAATTTGAACAACACGCCCATCGCCCGGAGATCGGGGCGCACATCGAACAAATTCCGCGGGGCAATCTGCCCGAGCATTACACACTGCTTCACCCCGCGATCGGTGAACGCGGCGATCATCTTGGAAAGTTGCCCGACCTTGACCCAAACCACTTCGTCCACCAACGTGGCGATGCTCTGATCCGTTTCCCCCTCGAATGCAACGGCGACAATTCGCTTCGCGCCCATCGCCCGCGCCTGCCGCGCAAAGAGCAACGGCAGGGAGCGATTGCCCGCGATCAAACCGATGGTCTCAACGGTAACACTCACGCGCAGGACGGTAACGCGTTTGGCCAAGGTGAAGCAATGCCAAGCTCTTTGTCGCGCGCCTGCCACCAATAAAAAAGCCCGCTCCGAAGAGCGGGCTTGGAAAATAAACGAGCAACTTACTTCGTCGCCGCGGCTTCTTTCTCTTTCTTGGTTTCGCCTTCAGCCTTGGCTTCAGTCTTTGCTTCCGGTTCCGGCGCAGCCGTGACCACTTCGTCCACCCATTCCAGGATGGCTTTGTTAGCCGCATCGCCGGGACGTTGCTCCAGCTTGATGATGCGGGTGTAACCGCCCGCCCGGCCCTTGAAAGCAGGCGCGATGTCCTCGAACAAAATGCGCAACACATCCTCTTCGGCCCGCCATTTCTTCTTCTCGGCTTTGCTCAATTCGACCGTGGGACCATGCGCATGCAAGCGGGCGGCCGCCAAACGGCGCGCTTGCAGCGTGCCTTTCTTGCCGAGGGTCACAATCTTTTCCGCCACTGAGCGCGCAGCCTTCGCCTTGGCCAGGGTGGTGGTGATCCGCTTGTGCTTGATCAAACTGCAAACCATGTTGGCGAGCATCGCATTGCGGTGCTCAAACTGGCGGCCCAACTTGGCCGTTCTCTTAAGGTGTCGCATAAATTACAGCGTTTTAACTTCTTCTTTCGGCCCGTCAATCAGACCGGACTCGAAAGTCATTCCCAAAGACAAACCGAGTGCGGTCAATTTGTCTTTGATCTCGTTCAGCGACTTCTTGCCGAAGTTGCGGTACTTGAGCATTTCGGATTCGCTCTTCATCGCGAGCTGGCCAACGGTCGTAATGTTCGCGTTGTTCAGACAGTTCGCGGCGCGGACGCTCAATTCGATTTCGTTGACGGACATGTTGAGAAGCTTCTTCATCTTCATCTTCTCGTCGTCCTGCTTGTCCACCGTTTCTTCGAACTCCACCGCGTTCTTGTCGTAACCGACAAACACGTCGAGGTGATGCGCGAGAATGGCGGAAGCCTGGGTCAAAGCGTCGTCCGGCGTAATGCGACCGTCGGTCCAGATTTCGAGCACCAAACGGTCATAGTCCGTGCGGTTACCAACGCGCGCCGCTTCCACGCTGTAACGCACGCGGGTCACCGGCGAGAACAGCGAGTCAATCGCGATCACGCCAATGGCTTGGCCGGCCTTCTTGTTTTCGTCGCCCGTCAGAAATCCGCGACCGATTTTCACGGTCAGCTCCATTTCAAACTTTTTCTTCTTATCGAGCGTGCAGATGAGCTGATCGGGATTGACGAGCTCAATGTTTTGATTGAGCTGAATATCCGCAGCCGTGACGGCGCCTTCCTTGTTGGCCGAAAGCAACAGCACCTGCTCGTCGCGGGTGTGGGCCTTGAACTTGATTTTCTTGAGATTGAGAACGATGTCCGTGACATCTTCCACCACGCCTTCGATGGCCGCGAATTCGTGCATCGCGCCGTCCACTTTGATCGAGGTGATGGCTGCGCCTTCCAGCGAGCTGAGGAGCACGCGGCGCAAAGAGTTGCCGATGGTGTGGCCGTAACCGGTTTCAAACGGTTCTGCCACGAACTTGGCGTAAGTATCCGTTGCCGTTGACTCTTCCTTGGTCAACCGCTTGGGCATTTCGAATCTACCGAGACGTACTGGCATGGTTTCCTTTCAACAATTTTAATCTGACGACGCGACGGCTATTCCCGACCGCCGGGTCGCCCGTATAATTGTCTTTTCAATTGTTCCGCAGTAGCGGAACGGGTTGGTTACTAACGGGAATAAAATTCAACGACCGCTTGTTCGTTCGCGATAGGATTGATTTCATCGCGCGTCGGAATGCGCATCACGACACCTTTGAACTCATCCTTGCTGAGCGACAACCAATCCGGAACGGCGCGGCTGGTGGACAATTCCATCGCCTTCGTCGCCATCTGGCGCGAAACGGTGGTGTCCTTCACGGTGATAACGTCGTTCACTTTCAACGCGTAAGACGGAATGCTGACCTTGCGGCCATTCACCGCGACGTGGCCGTGCGCTACCATCTGACGGGCAGCGGCGCGAGTCGTGCCGAAGCCGAGGTGATAAACAACGTTGTCCAAGCGCGTCTCCAAAATCTGGAGCATCTGTTCGCCGGTCACGCCACGGCGCTTCAAGGCTTTTTCATACACGCCCCGGAACTGGCGTTCGAGCAGGCCGTAGTAGTAACGGAGCTTCTGCTTTTCGACCAGGCCCATGCCGTAGTCGGTCAACTTGCGGCGGGATTTCGGGCCATGAACACCCGGAGGATAATTGCGGCGTTCGAGATACTTCGTCGGGCCGAACATCGGAATACCGAAACGGCGACTGATGCGAACGCGAGGACCTTTGTAACGAGCCATAAAATTTTCGATTTAACTGTTAAGACTACACGCGGCGCTTTTTACGCGGACGGCAACCGTTGTGCGGCACGGGCGTCACGTCTTTGATTGAGCTGATTTCCAGACCAATCGCCTGCAAAGCACGGATCGCGGATTCGCGCCCGGAGCCTGGACCTTTGACGCGGATTTCAACTTCCTTCATGCCGTGGGCCATCGCTTGACGCGCGGCGTCTTGCGCGACCATTTGCGCGGCGTAAGCCGTGCTCTTGCGCGAACCTTTGAATCCGACGCGACCGGCCGCCGACCAACCAATTAGGTTGCCGTGCATGTCGGTGATCGTCACCTGCGTGTTGTTGAAGGTCGCGAGAATATTCGCAATGCCGGTGGAAATATTCTTGGCGTGCTTCGCCTTGATGATCTTCTTGGCATTCGCGTCCTCACCGAGCAATTCGGCGGCCGTCGGCGCAGCCACCACCGGAGCGGCAGCGGCGTCGCTCTTGGCTGCTTCATCAGCAACCGGAGCGGCAGCGGCCTTCTTGGCCTTGGTTTCGTCAGCGGCTTTCGCGGGTTTTTCCGCGCCAGCTTCAGGCTTTGCTTCCTTCGCAGGAGCAGCTTTTTTCTTGGTCTCTTCAGCCATACAAATCTTGATTAGTGAATACCAGTCTTGGCATTCGGGTTGCGTTGCACACCGACGGTCTTACGCGGACCTTTGCGCGTGCGGGCATTGGTCTGGGTGCGCTGACCGCGCACTGGCAAGCTGCGCAAATGGCGAATGCCGCGATAGCACTTGATCGCTTGCAGACGCTTCAAGTTCAAACCGAGTTCGCGGCGCAGGTCACCCTCGATGACATATTTGCCGTCTTGAATCGCGTGAACGATCTGGGACAACTGCGCTTCAGTGAGATCTTTCGCGCGGATGGAAGGATCAATGTTCGCGCGCTCGAGAATTTCCATCGCGTTAACCGGGCCGATGCCGTAAATGTAACGCAGCGCAATATCAATGCGCTTGTTCGGCGGGACTTCTACACCAATGATGCGTGCCATAATTGCTTAACCTTGACGTTGTTTGTGACGTTTATTCGTGCAGATAACGCGCAGCACGCCACGGCGACGCACCACTTTGCAGTGCTCGCACAGCTTTTTTACCGAGGCTCGAACTTTCATGTTAAATCGTTTTGTTTTCTGCCACCAACCGGCCCGTTGCCAAATCAAACGGCGTCAGTTGCAATTTCACTTTGTCCCCCGGCTTCGTGCCGGAAAAATCCTGCTTCGTGCGGCTCGTGGTGAACGCCAGCAACCGATGACCATTCGCTAATTCCACGCGAAATGTGCCATTCGGCAGCGCTTCAATCACCCGACCTTCGACCCGGAAGGCGTCCGTACGCATGTCAAAATCTCCGGTGCACCTGCCGTGATCAGCACGGTATGCTCAAAATGGGCAGAGAGTGAACCATCTTGCGTCACTACTGTCCAGCCGTCTTTCAATATTTTTACTTCGGGCCGGCCTGCATTCACCATGGGCTCGATGGCAATCGTCATTCCCGCTTTGAGCTTTTGATTGCTGCCACCATCCACGAAGTTAGGCACTTGCGGCTCTTCATGAACCGTTCGCCCAACACCGTGCCCCACAAATTCCCGCACCACACTAAAACCGTTACTTTCCACGAAATTCTGCACCGCGCGCGAAATATCGGTCACGCGATTTCCGGCCACCGCTTGGGCAATCCCTTTGTGCAAGGCCTGTTGCGTCACATCCATTAACCGCTGTGCGGCCACACCGCATCCGCCCACCGCCACGGTCGTTGCAGTATCACCGATATAACCATCGTGCCGCACGCCACAATCAATGCTGACGATATCGCCGAACCGCAGCACCCGCTCGTTGGCCAGGCCGTGCACCACTTCGTCATTCACCGACAAACACGTGTGGCACGGAAACTTTCGGTACCCGAGAAACGCGCTCTTGCAGCCGCGCTTCTTCATGGCTTCGCCAGCAAATTCATCCACCTGCCGCGTCGTCACGCCGGGACGAATAAACGAGACAATCTCTTCCAACACTTCCGCCGCCATCGCGCCCGCAACGCGCATAATCTCCAACTCGCGTTCGCTTTTGATGAGGCTCATGTTCGTCTTAATCGTGATCTCAATCTTCTCCTTAATCTCAATCTCACCGCTCAAGGATTAAGATTAAGCAATAGATCAAGATTAAGAACCACCGGGCTTAGAGCCGACCGCGCAACTTCCCTTTTTTCAGGAAGCCGTCATAATGGCGCATCAAAAGATGCGATTCGATCTGGCGCATCGTGTCGAGCATCACGCCCACCGTAATCAACATGCTCGTGCCGCCAAAAAAGCCCGCCACCATCGGCGGAATCTTCATGGCATCACCCAAAACGATCGGCAGCACGGCCACCGCGGTCAAAAACAGCGCCCCCGCCAGGGTGATTCGGCTCATGGTGTTATGCAAAAAGTCGCTCGTCGGCGTGCCCGGTCGCACCCCGGGAATGTAACCACCGTTTTTCTTCAAATCGTCTGCAATCTGGATTTCATTGAACTGCGTTGCCGTCCAGAAATACGAGAAGAACAGGATCATCAGGCCGAACAATGCCAGATAGGCGAAGGAGCCTTGATTTAACATGCGTGCCAAGGCAATGCAGTTTTCGGACATGAATTTCGCGAAGGCACCACTTTCGGGATTGAACACGCTGCCCAGCGTCAGAAAGATTTTCTGCGGGAACATCAGAATGGCCGAAGCGAAAATCACCGGCATCACGCCCGCATAATTCACGCGCAACGGCATGAAGGAGGACTGCCCGGCATAAATCTTCCGGCCCACCGCGCGTTGCGCATACTGCACCGGAATCTTCCGCTGGGCCTGCGTCACCGCAATCACCCCGGCGATAACCACCACAATGATCACCAGCATCAAGGCCGCATCCGCGATATTATGCGTGCGTTCGAGTCCGGCGCCGGGGAAGAACATTTCCTTCACCTGTCCGACTGCCCCGGGCAGGCTCGCGATAATGCCGATGGTAATAATCAACGAAACGCCATTGCCGATGCCGCGCTCGGTAATTTGCTCGCCCAACCACATCAACAACATCGTGCCCGTGGTAAGCAAAATCACCGTTTGAATCCGGTAGATCCACCCTGGATCACTCACCAGGTTGCCCAGATTCCAGCTATCCCCGAACAAGGTACGCGGGTTTTCCCAGCTCAACGCCGTCGAAGCACCGAGAATCAGACACAGAACCACTGTCAGGTAGCGACCGTATTGAATGATCTTCGCGCGGCCGCCTTCTTCCCGCGCCGCCTTACTCAATTGCGGAATCACCGCGGTCAACAACTGAATGATAATGGTCGCACTGATGTAGGGCATGATGCCCAACGAGCCAACCGCCCCGTGGCTCATGGCATCGCCGGTGAACAGATTGTACATGTTCAACAGGCCGCCGCTGCCGGCAGTACTTTCAAACCAGGCCTTCAGCGCTTCATGATTCAACCCCGGCACTGGCACAAACGCGATCAAACGCGCAATGGCCAGCAACAAGCATGTGAAAAAAATCCGGGACTTGAGTTCCGGAATTTTGAAGCAGTTGGTGAAGGTCTGAATGAGTGAGCCAAACATGGTTGGATGCCCCGCGGATTAACCCTTGGTCGTCGCAGCTTTCACTGCTTTGACCACTTCACACTTGCCACCTTTGCCTTCAATTTTGGACTTCGCCGCCGCACTGAAAGCATTCACAACCACGGTCAACTTCTTGGTAAGTTCGCCGTCGCCCAACAATTTCACGCCGTCGCCGCGACCATTTACCAGACCGGCCTGGCGCAACGCGGCTTCGTCCACCCGTGCGCCGTCATCAAAGGCATTCAAAGCCTCGACGTTTACCGGGATGTAAGTCGTGCCAAATCGGGCGTTATTGAAACCGCGCTTGGGAATACGGCGAATGAGCGGCATTTGACCGCCTTCAAACCCAATGCGAATCGAACTGCCGGATCGAGCCGTCTGGCCCTTACCGCCACGACCGGCAGTTTTGCCGCGGCCGCTGGATTCGCCCTGGCCCAGGCGCTTGCGCCGATGCTTCGCACCGGGACGAGGTTTAAGATCGTGTAATCGCATAAAAACTTAGTTGGCCGCAGCGGCCTTTTTGACTTCCAAACCACGACTGCGGAAAATGTCTTCGCGCCGGCGCAGCTTCAACAAGCCGTTCAACGTCGCCTTGACCACGTTTGCCGCGTTCTTCGAACCCAGCGACTTGCTGAGAATGTCGCGAATCCCAACGGATTCCAACACCGCGCGAACCGTCTTGCCCGCGATAATGCCGGTACCGGGCGAGGCCGGACGCAACAAAATGCGCGCGCCATCGAACTCGGAGAAAATCTCGTGCGGAATCGTCGCGTCTTTCAGCGACACCGTCGTCATCTGCCGCCGCGCATCCTCCCCACCGCGACGAATCGCATCGGAGACTTCCGTGGCCTTGCCTAGACCCAAACCGACGCGACCCTTCTTGTCACCCACGACGACGAGCGCGCTGAACTTGAAGCGACGACCGCCCTTGACGACTTTGGATGAACGGTTGATGAACACAACCTTCTCGGTGAGCTCTTCGGCTTGCTGCCCGTCGAAACTCATTTCCGGGGCTTCCAAACCCGGGCGCCGACCTCGACCCCGACCACCGCCACCACCTCGCGGGGCACGCTGCTCGGTCGTCTCTTTGTTGGTGATTTCGGTTGGGAACTCGTTTGCCATAAAAATTAGAACTGGAGACCTGCTTCACGCGCGGCATCCGCCAACGCTTTGACTTTGCCATGGAAACGCGCGCTGCCACGGTCAAAGACAACCGCTTTGATGCCCTTGTCCAAAGCCGCCTTGGCCGCCGTGCCACCAATGGTCTTGGCGCTGACCACGTTCGCCGCGAGCTTCTGGCCCTGCGCCGCTTTGCTGCGTGTGGACGCCGAGGCCAATGTTTTGCCAGCACTATCGTCAATAAACTGCACGTAAATGTGCATGCCGGTGAACGTCACACTCATGCGGGGGCGTTCCGTCGTGCCGACCACTTTTTTCCGCACACGCCAGTGGCGCAATTGCTGAAGCCGTTGTTTCTTTTGCGTTTGCATTTTCTTCGCGTCACGGATTGGGCCGTGACAATAAATTCAATTATTACTGAACCGTCTTGCCTTCCTTGCGCTGGACATGTTCACCCGCGTAACGCACGCCTTTACCTTTGTAAGGCTCCGGCGGATAGTACGAACGGATTTCGGAGGCCACTTTGCCCACCAACGCTTTGTCCGGTCCTTCGATCGTCAACTTGGTGTTTTCTTCCACCGTGACTTTGATCTGATCGGGAATGTTGTAATTGACCGGGTGCGAAAACCCGAGGCTCAGGTTCACCACCTTGCCGGTCACCGCCGCTTTGAAACCGACGCCTTGAATTTCCAGCTTCTTGACAAAACCGTCGGAAACGCCCTTGACCATGTTGTTCACCAGCGCGCGGCTCAAGCCATGCAACGCTTTGGCCTGGGAATCTTCCCCGGCGCGGCTCACGACCACCTTGTCGCCTTCCACTTTCAAGCTGGTGCGCTTCGGCAATTCCCAGTCGAGCTTGCCCTTCGGGCCTTCGACATGAACTTTCTGCCCTTTGACCTCGACCTTGACTTTGGCCGGGATGGCAATCGGTTGTTTTCCAATACGCGACATAAAATCAGTCCTTACCAGACGTAGCAGAGCAATTCTCCGCCGATGTTCTTCTTGCGGGCCTCCTGGCCGGACATCACACCTTCCGAGGTGGAAACCACTGCCACACCCAGACCACCGCGCACGCGCGGAATCTCAGTGGCACCGACGTAATTACGCAATCCCGGCGAACTGATCCGCTTCAAACCTTCGATCACGCCCTTCTTGCCTTCGTACTTCAGGCGGAGCTTGATTGACTTTTTGGTCGTTCCGTCCACCGCCACTTCCGCGACGTAACCTTCCTGCTTCAGGATGTTCGCGATGCTTTCCTTCACACGGGAATGCGGGATCACCACCGTCGGCAACAGCGCGCGAGACGCATTGCGGATGCGGGACAACATGTCTGCAATCGGATCTGTCATAGCTCCAAAAAAAGTTTTGTTCTTACCAACTCGCCTTCACCACGCCGGGAATCAAACCGTTCAACGCCGCTTCACGGAACGTCAAACGCGAGCAACCAAACTTACGCATGTAAGCGTGCCGACGACCGCTCATCGAGCAGCGGTTCACCAACCGCGTTGGGCTGGCATCACGCGGCAACTTTGCCAGACCGGCATAATCGCGCTTCGCCTTCAGTTCGGCGCGCTTTGCCGCGTACTTTTTCACCGTTGCTGCTTTGCGCTTATTGCGCTCCAACCATGCTGTCTTGGCCATAAATCTTCTCGGTTCTTACTTTTCAGCAAACGGGAAACCCATCTGCTTCAACAAATCCAACGCCTGCTCGTCGCTGGCGGCACTGGTCACAATCGTGATGTCCATACCTTGCTGGCGCTTCACTTTTTCCAGTTCAATTTCCGGAAAAATGGACTGGTCGTTGATGCCGAACGTGTAATTGCCGCGACCATCAAATTTGCGCGGCGACAACCCACGGAAGTCGCGAATACGCGGCAACGTCACGGCAACCAGCCGATCAAAAAACTCATACATCTCGTCCTTGCGCAGCGTCACGCGGCAACCGATCGGCTGCCCCTGGCGCAACTTGAAGTTCGCAATCGCGCGACGGCTCTTGCTGACCGCCGGCTTGCGACCAGTGATCATCGTCAGGTCCTTGGCCGCGTCTTCGAGCGCGCCTTTTTCCAACGACGCGCTGATGCCCATGTTCACCACGATCTTCTCGATCCTGGGAATCTGATGGACGTTGGCGTAATTGTGCTTCGCCTTCAGCGCGGGCACTACTTCGTTGACGTATTTATTGTAAAGTCTGGCTTTCATCTTTGGGGGTCACGGTTTTTGCCGTAACACTTTTAAATCTTTTCTCAGGCCTTTGCTTCGGTTTTACCGCCGCCCCGCTTCGCCGCGCGCGCATCGAAATCCGACGCAAGCATCACGTTCGAAATGTGCACCGAGCCTTCTTTCTCGACGATTGCGCCTTGCGGATGCTGCTGGCTTTTGCGGGTGTGCCGCTTGATCATTGCCACGCCTTCCACAATCACCCGGCTCTTCTTGCCGAGGACCGAGATGATGCGCCCGCGCTTGCCCTTTTGCGAACCGGACAGCACCACCACTTCGTCGTTTTTCTTTACGTGAAATCGCTTCATAACTTCAAATCACTTCCGGCGCCAGCGAGATGATTTTCATGAACTTCTTTTCGCGAAGTTCGCGCGCCACCGGACCGAAGATGCGCGTGCCCTTCGGATTCTGCTCGGCGTCAATGATCACGCAGGCGTTATTGTCAAAGCGCAGATAGGAACCATCGCTGCGACGGATGATATGACGAGTGCGAACGATCACCGCATTGTGCACTTCGCCCTTCTTGACCTGGCCGTCCGGAGCGGCGTCCTTGATGTGAACTTTGATCACATCTCCAATGCCGGCATACATTTGGTTGCGGCCCAATACGCCGATGTTCCAGGCGACTTTTGCGCCGGTATTGTCGGCCACATCAAGATGAGAACGGACTTGTAACATAAAAAATTAATCAGGCGGTCACGCGTTCGACGCCGCTGCTCTTTTCCACAATGGCCACCAAGCGCCAGCGCTTCAGCTTGGACAACGGCCGGGTTTCTTCAATGCGGACTTTGTCGCCGACCTTGGCTTCCGCCTTTTCGTCGTGGGCGTAAAGTTTCTTGTAGGCCGTGACGACTTTCTTGAACTGCGGATGCGGGAAGCGACGTTCCACGCGCACCACGATGGTCTTCGCCATCTTGTTCGAAATCACATCGCCAATCCGCTCTTTGCGGTTGCCGCGTTTCTCTACCGTTTGAATTGCTGTATCAGCCATACCAGATTCGATTAAGCCGCTTTCTTGGTGTTACGGAGCTGGGACGCCCGGGTTTCCAACCGCGCGATGTCCCGACGCAACGTGCGCAAACGCGCCGGCTTCTCCAACTGCGCGCTCGCCTGTTGCAACCGCAAGTTGAACATTTCCGTGCGCAAGTCGCGGCTCTTGGCCGCCAACTCCACCGCCGTCATGTCTTTAATTTCCGAAAACTTCATAAAACTTTCTCCGTTACGCCGCGTGACGCGAAATGAACTTCGTCTTGATCGGCAACTTGGAAGCCGCCAGGCGCATACAATCGCGCGCCACCGCTTCCGTTACGCCGTCCACTTCGAACAATACGTTCGCCGGACGAATCACCGCCACCCAACCTTCGAGCGGCGCTTTACCTTTACCCATTCGCGTTTCGAGCGGCTTCTTGGTGAAGGATTTTTGCGGGAAGATGCGAATCCACAGCTTGCCGTGACGCTTCATCTGACGCGAAATCGCCACGCGCGCGGATTCAATCTGCTTGCTGTCCATCCAGCAACGTTCGAGGGCCATCAGGCCATATTCGCCAAACGCCACCGTGCTGCCGCGATACGCCAGACCGGCGCGATTGCCGCGGTGCATCTTGCGATATTTAACTCTTGCGGGCTGTAAAGGCATATTCGATTCCTCGTCTTAAATCTTAAATCAAGCGGCGGCGACGGCCGGCGCGGCTTCAGGCTTGTTCGCCTTCTGCGGCTTGTTCTCGCCTTTGCAAATCCAGCACTTGATGCCGAGCTTGCCATAAACGGTGTTCGCTTCCGCGAAACCATAGTCAATGTTCGCGCGCAACGTGTGCAACGGAACGCGACCCCAGTGATATTTTTCCACGCGGGCGATTTCCGCTCCGCCCAAACGACCGGCGCAACGAATTTTGATGCCGTCCGCCCCGAAATCCTTCGCGGTCTGCAAAACCTTCTTCATCGCGCGACGGAACGACACGCGGCGTTCCAATTGGAGCGCGACGTTTTCCGCGACGAGCTGCGCGTCAATCTCCGGGGACTTCACTTCCATGATGTCCACGTAGATTTCCTTGCCGGTCATCTTGCTGAGTTCTTCCTTGATCTTGTCAATTTCCGAACCCTTGCGACCGATAACAACCCCAGGGCGCGCGGTCAAAATTGTGATGCGGCAACGGCTCGCAGCGCGTTCGATCAGAATGCGCGGCACCGATGCGGTTTCGAGCTTCTTTTTGAGAATCTCGCGAATCTTGCGGTCCTCGGCGAGCAAGCCACCGAATTCCTTCTTTGCGGAATACCACTTCGAGCGCCAGTCTTTGTTGACGGCAACGCGCAGGCCGATTGGATTGGTTTTTTGTCCCATACTATTACTCGTCCGACAAAGTGATCTTGATGTGGCTGCGGCGCTTGATGATCGGGCCAGCCGAACCGCGCGCTTTGGGCGTAAACCGCTTCATGGAGGTCGCCGTGCCCGCCACTGCTTCCTTGACCAACAACGCTTCCGGCTTCGCCTTGTTGTTGTTTTCCGCATTGGCAATCGCGGACTTCAACGTCTTGGCGACATACCGAGCCGATTTGCGCGGCACAACTTGCAACACGGCTTGCGCTTCGAGCGCAGGCAAGCCCTGAATCTGGCGCACGACTTCGCGCACTTTCTGCGCGGACATCGGCACGTTTTTGAGAATCGCGTGGACTTGCATAGACTACTTGGCCTCCGCTTTCGCTGTGTGCGCGCCGTGTCGCTTGAACGTGCGCGTCGGGGAAAATTCACCCAACCGATGACCAACCATGTTTTCGGTCACGAACACCGGGTTAAACACTTTGCCGTTGTGCACCGCGAAGGTCACACCGACGAACTCGGGCGTGATCATCGAACGGCGCGACCACGTCTTGATCGGCGCTTTGGACTTGGTGTCCTTGGCCTTCTGGATTTTCTCCAGCAAGTGGCCCTCTACAAACGGACCTTTTTTAATCGAGCGTCCCATATAAAATTATTTGTTCTTCATCGGGCGACCATCGCGCCGAACGACAATGAAACGATTGGAATACTTGCGTTTTTCGCGGGTTTTGTAGCCCTTGGCCAACAAACCCCACGGCGAGGTCAATTGCTGCCAACCACCGCCCGACTTGGATTTACCAGCACCACCACCGTTCGGGTGATCCACCGGGTTCCGTGTCACACCGCGGTTCACCGGACGAATGCCCAAGTGACGTGAGCGACCCGCCTTGCCGAGAACCACGTTTTCATGCTCGGTGTTGCCAACCTGACCGATCGTGGCGTAGCATTCTTCGTTCACCTTGCGAATTTCACCCGAAGGCAACCGAATCTGCGCATAACCTTCGTCGCGCGACATCAGCGTCGCCGCGCCGCCAGCCGTGCGAACCATCTGGCCACCGCGACCGGGCGTGATTTCGATGTTGTGAACGGAAAGACCAACCGGGATAGCACGAAGAGGGAGAGAATTACCAACTTCCGGAGGAGCCGTCGGCCCGCTCATGATTTTACCACCAACCTGGATTCCGACGGGAGCGATGATATAACGCTTTTCGCCGTCCTTGTAATCCAGCAACGCCAGCCGCGCGGAACGCAACGGATCGTATTCAATCGCCGCCACGGTCGCTTCGACGCCGTGCTTGTTGCGCTTGAAATCAACCAGGCGGATTTTCTGCTTGTTGCCGCCGCCGATACCACGCGCTGTAACGCGACCATAATGGTTCCGACCGCCCGTCTTCTTACGAGTCTGGACGAGCGACTTCTCCGGCTTATGCTTCGTAACGTCGCTGTAATCTGCGAACGAGAGGTAGCGCAGAGACGGCGTTAGCGGTCTAAATGTTTTGACTGGCATAAAAATCAGTGATTCCCAGTTGATGCAACTCGAAGAGCTGGCAAACCATCATTCCTGTCCCCGCTGTGGAGATCAGTTATCGGCTTGCGGATAAACTGGCCCGTTCGTTTTCAGGCGAAAGGGACGCAGAGAGTAGCAGAGGCCTTTTGCCACGCAATAACTTTTTTTGAAATTTTTTGATGCGCAAAGCCGAAGCCTGATTTGCCCTGATTTATTGAGGAAATGCAGCGATTAGATCGTTCGTTTCACCGAGCTTGCCGCCCCGCGTCACGGGTCGACTAAAACCCGATAAAACCGTTGCGCACCATTCCCGCCGCCGACGTGGAGCAATTGGATCGGCCCGCCAGTCCCGCTGATTGGCGCGCCCAGATTTTCCCATGCCTCATTCGCAAGACTCTCGGCCACCTGAAATTGATAAGCATGATTCGGAAAGCCAGGAATCGTCGCCGTGAAGTTCGCGCCGCTGACCCCATAAGCCGTTAGCACCAAATCTTCGCGGCGGATCACCGTGCCCGCATTCACAAATCCCGGCGGTAACGTGCCCTCCCACGTGAGCAGGTCAAGCGTGCCAAAATTGGTGAACGCACCTTGAACCGCGAGCGTCGCCCCACCCGACAGAATCAACGTGCCGTGATTCACGAGGTTGTTCGTTACCCGCAACGTTGCTCCCGAATCAACTCGGAGCCGACCATCTGAACCGTTGTTCAAATCGCGCGCCACGTTGAGCCATCCGCTCGTGAGTTCCAGCGCACCGCCATGGGTCAACTCGAGCGTGCCGGCGTGTTGGCCCACGGCATCCACCGTCACCGTGCGATTGCTAATCAGCACTTCGTCGTAGCGACTCGGTTGCCAGTGCGATGTGGTGGGCAAATTGCCGCGACCCGCAATCGAGACATTCACGCCGGTCACCCGCCAATTGAAGATCTCAGCGTAACGATTGTTCGTTTCGCCGGTGAATTCGATAATTCCCGGCGCCGGCCACGCCGCGAGTTCGTTCAAGTATTCCTCAAGGTCCGTATAACCGTCGCGATCGAAGTCGGAATTATTGTTCGCCGCCTGAGGATTCAAACCGTGCGCAATTTCCCAATCATCGGGCAACCCATCGCCGTCCGTGTCCCAGTTGGCGGGACGATTGAACGGCGCCGTAAAGGTAATCGGGTCGGCTCGCCACGCCAACAAGCTGCGCCATTCCGTGCCTTCGTCAGGACTGGAATTGAACGGATCATCGGCCCACGCGACAATTTTACCAGTGCCCGTAATAGTTTCTTGGACGAGCCGTTCATCCACGGTGTTGATCGCATTGGAGTTTCCCAAGACAATGTCGTAGTCGCGCTCCCACCAACGCGATCCAGCATGGCGCAAGGCATTCGTCAGCGCGGCGCGCGCGCTCAGCGTTACCCCAATCTCCACGTCATAAGCCGCCGGCTGGGCGGCAATCGAAATAAAATCTCCGTCGGCGGAAATGGTGTCATTCGGATCGGCGTCCTTGTTGAGGTCCTTGAGATTTCCGTTCACGAACGCGCGCGTGAATGCGGCATTCGCGCCATTGAAGATTCCCGTTCCGCCCGCAGCGTTCACAATGTTTGGACCGGAGACATCTTCGCCACCCTGGCCCGCGAGATAAAAGTTATTGATGAAATTGTTGTAACTAGGCTGCCCGTTCGCCCCCGAGCCGGCGGTGCCCAACCAATTGTAAAAAACATTGTTGCGAAAGTCGTTGAACGCCCCCGACCCGATTTCGCTCCCGACGCGCGGCAGGCGTCCTTTGAGATGCGCGTAAAGATTATTGATCACGCTGATGCGGGCATTCGATCCGGCTTGCAGCAACGAGCCCAAGGCGTGCCCCGTATAAACGCCCGGACTCTCGGCGTCCGCCTGCGGATAATTCTCGCCCTGCGCAATCGTGCAAAACTGGATGGTTAAATTCGCCGCGAGTTCGTTACAGGAAATGGTTTCGTCCGTGGCGTAAATGGCCGTGAGATGATCTAGCATGATGTTCTGACCGCTGATATCCAACGCATCGAACACAAAGGAATCGGGAAAATCACCGGGCGTCGGCTGTGCCGGCGGCTCGGCAAAACCACGCAAACCGTAACTCGGCGCAAAGGTGACATTGCGCACGATGGTATTCGTGCCGCCGATCTTGGTGACGCCGCCGGCAATAATGACCGGACCGGGCGCCGTTTGCCCGGCGATGGTCGTGTTGGCGGAAAAATTATAACGCGAACTGGAATCCCACCCGTGCTGATGACCATTCTCCGCTCCAAAGCGCCCAAGCCAGAAGGTTCCAGCCACCTCAAACAAAATGGTGCGCGGCACGCCCGGCGGAAAATTCCCATCCGTCAACCCGTAACGAAGCGTGCCCGGTTCGTTGTGATTTAGGTTTCGGTCGAGCTTAGTCACGCGATACACGATGCCGCCGCGACCACCGGTGATGTATTTCGCTGCGCCATCTGCACCGGGAAACGCGGGCAAAAACGCGGGACTTCCGGGCACGACGCTCAACATCGCAACGCTGCTCGTGGCTGCGCCATAATTGTTGGTGACCACCACCTGGTAACCGCCGGCATCGTTTGTGGACGCGATTGGGAAAATCAATGTTGCGTTCGTCTGCCCCGCCAGCAGCGTGGTGTCGTTGAAAAACCACTGATACCGCAACGGCGGCGTACCAGTCGCCGTCGCGGAAAATGTCGCATTAAATCCAACGACATTTGTGAACGGCAACGGCGACGCTGTAATCGCGGCGGGCACCGGCGCCAACACCGTGAGTATGGCCACCGCACTCGTGACCGCGCCAAAATCGTTGGTGACAACAACCGAATACCCGCCCGCATCGCCTGGCCCGACGCTGTTGATCGAAAAGGTCGAGTTGGTCGCGTTCGCCAACAACGTGTTCGTGTTGAAATACCATTGATAAGACAATGGCGCGGCGCCGGTGGCGTTGACCGTAAAGCTTGCCAGCTCACTCGCGGTTGCCGTCACGTCCTGGGGATTGACGGCGATGGCCGGTGCGGCAGCACCCATCGCGTACGGCGTCACGTCGGCGAAGGTCGTGCCGACGCGCAATTCATCCACTTGAAATGCGGCATTGGTTCCCGAAGCGTTCTGATTCCCGGCTTGAAATCGCAAAGTATTGACACCAGACAGATTCAATTCGTTGTCCACAATGTCCGCCGTCACAATGTCTGGCTCGACCGCCAGGTTGGTCCAATTGAACCACACATACGCCGGGTCGATCGCGGCGCTGCCGTCGGTCACCACTTTGATCAGAATGAAACTCGTCGCGCCGACGAGCAATGGATTGCCGGGCGATTGAAACGGCATCGCGCCAGAATGCGTCACGCCACTGCCCCACACCGAAAACACGTTCGACACCGTGGCGCTGGTGTTCGGCCCACCGACCGCGAGCCGTTCACTGCCGCCTTCAAATAGCCCCAGATTCGCCTGGCGAAAATACGGCGCGCCGCCTGCGGCGAGATTAAGGCGTTGGTAGAGAAAACTGAGCCAAACAGTCCGCCCGCTGCCAGCGCTCGTCCCAGTGCCACCGGATAACGATTGATTCAAAGTCCGGTTGGGTGTCGCGGTGGTTGCCGACGGACCAGAGGGATTGCCCACGATCAAACTGCCACCACTGGTGACGAGCGCCTGACCGTTGGCATCGGTGTAAGCCAGACTGACCGCAGCATTGGTTCCGAGAAAATTTCCCGTCGCGCCGCCCGCCCAGGCATTGGTCCACAGACTGCCGCCGGTTTGCAACCCAATGGTGCTGCTCGCTGGATAATCAAATCCTTCATACGCCAACAACGCCGCGTTCGCTCGCAGCAGGCCGAGCAGGAATACAATGCCGACAATATCAATGCGGCAGGAACAGCGCATTCGGCTCTGCAAGAATTTAATCATGGACGGGGGGAGCATAGCCGAGCGGCGAGCTGATTGCAGCGTGGGGTTTCTGCAAATCACGTTGAGCAAAGCGCAGCGTCGTTCATTCCCTGAGTTCGCACCCACGCGTTCGTGGACTTCTTATTCCACCTCTTGACGGCAAGTCGTTGTCTTGGCTATGGATTGAGGCTCGATTATGAGCAAACCAGAATCGCATCAATTTCAGGCTGAAATTCAGCAGCTCCTGAACATCGTCATTCACTCGTTATACACGGACAAAGAAATCTTCGTGCGCGAATTGATTTCCAACGCCGCCGACGCGTGCGAAAAACTGCGCTTCAACCAATCCACCGGCCAAACCATCCACCAGTCCGAACTCGCGCCGAGCATCGCGCTCAGCACGGATGACAAAGCCGGCACGATCACCATCACCGACACTGGTTGCGGCATGACGCACGGTGAACTGGTCGAAAATCTCGGCACCATTGCGCACTCCGGCACCAAAGCCTTCTTGAAACAACTGGCCGAAGACAAAAAACCGGACGTTGGTTTGATCGGACAATTCGGCGTCGGCTTCTACTCCGCGTTCATGGTCGCGAATAAAGTCACGGTTCTGAGCCGATCCATGAATCCGCAGGAATCCGGCTGGCAATGGACCAGTGAAGGCGGCGGCGGCTATGAACTGACGCCCGCCGCGGATCTGCCGCGCGGCACAAAAATCATCCTCGAATTGAAGGACGACGCCAAAGAGTTCGCGCAGGAAGCCACGGTGGAACAAATCATTCAGCGTTACTCCAGCTTTGTCCCCTTCCCCATCGAACTCAACGCGAAGCGGCTCAACACCGTCCAGGCCATCTGGGCGCGTAGCAAAAACGAAATCAAAGAGGAAGAATACAACGAATTCTACACTTACATTGGGCACGACCACGACAAGCCGCTGTTCCGATTGCATTTCACTGCCGACGCGCCGCTGGCTATCAAAGCGCTCTTGTTTGTGCCGCAACGGAATTTCGAAAGCATGGGCATGGGCCGCATCGACTCCGAGGTCAATTTGTATTGCCGCAAGGTGTTGATTCAAGCGAAGGCCAAAGGTCTGTTCCCCGAATGGCTGCGGTTTCTCAAAGGCGTGGTGGACAGCGAAGATTTGCCGCTGAACATCTCGCGCGAAACGATGCAGGACACGTCTTTGATGCAGAAGTTGAACAAGGTGCTAACCGGACGCCTGCTCAAATTCCTCGACGATCAATCGGAGAAAGAAGCCGAAGCATACGAGAAGTTTTACGCGGAGTATCAGCGCTTTCTCAAGGAAGGCGTCGTCACCGATTTCACGCACAAGGAGGCGTTGGGCAAACTGCTGCGCTTCGAATCGTCGGCGTTGGACAACGGCAAACTGACGTCGCTCGCCGATTACGTGAAGCGCATGGCGTCCGAACAAAAGGAAATCTTTTGTCTGCTCGCGCCCAATCGCGCGGCAGCGGAAGCCAGTCCCTACTTCGAAGTCTTCAAGGAACGAAAATTTGAGGTCCTGTTTCTCTACGACCCGTGGGACGAGTTCGTGATGGAACATTTGCGGGAGTTCAATGGAAAAACCCTGCGCCTGGCCGAAAAGGCGGACCTGAATTTGAGCGCCAAGAAAGAAGGCGCGTTGTCCGAAGACGCCGCCAAATCGCTGGCCGGCTGGCTCAAAGAAACGCTCACGGACAAAGTCGGCGAAGTCCGCGTGTCCGAGCGTCTGGTCGATAGTCCCGCCGTGGTCGTTGATGCGGACAAATTCATGACCGCGAGCATGCGGCGCATCATGAAAGCCATGAAAAAGGAAGGCGAAGAGGTTGCGCCCGAAAAACACGATCTAGAAATCAATCCGGCGCATCCGATCATCGCTCGACTGGAAGCCACGCGTCAAAAGGACCCACCGTTGGCCGCCAGCGTGGCGGAACAAGTGCTCGACAATGCCCGCGTGGCCGCCGGTTTGATGGAAGATCCTCGCGCGATGCTCACGCGCTTGAATCAACTTCTGGAAAAAGTTCTCGCCAAAGAATGACCGGAAGTGACGCGGAAAGATTTGGACCGGCTCATCGTCACCGGCAATACCGCACGCTGGAACAATACCCGGTGTGGCGATAGCCGCCAAATCCGACACCCACGGAAACCCGCGGCGCGCAGTCTCATCATGCATGTCCGCGGCAGGCTCGACCCTCCCTGCATCGCGATGCGTTGTTTCGCGTAGGAATGACACCCCTCAATTCGGCATCAGGAAT
>CAZKMR010000072.1:0-23390 GCA_964553795.1 uncultured Bifidobacterium sp. | reverse complement strand
CGTGGACGAATTCACTGTTCGAAAACGCGCCCGCCGACGCGATGGGCATCCGCGCCCGTTGGGATCAGATGGGTTGGAAGGACAAGAAACTCTGGGTCATCGGCGGCGATGGCGCGATGCTCGACATCGGTTTCCAAAGCTTGAGCCGCATGCTGGCCAGTGGGATGAACATCAAGGTACTCGTGCTCGACACGCAGGTTTATTCCAACACCGGCGGACAGTCGTCCACCGCCACGTTCATGGGCCAGAACACGAAGTTCACCGTCCATGGCAAGGCCATTCCCGGCAAAATCGAGCGCCGCAAAGAACTCGCGCAGATTTGCATGATGCACCCGAACACCTTCGTGGCGCAGACCAGTTGCGCGATGAGCAATCACTTCTACAAAGCCATCATGGCCGCGAACGAATACGACGGCCCGGCCGTGGTGAGCGTCTATACCACCTGCCAGCCCGAGCACGGCGTCGGCGACAACCTCGCGATGCAACAAAGCAAACTCGCCGTGGACACACGCACATTCCCGGTGCTCATCTACGACCCGCGCAAAGGCGACAAGATCGCGCAACGCCTCAGTCTCCAGGGTAACCCGTCCGAGAAACTGGATTTCTTCATCGAACCGAAGACGAACGAAGTCTATGACTTCATCCGTTTCGCGCGCACCGAAGGCCGTTTTTCGAAGCACTTCGACAAAGATGGCAACCCAAGTGAGACGTTGCACAAGGCAAAGCAAGAGCGCCTCGAAAACTGGCGCACCTTGCAGGAGCTGGCGGGGATTATTTGACGTGGCGGCGGCCATCCGTGGCAGCCGTAGAGGGCGGGCATCCCTGCCGCCCGGAATTTACGTCCGATGTTGCGTGTGGTTGCAGAATCTCGGAAGTCGTGGTGCTTGCCAAAGCTTTTTCCGCCGGGCTGGAAGCCGCAGCTCTACGGCAGGCAGGATGCCCGCCGCTACCGCAGGGACTGGCGGGGATTATTTGAAGCTAACGGGCACTTGGCGAAACGCCGCCCATCGGCTAACGTTCAGCCATGACTGCTGCACTCAAGAACATCGCGGAAACAGTTGAGCAGCTTCCTGCCAAGGAGCGCGTGTATTTGGCGGAACGCCTGCTCGCCAGTCTTGACGACGCCGAACTGGAGAGCGAATGGGCTGACGAAGCCATTCGCCGACGCGATGAAGTCCGCTCCGGCAAAGTAAAAACAGTCCCCGCTGCCGAAGCCTATCGCCGCATCGAACGCCTGCTGGCAAAATGAGGCACGAGTTCCATCCCGAAGCATTGTGGGAATTCGAGGAGGCGGTTCAATTCTACAAAAAGCGCGGACGCACTCTCGGTCCGCGATTCGCCAAGGAAATCCGGGCCATCATCGCGAAGATCGTCGCTAATCCTGATCGTTGGCGTAATCTCGAACAGGATGTGCATATCTGTCGAGCGCGGGTCTTCCCCTACGCCGTGCTGTACACCATCGAATCCGATTACATTCTCATCGTTGCCATCGTTCACGGCAAACGGCGGCCCGCTTACTGGCGACAACGGCTGACGGCAAACTAATTGACTGCTGCGGGCAGACTGTGCGGAAAATCTTCACGCGCTTTGCGTGAGGATCACGCAGGTTCCGGCGGCCACCTGTCCTGTTTGCGCCTAAAATCGGCTTGGCATTTCCTATGCATTGAATTGGAATCGCGAGTGATGTGGCCCGCACTTTCGGGAGATTCGGGTTATGAAACAGATGAATGTTTGGTCTTCTCCGCTCAGCTCAGAGCGAACTTTCCTTGGCATTTGCTCGGCAATGCTGGTGATAGCTTTGCCGCCGGACGCAAACGCAGTCGCCCCAGTGCAATTCGGAAGCGGAGCGAATTTCACCGTCGGCTCCAATCCGCGTTGGATCGCCGCGGCGGATTTCAACCAAGACGGAAAACTCGATATTGTAACGGCAAACTGGGGTAGCAGTTCCGTCAGCATACTGTATGGGGTTGGCAACGGCGCATTCACCAACCGGACGGATATTTCGATCCTCAGTTCGCCGATGGGATTAGCAGTGGGTCACTTCAACGGGGACTCTCACCTTGACCTCGTCGTGCTGCGTGGTGGCCCAAGTGGCCCTTCCAGTTGCAGTGTCTTGCTCGGTGACGGCGCAGGCGGTTTTGCGGTCACCAGCATCACAAACAACTTCTCTTCACCCGTTGTGGCATCTGGTGATTTCAACGGCGATGGGAAACTGGATTTGGCGACGCTCGGTGTCTCTGTTGCGCTTGGCAGGGGTGATGCCTCTTTCGAACCTGTAACGAACTACTCTGTGCCCTACGTCACCTACGATTTGGCAGCCGGCGATCTGAATGGAGATGGCAAACTTGACCTTGTTACTTCCGACTATGGAAGCAGCGTCAGCGTCTTATCAAACAAAGGGAACGGCACTTTCAGTGCGCCTGCCAGGTACCCTGGCCCTGGGGGAGGCTCCGAGTATCATTATTCGGTCGCACTCGCGGATTTCAACGGGGATGGGAAGCTGGATGTTGCAACGGTCAACTATTACGCACGATCAGTAAGCGTGATCCCCAACCTTGGGGATGGTTTGCTGGGTCAAGCAACCAACTTTTATGGCGCCGCTTTTGGTCCGAACTCGCTCGCGGCTGGCGACTTCAATCACGACGGTAAGATGGATTTGATTGTCAGAGGAAGTTCCACCATCACGGCGCTTGTGGGAAATGGAGATGGTTCGTTTATTTTAGCAGCCACGCTTGCAGTCGCTTCTGGATCTTCCCCAAGGAGCATGGCTGTCGGAGATTTCAATCGCGACGGAAAAGCCGACATCGCGTTAACGGTCGGCTCCCCCGGCTCTGTGCTAGTCCTCTTAAACGAAACCCCACCTTCCTTGGAATTGGAACTCATCCGAGTGTCAGGCCACATTCAAATTACCTGGCCTTCGTTTCTCGGAGCAGGGTATTCGCTCGAGTTTACCACCAACCTTTCGACCGGCCCGTGGCAGCCTTTCCCATATCCGCCCGTCGTAATTGGTGAAAAGAGCGGCGTGACAGATTTTGTCGTCGGAAACAAGTGCTACCGGTTGAAGAAATAGTGCGGCTAGCGCACCGGCTCACTTTGAAAGATGGGCCGCCGGCTACACGCTGGCCGCGCGAAGCGGTTTCAAATGGAGCGGACTGACGTCCGTTGATACGAATTGAACGGCCGTGGACACGCGCACGTTCCCAGTGCTCATGTACGATCCGCGCAAAGGCGACAAGATCGCGCTGCGCCTTAGCCTCCAGGGCAATCCTTCCGAGAAAACCGATTTCTTCATCGAACCGAAGACGAACGAAGTCTATGACTTCATCCGCTTCGCGCGCACCGAAGGCCGCTTCGCCAAACACTTCGACAAAGACGGCAACCCGAGCGAGACGCTGCTCAAAGCGAAGCAAGAGCGCCTCGAAAACTGGCGCACGTTGCAGGAGTTGGCGGGGATTATTTAACTAAATCTTACTCCCGTGCCACTCTCCGTGCGCTTGCGCTACGGTGATGTGGGATTCGTGATTTTATCCAATTCCAAGAGATAAGTAAGCCCTGCCTCGTTTTTGAGAGATTCGATTGCACGCAGCTGGTTAGAGGCATGCATGGCCACATCACCGGTTAGAATGCGAGCGTTCGTAATCAACTGTTGTTGAGTCACTGGCGGATTGCCAATCATGATTCGCAATCCTTTTTGGATCGGAGATAAAACTTTGTAAAACCATTGCTTTCGTTCCAATTCCAGTTTTCGCCGAGCCGCGGGCGGAAACGGCAAATAGTCGTCTCGTCGGACACGGTTTTGTGCGCATCGAGTTGCACAAACTTTTGGAAGCTCTACCGATCCTTGAGCTGCTCTTCGGCCTGCGGATCGCTCAAGCCGTAGAGATGCTGCAAGATCATGACGCGCAGCAGCACACCCACGCGGCAGGCGGGCCGTTTGCCCTGGCTGTAAGTCGCGGTCACACGCGCCTCCACTTCGCGCGCAATGGTCTCAAGCACGCGGTTGGTCGCACCGCGTTGTTACACGGCCAGATCGAAGAAGGCGGGCTGGTTGTCTCGCGGAGTTTGCATGAACTTCAGATCACTCCTTCATCTTCACAGTTCAAAATACTTTTGCAGAGATTTCCGTTGGTGTTGGTGGGGCAAGTGTCCGCGCGAGCCGTCGGCGTAAAGCCCGAATGCGTCTGTTACCAAAAGCGGCGGGCAGCGGACGGCCTGCCGCATCTTGAGCGCCATTGGCACGGCATCTTTGTAGAACATTCGCGCCACAAATCCCAAGCTCCGTCAGGAGGGGCCTATTCCGCCCCTACGGGGCTTCGCAATTCCTTGGGCTTGGTGCTACAAGTATGTCGCCCCGCTGGGGGTACGTCTCCGTTGCCAATAATTGCTTGGGTTGCGGTGGTCGCGCTGCGACCCGCCAATTCTTGCAGCGCGAGGATTGCCACCGATTGCTCCGTCCCAGCGGGACGATACTTGAATGGCCGTGGGTGAAACCCACGGAATACAGCCAACAAAGGGCCCGGCCCTAAATGGGCCAAACCATCATCACCCGCACCGTTCAACCCCTCGCGGGGTTGTGGAACTATTTCGCTCGCACCGTGGGTTACACCCACGGCTATTCATGTTCAACCGCGTTCGGGGCTCGTCCTCGTCCCCGGATGGCCGCAGAAGATGCAGCGCTGACGCGGGTCGTGATTCCATTTGGCGCAGGCGACTTGTGCGCCTTTGCGAAGCGCGCGGTAGATTTCCACAGCCAGCAACATGCCGCCGACGGGCGCGACAAAGTAAATCCACCCCGCTGTCCACACGCCGCTCGGCAACGCGGACGCCACGGTGCGCGCGGGATTGATGCTCATGCCGGACAGTGGCGCTTCAAACGTGATGTAGAGAAACACCAGCGTGCCGCCAAACAATCCAGTGAAGCGCGCGAGCTTAGGTGTGTTCGTCATGAACAACACCATCAACATCATGCCGCAGGCGATGGCGATCTCGGCGATGAACGCAGTAGCAACGCCTGCTTTGCCCGGCACGGTGACGACGTAGCTTACCGGCGCATTAGTAAATATTTTTCCCAGCACAAACTTCACCAGCACCACTCCCGCGATGCCGCCGAGCGTTTGAAAGATCGGATAGAACAACGCATCCGCCGGTCTCACTTTGCCGAGGCGGAAGAACGTCCAGGTGACGGCGGGATTCATGTGCGCCCCGGAACGCGCGCCGAGCGGTGAGTAGATGATGGCGATGGCGGTGAGTCCCATCGCCAGACCGTTGAGGGCGAGGCGCAGAAAATCATCCGGCAACGCCTGCCGCAGGGGCGAGTTGGGATACTCCAACAGCGCGGTAAACACACCCGCCGAGATCATGAACAAACCGAGGCACGCGGCTTCGCAGAGATACTCGGGCCAGTGTTGGCGGAGGGCGGAAAACATATCGGTGGAGCGCGGCTCTGTGAGCCGCAGCAGTTCCGATTGCGATTGGCGCGCTGCGGGTTACAGCCCTGCGTTTCGTTCAAGCGATCACCGTCTCGCGCCTGGGCTCCTTCCGAGCGTGATTGTGGCGCGGATGAAACGTCGTATCGTCGATGTTGCTCGATTCCTTGCGCGGCATCAGTAGTTTCGCGATGAGGCCGGTCCAGCCGGTTTGATGCGACGCTCCGACACCACGACCGGTGTCGCCGTGAAAGTACTCGTGGAACAACACGTAATCCTTGAAATGCAGATCGCTCGCGAGTTTATCGTGATATTTCAAGACCGGGCGCTGCCCGTCCTGGCCCTTTAGAAACAAGCGTTGTAAGCGGCGCGACACTTCATCCGCGGCTTCGTTGATCGTGACGAACTTTCCTGAACCTGCGGGACACTCAATTTTGAAATCGTCACCGTAATAGTGATGAAATTTCTGCAACGACTCGATGAGTAGATAATTCACTGGCATCCAAATCGGACCACGCCAGTTGGAATTACCACCGAACAACCCGGATTTCGATTCCGCCGGCCAGTAAGCGACTTCCTCGACGTGCCCATTGGTATGGAAGCGATAGGGCTCGCGTTCGTGAATCTTAGAGAGCGCCCGAATTCCGTAGTCGCTGAGGAACTCGGTTTCATCGAGCATCCGGCGCAGGAGACATTTCATGCGATGGCCGCGCAACAGCGAGAGCAAGTGGCGCTCGCAGTCACCGCATTCTTTCCACCGGGAGACGAGTTTAGCCAGGTCCGGGCGATAATTGAGAAACCATTCCAGCCGCCCGGCAAAACCGGGAAGTTCCGCCAATAGCTCCGGTTCGAGCGTCTCGACGGCGAACAATGGGATCAGTCCGACCATCGAACGCACTTTGAGCGGCACGCTCTGGCCGTTCGGCAGGTTCAGCACGTCGTAGTAGAATTCGTCCTGCTCATCCCACAGGCCGATGCCTTCGTCGCCGATGTTGTTCATCGCCTCGGCGATGTGCAGGAAGTGTTCGAAGAACTTGGTGGCAATATCCTCGTACACCTTGTTGTGACGCGCGAGCTCGAGCGCAATGCGCATGAGGTTCAGGCAATACATCGCCATCCAGCTCGTGCCGTCGGCTTGATTGATGAAGCCGCCCGTGGGCAGCGGTGCGCTGCGGTCGAACACCCCGATGTTGTCAAGGCCCAGAAAGCCGCCCTGGAAGATGTTGCGGCCCTGCGCGTCCTTGCGGTTCACCCACCAGGTGAAGTTGAGCATCAATTTGTGAAACACACGTTCCAGAAACGCGAGGTCGCCTTTGTCATTCGGATCAACTTCGCGACGTTGCTTGCGATCCATTTGGAACACGCGCCACGTGGCCCATGCATGCACGGGCGGGTTCACATCGCCGAACGCCCATTCGTACGCGGGTAATTGCCCATTTGGATGCATGTACCATTCGCGCGTGAGCAGGACGAGTTGATGTTTGGCAAACTCTGCATCAATCAGTGCGAGTGGAATGCAATGAAACGCCAAGTCCCACGCGGCGTACCACGGATACTCCCACTTGTCCGGCATTGAAATGATGTCGGCATTGTTGAGGTGCTGCCAATCGGCGTTGCGTCCGTGCTTGCGCTCCCCGGGCGGTGGGGAACAATTCGCATCGCCTTTGACCCACTCGGCGACGTCGTAGTAAAAGAACTGCTTCGACCAGATCATCCCGGCGAACGCCTGGCGCTGGACATTGCGAGCATCGGCATCGGCAATATCGGCCTGTAGCGCGGCATAAAACTCGTCGGCTTCACGGATGCGTTGATTAAAGATGGCGTCGAAGTCGGCGAAGGGCTGTAGCCGCCGAGGTGACGAGGCGGATTGGTGATCTCTATTTGAGTTCGCACTCCGCCTCCTTACGTCGGCGGCTACGAGTCGTAGGCGAATCTGCGCTAACTGGCCCGCCCCCACGCTGACTTTGTAGAGCGCACCAGCTTTCGTGCCGATCTGCTCGGGATTCACGGCAGCGTGATTGCCGTGGACGATGTATTGGTCGAATGCATCCTTGAAGCATCCTATCGCGTCCGGCTGACCATAATGGCGGCGAGCGTTCGTCTCGTTGTCACAGAACAAAACCTCGTTGTGGCCTTCAACGTGCAACGTGTATTCACCCAGCGAATCGTGCTTGGCGGAGATCGCGCCACGATTGGAGAGGGAGAGTTCTGGTCTTGTGGAATTTGGTTTCCAGGACCACGTATTGCGAAACCACAGGTGTGGCAGCAGGTGAATCGTCGCCTCCTCCGGCCCGCGATTATGAACCGTGACGCGCATGCGGATGTCGTCCGGCGCAGCTTTTGCGTATTCAACGAACACGTCCCAATACCGGTCATCGTCAAAGATGCCCGTGTCGAGCAGTTCGAACTCCGGCTGACTCGCGTCGCCTTTGCGCCGTGCGTTCTCCTCCACCAGTTGAGAATAGGGAAACGCGCGCTGCGGATACTTGTAGAGCATCTTCAGGTAACTGTGCGTCGGCGTGGCGTCGAGATAGTAATAGAGTTCCTTCACATCCTCGCCGTGATTGCCTTCGGAGTTGGTGAGGCCGAAGAAACGTTCCTTGAGAATCGGGTCGTGCCCGTTCCACAACGCGAGCGAGAGGCAGAGGCGGCATTGCTCATCGCTGATGCCGGCGATGCCATCCTCGCCCCAGCGATACGCGCGGCTGCGGGCGTGGTCGTGTGGAAAATATTCCCACGCGTTGCCGTGCGACGAGTAATCTTCGCGCACCGTGCCCCATTGGCGTTCGCTCAAATACGGTCCCCACATCTTCCAACGGGCTTTGCGGGCGGTGGTTTCGGTGAGTCGTTGTTGTTCAGTGTTCATGCGGTTGTTTTAGCAGATGCAATTGCTGGTGGAAGCGTCGTGCCATTCGTTCCGCCCGCTGAACGCGGGCAGAGTTCTCGCAGCGCGAGAACTGCCACCTTCAAGCCAGACTGAAGTTTGTAGGTCAACGGAACGGGTTGGAATGTAAACTTCATTCAATCAAACCACGGGCAGGTTTTTGTAATAGTCCCAGCACATCTGGCAGGTGGGATCGTTCTTTGTCCACTCGGGATGACGTTCCTTGATCATCCCCAGAGTGAATTCAATCATCTCCCGGGTTTCCTCGGCGCGATGCTTCTGGAGATCTTCGGTGGAGATGTCGTGCTGGCAAAGACTGCAAGTGATTTTGGCGGCAGGCATAATTTATCAAAGAATTCAGGCGGCAATGAGCTCGGGGCGTTGGCCGGCCTGGACGCTTGCTTCGGCATCAGCCGTACGATTGCGGGGCGGAGCTTGATTGCGCGCCTTGAGAACGACTTGATCCAAACGCAACGCTTCGCCGACCGACCAGGCCTGGAATGGGCAACCCCGAGGCGTGTGCGGTGCGGTGGCGTCGGTGATTTCAGAAATGTGACCGAGCCCGGCGGCATCGAGATGCGCCAGGATGGGCGTCAGGAATTTCTCGCGGGCGGCGCGCTTCGCCTCGTTCGTGCCTCCGCGCACCCGCACCCACGCTTCAACAAATGGCCCGATCAGCCACGGCCAGACGGTGCCCTGATGATACGCGCCGTCCCGCTGAAGAACACCGCCCGAGTACTGCGGCGCGTAAGCAGATTCCCCCTGAGCCAACGAGCGCAGCCCGAGCGGCGTCCAAAGTTTTTCCTCCACGAGCGACACGATTCGCTCGGCGCGGGCGCCCTCCAGCAACGGAAACGGCAAGCCGCCCACGGCGAAGATTTGGTTCGGGCGAAACGCGGCGTCCACTTCGCCCGCGCGATGGTTCACATCAATCACGTCGTAGAGACAACCGGCGTTCTTGCTCCAGAACTTGTCGCGGAAAGACTTTAGGCCACGCTCAAAGACGGCTTCCCACTGCGGCGCGAACTGGCTGGCGATTTTGAGGGCGTTGAGCCAGAGCGCTTGAACTTCGACGGGTTTGCCGGCGCGTGGTGTGACGACCCATTCGCCGACTTTGGCATCCATCCACGTGAGTTGTACCCCGCGTTCACCCGCACTTAGCAAGCCATCAGCGTCCATCCGAATGTTGTAACGCGTGCCTTTGGAGTAACCGTCAAGAATCGCAAGAATGGCCGTCTGAAAAGCGCGCTTGTCCTTCGCGCTCACCACACTGCTGCCGTTGGCGGCTTGTAGCAGGTCGTGCACGGCGACGATGTACCAGAGCGATGCATCGACGGAATTGTATTCAGGTTTCGCGCCATGATCGGGAAACAGATTCGGCAACATGCCTTCGGAAACACTGTTCGCCCAGGCGATCAAGATGTCGCGTGCATCGGCAAGGCGACCCGTTGCGAGGCAAAGGCCGCGCAACGCGATGAATGTGTCGCGACCCCAATCCGTGAACCACGGATAGCCGGCGACAATCGTTTTGCCGTGGCGACCCGTGACGAGGTAGTCGTCGGCAGCACGATGCAGGCGCGAGGGAAATTCAGCGCGGCGAAGTTTCTCGTTTTCGCGCAGGCATTCGTAATAGCGGCGCACCGAAAGATCACGTTTGCGCGAAAGCGCCGAAGAGTCTGCAGTGGTCAAAAGCCAGACGCCGTCGCCCGCAGACAAATCCCATTCGAATACGCCCGGTGACGCGAGGTCCTCAGTGTCGTCCAAACCGCGCGCCCGTTCCTTAGCATAGAGAAAATTGCGATACCAGGCCGGCTCGTGCGTGTAATGACCGTTCGAGGAATACATCACGTAGAAACCAGGCCCGCCATCGTAAGGACGGAACAAAACCTTCTCGCCGTTCGGCGTGGGCGTGAAATTAAAACCGCTATTCTCGTGATGCAGCGAGTGATAGTCGCGACCAGATACCAGCGGACGCACGAAGAGGCGCACATTTTTCTGCTCGCGGGTCAAGCGCCAGCTCAGTGCCGTGACGCCCGATTCGCGAGCGACAAAAATTTCCTGAGTCAGCTCGGTGCCATCTTCAAACTGGAACCGCCATGTTGGCCACGGCTCATTAGAGAATTCCTGGATATGGCTTGTGCCGTCAGGATGAATCACATCGGGCGCGTAGCGTTGGGAAGTCAGCGCGAACCTGCCGCGCGGCGTTTCGATCCACGCCTCGAAGCCATTCACCAACACAACGCGTCCCGTTGGTGGCGTGGTCGCGGTGAGCAAAAGCGCATGATAACGGCGTGTGCGAATGCCGCTGGTCGTGCCGCTGGCAAAACCACCAAGTCCGTCGGTTTCGAGCCATTCCTGCGGCTCGTTCGCGATCATGGTCTGATTGGTTGTCATGAGAATTTTCTTGTAAGCAAAAGAAGTGGTTGTAGCGTTGATTTATATTATGAGTCTGCTGGGCACTATTGGTCAGATGAGCCAATCAGAGTTAACCGCAGCTTTACTTGGAATCGGAGCCATCGCTTGTTTCATGATTTGGTCTTTGATTCGCTCGATCCTCTGCACCCCCCCGACTCCTGATCCTTGGGACGGTCACGTTGCCTCTCTTGATGAGGACGAATGCCTTCAGGTTTGTCATCATTGTCTTAGCGAGCATCATTCTTCACTACACTTTTGTCCGCATTGCGGCGCATTGGTTGGAACTTACACCGGTCTGATGCCACCGCTTTATCTCTACTCAATCGGCGATGTGTTTCGTTCCGGAGTGGAAAGCGCGCGCAAACATTCAGCCTTATCCAAGGCTGGGTATTTTTTTGCGGCTTTTGTTGCCTATGGATTGGTAGCCCCACTTTTCTTTATATTGCCTGTTTATTGGTTCAAACTATTGAGAAACGTCTCCGCTCCTCAAAATACCGCCGCTGCTGATTTGCAACCGCCGGGGAATTCGCAGCAGTAAATCTTACGCCCGTCAAACCGATTAACCGCCCGTTTCAAAGCCGGGATAGAGCGTCATGCCGCCGTCCACGAATATACTCGCGCCGTGGATGTAATCGGAATCGTCGCTCGCCAGCCACACGCAGGCGCGGCCGATGTCGTCCGGTTCGCCGATGCGTTTGTAGGGGATCAGCTTCATCAATTCGCGATACGCCTCGGGTGTGCCCCAGGCTTCCATGTTGATGGGCGTGCGGACCGCGCCGGGACAAACCGAGTTCACGCGGATGCGATGCGGGGCGACTTCCTGTGCGATGCTCTTCATCATCAACATCACCCCGCCCTTGCTCGCCGCGTAGTTCACGTGGCCGGCCCACGGGATGACTTCGTGCACGCTGCTCATGCAAACGATCTTTCCCGCCGCGCATGAAACTTCCTTGCGAACGCCGCGGCGTTTGAACTCGCGAATGGCTTCGCGTGAGCAAAGAAATTGCCCGGTAAGATTCACATCGAGAACAAATTGCCAGTCGGCCAGCGACATCTGATCAATCGGCGCGTCCTTCTGGAGGCCGGCGTTGTTGACGAGAATGTCAATCGTGCCGAACTCCTGGATCATCTTCCTGAACATCGCCTGCACCTCGGCTTCGTTCGCGACGTTCGCCCTGTGCGCGTAAACATTCGCGCCGCAATGTGACGCGAGTTTCACGACTTCCTCGGCAGCTTCGGGACGCGAAACATAATTCACCACCACATCCGCGCCGGCGTGCGCCAGCGATAGTGCGACCGCCTTGCCGATCCCGGAATTCGCGCCGGTGACGAGTGCCTTCTGGCCTTTGAGCACCTTGTTGATCGGACAAAACGGCATCACCGCCTCGGGCAGGTTCTCGTCGCGGAGATGCTGCTGCATCAGGTCTTCGTGTTCGGCTGGCAGGGGCATCGTCATCCGACCGGGCGGGAGTTTGATTTCAGGCATCGAGTTCATGGTTTCAAATTGGAATTGGCTTCAGTGCTTTGCGCTCTGGTTGGTCGAGGGAGTGAGGTGGGCCTTACAGATTTGTTAAACCGCGAAATACGCGAATGGACGCGAACGGAAAAGGTGTTTTGCGCTCGCCCTCACCTTCGTTTGCTCTCTCTTTGTCTGAAGGCCGTCGCTCGAGGAATCCCAAAGGGATTCCATCATCCAGCCCAGGGTTGCGAGGAACGAGCTACCCTGGGAAATCGTCAGCCAGATTCATCAACTCTGAAAGAGTTGAATCCCTCACACCACACCTCCATCATCAGCCCATGCCCCAGTCCCTCGCCAAAATCCTGGTTCACACGATTTTCTCAACCAAGGATCGCCGCCCATTTCTTCGTGATAGATCCCTGCGTGATGAATTGCACCGCTACCTCGGTGGTATTTTGGCTAAACACGATTGCCAACCGCTCATCATTGGCGGTGTGGAAGATCATGTGCATCTGCTTTCGACACTCTCGCGTACGTGCGAAGCGGCGGAGATGGTCAAGGAGGTCAAACGTGGTTCGTCGCTCTGGCTGAAAACAAAAGGCCCGGACCTGCATGAATTCGCGTGGCAGAACGGCTACGGGATTTTCTCGATTGGCTTTTCCCAGGTTGAGACGGTGCGGAATTACATCGCCGGGCAGGAGGAGCATCATCGCAAGGTTTCGTTTCAAGACGAGTTCCGGGAATTCCTGCGACGCTACGAAATCGAATTTGATGAACGATACGTGTGGGATTGATGCAACTCTTTCAGAGTTGTGGGACACCGATGGTTCACCCAGGGTAGCTCGTGCCTCGCAACCCTGGGCTGGATGATTCAATCCCGTTGGGATTGGTTTCGGTGCGTTGCGCTCTGGCTTGGTCGAGAGAGCATCGGGATTTAAGTGTAAGGTTTCCTCCGCGCTTACGACCAAAGGACTGCCAATCGTTGGCGCTCGCTTTCGCGAACCAGCTTGGCAAACTATGAATGTCGAAGCTCACACCGCCGCAGTGCCGATGCCTCCCGCATCTCCCGCTTCACCCGCGGCTGCGCCGCGCTTGTCCGACCCGGAACGCTGGGTGGATGAGCACGGCGATTATCTGTTCAAGTATGCATTGTCGCGCCTGCGCGATCCGTTCAAAGCCGAGGATGCCGTGCAGGAAACATTTCTCGCCGCTCTCAAGGGTGGAAAAAGTTTTCAGGGGCGCAGCGCGGAGAAAAGCTGGCTGGTCGGCATCTTGAAGAACAAGATTTGCGATCACTACCGCAAGGCGGGTCGCGAGACGTCGTTCACCGATCTGGAGTTTTATTCAGACGAGGAGAGCGACCGGTTCATTCCCGACGGCATGTTCAAGGACGGTTGGATTCACGAACTCGGTCCGCAGGAATGGGACAGCCCCGGCGCGAGCCTGGACAGCGAGGTGTTCTGGCAGACGTATCGCGATTGTTCAAACAAGCTGCCGAAGAATATCGCGACGGTGTTCAATCTGCGCGAGGTGGACGGCATCGAGAGCAAGGAGATCTGCGCGTTGCTGAATATCTCGGAGAACAATCTGTGGGTGATGCTGCATCGCGCGAGGATGGCGCTGCGGCGCTGTCTGGAGACGAACTGGTTCGCCAAACAGGAGGGCGCGCAATGAAACTCTTCACCTCGCTCAAAACCAAGTTTGTCATCTACGTCTGGAATCACACGCCCAGTTGCGCCGAGATGTCGCGGCTCACGTCGCGTGCGCTGGACCAGCCGCTGTCGTTGCGGATGCGGATGAAGATGCGGCTGCATTTCGTGATCTGCGCGTGGTGTCGCCGGTATTTCGAGCAGATCAACTTTTTGCATGAGCACGCGCCGCGGCTGGGGATGCAGCTGGGCGAGTTGCCGGGACGCGGGTTGAGTGGCGAGGCAAAGAACCGCATCAAGACGCAGGTGCGAAAAAATCTGACGCTGGCGTTGTAAGGTCGAAACCAAGGAAGCGACCAATCATCGGGGGAGTTTGTTTGCGGGTGCGCCTTCAGTTAAGACGTAATGAACTGGCTGACTAACAAGTTGAAATCCCTCGGGCGAGGGCTGGCGGAGCTTTCGCCCAGTTGCCGCGAGGCCACGCGACTCCAATCGGAGGCGATGGATCGTCCGCTGCGGCTGCGCCAACGCATCGGGTTGCGCATTCATCTGGTGCTGTGTCGCTGGTGCCGGCGGTACGGAAAACAAATTGGTTTCCTGCGTTCGATGGCGCATGAGCATGAGAAACACGGAGACGCTTTACCCACACAAAGCTTACGTTCCGAAGCCAAAGAGCGGATGAAGGAGCGCCTAAAGTCGGTCGAGTGAGAATTCCTGTAAGGCCTGCTGAGTGGCGGCGACCAACCAACCACAATTCAAGAGCGGTATGATATTTCTCTCAAGCATCGCAAGGCTCGTGGCGGTTGTTGCGGTATTGGCCGGTACAAGCCTTGGTTTCGCCAATCCGCAGGACTTCGTGGTCCATAGCGCTACCGGAACAAATGTCTTCAAGCTTTCAGAGGCCAAGGGAAAGTTTGTGGCCTTGCATTTCCTGCTTAAGACCGAATGCCCGTATTGTATCCGCCACACGCATGACTATGCGCAAAAAGCGGCCGGCGATGCGCGCGTCATCCATGTGTTTCTCAAGCCCGATACGGAAGCAGAGATCAAGCAATGGGCCAGCAAGCTGGGTGATGATTGGGTGCAGTTGCACATCTACCGCGATCGCGATGCGAAGCTGGCGAAGGAGTTTAACATTCCTGGCGGCTACAAGTTTCACGGACAGGCAGTGCATTATCCAGCGTTGGTGCTATTGAACGGCGACGGAAAAGAGGTCTTTCGCTATGTGGGCAAGAGCAACGCCGACCGGTTTTCTTACGAGAAGTTCGCTGCGAAGTTCAAAGAATTAACCGCGCCACCCGACCGTTGACAGGTGGCATCGGCGAAGGTAAACGCCATGAACACGACACTTGAATCCGTGCGGTTGCTGGTCAATTCGCCAACGCATTCCCTGTCGCCGCAAGTGATCGCGGAGTGGTTGCCATTCTGGAAAGCAGCCGGCTTTTTCCTGGCCACCTTCATTCTCGAAGACGTCGCGGCGATTGGAGCGGGACTCTTGTTGGCCTCGGGGCAGATGTCCTGGCCAGCCGCTTTCATTTCATGTTTCCTGGGCATCTGGCTCGGCGATGTCGGGCTTTACGCCATCGCACGAATCGGCGGACGACGCTGGTTCGAGCGGTCCCGCTTCAAAAAATATGCCGCCCGCGTCAACCAAAGCGAACAATGGTTCGCGAGAAAGGGAGTCCCGATTCTCATTTTCAGTCGCTTGATGCCGGGCGCGCGTTTGCCGACTTATCTGGCGGCGGGATTCCTGCGCGTGCCGCTGCCGCGATTTCTGCTGGTAACCGGCGGTGCGTCGTTCGTGTGGACGTTTGTGATCTTGTGGCTGACGCAATTGTTCGGAGCACAATTGTTGGAATGGATGAGCGCTTATAAGCATGGTGGAATTGCGCTGCTCGGCATCGGCATCGTCCTGGTGGTGCTGCTGCAATTGGTGCGGCGCGCGCTGCTGAAGTTTGAGTGGCGAAGGGTCGCGCGATTGCGCCACTGGGAATTCTGGCCGGCGTGGCTGTTTTATCCACCGGTGGCGATTTATTGTCTTTGGCTGGCGATCAAGCATCGCGGGCTCATGCTGCCGACGGCGGCAAATCCGGGAATTTTTTCCGGCGGCATCGTTGGCGAATCGAAAATGGCAACGCTGAATCAGCTCGCTGCGAGCAATCCCGAATTCACGGCGGAAGCGGGATTGGTGGCGGGCGAAGGATTTGAGGAACGGGCCGAATCGCTGCGCCGGGTGCGGGAGCGTTTGAAATTATCCTATCCGTACATCTTGAAACCAGACGTGGGCCAGCGCGGGCTGGGAATTAAACTGATTCGAGCCGCGGCGCAGGCTGAACATTACCTGCGACAGACGGACGCGCCGTTGGTCGCGCAACGCTACGCGGCCGGGCCGCACGAAGTAGGAGTTTTTTACTATCGCTTCCCGCACGAGGCGCGGGGGCACATTTTCGCCATCACGGAGAAGATTTTTCCGGTGGTCGTTGGAGATGGAAAAAGCACAGTGGCGGAATTGGTTGAGCAAAATGCACGCGCCCGGTTGATTGCCGACAAATATCTACGTCGCTTCGCGGATCGCCGGGATGAAGTGCTCGCTTCCGGCGAACAACTTAAACTGGTGGAAGCGGGTAATCATGCGCAGGGCTGCATTTTTCGCGACGGCACGCACCTGCTCACGCCCGAACTCGAAGCGCAGATTGACGCGATTTCCCAGCAGCTCCCGGGCTTTTTCATCGGGCGATATGATCTGCGTTATGAAACCGAGGCCGACCTGCGGGCCGGGAAGAATTTTCAAATCATTGAACTCAACGGGGCCGCATCGGAAGCCACGAGCATTTACGATGCGCGGAATTCCCTGTTGTCGGCGTACCGCACCCTCTTTCAGCAATGGAATCTGGTCTTCGCCATCGGCGCGGCGAATTGTCGCTGCGGTTGCCCGGCCACCCGGCTTTCACTGGTCTGGCAAAAGTGGTTGGAGTTTCGCCGACAAGCCGCAACTTACCCGGCCGCCGACTGAGTGCCTCATGTGTACCGTCACCTTCATCGCCCGCAAACGAGGCTACGCTGTTGGCATGAACCGCGACGAGAAGTTCACGCGGCCCACCGGGCTCCCTCCGAAAAGGAAACTGCTGAACGGTCACATTGTTATTTCACCGTCTGAACCCGGTGGTGGAACGTGGATTGCCGTGAACGACGGCGGTGTCACCCTGGCGCTCATCAACTGGTATTCCGTCTCGGCGCGGGTTGGCGGCAACGCGGTCAGTCGAGGTGAAGTCGTCCATGCTGTGAGTCCGGCCCTCTCGCCGGACGTTGCGGAGGCAACCCTGCGAGGATTGCCGCTTCAACGAATCAACCCGTTTCGACTCATCGGAGTTTTCCCGGCAACCACTAGAATCGTCGAATGGCGCTGGAATTTGAAAAGACTGGTGCGGAAGAACCTTCGTTGGAAAACGCAACAATGGATTTCATCGGGCTTTGATGAGCCGACGGCCCAGCGGGTGAGAGGCCGGACCTTTCGCCAAGCCCGACGGGAAACCTCTGTTGACAGTTTGGGTTGGTTACGACGGCTGCATCAGTCGCACTCACCACGTTCCGGACCGTTCTCGACCTGTATGCATCGCAACGAGGCGACGACTGTCAGCTACACGGAAATCAGCATCGTCGCTCGGCAGATCACGATGCGTTATCATGCCGGCCCACCGTGCGAACATCAGCCATTCGAAACGTTCGGCTTCAATAGCGCGACGCATCAACTGTCTGGGTGAAGTCTCGCCGCTACTCGAATCTCACAGAATTACGGTGAAGTTCGACGACCAGCGCAGCGCTAGGCAGCCGATAGCTGTGCGGTTTCGCGACGAACCCCGGCCTTGGTCTTGGTCATTTCATCCATTGGGGTCTGCCAAGTGCGCTTGGACGTTTCCGGGTCGGTGGCGGTCAAATAGGTGCGGGCAATCGGCCGGTTCAATATGCGATGCTTGTGTCCGCGCCCTGACGACGATCCATCAACCCTGCCGCGACGTTGCCCTCGTCGCCTTTCAAACCATCTTGCGACGTCTAGCCGAGCCCACGTCTCCTCCGCAATCAATCAGCCTGACGCCCAGCCTCGTTGTACGCGAGTCCTGCGGTGCATACCTGCAACGCCTGAGAAAGAGAGAGGCAGTGAACTGATTCCTCTCCCAAGTTGCCTGACGTTTTGACTTTTCCCTTTTGAGATCAATCACCGCCTTGGTCGCCCAGGCGAGTCTTGGTATAGCTCAAACCATCCTTGTCACACGCGAGCATTTGGCGTTGTCCCATCCGCAGTTTCAAATCCGTTGTTTGGCCTAGATAACTGACTTTAACCGTTTGCGTGCGTTGAGAGGTTAAACCGACGGTAATCAACCGACCGTCACGCCACGTCAAATCCACTTCAATCCCGCCCCGAGCGCGCAACCCTTGAACTGACCCATTACGCCAGTTGCTCGGCAAAGCTGGCAAAAACTCAATTGTGTCGCTTTGACTTTGCACCAGCATTTCCGCGATAGCCGCAGTCACGCCGAAGTTGCCGTCAATTTGAAATGGCGGACTCGCATCAAAGAGGTTTGGATAAACGCCCCCACCCCCATCGTATCTGATCCCAAAATCCGTCGCCGGCTGGAGTGCTTTGCGGATAAGACTCTCGGCGCGATCGCCATCCCGCAATCGTGCCCACAAGGCCACCTTGTAAGCCAACGACCAACCAACGCCGTCATCACCCCGAACTTCCAACGACTTTCGCGCAGCTGCGGCCAACTCCGGGGTTCTGTTTGGCGATATCTCGTTGCCGGGATACAATCCCCACAAATGGGAGACATGCCGGTGATGCGGCTCTGGCTCCTCGTATTCATCCAACCATTCCATGATCCGGCCATCCGAGGCCACTCGAGTCGGCGCAAGGCGAGCGCGTTTGTCCAGCAACTCGGCCCGAAACTCAGCGTCCCGTTCCAGAACTTCGGATGCTTCAATGCACGCGGTGAAGAGGTATCGAACCAGTTGCTGCAACATCGTTGGCCCCATCGTGACCGCGGCGGTGCGGCCATCCTTCATGCGGAAATGATTTTCCGGCGAATTCGCTGGCGCCACCACCAGCCACTGATGCGTCGGTTCTTCGATCAACAGGTCGGCATAGAACTGCGCCGAGCCTTTGAGAATCGGATAAGCCCAGGCGAGGAACTTCTTGTCGCGCGTGAACAGCCAATGATCCCACAAATGCTGGCAGAGCCACGCCGAGCCGCTGTTGGCCGAGCCCCAGTTGGCGGATTCTCCGGGCGAGGTGAATCCCCAGGGATTGGTGATCACATGCGCCACCCAACCGCGCGCGGCGTAATATTCCCGCGCCGTCTTCGCGCCCGGTACCTGCAGCGACTCAATCAGCGCAAACAACGGCTGATGCAATTCGGACAGATTGCATACCTCCGTCGGCCAGTAGTTCATCTGCACATTCACGTCGAGATGCCAGTCGCCGGTCCAAGGCGTCTTGATTTCCTCCGCCCAGATGCCCTGGAGGTTCGCGGGCAATCCGCCGGGACGCGAGGACGAGATCAACAGATAACGGCCAAAGTTGAAATAGAGTGCTGCGAGGGAAGGATCGTCCGTGCCTTGTTTCAAGGCCTGGAGCCGCACCGGTGTTGATTTGCGGGTGACTGCTGGATTGGGTGCGCCCAATTGCAGCGACACACGGCTGTAAAGCCTGGTGTAGTCCGCCACGTGCGCCCGCTGCAAGGAAGCGTAAGACCTGCGCGCGGCGTGATTCAGGTCCGCTTTCGTCGCGGCCAGCGGGTCCTTCAACTGACGTCCGGCGAATCCTTGATAATCCGTGGCCGCCGCAATCAACAGGACGACTTCGTTCGCCTGGCTGACAATCAATGACGAACCATCGGTGGAGACCCTGCCACCCCGATTCAACGCCCGCACCCGGGCGACGTAGCGAATGCCATTGCCATCCACGCCATTGTCAAGCTGCCCGGTCATCAGCAGGCCGTCGTTTCCGTCAGCCACGGTGGCGAACCGTTCCGGGCGATCCATTCTGGCCACGAAGGAAATCTGGCCAGGGACATCCGCCGTCAGCTTCAACACCATCACTTCGTCGGGCGCGCTGACAAACATCTCGCGTTGAAACTTCACCATGCCGCGGCGGTATTGCACGCGCGTGATGGCGTCGCTCAAGTTCAACTCGCGCCGATAGTCCTTCACTGGCGCATTGGTGATCGGGCCTTGGAATTCGAGGTGCAGATTTCCCAGCACCTGATAGCAACCGTACTGCCCGCCGGCCGAGCCCGGCCCTTGGCAGGTGAAGTGCGAATTTACCAGCGCCTCCGCTTCGGGATTCTTGCCTTCGAGCAGCAACCGACGAATTTCCGGCAATGCTTTGTGGGCGCCAATGCGGTCCGCCTCTTGTCGCGAACCCGACCAGACTGAGCTTTCGTTTAGAACGATGCGTTCCATGTCCACTCCGCCAAACATCATCGCGCCAAGTCGCCCATTTCCCATCGGTGATGACTCGGTGAAGTTCTTCGCCGGAGTGTCCGTCCAGACGACCGTCTCAGGAGTGACGATTGATAGCGGTTGGTTCGCCCCGTAGGCGATTTGCGTCGCCACAGTCAAGAGCAGTAGCAGGCTATAATTGTTCGAGAGGAACTTCATGGTTTGAGTCTGGCGCATTAACATTTCACTGACTTTCAATATTCACCGGCGCAAAATCCTGCCCGTGCAAACTCGTTCAACGGTCGAGTCGCAGGATGAATCCTCCGCGCGGCGGCAAGGAATGCGAAAACTGATTTGCCTTTGTCACGGACGTCGCAGTGACCCCCATTTGCGCATCGGACCCTTCTTGGATTAATGTTCGCACGTCGAATTTGCGAAACGCTTTCAGATCGAGTTTTACCGGCAATGCCGCGCCCGTGCCGTTAATGCCGGCAATAAACCAGCTTGTACCCGCGCGGCGGGCAAATACCGCCAGACGGCCGGGGTCGCCAATCAAGCATCGTGTTTCATCCCATCGTGCGGGTGCATCGCGAAATACCGCCAATGCTTCCGGTGGCAACGACTCGAACATTATCGCCTGATCCGCGTAGTGGATAATGCCGGAGGTGAAAATGATGGCAGTAGCCAGTTCGTGCGCAGCTGTCGTGGTGCGTTGATACTTTTTAAGCGAGATTGCCACCGGGGTGTAATCCATCGGGCCAGCGACGTTTCGGGTGAACGGCAGCACGGTGTTGAGTTCTGCGGCTTTTTCCGGGTAGCGCGGCTCGTAGAAGTAGCTCTCCGTACCGAGCACCGCTTCTGCCGTCATGAAATTGGGCCAGGTCCGTTGCCAGCCGCGCGGCATCGTGCCGCCGTGCAGGTTCACCAATAGCTTGCGTTCGGCTGCCACAGCAAATAGCGCGTGCATCGTTGCGATGGTTTCCTGCCGATCAGAAACCCAAAAGTCCACCTTCACGCCGCGGATGCCGGCGGCAGCCATCTCATCCAGTTTCTGGGCGCGTTTCTCGGCGTCATAAAAATCCTGTGCGTGCAACCAGGCTAGCGGCACAATGCCTTTTTCCTTTGCATGGGCGACCAACTCCTTCAGACCGGGCGACCACCAGCCTGCGTCGAATAATGTGTATTCCCAGTCCATGCGCGCGGCGAAGTCGGTGAACTGATTGAAATGTTCCGCATTGAAAGGTCCGTCGGGATGCGACCACCAGGCCCACGACGCGCGACCGGGCTTTATCCATGTAGTGTCAGCGATTCTCGATGGGGAAGCGAGGTCGGTAACCAGTGTGGATGTCGCAATCGCAGCGGCGCTTTGCCCGAGCACAATCACGCGCCACGGCATTGTCCACGGCAGGGTGAACATTGGATTCGTCGTCAGATTGGTTGGTTGCCCCTTCGTGTGTTCATCCGGGAAAGGAAATGCGACGCGATAAACTCCACCGGCTGACTCCGCTGCGAGATGGCAACCGGGATACGAATCATCCGTGCCGGATTCTGTAATCAAAGCCCAACTGGCCGCGCTGGGTACATGAAACAATGCCGGGAAACACCAACCCCGCGGCTCACTGCGCGAGTGTGGAGGCGCATCGCCGGGCGCGACGCGAAAATAAAAATCCTCGTAGGCTGGCGTGTAGGGGCCGGCCGCGTGATACGGTTGCAACCAGCCTTTCGTGTCCGTCGGCACGTGAAAGCCCGTCAGCTCTTTCTTTATCTCCCGGAGAACATTCGTTGCTCCGGAGAGGCGATAGCGGAACGCTACGCCTTCGTCGGTTGCCGCGAGATCGATCGCCAGCACATCCTGATCGCTATTGGTAAACTCCAAAGTTCGCTGTCGGACTTTTCGATCCACCTTGGGCATCGCGCCAACGAATAATTCGTATCGCTCCCTCCGAGTTTCTGGTGGGCCAACCCGGATAATCTGCCATGCGGTTGATGGATTGTTGCCCTCCAAGATCAGTCCGAGTGGCGATTCTGGCAAAACCACTTTGCCCATGCACTCGACTTGATAGCTCAACCGACCGTCAGTGGCCAGAGTCACGGAAATCTCGTTATGCCTGTCCGGTGAGGCGAGCGACCATCTTCCGATATCGCCAGACAATGCGGGGGATGCCGTTGCCAGCAGGAGTGCGGCGAAGAAGCGGATTTGCAGAATACCTCCTTGGTTCACGGCGCGAGTTCGACGACACAGGCTTCGAGACCTTTCACGCAATTGGGATTGATTCCATCACGCATCAGTTCTTCTCCAGAGAACGATTTGCCTTCCTGCGGCAACGCCGTGCGACCCGGCGCGGGATTCAGTTCGCGCACTGTGTAACGCTTCGCGGCGTCCAGACCTTGCGGGCGGACTGGTTGTGCTGTGCCGTCCTTGAGTTGAAACAGAAACAACACTGCCTTGCTTTGGTCCGGGGAGACGTAGTTGATCGCCCCGCGTTCAGCATTGTGCGGACGCTCCAAGCGATAGAGATCGCCGAGGTGCACGACGTCGCGGATGCGTTTATATGCGGCGATGGCGCCGGCGCAGATCGCCTTGTCCTCCGCCGACAGCTTTACAAGATCGAGGTCCATGCCGTAGCGAGCACTCATCGCCACACTGGTCGCGAAATGCATCGGTCGCTGTCCCCAATGCGTCACGTGACTCGCCATGCTGATCGCCGGGAAAAAGTACGAGTAATCCCATTGCATCGGGATGCGCGTCGTCGGGTCGGTGTTGTCACTTGGCCAGAATTCGTGGAAGTATTTCAGCGCTCCGTAATCCACGCGCCCGCCGCCACCCGAACACAGCATCAATTCAATGCGCGGAAACTTCTTCGCCGTCTTGTCCATCAACTCGTACAGCGCGTGTGTGTAATCAATCCACAGATGCGACTGCCGATCCGGCTTCAGCCACGACGACCCGGCCTGCGTGAGATAGCGATTGCAATCCCACTTGGCGTAAGTGATTCCCGGCACGGCGAGAATTTCCTGAATGACTTTCCATTGGAACTGCTGCACCTCGGGTCGTGTGAGGTCGAGCACGAGTTGATTGCGCTGCAATTCCAGCTCACGTTTCGGCTGGCGGAGCACCC